>JAHDFM010000010.1:2182-91926 GCA_020628165.1 Bdellovibrionales bacterium | reverse complement strand
ATGAAGGTTTAAAATCACAAACCGGTGATCCAGATGCTGTGTTGTTTGATAATATTAAAATTAAGGCGTTCAAATAAATAAATGTAACTAATACGTCATCCTCATATGGATGACAGTGCTTTATTCAAAACGATACCTTTTATAATAAAAAAAGTAAGGTCTATAATTTTTTAAATATTATGACTCTGTTGTTTTTTTCTTTAATCAATTTCATATTCATATTGCCCTCAATGTAATTGAGGGTTTTTTTTTGAAAAAAACAGATGTGGGTGTTGTCTTGTCGGTAATACCATTTTTTGAAATCAACACCCTCATGGAGCAGATCGGTCATCAAAGCGAGATGCCCTCCACTAACTAGTAATTTTTTTAATTTTTTAAAAAATGTATATAAGTCATAAACGTGTTCAATGACCTCAGTGCAAGTGATGAAGTCGTAAGTTTTTCCAGTGATGTCATTTGGGTAAAAATAAGGATCATAGTGATCCATTTCGTAACCTTGCTGTACAATGTAATTAGCAAGCACAGGGTTTGGGCCACAGCCCATGTCTAAGCCCTTAACTTCCTTTTTCAAAAAAGGCTCCAAAGCCATCCAGCTTTGCATGAGAAAGTCTAAATATCTCGGATCATCCGGATTGTTGTTATGTTCGAGATATCTTTTCTTCTCATCTGACGAATTGAGCCTGAGTTCAGGGGCCAAAAAAACTAATGAACAATGAGAACATTGATAGTACTTACGAAACTGCATCTGACCATAAGATTTTTCCTTGGCCTCATGATAGATATGGTCAACATCACTCAAGCAGAGCGGACAGCTTGTATAATTACCGATGTCTGATAGATTTCCAACGTCTTTCATTTCAATGCTTATAGAACAATCAACACCGACTTGTAAATCAAACTGCAACTAAATTTAGACTCCATCTATACTCGACCCAACAGATACTAGCTTAATAATTTCAACAACTTAACAATAATTGCTTAAAAAGAACTTTACCTCATCGTACAGTTTACAAATGCAGTATTATTAGATAGTTGTTTCCTTAGATTTAAGTTAAGATGCATAAAAAATAATGTATTTAATACTCACAAACTTAGGGACCAACTTATGAAAGCTGTAAAAGTCTATTCAAAAAATTACTGCCCTTATTGCGACCGCGCCAAAAGGTTACTCACAGACAAGGGAGTGGCCTTCGAAGAGATCAACCTTGAAGGTAAACAAGACGATATGATGGCTCTTATCCAAAAAACTGGGATGAGAACCGTACCACAAATTTTTATTGGTGATTTCTTTGTCGGTGGATATACCGAGCTGAAAGAACTTGAAGACAACGGAGACCTCGATAAAAAACTCAATTCGTAACAACATTAAGATTGGCGTTCTTGGCGGTGGACAGCTGGCAAGAATGCTATGTGATCAAGGTCACAAGATGGGGCTCGAGGTGCATGTGCTATCTCAGCACAAAAACGATCCAGCGGCATTGGTAACACGCCACTGGCACAAAGGCTCTTACACCAACCTAAAAGATCTCAAAACCTTTGCTGCTAAAGTTGATATGATCACATATGAAAGTGAGTTTGCTGACACTCAAGTTTTAAAACAGGTGAAGTCAAAATACGTTCCAAGTCTAAAAAACATCAGCACTCTTCAAGACCGATTGACTCAAAAAATTTCACTCACAAAACACAAACTGCCAACCTCCCCGTTCATTCATACATCTGATGAAATGCTTATCACTCAGTTTTATAAGAAATATAAAGGCTTTGTAGCTAAAAAAAGAATGTTTGGTTACGATGGTTACGGCACTGTTATTGTTAAAAATAAAAAGCAGCTAGATGCATTTTTAAAGCTCTCTGATAAAGACAATTACATTATCGAAGCTTTCATTCCTTTTAAAAGAGAGCTTTCCATCATTTGTGCCCGAACGAGCAAAGGCCAATTCATCCATTACCCAACTATTGAAAGCGTGCAAAAAGATGCTAAGTGTTTTTCGGTGAAAGGTCCTGTCACTCATTCAAAGAGCTCTACTCTAATTAAAAAACTCAAAAACTATCTCACTAAAATCAATTATGTTGGTGTCATTGCTTTTGAGCTTTTTGATAACAACAACGATTTAATTATTAATGAAGTAGCTCCACGCGTGCACAACACCGGTCATCACACTCTTGATAGTTTTGCTATAGATCAGTTTAGCTTGCATTTGCACTGCCTACTGGGGCACAAAGTTCCTGCTTTACAGCCCTACAACAAAGGCTTTGCCATGATCAACTTGATTGGCAGTAAAAAAACTAGACCCAAACTAACTGTCTGTAAACAGAGCAAGCTTCATTGGTATGAAAAGAAAGACAATCGCCCCGGACGAAAGATGGGACACATAAACTCTATGTCATCTTCAGCCGATAAAGCATTATTAAATTGTAAAAAAGATTTAAAAGGTTTTGATTTATGAATGCAACCGTCGCCGTCATTATGGGAAGTGACTCTGATTTACCAAAAATGCAACGAGGGATTGATCTCCTCAGTGAGTTCAACATTAAGACTGAAGTCAAAATTGTATCCGCTCACCGCACCCCTGAAATGATGATTCGATTTGCTAAAAATGCTCATAAAAAAGGAATCAAAGTGATCATAGCTGCCGCGGGAGGTGCTGCTCACTTGCCAGGTATGGTGGCCTCAGTGACACCATTGCCAGTGATTGGAGTGCCTATCTCAGTAACGAAACTTGACGGTATGGATGCTCTTTTATCAATTGCCCAAATGCCTGCTGGGGTCCCTGTTGCAACCATGGCGGTTGATAACTCAGCCAATGCAGCACTTATGGCGGCTAGAATACTTGGGGTTAAATCAAAGGTGACCTTTAACAAAGTTGTCGATTATCAAAAGAAACTCAAAGTTAAAGTTGATAACATGAATAAAAAACTAAAGAAGAACAAAAAAAAGAAATAATATCTTTTATTCTTTAATTCCTAAAACTGATTGACTTAAACATATATTAACATGTCACCTTTCAACCTTTTGTTAGTTATCTAAAAAAGGATAACTAAAGAAAAAGAAATGGATTATATTAAACCCGAAGTGGGTCAAAACTGAAGCCTCTAGCCGCCCTGTTTTTAAAAACGAGACCCCGTAAAACAAGCCTGCAAGTGATGCAAACGCAACCATTTGAAATCCACCTTTATAGTGGGCAAGTCCAAAAACAACTGAAGCAAGTAGCAAAGCAAGTAAAGGTCCAAAACGAAATTTAAACACTTCTTGAAGATGACCTTGAATATATCTACGAAAAAAAGCTTCCTCTGCGACACACACTATAAATAAATTATTTAATAAAAAAATAAATGATTCAGAGGGAAATTTTGGGTCCCATCTTATAGCATCAATTAATAAAGCTATCGAAAATATAACACTGCTACAAAGTAGAGTATTGAAAAAAGTAATTTTAATCACTTTTTGATAGGTTATCTTTTTATGAATTGTAAAACCAAAGCATAAAAAAACTATTAGACCTAGCAAAGCTTTATCAAAATTCAAATACATAGTGAAAGGGTATGAGTCTTCAGCAAACTTTATAGAATCAAGGACCTTTTGATTTAAGCTTGAGATCAATGGGAATTTATGGACAAGTAATAATATGGAAATAATTATAAAGGTTGTATGTAATGCGATTGCATTACATGCTTTGTACTTATTCATTGGTTTTTATGTATCAAAATTTAAAGCAAACTTCACTGAAAATACAATCTTATATCTTAAAATCTAAAAAGTTAAACTAGCCAATCCAGCTAGAGGCTAGGCACAGGTCTAATCTAATCACTTTTCCTGTCTCTTATTGAGACACCACATATCAACCTCAATTTATATTTGTTATAATTTATATAATGTGGACAAAAGCATTAACTATTTCTAGTATAGTTATATTACTTATTTTTTTTCAAAACTGTGCTCCAAGCTTTGAATCTGCAAGTTATTCTTTTACTGAAAATACATCTACTTTTAATGCATCCCCAACAGTAAACTCGTGCAATAGCAACGTTGAAGTTCCAAAAAGAAGAATGCGCTTACTTTCAAAAAAAGAATATTCAAATACAGTCAAATCAATCTTAGGTAAACTACCCAATAGCTTTACAGAAAGTCCTCTTGAAGGTATTTTTGATGGCTACACAAATTACGCAGATAATTTGATTGTCAGTGAAACTGTTGCACAAATTTTTTTTGATAACTCGCTACTTATTGCCAATGAAATCTTAGAAAATAATATGTTTGAGTTTGAATCTTGTTTAGCAAAACACGATACATGTAATCACTCAATAAAGTTAATGTTAGAAACTGTTTTTCGTGGCTACCCTATAGACACAGTTCTCATTGATAAATACTTAAAATTTTATGTTGATCAATTTAATTTATTAGAAACAAAGAAAGAATCACTTATTATAATGTTAGCGGCTGTGTTTCAAGCACCTCAATTCATATACAGATCTGAGCTAGGCATTGATACAAGATCGGATCTCAACACCTTAAAGCCTTATGAGTTAGCCAATCAACTATCTTACCTATTTACCCATTCACCACCTGATAAGGAGCTATTGAAAGACTTAAAGAATAAAACATTTTTTGCTGGCAGCCCTAAAGTAAAGGCTCACGCATTAAGATTGAGTGAAAAATCTAACACGTTAAATGTTTTTATCGAAAACTGGCTTGAACTTGGCGACCTTAGCTATAAAACAAAAAAGTTTGCCCTACCAGGATCTGACAACAATGAAGTCTTAAGATCACTCGCTGGAGAGTTGAATTTATTGACCAAAAAAATTATTGATCAAAATTTAAATTATAAAGATATGCATTCATTACAATCTACTTTTGTAAATGCTAATAATTCAAAAATTTATGTAGATCATCCTCAACCCAATGAGACATACAAAGAAGTCACTTTAAATAAAAGGAAGGGAATCTTAAGTATGGCACCTTTCTTAGTTGCTCACAGTAATCCAGATAATTCAAATCCGATTCATCGCGGGGCATTTGTTTTAAGAAAAATTATGTGTGGGAAAATTCAATTCCCAAAAGACATAGGAGCTCTCGGCGAAGAACCAGTAGGTGAGCAGTTCACTACACGACAACTAGCTGAGGCTAGCACAGAAAAACCAGGATGTATCAACTGTCATGTGTCATTTAATGGTTATGGTTTTGCTCTAGAAAGCTTTAACGAGTGGGGCCTATTCAGAGAAAAAGAAGCAGGACAAAACATAAATACAGAAACGACCATGATAATTAGTGGCAAACAAGTACATATCAAAGACTCTGTAGACTTATCTAACTACATCAGCACAAGCTCAGACGCGCAAAGTTGTTTTGCAAAAAATTTACTGACTTATTCTTTATCGATGGAGGAACCTGATACGTGTTTCTCAGATAAAATTAAAAGATCTCTTGCTACAGGAGCTTCTATTAAAGAGGTCTTTTTAAGTATTATTAATACTGATCAATTTACAAAAAGGAAAAAATAATTTATGGCTCTAAATGATTCCAGACGACATTTTTTAAAAACATCTGGCCTTGCTTTTTGTCTGCTGAACTCAATTTTTAGAAGTCGATATGCCCTTGCTAACTCTACCGCACCCAAAGTTTATCTTTTTGCATTACCAAATGGACTGCCTGAAGAGTTTTTTTGGCCAATTGGAAATGGGAGAAATTTTAAGTTAACACCAACAATGAGTCCATTTGATAATTTAAAACCTAATATGATTTTTTATCGTGGAGCTCATTTGGGCCCAAACAATCAAAATAATCACAATGCCAATTGGATGACCTTATACACGGGATTGAGGCCTATTGGTGGAAATGTGCTTAGCCCTAATAGCTATAAATTTCTTGGTGAATCTATTGATTACCATATTGCCAAAGCACTTCAACAAAGAACACCCTTAGCTATGATTGGTCAAAAAGGCGGACAGTATGTTGATACTATAACTACACCAGGAAAAAACCAACGTGCAATCACAACTAATGATGGTCTAGCAGTTTTTAAAAAATATTTTAGTAACACTCCACAACATGATCAGCAGAGTGCTGAAAGAGCTCTACAATCTAGAAAGAGTTTATTAGACTTTGTCAGAAATGATTTATCTTCAATTCAAAAAGAACTTACCGGCTTTGAAAAAGAAAAATTAGAAAAAAACATTGAAGCCTATCAGCGCTTAGAACAAATCATGGCTAACAAAGTAAATCAATCAAAATCTCTTTGTAAGACAACAAACCCTCCTGGCGGTACAAATTACTACGATCGTGCACGAGGGCATATTGACCTGATTTCAAACCTTGCAAGTTGCAACCTTATTGATAGCGCATCATACCCCTTTGCAGCAGATGCTCACCCAAGTGTCGGACACAATCAAGACTTCCATGCCTTTACTCATCAATGGCATGAGATTTATACCGGCAAAGACACTGCTAAGATTAATCAGTATAGCAACCAAATTAAATTTTACATGGAACAAGTGGCTCATTTTTGTAAAAAACTTAAGTCTGTAAATGTGGAAGGTGGAAAAAATCTCTTAGACAAATCTATTGTTATTGTAAGTAGTAATTTTGCTTTAGATTCTGACCTTAAAAATGACCATTCCAACTTTAAAAATGGTAAGCCCAAAGGCCATCCTTTTTTAATTATTAGTGGTGAAGGTGGACCATTAAAAACAGGTCAATACATTCAAGAGGCGCCTACTCAGATTAACCACTGCAAAATGCTTACTTCCATACTCAATGCAGCTGGAGTTGCAGCCAAAGGGTTTGGTCTGCACCCAAATTCTGAAACCCTTTCGAGCATTGTATAGTATTAGTAACCATTTAATGTGGCTTTGGGTGTAAGGTCTTTATTTTTTAAAAAGTTAAACCAGCCAATCCAGATGGATTTTCTTCAACTGGGCTTTTTAGCTTCTTTTTACTGCGCACAATAGGTTTATAATTTTTAGGACAGTGATGGGCTTCGCCGAGGTGAACTGGCTTGACTAAAACTAAGCGGTTTTTCTCAGGTTGCATGAACAGATAACCGTCTCCGACAAAGTAACTCAATGTGAAAATGGATAAATTGATATTTGTTTTTAAACCCTTCCAACATTGCAAGGTCACCATTTGATCCTGCTCAGACTTTATCTTCATCTCGCAATTGTATTTAACGTCTTCTTGGGATTTGTATTTTAAAAGAGTTCCTGATTGTTTGATTTGTTGCACTTTTATAAATTCAAAATTACTAATGTTATAATTGTGCCCTAATGAACACACTTTGAAGGTCTCCATATTTTTTAACTTTGAAAGAGGGTCATTCGTTTTTTGTACGTCACTACTGCTTGGATTCTTTTTACTCATTTGAAGCTGTTGTTTGAGCTCTTGACTTTCTATCGTAAGATCACTAGCCGCTGCCTGAACTTCTGTTACCAACTTTTCTGGCAGTGAACTTTGAGTGTTTAAATTTGGATCTATTTGGGGTGTTTGTTGTTGTTGTTGTTCGTCACTCTTGATTCTTTCTATTTTCTGAGCGACAGTTTCTACGGGCTCCTCTTTGGCAATACCCGTGTTGGCCAACATGGGACTGAAAATCAGTGCAAATATTAGTTTGTAACGAATTTTAAACATTTTTGGCCTTCCTCATCAACGTACAAGTAAATCACTCTAAACTTGTATACAAATTAAAGACCAATCGTTTTTTGAGCCAACTCAAAACTATAAGTGGCTAAATATAAACATTAATTGTTTTTGATTAAAACTTTTACAAACCAAAGACGAAAAACGTCACTTTATGCATCTTGGTTATTAGTAGATATGAAATTCCTTGCTTGATGCTCTCCAGGCTGACTCATCTTTTGAAAGCTCACTTTCTAAATCAGCGACCGAGGCATTGTTGTCATCAACCCACTCTCTCAAAAAGGAAGAGCCTGACAAGATATCAATAGGCATGAGTTTTTCCTCATACTCATAAGGGGGCTGAATCCACAAATTGTAATCTGGGTACAACAACCTAACTGCCTTGAAAGCCAAGCTCACTAAACGAAACGGCATGAATGAATCGACAGAATACTTTGGATGGTCATTGTGAATTTGAAACCCTGAACACAGCTTATGAGTGTGTTTTTGAAACGTCGGTTCAAAATAACAAGGCCTCAATATGCAGCCACTTAGCCATTTTTCATTGAGCTGTTGCATTTTCTTAATGACTTGCTCACCATCAATGTCGGGGGCACCAAAGAGCTCCAATGGCGTGGTTGTGCCTCGCCCCTCAGAAACAGTCGACCCTTCTATCAAAACAGTGCCCGCATAGGAATACACCCCAGAGTGCCTCGGCAAATTAGGGCTCGGGTTAATCCAAGAGACCTGCTGTGGCCATGGCTCTTTATTGATGTCGTAATTATCACAGCCAATCACCGTGAGTTTGAGTTGATAATTTTTAAATTTCTTATACCAGAGGGCATGCTCTCCCAAGGTCAAACCATTGCGCATTGGTGTGGGCACTGTGCCCACAAAGGTTTCATAATCCATATTTAAGCTCAAACCCTCAACAGGACGCCCAGCTGGGTTGGGGCGATCTAAAACAATAATCTCTTTTCCTTTGATTTCACAAGCATCCATTAAATAAACTAAAGTGGCGATGTAAGTGTAAATCCTATTGCCAACATCTTGCAGATCAATCAAGAGCACATCAAAGCTATCTAGCATCGCCTCAGTAGGTTTACGGTACTCCCCATACAAACTAAAAACTGGAATCTTATACTTAGGATCCTGGTAATCATCACTTTCAATCATGTTGTCTTGCTTTTCGCCTTTCATACCGTGTTGGGGTCCGAAGCATGAAGACAACTCAATGCCAGCTTCAAACAATAAATCTATGCTGTGTTTTAGGTTTTGATTAACAGAGGCGGGGTTTGCAAGCAAAGACACTTTTTTTGTTTTTAAATTTGCCAATTGTTCTTTATTTTTTAATAATTTTTCCAAACCAAACTGAAACATGACTGTCCTCCGCACTATTGCAAGCCATTCATTTTTAATTCACTAATTAAGTTTAAAAGTAAAAGGCCTCATCTGTAAACCTTTGACCCGTTTTTGGGTGCTTGATCGAACGAAACAAAACAAAATTAAATAGTATGGGATTTATTTTATAAATATTGCTTAATGGCTTTACTTGTTCTTCTGTGAGAAAGCCCATTTTCATCAACTTACCAAGAGGCATAACCACATTCACCGCAGGCACAGGGTAGTCACTGCCGTAAACCAAGCGAGAGTGTAAATCTCGCCTCTCCAGAAGCTTTAATATCATTCGATCTAGACGGTCTCGTGCCAAAGTTGCTGATATATCTATTTGTAACAAACCTTTGTATTTTGGTTCATCCATCATTCTTAAAAGGAGTTCATATCCATCTACTAATTGATTGTTATTTTCAAAGTCTTTGAATTTTCCTATGGCGGCACCGTGAGCAGCAATGATATTAACCCCCATGCTCAGAGGCCTTCTTAATAAAAGCGGGTTGCCTAAAGCTTGATTTTCAGCAGCTTCAATCGAGTGCTCAACACCCACATGAGTCAATAGGTACATATTGTATTTAACCATCACTTTGTAATAGTCATTTATAATTTGATCGTCTGGGTTCATTCCCATGGCATTTGGCAACCACTTGACAAAACGAACGCCTTTTTTAGCCCAAAACTGTAAACGTTCGACGGCGTCTTTCCTGTATGGGTGAATGGAAATCACTGGCTCAAAGATATCACTGTGTTCTTGGGACAGTTTATAAATATAACGATTGGGTATGTACATTTCTGTCATTTTAGAGTTTAAGCGCCCATCTTTGTGGTAGTGCTTATCAAATGCTAGGATGTTGTGTTTAAATTTTAAATTGCTATTTCTTATAAGGGCAACCAAGCGATCCACATAAGCCTTATCGATGTTGTCTGTTTTCTGAACGCCACTGGCTCTCATAAACATGTGATATCGAATAAAATTTTTAATATGAAAAACAGACTTCATTGTAGGGTTGATTTCAATCCCCGTCTGACCATGTCCTACGCCAACAACATGAACATGTGCGTCTCTCATTTTTGTTAAATCTAATCCTTTAAAGGCCTTTTTTATCAATTCTTTTTCTGCAGACCCAATTAGCTTTTCTTGCTTTTTTTTATCAAAAACAAAATCTCCAGCCAAACGCATTGGCGAAAAGTAGCAACTGCTCACTAAAAATGAAAGAATAACTATTTTAATCACGTGTTGCCTTTAGTGTAGGAATAATTTTCCTTATAATTATAAACAGCTCGCTGATTTAGTCTAGATATAATAAGATGGTCTACACAACTTATTTTAACTAGTTCTATTTAGGCCAGTTGCCTTAGTTTAATATTGCAATACAGCAATTAGAATTTTACAATATAAAGACGATGAGACCCCAATTGATAAAGCACCTATTCATTACCTTAGTTTGTTCGTTCTCGATAAATCTGATAGCTTCTACAGAAACTGCAAATTCAACCAGCGAAAACCAAGAAACAGCTGAGGCTGTAGATGCCAACTCACCAACTGAAGCTGTCCAAACAAACAGAGAAGAAATCAAACAAGTTGTTCAAACAGAGCCTATAAAACCAAGCATTGATTTAAAAAAACTAGAAAATGAATTCAACACTATTCTCGAAACTTTCAGAAAAAAAAGCTCGGAAGATCAAAAAAAATTCATCGCTTTGCTTGAGAAGTTTACTTCGCAAAAAACCACTTACACTGAGTTTCAACAGCAGTGGCGCGCCTTGGCTTACAATGCTCTAGATTTCCCTGATAACTTTCCAGTCTTTAAACAACTTGAAGACATTTTAAAAAAAGTACCAGATGACAACGAAGAGCAAGAAACCCTCGCCAAAAACATGCGTGATCAGATTTTTAAAGCCACTGAAAGCAAACGCATAGAGGTGAACCAAAACTTTAAAAAGCTCAATGCCATTCGCTCACAAATTCTCAAAGCAGAGTTGCAAACCAACAGCATCAATATTTTTGGCCAACACACCGGCGCTATTGAAGACATCAAACTTGAGTGGCGTTTGGTCTCTTATCAGTACCAATCACTCATCCAGCAAAAAGTCTCAATGCTAAAGAACAACATCTACGGTGGCTTTGCCGGAATCACTAAAATTGTAATTGAAGCATTTCTTATTTTGCTAGTTCTCTGCTTGCCTTTCATTTTTTACTCTTTCTTTGTTAGATTTTCCAATTTACTTGATACCAAACAAAAAGAATTTTTCCGCAAAGGCTACCGCAATAAAAACTATCGCAACATGGCCCTGTGGATTCAACAGATCAACCCCTTTCTGACCTGGGTTTCCATCATAATTCTCGTCAACATTTGTGAGTACATTCTTATACGCTCTACAATTTATGAGTTTTTTATTCTGTTCTCTCCTTTTGTAATTGCTTATGCCTACTACAGAATATTTAGAATCATTATTGAGATGTCACTCACCCGTGTTTTGCGCAGTATCGGAGCCACCAACAAAACGCAACTGAAAGAGCGCATTGTTGGCACTTCTAAGTTCATTGGGATTTACTTTTTTGTACTTTACTGTTTCCTTTACACCGTCGAAAATGCCGTCAGCCAAGGCTTGATTTATATTCAAGTGAACTCACTCGCCTATTGGGTGAGCTTTTTTGTTCTTTCCTATGCCTTTTCTAAGTGGTCTGACGAAATTGCAAGTTACATAGAACACATTAGTGCTCATAAAGTATTCAAAAAAATTGCTGATCTTTGTAAAGGCCGTTTTAAAATTCTTTTTTGCTTTCCTGCCGTTTGTCTGATTGTTGGACATATTGTTTTTAATTGGTTGTCTAACTGGCTTAAGCGCTTTGAAATCATTAAAAAGCTATCTTTAAAGTTATTGCGTGTGCGCTTAGAAAGCTCGCAAAAAACTACAAAAGCTCAACAAGTGGTTGTCCCCGACGAGTACAAACAGACATTTGAATCTTATTTTGAATTTGCTGACGAACGCTGGATAGGTGCTGACAATAATTTTTTTGAAAGCATTTATAAAAAAATTAGTAACTGGAATGAAGGCATTGACGACGAAAACACCATGGCTCTTTCTGGAGAGCATGGTGTTGGTAAGTCTTATTTTTTAAAGCATTTAGAAAAATCGTTGAAAGATAAAAGTATAGAGACCACCTACATTTCCATCAACGAGAAACTCACCTCTCCTAAGCTCATTGAAAAGTTCTTCACAACCAATCTCAATGTAAAAAAGGTCAAACGCGAAGATAAAATTGAAGGCGAAGACGAAGACTCAACAACCAATAAAAAAAGAGTGATCCTTGTCGATAACATCCAAAATCTATTTTTGGGCAAACTCGGAGGCTTTGATGGCTTTAATACCTTCATGCAGATGATCAACTCTAATTATAAAAACGTCTATTGGGTGTGTTCTCTAACAGAACAATCTTGGGTTTACTTAAATTGTGTGACTGACAGCACCCACTACTTTCGCTCGCACTACAAAATGCCACGTTGGAGCGATAAAGAGCTGCAACAACTGATCATGTCAGCGCACAACCAAACAGGTTACAAGCATAATTATGATAAGATTTTATTTTCTGCCACCAACCAGGGGCACCACAACATCGGTGAAACCTTTAATATTGAAGAACGCTTTTTTCAATTGTTATGGGAACAATCAGAAGGCAACCCACAGGTTGCCAAAAACCTATGGATCAACTCAATCATTGGCGTGTACGGAAAGCACTTTAAAGTTGGTTTACCCAAAGATGTTCACTTACAAGACAGCAATCAACTCACTCAAAATATGCTATTTATTTTTGCTGCCACCTTTCGCCACGAAAGCTTAAACATCAAGGAAGCCTCAGAAGCTACAAACTTACCCCTAGGCTTGGTAAGACAGGCCTACAAACGCGGCCTAGAAGAAGGAATGATTGTTAAAAACAACAATGATGGTCGTTACAAAATTTCGATCAAGTGGATGCATGCCATTCTCAAACACTTAAAAAGGAACAATTACCTCTATGGAAGCTCCTGATATTAATTTTTCCGATTTTTTATCGCAACTGAACTTTAAGCAAATCTTTATTGCTATTATAGCCTTTGCCATGATCATGGTGCTCGCTAAATTTGTAAGAAAGCTCAGCGATAAAATTGAAGAAGAGCTCCCCGGTTACCGCCTGCTCAGTTTACAAATATCAACCATCTTAACATTTGCCATCTATATCTTTGGAACCATTGGAATCATTTTTGGCATTTTAAAACCACCAGAAAAGCTACTCATTGGTTTAGGTGGTTCTGCTGCCGTGGCTATTGGTTTTGCACTTAAAGATATTGCAGGTTCCATCGTTGCTGGCGTCACATTGCTTTTTGATCGTCCGTTCCAAGTGGGTGACCGCGTGCAGTTTGGTGACACTTACGGTGAAATTGCTAACATTGGGCTGCGTGCCGTAAGACTTGTCACGTTAGATGATAACCTTGTCACCATCCCAAACAATAAATTTATGTCAGATGTAGTGGCCTCAGGGAATGCTGGTGCCTTAGATATGATGATCTGTTGTGACTTTCACTTAGATATCAATGCTAACCTCGATTTAGCTCAAAAAATCATCAAAGAAGTGATTTACACAAGTCGTTTTGCTTTTTTAAAAAAACCTGTTTCTATCGTCGTAAAAGAAAGTCATCTATCACACACCATTGCTCTGGTATTAACAGCGAAGGCTTATGTGATTGATGTGCGTTTTGAAAAAGCCTTCCAAACTGATATTATCACACGTGTGACTGCTGCTTTTAACAAGCATAAGATAAAAAGACCGGCAACTTTCTTAACTGGCAGTCAAAATGTCGCAGAAAATACTAACAAACCACTTGTATAAATCGTAGAAAATTCTTTGCTATTAATTATTCATACTCTTTGGCCGTGAACTCATCATCACCGTCCATTTTAATTTTTGATTTATCGTTGATTTCAGCCTCTAGTTGCTGAGCAAAGTCTTTGTCGTACCCTTTCAGACCTTTTATATCTTTGTTGATTTTATCATCTAGAGCTTTTAACTTTTTATCGATTTCAGATATCTTTTCATTGCTCACCGCTTTCTCGTCAGTGGCCGGTTGTGAGTCTATGCTATCATCAATCCCCGCTTTTTTAACTTTGTTTTGTTTTTTAACAGTCGGTTTATTTTGCTCCTCTTCAGTGTTCGTACCTGGCACTTCTTCGAGACTTGTGTCTTCAATGACTTCTTCTTCCTCGACAATCGCTTCGGTCTTCTCAACAGTGTTCACAGTGAAATAAAACTTGGCAAAAATAACTCCAGAAGCAAATAAAACAAGTGCAAAAATTAAATTTTTCATATGGTTTGTTTCGGATTTTTTCTGAATATTCTTAAAATGTTACGGTCTTTAAAACATCAATTTGAGACAACTAACTAACTCATTTAAGACACCTTCTAACTATGGGACAACAATTCATACTAATTTGATAACTTTATTAAAAAATACCCACAGTTGATATTTTTTCGCTTAGTATATTTACAAGTTTAAAAAAACAAAAAAAGAGGTCCGTATGTTGAAGATTATGAATAAATTATTAGTTGCCTGCTGTTTCATTTTTGCACATCACATTGTTTCCGCCAAAAGTATGGTTCAGTTTTATGGAAACACTAAATACAGTGGTAACTATGATTACAATGACTTAAAAAGAGTGATGCTTTCTGATTCTAGTCATGAGTCTAGAGCTGGATACAAAGGTGTTCGTTCTATGGGTAAGCATGTGAACCTTAAAGTCTATGAAGACGGACAACTCATTATAGATAAACAAAGACCTCGCCAATCCATTCATGTCATCGCCAAAAAAGATGACCCACTCGGAGTCGAAAATTTAAGCGTCTGTCAGTTCTATGGAAACTACATGTTAGACATGGATAACGATGACGAAGAGAATTTAAAAATCAATTTAGAAAACATGTACAAATGGCGAGTATTAAGAGAGCCACATCAACTGCGATCAACACGATACAAAATTTATTTTAACAGCCGTGCTGTGAGAATATTGAACAAAAGAATTAAAAAAGAAGTGGATCCTGACAGAAAAGAATTACTCATTAAAGTTCGTAAGCACTTCAAAGATAAAGTGGCTTTATTGTATCAAAAGCATGACGAGTTGATGGCAATGGACCTGGAATGGAAGCCACGTCGTTGGATCTGGGCAAACATCACTAGCAACAACGTCTTTTGTTACAAAGGTGAGTCGTTCAATCCGGAAGAGTGGTATGAAGTCAAAAAAGAAATTCAACGCATCTTAGAGCAAATCCAAGCCGTTGAACAGCAAATGATGAGCACTGCTAACTAAAAAACTGATATCTAATCTAAGCACAATAAAAGCTCTACTAAAAGTAGGGCTTTTTTACTAATTATTAATATGAAAAAAATGCCGACATCTCTGACGGCATTTTTTGATATTTCATAAATTTGATTTTTTGTTTTCAGAACAATAAAACAATAATCGTTTTTAACTGTTTTTAATGTATTCAAGAACTTCTTCAGCGTGACCTGCTACTTTTACAGATCTCCACTCTTTGACCAATTGGCCATTTTCATCGATGACAAAAGTACTTCTATCAATGCCGCGGACTTGTTTGCCGTACATGTTTTTTAATTTGATAGCACCAAAGATAGAGCACAGCTTTTCATCTTCATCACTGATGAGTTCAATGGTGTAGTTTTGCTTTTCAATAAAACGCTCGTGGGACTTTATAGAGTCACGAGACACACCATAAACAACTGTGTTGTTATCTGAGAAGTCATTTTTTAACTTTGAGAAATCGTGGCCCTCAATAGTGCAACCAGGAGTGTGATCTTTTGGATAAAAGTAAATCACTGTTTTTTGCCCTTTAAGCTGCTCGTTCGTTAAGTTTTTATTCCCAGTCAAAGGCAAATCAAACTGAGGCATCGTTCCGCCCACGGTCACTTGAGCAGTATATACAGTCAGGTTTTTTGCTGGTTTGCTGTCAGATTTTTTAGGCGCAGGTTTAGCTGCTTTCTTTTTAGTGGGCTTTGCCGCTTTTTTAGGGGCTGCCTTTTTCTTTGGAGCCGCAGCTTTTTTTGTTGTGGCTTTCGCCTTCGTTGTTTTCTTCTTTACGGCTTTTTTCGTGGCCTTCTTTTTAGTCGCTTTCTTTTTTGCTTTTTTCTTAGTTGTTGTCTTTTTTTTAGTCGCCTTTTTTTTGGTGGCTTTTTTCTTTGTGGCTTTCTTTTTTGTCTTCTTTTTGACAGCCTTTTTCTTCATTGTTTTTTTCTTCGCTTTCTTTTTTGTCGCTTTTTTCTTAGCTACTTTCTTTTTAGCCGTTTTCTTTGTCGTTTTTTTCTTAGCCGCTTTTTTGGTTGTTTTCTTTTTAGCTGCCTTCTTTTTTGTTGTCTTTTTCTTCTTAGCCATCTTTCCTCCAAAATTTGTTAAGCAGCAAAGTTTTTATCTGCAATCACCTATTAAAATCAACATAAAAATGCAGTTTTTATTGATTTCTAGAGGCAACAGCAACTATGATGAGACATCTACTAAGCACGACAAATACATAAAAAAGGGCAATGCCTATGAACCTCAATAACATTCAAACACAATTCACCAAAATGATGGGACTCAAGTACCCGATCATTGAAGCACCCATGTTCTTAGTTTCCAATGTTGAAATGGTGGTTGCAGCCAGTGAAGCCGGAGCCCTCGGCACACTGCCCTCACTCAATTACCGACCACCTGAAGAGTTTAAAAAAGCCCTAGTAAAAATTAAAGAGCAAACTCAAAAACCCATTGGAGTGAATTTAATTGTTAATAAAAGTAATAAACGCTACCCAACAGACTTAAAATCAAGTCTCGATTGCGGTGTGGAGTGCTTTATCACCTCACTCGGTAATCCAAAAGTCACCATCAAAGAAGCTCATAAAAATGGTGCTAAAGTTTTTTGTGATGTCACCAATTTAGAGCACGCTCTCAAAGTGCAAGATATGGGAGCTGATGCCGTCATCGCTGTGTGTAGTGGAGCTGGTGGGCACGCAGGCCCCTTATCTCCGTTTTCATTGATTCCTTGGCTAAAACAAAAGCTCGACATTCCTGTGATTGCAGCTGGTGGCATTGCCGATGGCCGCACTTTGCTTGCAAGTCTCGCTCTTGGTGCTGAGGCTGTAAGCATAGGTACACGCTTCATCGCAAGCACCGAAGCCAAAGTGAACCAAGAGTACAAACAAGCCATCGTTGACTCCAACCCTGAAGATATCGTGATGACTGAAAAAGTGTCCGGCACCCCTGCTGCTGTGATCAATACAGACTTCGTTAAAAAACAAGGGCTAAAGCTCAACCCAGTCACCAAATTTTTAAAAAACAACCCTACTACCAAAAAATTTGTCGTACCGCTCATTCATTTAGCAGGTATGAAGGCGCTAGAGAAAGCAGCCACCAATATGAGCTGGAAAAGTGTCTGGAGTGCTGGGCAAAGTGTCGGCTTGGTCGATGATATCAAAGGCTGTGAAGAAATCATTTACCAAATTGTGAACGATTATCATGAATTAAAAAAAGGACTTCCCGATGAAAATTGATATCTTTAAGAAAGTGGATGGAATTAAAAATAAAAAACTAAAACACCGATTATTGGATAAAATCCTCGATTTTAATATTCCATTTAACAAGCCTCTGAAGTTTAAAATCCAAGAACTTTCAAAAGACATGGTGCAAATCCACTCACCATCTGTGAAAGCTCGCCAAAATCATATCAAAGGAGCCCATGCTTGCGCTCTAGCCACTTTGGGCGAGTACCCGGCTGGCCTTGTTCTTGCCCAAAACTTCAGCCCACAGAAGTATCGCTTTATTTTAAAAGACTTAAATATGAGTTATGAGAAACAGGGCCGCGGTGCGCTCACGGCCATTTGCAAAATCAGTGCAGCCCCTTCTGTGGAGAATGACGATGAGTCTTGGCACGAAATGATCACTGTGATCAATAATGCTCAAGGAGAGCTCGTTGCTACCTGCAAAACCAATTGGCAAATTAAGGACTGGAGCAAAGTCAAATCTAAGTCTCACAAAACAAGTCATTAAACCCTATTACTATTTGTGTCTTTAAGGCCTCTTTTGTTAACTGAGGCCATAAAAAAGCATGACCATTGCAGAAAAGACCTTTATGCTGCCAATAATCAATTACATGCAAGGACCCAATTATGACAGCTATACGAAATATTGCTATTATCGCTCACGTTGACCACGGTAAAACTACCCTCGTCGATCACCTCCTCAAACAGAGTGGACTCTTCCGCGAAAATGAAGAGGTCGAAGATCGCATGATGGATTCAATGGATCTTGAGCGAGAACGAGGAATCACTATAGCTGCCAAAAACGCATCTTTCATTTACAAAGATGTCAAAGTGAATATCGTCGATACCCCAGGTCACAGTGACTTCGGCGGCGAAGTAGAACGTATTTTAGATATGGTGGATGGCGCAATTCTACTCGTAGACGCCAGTGAAGGCCCCCTTCCACAAACCCGTTTTGTGCTCAGTAAAGCCTTAAAGCAAAATATTAAGTTGCTTGTTTGCATTAATAAGATTGATCGCCCTGATAGTCGTATCAACGAAGTCCTCGATGAGATCTTTGACCTTTTCATTGACCTTGACGCCAATGAAGAGCAGGCCGACTTCCACACCATCTATGCCATCGCAAAAGACGGTATCGCTGTGCACGACCCAGCTGAAAAAGATAACGGTGAAAACTTACAAATTTTACTCGACTGGATCGTCGATAATTTTCCAGCTCCAGAAGCGACTCAAGATGCTCCTCTTCAATTACTAGTTGCAAACATTGATTACAACAACTTCGTTGGGCGTCTAGCGATTGGGCGAATCCGTCAAGGAAGTATTAAAGTGGGAGACCAAATCATGGTGGCCCAAGAAAGTGGTAATAAAAACGTCAAAGTAACGGCTTTATTTTCTTATCAAGGCAATCAGCAAGTACCTGTGGATGAGCTGCATGCAGGTGACATTGCTGTCGTAGCTGGTTTTGAGGAGATCTTCATTGGTGATACACTCACCGACCCAAACAACCCACAAATCATGAAGCGCTTAAAGGTCGACGAGCCAACAGTTGGCGTTTTAATTTCAGTGAACGACTCCCCATTTGCTGGCCTTGAGGGCAAGCAAGTAACCAGCCGAAAAATCAAAGAGCGTTTAGACCGTGAACTTTTATACAATGTTGCCATTCGTGTAGAGAACACTGAAAAAACGGACACCTGGAAGTTGCTTGGCCGTGGTGAATTACAAATTGCCGTGCTCTTAGAACAAATGCGCCGTGAGGGCTTTGAAGTGCTAGTGAGCAAACCACAAGTGATTTTTAAAGAAGAAGACGGCAAAAAACTAGAGCCCATGGAAATGGCCATTGTCGATGTCGAAGACACCTACGTCGGTGCAGTTACAGAGAAGCTTGGCAAGCGCAAAGGCATCATGATGGGCATGGACAGCAAAGGCTCTGGACGCACACGCATTGAATTTCAAATCCCTGCCCGTGGCTTGATTGGTTACCGAAGTGAATTCTTAACAGACACACGAGGCACTGGTTTACTCAATACTCAATTTGCTGGGTTTGAAGAGTTCCGTGGTCCGATCGCTAGCCGTAACACAGGCTCCATCATCGCTGACCGAAAAGGGAAAGCGACAGGCTATGCCCTTGATACCCTCGGTGATCGTGGGCGTCTGTTTGTAACTCCTGGTACAGATGTGTATATGGGCATGGTCGTCGGTGAAGCTAATAAAGGAATTGATCTCAACGTTAACGTTTGTAAGGAAAAGAAACTCACTAACGTACGTGCCTCTGGAACTGACGATGCTATCAAGCTTGCACCTGTGAAGCCTCTTACAATTGAACAAGCACTGGAATGGATTTCTGATGATGAGCTCGTCGAAATCACTCCAGAAAACGTGCGCGTTCGCTGCCGTGAAATGGACCCCAACAAGCGCAAACAGAACAAGAAAAAAGGCCTTTAAAAGGTTTCAGTTTTTAGTTTTAACCGTCTTTTGTAAATTTTGCGCCCTTCGACAAAAAAACTTTAAAAAAAGAGTGTCATTTTGCACAGCTCATACATTTGTTATGAGCTATAAAAGTCTTTGATTTTTTTTCTTTCAATAACCAAGAGTAGCGCTCTGATACCAAAATTAAGGTGATTTCCAGTTGGGGTCAATGAGCACCATTTGCCATCCCCTAGGTCCTCCACGACAATGAGTCATAGTTTTAATCAACTATTTTACGGTATGGGGGAAAAATGAAAACACAATTGATAACAATAGCTATTGCTTTACTAATGCTACCTGCTCTTGCGTCGGCACACCAACGCGGACAGCTTTCAAAATATAAAAAGATTGAACAAAAAAGCTTAGAAATTCTTGAGACGGTTTATGACATTCCAGTGAAAAGAGCTTCTGATTTGAGTTGCTTCACTAAAAAACCAAACCTACTAGACAGAATCCTTAAAAACAAAAAGTACAAAAGGCATATTTTAAAAAGAAAAAACAATGATCTTTGTCAAATAGAATACAAGCGCATAGACATTGCCGCTGACAACCTCGATGCGTTCAACAATATGAAGCTAAAGCGCAACGCAAAGATAGTCTTATCTATGAAACTAAAACTCACTCAACGAGCAATTATTGACGACATCGAAGAAAGAGAAGACAGAATGTCCGCCCTTTCTTGTGATAAGTACAACAGCAACATTGATCTCTGCATTGTTGAAGAAGATGTCATCGATGTTTTAGAGTTTGATCTACTACCTGCTGTTAACTTATTGATGAGACAACTCAGAAGGTTAAAATAGACCCCAAAAGCATTGCAATCTTAGACACTTAAATAAACGCACAATTGTTCAAAATATATTGAACAATTGTGCGTCTTCGTGTTTAATGTTGCAAACAAAGGGGGAAAAAATGAAACTACTATTCATTATATCAGCGTGCTTATTTATGAACTTTGGCTTTGCCAGTGATGTTGAGGGCACTCTATTTTATAAACTACCAGCCGGTGACCTTGTTGAAAGACAGGTGACTTTGTCTGTTCCATCTCGCGGTCAAGGTGAAGTAAAGCTTTACGGTGAAAAGTTTGAATGGATTACCGAGAACTTTTGGACAGAAACAGTGAATGGCGAAACGGTATTTTATGCAGTTTTCAAAACTGAGTTTCAACAGTTCAAATCAACCATTGCCTTAAAAGGCACCTACATCAATGCCACCAACAAAATTTTATATTATGGAAGCATGTTCAAAAAAGATGGCCATCACGACTTAGATAAAAACATCGACGGCTTAGAGTTCACTGGCGGGTTTAAATTTATTTACAATCGCTAGATGACTTTTAAACACAGGTTAAAAACAAAAAAGGCTTCCACAGTGCGAAGCCTTTTTTATTACGTAAAATTCTATATCAAAAACTCAAAACGTTTATGATCTAACTACGGCGTTTCAAAAAATGATCCAGAGAATACTTATTGTATTCAACAAAATGACCTACAAAAAACAAATAAAGAACGTAGGACATCTGCATGCCCGCTAAATTCCACTTTTGAATAAGACAAACTCCGGACACCAAAACCAACATATTAAACGTCAAAACAATAACAGCCAACTGTGTTTTAAACCCAACTAATAACATAAGGCCAAAGATAAACTCCATAGGAGAAATCATGTGAGCTGTCATGGTCACCAAAAATCCGGGTAAAATACTATCTGCAAACATCGTTTCCATTTTAGTAATGAAACCTTGATAGTCTCCAAAAATTCTCACAGCTCCGTGCAATGTCATATTTACACCCATCACGACTCTGAATAACAAATAATTTAGCTCTTTCATTTTTTACTCCATATTAAGTTGATTAATCTATTCGTCCCGTATTTATTTTATTATGATCAAGGTTTAATGTGGCCTTATCAGTGATCAAAGCTGATATCATTTTATAAATAGCATTTGTCATCACATCCAAGCTAACTCCTGGGTTGCCTTTCACAAGATTTGGTGTCGGAGGTAAGTGAATGAATCCACCTTTATAACCCAGCTCATAGCTATTATATAACAGTTGATACATTAACGAATTGCACACATAAGTTCCAGCAGTGTTTGAAATATCGCATGCGACATTATCATTACTCACAGCACTTAACATAGTCTTAACTGGAAGTTGTGTGAACAAACCGTCAGGCCCTTGCTCAACTACTTTTTGCTCCACTGGCATTGAACCATCATTGTCCGGTGAAAGAGCTTCTTGTAAATTAATTGCAACTCTTTCTATCGAGATTTCTATACGGCTACAGGCCACTCCAAAGGCAATGACAAACTCTGGTTCAAACTCTAAAATTTTAGTTTTAAGATGATCAAAAGACCTCTTAAAGCTGACAGGCAAAGTGATTCTTTCAAGAGTCAAGTTAAGCGGCCACTTTGTTTGACTTAAACGCTCGATCACTTGTTGTGAAGGGTTTGTCGTTAACTCTAAAAATGGTTCAAACCCTGAGACTAAAACTTTCATAAAAATATGTTAATTGTAAAGTTATAGTAATTCATTAAAAAAGGATAAGTTCAGTTGAAAAAAACAATTCACGCTCTTTGCTTCAACAAAAATTGTGCCTAGGTCTTTTAACTGTTAATACCTTTGACATTCATATAAAGTTTTCATGCTTTTTCACAATAACCTACTCATAACTACCTAAAATACCTCTCAAATTTGATGTTTAGATTTTTTTCTGCTACTTTTCTAATAAATCAAGAAATATGTTTTTATCTGAAGGTGCTATTTAGTTATGTCTATTCTAAGGAAAGTTATTTTATCTGTTGTTCTAGTTGCATTCACACTGACCCTCCCTTTGGGTCATTCCGGTGAGACCGTTACTAAAAGAAATCAAATCCAAGAACTCAAAAGACGACTTAACTCAAACTCTCAGCCACTTAAATTAAAAGCTTGGGTCACCAAACTTAAAAGTGAGTTCAAAGATAAAGGCTTAACTGAAGCACAGATTCTTGTTATTGCAACAATAGCGGAACTTTATTTTCAAGCTGAAGTGTTTTCTATAACTAAAGATGACTTTGGTGATATTCAAAAAGATATGTTTCAATCAAACCCGTCTATCATTTTCAGTGCGATGTTGCCTCAAGACCTAAGTTCCAACACAGCAAGATTAAAAGAGCGTCACAACATGCTAAGAGAAAGCTCTCTCAAAAAAGTGAATGCAGCACTCAGTGCTTTAACTGTTGTTTCAGATGATCTTACTTATTTAGTTCTGCCTGAAACAACAGATGCCCCAGAAGATGTTTTAGATTTGAGATTTAACGTAACGGGAATAGCATTAGCAACAACAATCGTCGAAGCCATTATCTTGAGAATGAACACTCAAATTGAATCTCAATTTTTATACGACCCAAATATTTCTGCTCCAATCATAACTCAACAAGAGCTCGCCGTACTCGTTCAGTACAGCCAAGTGACTGACGAAGATGCAAATAAACTCAAAGCAATATCAGCTCAATGGAAAGCTCACTTTGATAACACACAAAACAAAATGTTCCATGCTCAACTACTAGATACAATCTCCTATCTTGAAGAAGTTGCCACAGAATTAGAAGACGGCGTTAATGAAGCTCTTGAAGACGAATTAAGCTTTGAAATTGCAGAAGAAGCCAGACTAGAAGAGGAAAGACTCTTGGAGTCCATGACAGACGAGGAACGTGCGATGTACTTAGCTGAAAAGGAGCTCCATGAAGCCGCCAAAGCAATGGCTGCAACGCCTCAACTTGAGGGCCCTTTTTGTAGCTCTACTTCGACAATACCAGATAATTAATTGAACACTCAATTAGTTTCAGAGAGTAACAAAAAAACCTTACTCATACCCACGAAAGCTGTTGATATTAGCCGCATCAAAGGCACTTCTGTAGCTTTCTGGGATTTCTTTGCCTAAGAAGGCTCCCTCTTCAATGGTTTCAAACAAATCACGGTAATTTTTAACCTCGTAAGCATTCACACGCCTCATAATGTGCCAAGGCTTCAGTTCTGAAGGCGACACCAACCCCATTGCCCCTAGAATATGAGCCAAACTGTCGATGGTGTCTTCATGAAACTGCTGAACTCGTTTTGTTTTATCTTTAACGACCAACCCTTCATTTAAATGGCGATCTTGTGTCGCCACTCCTGCAGGACAATCGTTAGCGTTGCATCTGAGCGCCTGAATACATCCAACCGCCATCATCATAGCACGAGCTGAGTAAATCACGTCGGCACCTAAAGCAAGTAACTTCAACATTCCAAAACCCGTAGATACTTTCCCCGCCGCAAAAATTTTAACTTTGTCTCGGATTTTAAAACCATTAAGTATGTTATTAACTATTAACAATGAGTCTAACACTGGTGCTCCGATGTGGTTGGAAAACTCTAACGGTGCGGCACCAGTTCCCCCTTCACCTCCATCAACACAAATAAAATCCGGATAAATGTCTTTTTCAATCATCGCTTTGCAGATACTCATAAACTCATGAAATTTCCCAAGACAAAACTTAATTCCAATGGGCTTGCCACCAGACAAGTCGCGCATCTGTTTTATAAAATCAACAAGCTCAAGTGGATTGTTAAAAGCCGTGTGGTAAGGAGGAGAATACACTGTTTCGTAGGGTTTCACCCCACGAATCTCGGCAATCTCTGGAGTGACCTTGGGGCCCGGCAATATACCGCCATGCCCAGGCTTTGCTCCTTGCGATAACTTCAATTCAATCATCTTAATGTTTTCAAGTGAGGCTTGTTTTTTAAACTTCTCTGGGTTGAAGTTGCCTTTTTCATCGCGGCACCCAAAGTAGCCCGTGCCAATTTGCCAGATCAAATCCCCGCCGGGTTTGATATGGTAAGGGCTCACTCCCCCTTCTCCCGTATTATGTGCAAAGTGTCCAAGCTTTGCCCCACCATTCATAGACAAAACGGCATTTTTACTTAAGCTTCCAAAACTCATAGCTGCGATATTGAGTAAACTTGAACTGTATGGCTGTTTACAGTCTTTTCCTCCAACCTTAACTCGCAATAACTCCGCATTCACATGAGTTGGCTTCATAGAGTGCTTCACCCATTCATACCCAACCTCATAAACATCTTTTTGAGTTCCAAATGGAAGAGTGTCTAAGTTGTTCTTAGCTCTTTGATAAATCACCGTTCTTTGTTCACGACTATAAGGGCGGCCACTTTTGTTGGTTTCAATAAAATACTGTTGGATTTCTGGACGGATAGCTTCGAGCCAATACCTAAAACGACCTAACAATGGAAAATTTCTGCGAATGGCATGTTTTGTTTGAAAGTAATCATAGAAACCAAATATTAAAATAGGAAGAATGAAGTAAAAGGCGAATATAAATTTACTATCAAAGTATGTCAGCACAATGATAGTCATGATCGATACGAAACAAAAAATGACAAATTCTTTTCTCATGTTGAACCTCAAGCTGATACTGAAGTTTTATGTTAACATTTATGACCTACAAAAACAGCAAAATCTTTACAAGCCCCCCCTCATTGTTTTACTCTTTAAGGTGTCTATGAAAAACCTAATTGCTGTTATCATCACTGTGCTTTTGGCCTACTACTTTTGGCCAGCAGAAACTCCCCAACCGACAGAAGTCGTGGAAGAGTACGAAGATGATGAAAACTCTGAAGAGACAGAACCCTCACCACCACCCAAAAAAACAAAGGTCGTAACTCAACCAAAACCTGCAGTGCCAAAGCTACAAAAACAACCTCGAGTTAAGGCTAAAACCATCGCCACTCAACAACAGCAAAAACCAGCAGCGGAATGGTTCAAAAGTAAAGAACCCCCAAAAGATGTCATTTTCAAAGTGGATAAAAAAGGCAATGCCATCGCCTTCGGAGATATCTACTTAGGAAAAGTAAAACAAGGAGGAAAAGGATTTTTAAAGACCAAAGTTAAGCCCGTGCAGCTTTGGGACTCTACGGAGATCCCATTCCATATTGATGGCTCTATCCCAACCTATCAAAAAGAACTCATCAAAGAAACTCTCGATTACTTCAGTTACCACACTAATCTCAACTTCATCGCAAATGATGGGAGTTATGAAGATTCCATCGTTTTTATTAAAGGTGACGAGCACTGTTACTCTTATTTAGGAAAAGTGGGTGGTCATCAGCCTATTTATCTTTCAGGAAATTGTCGTGAAAATGAAATTGCCCATGAAGTGATGCACGCCATTGGATTTATTCACGAACACACACGCACAGACAGAGATCAATATGTAACGATCAATTGGAGCAATATACAAAAGGGTTTTGAAAACCAATTTGCTCTCGTGCCCAAAGAGTACATGATCAATACACTGGAAGGGTTTCCGTTCAGCTACAACACTCGTATGCTTTACGACCCTAAATCTTTTGCCAAAGATCGCTCTAAAGACACCATCACATCTAAGACCGGCAAAAAGATGCTCCCAGTGGGTACAATCCTAAGCCCGGACGACATTCAAAGAATCAACAATACTTATTGATATAGAAGTATATTTGACAGATTTTGCATAAAGTGAAAATCACCTTTCTATGAGAGACATAACCACAAAAATTTAAATCAGTACATTTTGTTTTTCTTACATTAACATACAGATTTCAGTAAAAAAAATCAATCAACTTACTTACTCAATTCATCCCATGTAAGTAAAAAATATCTTTTAAATTAGGAGGAATTTATATGAAAACTTTATTAATTGTACTTTCTTTTGGCTTTAATATTCACTTTGCGAATGCTTTAGATGAATCTGATAACATGATGGGCCCAGGTAATACGGCGACTGTTTGTCGTGGGCTTAAAACAAACATGATGTGTTTTGATGTTCTTACTGAGAACACATACTTCATTTACATTCCTTCAGCCGAAAAATGTAATGAAGAAAGAACGAATGGTCAGTTACTAACTGTAGATTCAACAGTTAAAATGATAAACCCTGCTCAAGAATATTCTAAAGTCGGTGATGTTCCAACATCTAAACTGACTTACACTAATGAAGATGGAGATGAGGTAGTTATTCAATGCTCAAAAGTAAATAACCTAATGACACATTATTAATTTTTAAGTTAATTGAAACATTAAAAATTGCGCCGTTGAATTCAATGGCGCTTTTTTTTATTTTTGAGATACTTTTTTGGACTTTTTGATCTGGATGAAAGCACCTCGTCTAAAACAATTTTACTGTTCTAAGATATTGCGTTCTGCTTTTAGGTTTCTGTTTTCAGCTTTTGTTTCGCTGAACTTTTCTCCGTATCTAGCTTTGAGTTTTGCGATGTTAGTGTCCATGACTTTGCTGAAGTCAACTCCTAACTCATCGGCAATTAAAGCGCAGTACCAAAAAATATCGCCCATCTCTTCGCTCAAGTTCACAGTGTCTAACTCTTTTCCGTAAAACACATGCTTTTTAAGAGCGTCTAAAAACTCACCCGCCTCTGTGGCCAAACCAATTCCTGCGTGCAAGAGTCTTTGGTTGCGAACCTCACTCATGCGCTCACCTATTTCTGAAAAATTTCTCGACTCTGTTTTGATTGCGTTTTCTACAAACTCTTTTGAATTCATTGGGACTCCATTTAAAGAAATCTAAGACTATTCATTTCTATTTCTTTGCGCAAATTAATTTTTACTTTTTTTATTTATCCACATTTTGTGTGGAAAACCTATGGTTTTGCTAACAAAGTTAACATCAGTGTTTACAACTTTTTTTATTTTGCTTAATTTAATTTCAAAGTAAAAATTGTTCAAAGATTCTTGATCAATTTAAACTTAAGCAACACCCTTGACTGAAAATAAACTTTCTTAACCAAACTTAAATTTTTTATCTTAAATAATGTTTATTCACTTTTTTTAAAAAAATTTGAAACAGTTTTTTTATTTGAATGCCTTTATACATCTTAGCATTTTAATCAAATACAAAAAAATAGGTCCTCAAGAAATACAAAAAGTATGTTTTAGCAATAAGCTAAACTTAATTTGTTTTAGTCATAAACCGAAGCGTAGTTTTGATCACACCAATGATCACCCTTTAGAAATAGAACAATGAAAAATCGTCAGGGTGTAAAAAAACTATAAACACTTTGTTAGCTTCATTTTTTTGGCACATCTAAAGCATTGAGTTGCCTTTCACCAGAATCACTAACATCTATCTTGAGTGTGATTTGATCCCAATATGTAGGCACTTCATTTTTGGCTAAGTAGTTTGACCACTCAATGAGAACTAAGCCTTCATCTTTTTCAAATATATCCCAAAACCCAGTTGAGGCAATGTCATCGTCATCATCCAAGCGGTAGAGATCAATATGGTCAATGTCCCCTTTAGGTGTTTCATAGATGTTGTGAATAGCAAAGCTAGGAGAGCAAATTTCTCCGCCGCCTAGCTCTTCAACAATGTACCTGACAGTTTGAGTTTTGCCTGAACCCAAAGGTCCTTCAAGAAGTACCAATTGTCTCGATGAAAATTGTGAAACTAAATTATTCACAGCGCTTCTTAATTTCTCTAATGTAGAAATATCAAATGACTCCATAAGCCTTACTCTTCACCTACCTAGGGGGAATTGATTGTCTTAAAGATTATCTATGACAGCTTTTTCTGTAAAAAACCAGCAATCTCTTCTGCCAACTGCCCAATAGTGTTGCGGCTTTCACCTTCTACCAAAACTCTGACAACAGGCTCAGTTCCTGAAAACCTGACAAAGATGCGGCCAAACTCGCCCAATTGATCTTGAGCGTTTTTAATAAGCTTTTCATAGCCTTCTATTTGATCCAGAGGTGTTTTTAATTTAACGCGTGTGTTGATGAGAACTTGCGGCATGTCTTCCATCAGGTCATTGAGCTCACTCAAAGTTTTTCCTGAAGCTTTCATGGCAGCCAAAACATTGAGCGCTGCCACACAGCCATCACCAGTCGTACTGTGCTCTAGGCAAATAATATGCCCTGATTGCTCACCACCCAGAACAAAGTTGTTCTTAAGCATTTCTTGCACTACTTTTTTATCACCGACCCCTGTGCGAACCACATTGATGCCGTGTTGATTCATCACTCGGTCAAAACCAATATTGCTCATCTCAGTAGCAACGACAGTGTTGTTAGTTAAGCGGTTCATTTCTTTTAAGTGCAGAGCAACAATTGTTAAAATGTGATCCCCATTAACAACACGTCCTTTTTCATCAATCATAATGACTCGGTCAGCATCACCATCGATGGTAATACCAACATCAGCGCGGTACTTTAAAACCGACTCACAGGCCTTATCAGGATGCAAAGCTCCCACTTTGTGGTTGATATTAAAGCCATTGGGCTCATCTCCGTAAAGAATGACTTCAGCACCAAGCTCTTCAAAGATTGCAGGAGCCACCTTGTACCCAGCCCCATTGGCACAGTCGAGCACAACTCGAAGTCCATCCAAGGTTTGATCCCAAGGAAAGGTATTTTTAGCGTAGACGATGTATCTACCGCTCGCATCATCGATACGGCGGGTGCGGCCAATTTTTTCAGACTCAGACAAATAATTATCGAGTTCGTCACTTGAAATCAGTCTCTCAATCTCTTGCTCCATTTCGTCTGGAATTTTGAAGCCGTCTTTTCCAAATATTTTAATGCCATTGTCGTGAAACTTATTGTGAGAGGCCGATATGACAATCCCGGCATCAGCGCGCATGTTCTGAGCTAAAAAACCAATTCCTGGAGTAGGAAGTGGCCCCGTTAAATTCACCTTCACTCCCATCGAGTTGAAACCACTAGAAAGAGCCTGTTCTATCATATAACCTGACAAACGGGTGTCTTTACCAATGAGCACCATTGGCTGTGGCTCTTTATTGCCAACCCCTTTAGGCTTTTTACTTTTTGTTAAGAGATACCCCATGGCTTGCCCAACTCGCATAGCCACGTTCGCTGTCATGGGAAACTGATTAGCCTTCCCACGAATACCGTCTGTTCCGAAAATTCCTTTGTATTTCATAACCGCGATTATGCAGTAACTGGATCTGGGTCGCCAAGCCCATCAGAAGAATTATTTTCTTCTTGTTGTTTTTTTAATTCAGCCTCACGAGCAGCCGCCTGAGCAGCGGCTTCTTTTTGTTCAGCGTCACTGAGCTTTTGCTTATCACCACGAATTTTGCGAATGTCCTCAACTGTTTTACCAGCTATGAGCATGTCCACCTCTGCTCCATCAATGGTTTCATATTCAAGAAGCGCTTGAGTGATGGCCTCTAAAGCCTCAGCGTTTTCGTTCAAAATCCTAATAGCGACCTCGTGACCTTCTGTCACTATGCGTCTGACTTCAGCGTCAACTTCAGCAGCCTTCGACTGAGAATATTCTTTTTCTTGGCTGCCTTGCATACCTAAGAAAACGGGGCCACCTGATTTTTCTAAAGCCAGCGGTCCAATTTTTTCACTCATCCCCCACTCACAAACCATTTTGCGAGCAAGTTCTGTGGCACGTTCGATATCATTGCCGGCACCCGTCGTGAAGTCTTTAAAGATAATTTCCTCAGCTGCACGGCCTCCAAATAAAAAGGCAATCATGTTTTCTGCTTTTGATTTTTTATAATTGAGGGCATCGTTTTCTGGCAATGTTACGGTCACACCCAGAGCCATGCCACGAGGAATGATAGAAACTTTATGAATAGGGTCAATTCCCTTTAATTTTTTTCCAACAAGAGTGTGGCCAGCTTCATGGTAAGCGGTGATGCGCTTGTCTTCTTCGGTCAATACCATTGACTTTCTCTCTGAACCCATCATGACTTTGTCTTTGGCTTTTTCAAAGTCGATCATTTCTACTTTGTGCTTGTCACCACGAGCTGCTTGCAAAGCGGCTTCGTTCACTAAGTTCTCAAGATCAGCACCAGAAAACCCTGGAGTTCCGCGTGCAATTTTGCCCACCTCTACATCAGAAGCAAGTGGTGTTTTTCTCACGTGCACTTTTAATATCTGTTCACGACCATTGAGGTCTGGCTTACCAACGATCACGCGGCGATCAAAACGACCTGGTCTTAAAAGCGCAGGATCTAAAACATCAGGTCTGTTAGTTGCTGCGATTAAAATGACTCCTTCACTGCCTTCAAAACCATCCATCTCAACTAATAACTGGTTCAGTGTTTGTTCACGTTCATCGTGACCACCCCCCATGCCGGCACCACGATGACGTCCGACGGCATCTATTTCATCAATGAAGATCAAACAAGGAGCGTTCTTCTTACCTTGTTCAAACAAGTCGCGCACTCGACTGGCACCAACACCCACAAACATCTCGACAAAATCAGAACCTGAAATTGTGTAGAAAGGAACATTCGCTTCACCGGCTACAGCTCTCGCCAAAAGTGTTTTTCCTGTGCCCGGAGGCCCAACAAGTAAAACCCCTTTAGGAATACGACCACCAAGGCGAGTGAACTTTTTAGGGTTTTTTAAAAACTCAACAATCTCTTGTAAATCAGTTTTTGCCTCTTCCACTCCAGCCACATCTTTAAATGTGACTTTGTGTTTGTTTTCAGTCAAAAGTTTGGCTCGACTTTTTCCGAAACTCATAGCCTTTCCACCACCAGCTTGCAGCTGTCTGAAAAGAAACAAAAACATAACGACAATTAGAATTAGTGGAAGTGCTTGCAAAAAGAAAGACGTTAGCATGGAGTTTTCAGATTTTTCAAAAATAGGTATTAAACCTTTGGCTTCTATCTTTTCACGGATCTCAGGGCTTGTTTCTGAGTTAAAACGAAATTGAGTGGCATTCTTATATTTTGCTTTGAATTTATCTTTGATTTCACCACTGATTTGGGCCGAGTCCAAATGAATCTTAACTGATTTAATCTCTTCATTGTTTAAAGCCTCAACAAACTGCGGGTATTCAAAGTTACTGATGGTGAGTAATCTTTTATTTTCTTGAAATTGAAAAATAACCACCGCAACAATGGCAATGAGTGCCCACATAGCGAATGTTTTTTGAGGTGATTTACTTGGACCTGCGTACTTCATAGTCTTCCTTTTCCTAACATAAAAACCCGTCCTGGGTTAATGAATTCGACCACTTTTTTCAGTCAATGATCTTAGTTATAAGATATCACGAAGGCTGTTCGGGTTCAAAATAGGACTCTTTATGTTAGACAAAAGAATAAATAAATCGCCTCAGTTTGTGCCTACAGTTAACTCATTGTCTCCAACAGACCAGGTGAGCTCCAACATATCAAATTTGTGGACTTTTTCTGGAGAGTCAAGGCGCTTTAACACCTCATCTATTTGATTTTTTGAAAATAAATTAACCAAGTTTTTTTTAAGTAAAGTAGCAATGCACTTTCTTTGTTCATAACGAGATAACAACCAAAGGCTTGTCAGGTTCAAACACCGGCTTTCTGCGTTATAGACCTTTGCCCAAGTTTCCAGCCACGGTGCCTCTTTGCCAAACAATTCATCAGCCAAATTGTCGAGAGAGTTTGACAGTGTCTTTACACTCCCCGGACGAAAACTTTCAAGAGTTGGCAACCACTCTGTGCGCATCCAATTGCGCAAATACTTTGAATCTGTATTGCTCGGGTCTTCGAAGTGATTCACATTTCTTGCTTTGGCGTAAGTCAGTATTTCTTGTTTACTAACATTTATGAACGGTCGCAGTTTATTCTGTGATTGAAGCTTTAATGAAAGAAAACCATCAACACCACTTCCTCGAATCAACTGAATAAGCCGAGTCTCTAGTAAATCTTGCTGATGGTGGGCAAGTGCCAATTGGTAACCTGGGTTTTGTGTTAAAACCTTAGCAAAGTAGGCCTCACGAAAGCCTCTGAACTCAGCCTCTGAACTTAATTGTTTTTCTGGAGAAAAAGTAAGCCCTTCTTTCTCAGAACAGTTGCAATGCAAAGGCACCCCTAACTTCTCACACTCATTTTGTACAAGCTGGGCACATTGGTCACGAAACTTGGTTTGTGTTTCACTTTGAGACATTCCATGATGAACATGAATGACTTGTAGATTCAGCTGAAACTGCTTTTGCAACTGTGTAAGAGCAGATAAAAGAGCCATTGAATCGACTCCACCACTTGCGCAAACCAAAATATTTGGAGAGAAAGAGTGAGACTTAAATAACTCGACCAATTTGTGTTCCAGATTGAGATACGCCATAAGATTTTTACAAGTTTTTAAAACCTAATTCCGATATAATATTAATATGTTGATCAGTACAAAGACACGATTATTCTTTATTGTTGCAAGTCTACTCTTTGCCGTAATCAGCCAATTCTTTTGTTTTGCCAAAAGCAGCGAATTATTGCAAGAGATTGAATTTTTATCTATCAACAATCGCAATCAGATAAAATCTTTAGAAGCTAAGATCAAAGACATCACCTCAAGAGCTAATATTGGAAAGAAAGATCAGCTTTTATTAGTTCGTCACATCGACCGTAGACAAGAGCTCATACTCCGTCAAGACTTCATCCGGCGCCTGATCAGTCACGTTGATAATCACTACACCAATCAACCCAAAATCACTTTTCTTATCGATCAGCTAAGTAAGATGGCACAAAATGAAGCCAAAAGTAGAGAAGTGAATAAGTCATTTCTCACTTTTATTCTCAACTGTCGACAAGTTCTTGTGGACCGACCGCCGGAGCAAAACAATCCAGTAGAACTCATTGAACGATACATGAAGTTCACCCACATAACTAAAAACAAGACGGCCGCAAAGTTTTATGAAGAGTCAGACTACAGCAACCGGAGCGAATCCTACACGGCACGAGACATTAGCGTCGAAAACATACGCTTACAAGATGATGCCCTTGTAACCAATGCAGACAAAGCCAGAGAAGATATCGACCTATCGCCAACTCAGTCCGAACAAGAATGGGTGACCAAACAAATTCTTTTGCAAGAACACCTCAAAGAAAAAGTGGAGCCAGCCATGCTCAAACAATCGCTCGGCAACACTCAAAAAGTGGACGAAACGTCCATACAAAAATTCATGAACCAAAGTGACTTCAAAAAACTCTTCAACAAAGAAGATTAAACTGCAACTTTGTCGCCCTAGTCGAAGAACTGTTTTCATAAGCTGAGAACTTATTGACTGGTTTTTATTTATTTAACATTAACTTAGGAGTAAAGTTCTGCGACTCTTTTGTGGTAAGACTTCATCATATTCGGTAAGTTCACATTGACAGCCATTTTTGCGATCGGGCCAGGAACAAAAACTTTAAACTTTGCTTCGATACTATACTTAGCTAAAGTTTTACCGTCTTGCTCTTCGAGCTCCCACGATCCGTTTGAAACTTTAAAAAGGTCTCCAGATTCGAGCGTCCAAGAAATCATATCTTCGCCGTTTTCTTCCATGCGCAAACGATAGCTAAAAGACTTAACCACGGAAACTCTGTACTCAACGATCTTATAATCATCGTCTTCTTCAATAACTTCACAACTGTCTACGTCGTCAAGAAACTCTCCATAAGACTCATAGTCGATTAATAAATTGTAGAACTGCTCTACTGTGCAATCAAATACTTCTTCCGTTTCAACAGTTGCCATATCTCACCTTTCAATAAAAATATTTAAAAACTTTAATTGTCCTAAGGCCTAATTACAAGTCATAACGCCCTCAAATGGAGGACTTACGCAGTTCAGATTGTCGATTTCTAAGGCTTGAGTGAGTTTACAAAAGTTTTTAAAGCTCAAATTGAATAAGTCTTTAGCACATTGCCCACCAACTGAAATCTTGTTTGCAATTAAATCTAAGTTCAAAAAATACCCTGCCTCAGGCACAAACTCCCCGTTTTCAAGGGCCTCAAAATAACTTTCATATTCATTAACCACAAAATCTGAATACAAGTAAAAAGTATCAAACAAAGTGGTAAAAATAGAGTCCTCCAAATTCACATCTTCGAGATGTGCTGACACTAGCTCGTCAATGTCCGTTGATTTGTTCTTAAGTTGGGCACAGTCATTGACTGCTTTTAACAAAGAACTCTCTGGGTCATCCCAAGCGAAGAGACTGCTTTCGTGTTCTTCAAAGTATGTTTCAAGACTGGCTATATAGTCTTCATCACTCAATTGAATAGGATCCACAAGTGACTCCGTGAGTGGTTTTTTGTTTTCTGACAATTGACTAAGCTCCGTGTAAGACACTTCTAAACTTGTTTGATAGGTCAATAGTGCCTGCTCTAAACCAATCACTCTCGTATATAAGCTGCCTGCATAGTCATTTATTAGCTCTTTAGTTGGATCGTCACAGGCCACTACGGACACCGAACTCAAAATAAATGCTAAAAGTAAAACTCTAAACACCATCATACTACCCCCCTGGAGGTTGACTGCAACTTGATCATTCATATGCCATTTTTTGTCTTTTCGCACCAATTGACTTCATTAGCCATAAAGTATCAACCGTAAGTATTTGAAAACATTAAGTAATCAAGGCTCCTTTTCGGTCCTGCATTTGCAAAATTGATGATTGTAAATCTTTAATGAGGTGGAAGATGAAATATTTATTATCAATTTTAAACTCAAAGTTGTTTGTGGCACTGTTTTTTTCATGCACAAGCTTTTTCTTGCTTACAGGCTGTGAAAAATCACGCTTAAAAGCAAGACCAGGCGTTGCAACGACACCAAAAAACTTTGACCACAACCGCAATCACTCAGACGATGGCTATCATCACGATGATAGATATCATGGCTCTCCTGAGTACATCCCCAATGAAGAGGATCATCGACATAGAGACGATCGCAGTGATGAAGAGCGAAGAGAACCTCCTCCACCCATTCCACGTGAATCTTCAGATACAATTGTTGATGTACCAGGTACGACTGTAAACCCTGATAGTAATAATCAAAGGCACACTGTTAAAGACCCTTATAAAAACTCATCAAATCAATGTCGTTCACAAGAATGTGAAGATGACAAAGATGACGGCAGACTACCGCCAGAAGATATTCCAGACGTTAAAAAACCAAAACCTAGCCAATCAACAAGTGAGGATCTACCACCAACACCTGGTGTAATAGTTTCTGCAGCACCAAGGCAAGATGCCATACCTATGGAAGTTCTTGTTCCCGCTAACAGCCCAGTCCAAAATATTTCTGAAACAGGTGAACTGAGCATTCACGAATTTAACCACTTTCACATGTTATTAGTTCTAGATCCTAATGCCTTAAAAGCAAAATCAAGTCCTTTAAGGAAATCTATAACAAAAAATATTATAAAAGATTTCATCAAAGCCGTTTATGAAACAAAAGGTGATCTTCATTACACTTTGGGCATTTTGGTTGCCACGACCGATGAACTTCTTTCAGGAAAGTTTTATAAAGAACTAAAAGAACTAAAAACCAGCCAACCTGATTCTTTAGATGACATCCTTTTACCAATATTTGCTGATCTTGCACAAGACTTTGAGACTGATGGCAATAAACACATACCTGGAGGTAATCCTTATAAGTCATTAGTAAAACTCATAGATAGTGATCCCAAGTCAATTGTTAGCCCACAGTTTTTCGCGGCCGATACACCAACTGTTGTTCTTGCCATCAGTAACTTTCAAGATGCTTGTAACGTGAATTTCACTCCAAGAGACTCTCGAAGTGGCTGTACCAATCAACACAATCAAAAATACATTGTCAAAAAATTAATTGAACGCAAAGTCTACGATGGAGACGACGCCTTCTTTGCTCCAGTCACCATGAAACACATAAATTTTCTTGGTGGTGAAGGCGACAACAATATGCCTTTTTATTACGTTAAAGAAAAAGAAGATTACGCCGTGATTGAAGACTACTTCAGTTACAGGCATGGCAAGCGCTTTGCCAATCAATTAACAGTTAAGAGCTCAGTCATAAATGTTCCTGAAAGCTTAAAAGAAACCAATGACATCATTATAAGAACTGATAAAGGCATTGATTCTGAGTGTCTAAAAAGTGGTGACCGTATTTATATCACACACGAAACCCAAAGCTTTACAGCTGTGAACAAAGCAGGATTCATAAGCACATACGGAAACACGAAAGCACCTGCATGTAAAAATGTGGATGTTTACGACATGTACAATGTCATTATAGATAAGCTTTACGAAGATGACGTCTACGTCTTAAAAAGAAAGTAATTCAAATAAAAACCAGCGCACTTTTTGCGCTGGTTACGTTCTTTAATTCACCCTCCTGGCCTTAATGAGCTAAGATTTTTTTTAGAAGCTGTTGCGACTCTTGAGTTTCTTTGCATCCACGAAGAATGCGTTCTTCAACAAAGCGATGGCCGAGTTTTTCCCTTAAGACTTTAATTATAAATGAAGAATTTATAAAGGATGCATTCCCAGGCTTGTGCTCATACATCTGATCTGAGTCTAAACTCATCACCACCACACCAACAATTTCACCTTTTGAGTTAATAACAGCAGACCCACTGCTTCCTGGCCCGATATCAATTGATGCGTAAAGAAGCTCTTCACCAAACTCTTTGAGCTGATCTTCACTGTAATTAGGATTATTTCTTTTTGAGTAAACAACTCCAGTCGACACACTGGCTGAATAATTGGGTCGGTAACCTAAGCGATTTATCAAATAAGGAAATCCAAGGTTCCAAACTCTCTCGCCAACGATGGCACCCTTTTCACTGATCGGCAAACAACTCACCGGCAGACTGTGAGATATTTTTCTATTCATCTTTTTATCATTATTTACTGTCAGCTCCATTAAGGCAAAGTCTCTTCCTCCACCAATTCCGTTGAACTTTTTCTCGTCGACATAAGTTTGAAAAATTTCAGGGAACATAAAACGCATGTGCATTTGATCTTTAAAGTTAATAAAACCATCACCACCTGTAGCTACAATCTTGTAGGAGTTTTTGTCGGCTTGAAAATTAGTCCGTTTTTCACAAGTTATTCCATGAATAGTGTCATGAGGAGTCTCTATTGCTCTTACTCCATTAGGGTAATACTCATCTTGAGTTTTTGGTATGAAATGTGACTTGACCTCACCAGTGTGCTGAGAGACCAAACTGTAGTAACCACTTCTTGAACTTCTTTCCCAAGTATGTTGATACAAAGAAACACAATCAATAATATTATGCATAACAGTTAAAATCAGACCATCATTTGAAATAAAATTATAAGTGCCTTGTGAATTACCAGGCATGGCAAAAGTGAATATTGGACTTGTCGGCAAATAGTTTTTATCAAAAGGCACAAATTCGGCAGAGTAGGAATAATTAATTGCCATCAAAATTTTTAGATAAACAAGTAGTCGCCACATAGTCCCCTCCAACTATCTTTCCAGACCAAACCCTTTAATAATTTGTCCTTAGTCTTTGACTTTTTTTTAAAATCACTATTGAAGATTGATTTAATAATTAGTTATGTATACACATGATTTCCCAATAGGTCTCTAATACATCCCAGATTTTACGTTATTTTTATCAAGTTCTGTTGTTGATATTGTTTAAATAAAAAACATAGCAGTGCATGTATTGAAGTTTTACTCATACTACTAAGGTGATCATTTTTTATAAGCTATTTAAAATTTTAGCTTTTCAGCATGACACCCAACTATTTCCTCTCAGGTTGAATAGGAATTCACTCATCAAAAATTGTAAGTAAACTTTTCAAAGCCATTTTATCGCAAGCAGTCATAGCTATCTTAATAGAGATCTTAAACTTGATGTCATTATATGACGTATTTAACAACTAAATTGTTTGCTGATAGATACCCCAAACTAATAAACTCTATTTGTGCAAATATGTTAAAGGTCTTTTACCATTACCTGATGTAGTTGGGCTCTAGAGTGCATTCACCTTTGATTTTTTTGTACTCAATCTTGTCATCTCGATTTTTATTGGCCAAATAGAGCTCACCTTTTTGGTATTTAAACCATAGACCTGACAGAATCGTAGATTGTTCTTTATCAATATCACAGGCAACAAAGACTGGTTTTTTTTGCGAAACTTTAGAAATATAGTTATTCTGAATCGCATCTGAAGGAAATGAAAAAACAAACAAGTAAACTAAAAACAAAAAAACTCCTCACAGCTAACAATATGTAGACTATAAAAAGTTGAAGACCGGTTAGTCAATTCCTCACAAAATGCGTAAATCTATTGGTAGCAATTGCGGATAGCTTCACCGCGGAGTTGTCCATTAGTTGATATTTTTAGATCTGCGATAAGTTGGCCTTTATCCCCATAATAGAATGCCATATCTTCGGTATGAATAATTCCTGGCTCAAATACATTCTCGTTGTTTTTTTTGATGATTAACTTTTTATTTTCGCATTTGGCAACGTACTCGACCCTAAGGATTCCTCCAATGTTTTTTTCATAAAGCACGCCATCAGTTAAGAAGTCTTCATTATTTATACTATATTGATAGCTTGCCTCACCCGTCACATATGAAAAGCTAAACTCGTCTTCTGAATTTTCACACTTGTAAAAGCCGTTTATTTGAGGACATGCCATAACGTTAAAACTCAAACAACAGATTGTTATTAATAATACCATTGCCTTCATGAAAGCTCCCATTTAATTAATCAACTTAGTCTTAAATTTTAAAGACTTAAAGTTCGATAGGCAAAAAAAAAGCGCTGATCTTTCAGCGCTTTTTTTTACTTAAATTTCACTTATTTATTATCTCCACCTTACGCGGAACTCAACTCGTCGGTTCAGTGCACGCCCCTGAGCGTTGCCGTTATCTGCAATTGGCTCAAGTTCTCCCTTACCTACAGCTGAAATTTTATCTTCTGGGATTCCAAGTTCGATTAAGCGCTTCATCACAGAGTTCGCACGACGCTCAGATAAAGCTTGGTTATAGTCCTCAGGCATTCTTGAATCTGTGTGCCCTTCAACAGTCACACTTTTAAAGCCAGTTGGTCTTTTTAATTTTTCAGCAACGTCTCTAATTGTTGCGTCTGCTTCTGATCTCAAGAAGTGCTTATTAGTATCAAATAAAACGTCTCTAATGACAAAAACTTCTTCATCTTCGACCGGCTCTTCAGGCTCTGCCACTGGCTCTGGTGGAGCAGCCTCAGCCTCTAATATAGCTTCAGCTGGGCTCTGGTCTTCTTCAACTTTTGCGATCACAGGCTTTTCCGTTGTTTCACAAAAACTGAAGGGGCCAATAACGTAATTGATCCCAGAGTAAACGCGAAAATCAGGAGAGGCTGAACCATTTAGGATTCCAAAACCACCACCAAGGTGCCCAGAAAATTTATCTGTAAAATCTTTCTTTAAACCAACAACGGCTTCAAGAGTGGTTTGCTCTCTGCTTGATGTATTAACAGCATCTTCTGTTGGCATACTACCGTAAAGCTCACCAATTAACTTTGTATTCCAATCTTGAAAGAAATAGTTGGCAGCAAGTGAGGCCACAAATTGATCACCGAAGGGCTGAATATCTTCCGTAGCATTACCAACACAGTTTCCTGTATTACAAAGTTCTCCAATTTTTAATGGCTCACCATTATCTTTAATACGATAACCAATGTTGGCTCCAATGCTCATACGGTTAGCAAGCATAGTGTCTGCAGCCAATTGGATATTGATTGTCGGACCGTTATCTTTACCTGTGTAAGGGTTGTTTGTCGTTTGGTTCCAAGAGGCTCCAAGAATCAAAGCAAGACCGCCATCATAATCACCGACAAAACGGATTTTAGTATTCACTCGAATGTCCGTCAGACCTGTCTCTTCATATTCGATCCCTTGTACATTACTTTCTACATCTTGAGAGTGAACATTTGAAATACTTAAACCTAAGTCCCAACGTCGAGTCAGACCAATACCAACATTTAAGTCCGAAGACACCAAGCTATCATCGTGATCATCTTCTTGAGTTGGATCTAGGGTCACAGTGTCAAAGTTTGGCAAAGAGTTTTTGGCGAAGTTCAAAAATAAGCCACAGTTAATTGTACAAGGCCTTAGAGTTTCTGAAGAATGAACCGTAACAAAATCCAAACCACTGGTTAATGGGTTAAAGTTCTGCACGTCGTGACCAATAACGTTGGCCTGTGTCACTGCTCCATAAAAAAACAGTAACGCTAATAAGTATTTCATTCTCCCTCCTTAGAAGATGAGCTTTATTGGTTTGCTCTCATCAAAAATACAATTTTTATATGTATGTATATATATGTAAAATCGTTTAACTCTATTCAAATGATCGCAAGAGAAAACAGAGGGGTCAAGAAACACTCAAAACAGCATAAAGGCTAAAGTCTAGTTCAGTAAACATGCATTATTTATAACTATTTTTTAAATAAAGCTTCTGCAGCATCTTTTAAACTTTGTGCTTGGTCGGCCTCAAAAGATTGGCTTTGCCAGGTGAAGTAGTCGCAAAAATTAGCGCGATCTTTTTCGCGAACCACAGAGGCTTGTGGCTCTTTGCACTCATTGTAGCTTCCTGTGTCATAAAATTTACAGTTCATACAACAGTGCAAGTCAGCTCCACAATGCTCACATTCATCTCGCCGCCCAATTTTTTGCGGAGGCAAGATGGTATTTTTACATGAAAAGCATTGTGATTCTCTCGTCACTTCGAAAATCCATCTGTTTTAAAGTTTAAGTTGTGTTGGGACTGTACAAACCTTTGAGTTCCAGTTTTTGAGCGTAAAACAAGAGAATGAGTTGAGCAACAGTTGCCAGGAAGTGTGCGAACACCTTTTAACATTGGTCCATCAGTGACACCGGTGGCACAAAACATAACGTCACCTTTGGCAAGTTCATCACGACTGTAGATTTTATTTAAATCTGTTACACCCATTTCAGTGGCCCGCTTTTTTTCTTCTTCGTTGCGGAAATTCAATCGACCAAAGAAGTCACCACCCATACACTTTAGAGCAGCTGCCGTGATCACCCCTTCCGGAGCCCCACCAGTGCCCATCAAAATATCGATACCATTTCTAGGAAAACAAGCTGCAACACCTGCAGACACATCACCATCATTGATGAGTTGAATGCGTGCCCCAGTTTCTCTCACTTCAGCAATCAACTTTTCATGGCGAGGGCGATCGAGAATCACCACGGTGATATCTTTAACTGGTTTATCTAAACATACACTAGCAATTTGAATATTTTTGGTCGGAGAGTATTCAAGAGACAATTTACCAAAACACTCAGGACCACAAGCAAGCTTATCCATATATGTGTCTGGGGCATGTAGGAAATGTCCCTTTTCAGCAACAGCTATCACCGACAAAGCTCCAACTCCCCCTTTGGCACAAATAGTTGTTCCTTCAAGTGGGTCTAAGGCTATATCGATGGCAGGCGATGATTCAGTGATATTGCCCACCTTTTCTCCAATATAAAGCATTGGTGCTTCATCGCGCTCACCTTCTCCGATAACAACTTCACCATCGACATTGATTCGATCGAACGCTTTTCTCATAGCATCGACGGCAGCTTGGTCGGCTGCGGTTTCATCCCCACGCCCCATATGACGGGCGCATGCCATAGCTGCGGCTTCAGTTATACGAACAAACTCGAGTGCTAAGTTTCTATCCATTGATTTCTTTCCTTTTAAAACAGTTTTCCATTTCAACAGGGTATTCACACAACTGCAATTCTTTATTGAGAGGAACATGCACTGTCTGACCCGTTGCCACCACTTGTTGTGATTCATTTTTCATAACATAGTCTATAAATAGCTTTAAACGAGTTTTTGAAATTTTAAGCTCAACGGTGATTTCATCTTCATATTTGGTCGGCAATCGATACTTAACGTCCGCTTTTATAACGGCAAGAACCAAATCCGATTGAGGGTAATGGTGCTGGTTTAAGCCTGTTTCACGCAGCCAAGACACGCGAGCGTCTTCAAATTTTCGCAAATAAGACGCATGATGCATGACGCCCATAGCGTCTGTGTCATAAAAAGAGACTCGAGACTTAAATTCGTAGGTATTTTGCATAATTCTCTTGCAAGCTTACAAAAGCTCTCACAGCTGATCAATTAAAAAACAGTCCGCTGAAAAATCTGCTTAATGCAGAGTTTTTAAAGGGCTGAGTGTAGACATTTTTTTAAGAAAATACTCTCATTGAAAGCCAATATATCGTTGATTCTCTTTATGAAGTGTGAAATTTGTAGATATTCATTTTTTAACAAACAAACAACAAATGTGAGACCCATGAGTAAAAAAAATTTAGGCTTTCTTATGACCACTTTGCGAGTGGTGATGGCTCCACTTGTTATGTTGATCCTAATAGACCCCAACGACCCCTTTTACCGCGTATTTTGTACTACTTTATTATGTTTCGCCAGTGCCACTGATTGGTTTGATGGTTACTTTGCCCGCAAGTACAACGGCGTCACTAACTTCGGAAAGTTTTACGACCCTGCTGCTGACAAAATCATAGTATTAGTTGCTTTTGTTATCTTATTAGCTTTAGAGCGTATCAATCCTTTGTTGGTGTTTTTATTTTTAAGCCGAGATTTTGTTATCGGAGCTGTCAGACAAGCCGCCGCTAGCGAAAATGTTGTCCTTATGGCACGCCCACTCGGAAAAGTGAAAGCCGCAGTACAGATGGTGGCTTTGCCCTTTTTGGTGTTTGGTCGCGATGTGCTCGGCCTACCAACTATGAAGATGGCCACAATCGCTTTGTGGGTGGCCCTTGCTCTGAGTTTACTTTCTGCGTTTGAATACGTCTCGTCCTACCTTAAAAAGGAGTCCACGTAACTTGAAGTTTTTTAGCAATCAAATCGATTTAATTTTCAAAAAATCACAACTGCGTTTTTTAACTTGGGTTTTGTGTCTCATCAACTTATCAACGGCTATTTATTGGAAGATCTTTCAAGAGTCGCTCAATGTGGGGGCTAATGTTTGCTGGCCTCTTTTCAACTCGTGCGAAAATTTTGTAACACCATATTTAATAACAGCCATGCTTGTGACCAGTGCGCTCTCAATATTGCTTTTAATCTTACAAGCACGGAGCCTGGTGTTCCCCATTTTAACTCTCACATTTTTACTTAAACTCAGCCTGTACCTACTCAACTACTCTTTCTCACACAATATTCACGTGCTCATATTCTTTATTGAAATTGCTTTGTTCACTTTTCCGCTCAAATCCATCAATATCAAACTCATTATTCTGTTATTTATTTTTTGGTCAGGACTGTCAAAACTCAACCTCAACTGGATGTCTGGACTTGAGCTTAAGAACTATTTACCAGACCTTCCAATCAAAGGAATTGAATGGGTTTCTACCTTCGTTGTTATTCTTGAGCTTGTTACCCCTTTTATATTACTGTCTCGAATTAAAATCATATTTCATTATGCCTGGATTGGCCTTGTTGTTTACTATTTAGGCTACGCCTTTGTTGCAAAAAACTTTTTATTTTTGTTTCCAGCCATGCTCATGTTCTACCTTGTCTTTTACAGACAAGCCCTCAACAAACAAGAACGTGAACGCCTATACAAAAGCTATCACATGCCAGAACCAAGCAGAGCATGGGTCGCTTTGCCAATGTTACTTTTCGCTTTGATCAACTGGTACCCACTTGCTAGCCACCCCGTACAAGCTTTTAACAACAATCCACTCAAACTGCGCAAAGGCAAAGTGCCACTTGAGTGTTTAGTGAAGACATTAGTGAAAGTGGATCAGTCCCATCACTTTTTGAGTGAGGATCATATTCAGAGTAACGGCAACGATTTCAAATGTTTTTCAGAAAAGTTCAAAGACTTATCAAATCTTTGTAACCTTCACCCTAACTACTCAAAAGCTACACTCATTCGAACCATGTACAGTAAAGAACTCACAACCCAATCATTCACCAAAAACTTTCATATTGAGTACAATTGTTTAACCAAGAGGTTTCTATAATGCCATCTCTGTCTTACAATCATGAAAAGCCAAACTACCTACTCATTGCCCTCATTGTTATCGTCGCCTGTCTTGCTGTTTACGTGTGCCTTATCAAAAACCCAAAGCTTTTGTTGCAAACCCCTTTAGTTGAAGGCCTCAACAAATATGAAAAAAAATATGACTTGGTGACCACTTATAACCCTGCCCCAGATCTTAAGACTCAAAGAAATAACAACCTCAATCAGTTTGTTGTTGGAAAGTCACACGCTTACACGGCTGAAAAAGACATCTCTGTTGATTTTCCATACCCTGAGAGTTGGAACTTATCTAGCAAAGACGACTATCAACTTGATTTCTCTGAAAACAATTTGATTGTCACCAATAAAGACAAAAACAATTTGTACATCACCAACCTTAACAGCTTAGAAAGTTGGCAACTTAAAGATAAAGACTCTCCTAGCAATGACCCCGTTTATGCCACTAAGTCTAGTTTGCTTTTTTGGATCAGTAACAAAGATAAACTTAATCTCTATGACATCAGTAAGAATCAACTGATTTGGTCGCGTCTTCTTGCTGACAAAAAAATTCAAAAAATGCACATCACAGCAGATAACAATTTAGCGTTAGTCAACCAAAACGAAAAAAGCACATACATTCAAATTTTTAACTATCAAACAGGTGAAATTCAAACCACCGTTGACTTAAAGTCTAAAGACACAGTCCTGCAATTGATCGACGACAAAAACAATCTTTACGTTTATTGCGAAGATGCTTTTTACAAACTGAACAAAGAAAATGGTAAAATACTGTGGACAGCACCAAGTTATGCATCCATCAGTAACAATATGCTCGCCGGTAAAACTTCCATATTTTTAGCCACCTCTGCCGGACAATTTATTTCTATCAGCAAAAAAACAGGGGAGAAAAACTGGGAATACAATGCCGAGCAACCTTTTTCTGGAAAAATCACCCTCATCCCCATTTACAACAGAGTGGCAGCAATGACCGATGAAGGCTACATTCACAGCCTAGATGCTTTTTCTGGGGAACTGCGCTGGAAGCTAAAACTTAAAAAAGAATCCCCTAACTCTGATTTAAAGAGCGCTAAACTCAACAGTCAATTGATCATGAAGTTCAGTTTGCCATGGAAGTTCAAAGCGTGGAGCCTCTGGTCTCATTGCGCTAAGCGATCCATTTGTATATTAAACCCGGCTGATGGGCAGGTGCTAGCTAAGTACACCAACAGTTTACCGGTTGCGACGCTCCCCCATTTTATAAAAGATCGCTTTGTTATCATTGGCCAAACCGATAAAGACTTATCTAAGACTAAACTGCATTATTATGTGAATCAGTAAATCCAAGCTTCTTCTCCTTATTTATTTTTTTCTAATAAAATAGTCCTTAAGGAGTTTTTTTATAAAAACATTATTTGCAGAATGGCTCGGGATAACAGCCCATAAGCCAGCTTGTATCTCTTTTATCTCACCTAACAGCTTCACTTTCTTTTGTTGTATTGACTCCTTCACAGCTTTATATGGCAAAATACAAAAACAATTCGACTTTTCAGTGATTACTTTCATTAATGTGACATCATCGACGCTCCCAATCACTTCTGGAGCAATTTTCTTGCGGTGAAAAAAATACTCTATATCGTCTTGCAATCTTCCTTGATTTGAAAAGGCCAAATAATTATGACTAGTTAATGCCAATGGAAAATCTGATTTTTTAATACGTATACTATTATTACCTACAGCGACAACTTTAGCTCGACCTAAAGAAACTGACTTATACTTAGTTTTGTTTTTATAAGGACCATCCGTCAAAATAATATCAATTTTATCGTTGTCCATTTTTTCTTTTAGATCAGCAAAAGAACCTTGAGTCACTGAAACAGAGACAGAACTATCCCTCCAAAGTTTGAGTGAAAAATCAAAAATAAATGAATTTGATAAAGATTGAATTGCACCAACTCTAAATTTGGTTCTTTTATTTTTACTTATTGTTGGGATTGTAGAATTTAACTCGTCTGTTAATTCAAAAATTTTGTCTGCTTTTTTTAAAATCAACCGGCCCTTGGTCGTGATGTTCAGTTTTCTGTGTTTCCGATCAAAGAGCTGAAACCCTAAATCATCCTCTAGTTGATGGATTTGAGTGCTAATGGTTGGCTGAGTTAGGTTTAGCTTTTTGCTAGCAGCTTTGATTGAGCCCTCTTTAGCGACAATAAAAAAGTAATAAAGCTTATTTAAATTTATTCTATTCATAATTCTGTTCAGTTAGATAATATCTAATTGAATAGATAGAAACAATCAATTTTTTATTATCAATAAAATTTGTAATAATAATATACAACAAGGAGGTAATAAAAAATGAAAAACACAGCTACAAAAGAAAACATAAAAAGGGAAACATTCAGGGTCCCAGAGAAAATGCTAAAACCAGTGATCGCCTCGCCTTATGTCGATAGAGCTAAAGTCATCGACCGTTTTAATTCATTGCTGGCGAATGAGTTTTTATTATTCACTAAAACCCTCAACTACCACTGGAACGTTACAGGGCCAAGGTTTCATAGTATTCATGAGTTCTTAGACACCCAATATCATGACATGTTGAAGCTCGTTGATGATCTTGCCGAGCGAGTTCGACAAATTGGAGGCAATCCAATTGGAACACTCAATGAAATGAAAAAAGGCTCAACATTACTTGAACGCCCAGGAAAATACCCAGAGACATCAACAATGCTTGCTGACTTAATGTCTGATCATGAGTCCATTCAAATTCAAATTAGGTCTTTGTTAACACAAATTGAAAAAGAACAAAATGACCCTGGCTCAGAAGACTTTTTAATTAACTTACTTAAGCAACACGAAAATATGGCGTGGATGTTAAAATCACAACTTAACTAGGAGCAATAATATGTACATCTTCTTCTTGATTTCACACCTATTGCAAAATCTTGTAAGCATGTATGATTTACATCTTCAAAACTACAAACAAGTAAATAAAGATGAATGTAAGTTAAAGAGCAACAGCTTAACTACAGCTTTCTTTAAAGAAGTCATGAATGCAAGAGTTGACCCCGCCCTTGGTGGGCGGGACCCAACGTTTAATGTATAAATAGCTATTTCAAAAGAACCGATCGACTAGAAAAAGACACGGCTTTCGTGCCGTGCATTCCTGTGAACAAAGCTTCTATTAATGGATGCTGATCAATCTTTGATATTAAAGAGTATTTAATTATTATTTTCGCACCAGCTCCACCATCCAAATCGTTGGTTGGCACAACAACCTCATAGGTAGCGAGCTTGTTCACAAAGATGGGCTGATCTATGTAATTTTTTATAAACTTACCGTTGGTGTCATAATACTCAAGAGCATCAATTCTAAATGGTGTTTCAAAGCTCAAGTTCCTGATACTCACAAAGCTTTGCAAAGCAATGTGCAAGTTTTCATCAGATAAGACTAAATCAGAATAAATTGGAATATAAGAAGTGTGTGAAGACTCAAATTTATAATCTTCAACCTCATTCAAACTTAAAAGAGATTGCTGCTTGGGTATTTTAGACTTATCTACTGTGTTTCTTACCAAACAGCCAGTCATTAAACTTAATACTAATACAAATAATAATATTCTCATAAATAATCACTTTTAATAAAATTAAATAACCAAATCATTATCACCTTCAACATATTCTTCATTTCCTGTAGTGGCAATAGCTAAACCAAAAGTTAACACACCAATCCTACCAATCATCATTAAGATAATAATTATAAGCTTACCTAAATCAGAAAGTCTATTTGTAACATCAAGACTCAATCCGACTGTTCCAATGGCCGAAATAACTTCAAATAGCAACAGATCCACCTCAATATTCTCTGTGAATGATAATAAAATCAAACTTAACCACACTAATAAAACGCAAAAAACAAAAGACGAAGAGGCAAGCTGCAGCCTTTTGTTAGGGATTCTTCTATTCATAAAACAAACAACTGAACTTCGTCGCAACGTACTTTTCACTAAACCATATAGAGCAGAAAAGGTCGTTGATTTAAGCCCCCCTCCAGTGCCAGAAGGAGATGCACCAAATAGCATAAAAAAATAAAAAACAGTTATTAAATATGGTGAGAGCGAAGAAAAGCTCACTGTGCTGAAACCGACGGTTGTCACTGAACTGACAGCTTGAAAAAAAGACAACATTAGCTTTTCACTCATTGAAAATCTAGAAATTGATGGTTCAAAGAAAAATATTAATGCCGCACACACTAGTATAAACAGAGACGTGATTTTCAAGATCACCTTTGAAGTGAAAGTAAACTCGCTTCTTTTTTTAGTAAAATTTAGGTAGAAATCTAGGAAAACAATATAACCAATAGATCCCAATATGGATAACAATGTAATTGTTAAAATAAAAACACTATCAAACCTATACGATAAAAAATTATCGTTAAACAAACTAAATCCAGCAGTGCAAAAAGCAGATATGCTGTGAAAAACTCCCAGCCAAACAAAGTTAGACTCACCATTAGAGTAAAAAACACCTGCTAAAATGATAGCTCCAATGAGCTCTACTGCAAATGTAAAAAAAATAACTCCCCTTAAAAAACTAACCACATCTAGGGACTTCGGCAACGGAAATGCTGTCCTTGTTAACTTCTCCCTTGCTTTTGAAAACCGATGACCTGTTTGTAAAATAATAAAAGAACCAAATGTCATATACCCAATTCCACCCACTTGAATTAATATCAAAATAACGATTTGCCCAAATAGGCTGTAGTTGTCACTAGGTGAAATAGAAACAAGACCAGTTGTTGAAACAGCTGAAACAACAGTGAAAAAGTGATCAATAGAAGGTACTTTATTTAAATGTGCAAAGGGTAGTAAAATAAATAACAAACCTAAAATCACGTAAGTTAAATAACCAAATATCAACACATGTATAGGGTTCTTATGAACAATGAGTCGTTCAAACTTTAATAGAAAGTATTCAATATATCTCATTAGGCAACTATACACCCAATTGTTGCCACTTAAAACACTAATAGTTTACAAAATTGTTATTAACATCTCTGTTAGTCAATTTAAGCAGCAATGATTTATGACTTAGAAACGTTTAAGTCGTAAAATATAATCTATGATTTCAAGATCCTTGCTGAGGTAAACAAAATCCCCTGCTTCAAGTGGAATTATTTTTCCTTCTTTATTTGTGAACTTTAAATCTTCATCTAATATTAATTTGAACAAGTGCCCCTCTTGAGTGAATGAGACAAACCTTGTTTTTATCAGGTTATTGTTTTTTGTTTGAATGGTTGTGGCTTTGCTTAAATTGACAGTGTCTATATAAGGAACAGTATCAGATGTCTCACAATATCTATACTCACCAAACTGACCAGATTCTTGGCCGCCTTCACAAATAGCAAAGGTGACTCCATCGCCTGGATTTAACTCAAAATTTTTGAGCGGAAGCTTTTGACCAATGATAGCACTGCGAACATGTTCGTCTTTTTCATGAAACGTCCAAGTGACTGGTCTTTTTTTATCTTGAACTTGTTTAAAATTAATAACTCCGTATTTGGTTTTGGCAGAGAGTGTTTCATTAAATTTTGGTCGGAAGAATTTGAGCTTAGAATTTTTATATCTATAAAACTCAGACCTTGGTTCTAGCTCAAGCCACTGATTGTGCATTAAAATACGTCCATCGTAAATTGAGCTCACGTATTCGATAGAACCGTCGTCGTACAAAGCAAGGTCTGATCCTACACCTGTTTTTAATTGATAGTTGGTGCTTGCTAAATCAATAGTAGTTAAAACATGACACCCTCGATAATATTCACCGTTCGGATGAAACCAAACTAAGGGAGCACTTTTTGAACCAGCAACTGAGCCTGGTCGCAAACTTCCTGGCACTGGGCCACAATATATTGGGTAAATATCACCACTAGCTGTTTCCCATTGAGACTCCTCTAAGTAAGACCCATTGACCATAACGTTGAGTAAGACTCCGTCTAAATAATCTAAGACAGATCCTTTTGGAAACTGAATGGTATTACCTCTAACAAATTCGATCACTTCATCATGCTGAAGCGTGCGCGAAGTTCGTTCCGCATATGAAAAACTAAATAATAAAATTGTTACGATTAAAAATAATGATTTTAAAGATTTCAATATATCCCCCTTCATGAATGTTCGTCTCAATGAATGCTCTCATTAATACATTTATATGGTCGAAAGGTCTTTATGAAACTTTCCTAATGAATTTTTAATTGCAAAAATAAGGGGATATTTCTCAGAACATAATAAATACTAATGACACACGCTTACGCAGCTAACAAGCAAAGCTATTAATCAGTTCACTTCTAATTCTATGATGTCGAGCTGTGGAAATTTGTTTTTGAGCTCCGCCTCAAGCTCGTTGATTACTTTGCCTAAGGTTCTTACCATGCGCTCCGAGGTGTCCATCAGAATTGGTATTGGGTCTTCCTCACCACTACGTATTTTCTCAGCATCTTTGACTATTTGTTCTCTATTAATGAGAACCTCTCCATGAAACTCAATTTCAGCAGCCAAACGAAGCCTTGCTGGACCCAAAATTTCAGTTTTAAAGGTCACCACTTTATCTATGCCATTGTAAGATGCTAGATAATTTTTTATATTTTCTTCTACTTCTGGGTTTGCAGAAGCTCCCATTAAAATACGTGCATTCGAGCGAATCAAAGTGTAAGCAAGAACACCGAGCAAACAACCAATAAATATCGAAGTAATGGCATCAGGTAAATTGGTTTGTAAGATCTTTGAGAGCCAGATACCAGTTAAAGCTAGGCTCACCCCAAGAACTGCGATTCCGTCTTCTAACAGAACGGCCACTGTCGTTGGGTCATCCCCCTTTTTGATGTACTCCACAAAACTTTTTTTGCCCTTTTTCTTTTTCACATCCTTAAAAGCTAAGAAAAGAACCCACGCTTCGAGAACAAAAGAAAACAAGAGTATACAAATCGGCAACAACAAGTTTTCTGTATTATCATAAGGTCTTAAATTAAAGAGACTGTTAAAGCCATGGTAGGTAGTGAAACCAAAACCAATAAAGAAAATCCCAGTTGCAGAAATTAGGTTCCATAAATAGCGGGCATTCCCGTAACCCCATGGGTGTTCTTTTGTGGGTACGTTCTGACTTTGGCGCAGCCCTATAAATAGAAGAACTTGATTGCAGGTGTCAGCAAGTGAGTGAATGGCTTCTGCAAGCATGGATGGGCTGGGTGTAACGAGCCAAGCACCAAATTTAGCAATACAAATGGTCCCATTGGCGAAAAGGGCTGAGAGCACGACCTTTGCTCCTGAAGATTTTGAACCTTTGATTTTAGCCTCCAAATTGAAGTCGACATACTAGCCTAAAATGCATTTGAGGTAAAAAAATGACGCAGGCTTTCAATGTTTAATTTTGACAAGCTCACAATAGCCTTTAAACTAAAATAACTTCATTTATATTAGATACTTAAGGATGGTGTATCATGTTTCAATTAAATAAATTAGTTTATCCACTTTGTGTTTTCTTAATGGCCTGTTCTCTTCCTCCTAAAGAGGACGCAAACATGCCTCCAAAAATCATGCAACCTCAAGCGACACCAGCGGTGCAGGCCAATGTTTCTTCTGCATGGGGCTACGATGGGATTCACTCACCGAATAACTGGGGCGATCTTTCTCCCGATTATGGTTTGTGTAAAAATGGTTTGTCCCAATCGCCAATTAATTTAGTTTGGTCGCGCCCACAAGGTTCACCAGATATTAATTTTAATTACAAAGCAAGCTCTGCTCAAATCACTGATACAGGCACAACCATTATGATCAATGTGGCCTCAGGCAACTATGTGGCTATTCGTGGTGAGCAGTATGAATTAAAGAGTATTTCATTTCACTCAAGCAGTGAGCACACTTTGTCTGGTAACTCATTGCCATTAGAAATCCAATACGTTCACCAAAGTTCATCAGGACAAGTGGCTATCGTTGCCTTTTTTGCTATTGAAGGCCCAAGGAACCAACTTGTCGATAAGTTATGGAGAAACATTCCCCAAGGTAAAAATATTGAACAAGTGTTGACTGAAAAAATCAACGTAGCAGAGATGTTGCCTAAGAAGAACACTCACTATCACTATGTTGGATCATTGACAACTCCACCTTGTGTAGAGGGAGTTCACTGGAATGTGCTCAACACTCCGATCACTCTTTCGCGCGATCAGATTTTAGCATTTAGACAATTGTACCCACACAACAACCGTCCAGTACAACCGCTCAACAAGCGCAAAGTCATCAACTACTAAGTTGGTGTTATTGTAAGTTACGTACCGTCATCCTGAAAGAAGGGTTGTCATCCTGAGCAAAATGAAGAACCTATCACAAAGCAAGTGCTTACATATTTAGGTCCTTCGCTTCGCTCAGGATGACAGAGCTTTACTCAAGATGACGAAATTATCCTTATTTTATATCAAAGATAATCATCATACCTTAACTATGGTGACATTGAACTCGCCTTGTCTGTGCTCTTGATCCTCTTGTTTTTTTAGATCAATCACCAAAGTGTCTCTTTCTTCTTCGGGCACAGATAAAAACAACCTGTCAGAATCAAGATGTTCACTGTCTTTAAAATACATCTGAGTGGTTAACTCTATGAACCCTCTTTTCTGAACTTTGCAGTGGATGTGTGATGGTCTAATCCAATCCCTCGATGCAGGATAGGCACCAGGCATAATGGTTTTGAAGTCATAATTGCCATCACTGTCAGTTATGGCGCGCCCCCAGTACTGAAAGTTTGGATCTAACTCTGCCGTGTTTGGATCGGCCGAGTGGTTGTACTTACCGGTGTGACAAGCTTGCCAAATTTCAACCAAGGCCCCTTCTACAGGGTTACAGTCTTGATCCTGCACCTGCCCATGTATCAATATCACCTCACCTTCAGCTACGAGCCCTCGCCCAACAACTTGAGTGAGATCATTATCTTTGTCCTGTTGATCTCTTTCTGGATAAAATGGCCCTTCCGGTTGGCGTGCTGTCAAACCTCCACAAACCATAGCGCTTGCTTGTGTCGCAACTCCTGCCACAAGTCCTCCTAATCCTAGTTTTAAAAAGTCTCTTTTAGAACTTTTCATTCTCTCCCCCCCCTATTTTTTTAGTTTTTAATGCCATCAAAAAAGTTGCTATCATTTTAAAAGCAACTCATCGCTACCTAGAAATCCCCCGAAAACTATGAGCTATAACGAGCTAAAACTAGGCCTTTTTAATTTCAATCAAGTTTGTATGAAAAAGGTCACTCGCTCGTTTTGATAAGTCATTTAAACCCTTTTTCTGGTAATAAATATAATTAATAATCTAAATCATTGTCATAGTTTCAATTTATACTTAATTCATTGCTTGTGGTCCTAGCTCATTTATCATCTTCAAAAGATCAAACACTTAATGATTTCGTTTAAGCTTATGTTTTCAAGGAGACACTATGGGACCCAACTATTCTGACCTTGTCTACTTTTCAGAAGTAGCCAGCACTCTTAATATCTCGCGAGCAGCAGAGCGACTTGGCATCACGCAACCGAGTTTAAGCTTAGCGATCAAACGCCTTGAAGACAATTTGGGCACCAGTTTATTGATTCGTAGCAAATCAGGCGTACGTCTGACTAAAAATGGTGAGCGCTTTATCCAAAGTTCGCGTGAGTTGATTCTTAGTTGGGAGAAGATAAAAACAAATACGCTTAAACAAGAGCAAACCATCTCTGGCAACTACACCTTTGGTTGTCATATTTCTGTGGCTCATTACACTCTTCCTTATATTCTTCCCACTGTGTTTAAAAAATATAAAAATATAGATTTCAAACTAGTTCACGATTTGTCGCGCAAAGTACTAGAGCAGGTGATCAGCTTTAAAGTGGATTTTGGTTTGGTGGTGAATCCGACGAAACATCCAGATTTAATCATTCACAAAGTGTGTACTGACAAAGTTCAGTTTTGGGCTCATAAAAAGCTGGATAAAACGAAACCGACAGTTCTTATTTACGACCCTAACTTAGTGCAAGCACAAACCATGCTTAAAAAACTCAAAAAAAATGACATTCAAATTAAGCAGCACATCACTACCTCAAACCTAGAGTTGATTCGCTCACTCATAGAACAAAATGTGGGTGTTGGGATTCTACCTGGGCGTGTTGCAACAGACTCTACTAAAAAAGCACTTGTTGCGGTTGATAACTATCCGTTTTTTAATGATGAGATATGTTTGGTTTACCGGTTTGACACTCTTAAGACACAGTCTGAAAAACTGTTTATTAAAGATCTACGGGAAACATTATTGCGAGCGTTTAGCCCACAGCCTTGAATACAGTATTAAAATAAGTTCTAATTCATAAATGGAAAAAAAATATCAGCTCTATTGCTAAGTTTAAATGATTTATTGGTAAATAAAACTAAAAAACGGACACCGAGATGTCCGTTGATTAAAATATTTGTCTCAAAATGAGTTAATGAAAAAATTAAGCGGCATTAAATTTAGTGTCGCGGATGTGTCTTGCCTTTTTACGACGCCTTTCGAGGACTGTTTTATTTCTGTGACGTTTGAATTGATTGAGTATTTTACGTTTGCAGTCCACTATGCAATCAATCACATTTTCAGATTTTGATGATGAGAACATTTTTATGCCTGGACCTTTTAATAATATTTTAACTTCAAAATTGGCTTTGTTGCGAACCACTCGGTCAACGATGAGATTAACACTGGTGCATTCGGGACAGAACTCAAGGATATCATTTAAATTGTTTTGAATTTCTTTATCTAGAATGGGATTGAGTTCTAAGTTATTTAAGTTCACGATTTTGCGCATATAGCTTCCTCCTTTCAATTACGTGCATCTATGCTTAAGTCTAAACTATAAATAAACTCACTTGATAAAAAACATGACAAACCTCTCAGTATGAGACGTTAAATTTTTAGCAAGCTAATGTTGAAAATATTTTTAGTTTTTGTTAGTAAAGTTTTTGTCAAACTTTAAGAACCGGTGAACTCATTGATATATGGGTAAACATATTTTTTAATCAGACCATAAAGGTTGAACGAAACTTCTTTAATGGATGAGTATACATAAACGGATAAATCGTTATCAGTGCGACTAGCCTTTGTAACTACGTTTTGTGATAAAGGCCCAAAGTAAAAATCTTCTAAGGCCGTCACCACTTGTTCCGGACATTCAGAGTTTGGGGTATGACCACAGTTTTTAAACAACTGTCCCCGCGAGTTAGGTATATTATCTAGGTACTGATAGTATGTGTCTTTAGGCAAAACTCTGTCAGACTCTCCCCAACCAATGAAGGTTTTCGTGGTTAAACTTGGTAAATGCTTATCAACAGCAAGGTCTTTGCTTTGCTCGAGGATAAAGCGTTTGTTACCTCGCTTAATCATATTTCTTATCGTGTTCTCGTAAATCATATCAGGGTACTGAACAACGTTATGATAACCAAGCCTATGAAGTTTTTTTAGGTCTTGTAAATTAGGGTTCACCATCACATTGGCAAACCATGAATAGTCTGAATAAATACCAACAGCATTCAGCTGAAACAAAGATCGAACATCTTCTGGATACTGAATAGCCCACCAAAAGGAGATCCAGGTGCCCATGCTGTTAGCTACTATATCGTAGGGACCGTCACAAATGCTCTTCATCTTTTGGTTGAGTTGACTTGCAAAACGCTTCACTTGGTAATCTTCATTATGAGCAAAAGGGTCTGACTCACCTGTGCCTGGATAATTGATTGCAACCCATCGGCCTGGCAATTTTTTATCATGAATGAGCTTTAAAACTTTGCTCCAATTTTGAAAATTATCGCCAATGCCATGAATAAGAATGCGACATGAGCAATCTGCAATGGAACTATCACAATGGTTTAACATGGCATATTCAAGCCCTTGCTTCTTATCGTACTCGATCCCGTCAAACATCATATTGATTTTAACAAGCTGATCTTTATAATCGACAGGGTTCCTAAAAAATGAAATGGCCTGCCATAAGACAAAGAGGCAAACAAAGAACACAACATATTCGTTGAGCAAAAAGTAAAGTGAATTTTTAAATCTCTTTTTAAGCATTATTCTCGCAAATCTGTTTTTTGAGTCATTGTGATGGTTGAATTGCTAAAGAAACTTTCTACAACTTGTTTTGTTTCTTGATATGTTTTGCAAACTCGCACCTTGGAATAAAATGAATGTCCAAAGTTCAACCAAACATGACTGGTTTTCACATAAAATTTAAAACGAATGAGGCCTGGGTTCTCTTCGTAGAAAATCTTCAACCATATTAGCAGTTTAAGTAACGAACGTCCATACTCACTGGCTTCTTCTTGCGGAGTTTGTGGTATTTTGAAATCTTTATCGCCCAAAACGCCCTTAAATCCCAGTTTTTCACCCACTTGGGACAACAACCAAGGTCTAGCTGTGAGAGCTCGGCCGACCATCACACCATAACAACCCGTTTGCTCGAGCATGGCAAAAACGTCATCGCAAGTCTGTACATCCCCATTACCCACGACAGGTACATTCAAAATGTCTGTGATGAAAGCAATTTGCTCCCAATCAGCACGGCCCCGTCTTTTGACACCAGCAATTCGCGGGTGCAGGGTGAGCCAGTCGGCTCCGGCGTCTTCGAGTGATAACACAAAGTCTTTTAAAAATGATTGATCATTCTGTAAGCCTGCACGAATCTTCACCGACACTGGCAAATCACCACCGTCCACGGCCATTCTGACAACATCGCTTGCATACTTGATGTCCCCCATGAGAGCCACTCCGTAGTTGTGTCTGAGTGCTTTTTTAACCGGGCAGCCCATATTGATGTCGATGGCTTCAGCGCCCCACTCTTTTAAATGGGCAATGGAGTTTTTAATGGGCTCAGGCTCATTGCCTAAAATTTGTGGCCACAATTCAGTCTCCCCCTCCCCTTTCAGGCTCATAGGGTGAGCTGCGAGATCTTGTTTGGGAATTTTACGAGAATTGAGCATCTCGGTGGGCCATAAAGTTGTAGCTCCGACCGGTAAATAATCCCTGAGCATCATACGAAAGGCGACGTGACTGAGCCCCACCATAGGGGCCAGCATGACTGGGAAATTCACTTTGCCTAAGAGCTTTGCTTGCATGCTACTTTCTAGCAGCAACCTGGGTAAAGTTCAACAGAGCTTAAATTCTATAAAAAAAGGGAAGCCTATTTAGGGCTTCCCTTACGTCATCATTTAAAAAGAAGTTTTTAAAAATTAGTGAAAAACCTTTTGCGGTAACTCTTTCGCTTGGTTGATAAAATCTGTGATTTTTTCAGCCGTTGGCACCACGCGAGTGAGGTTCTTTTCAGTGTTCACTTCAGTGAGCTTTGCCCACAGGTTTTCAGGGTTGCGAGTAGCAAGTTCCTTGACTGTGTCAACGCCACTTGCTTTTAAAAGCTCAGCAAACTGGCCAGCAACGCCGTTGATTCTAAATAGGTCAGCCATGTTCACGAAATCAAGAACGACAGTTTCACTGATTCCAGAAGCTTCAGAAATTTCACTACGACCTGTTTTTTGACCACCCTTTTCTAAGAGAGCTTCAACAGTTTTGATGCCAGCTGCTTCAAACTTTGTTGCAGTAGCTTCGCCGATCCCTTCGATTTCAGATATTTTTTTAGACATATAAAATCCCTTTTCCGCTTGATAAATTCCCTTTCAGCGGTGTTAGTAGTTGTTGAGTCTTATGACAGACTATAGAGTCTTGTTGCCCCGTTTTTGGTTAATTTTTTTTAAGGCATATTTATGCTATGAAACTTTAACTAGGGAGTCGAATAAAAAATATTTTTAAACAAATTTAATTAAGTTAAATTATCTGAACAATAAATGACATTTGTTTACATCAAGTCATTTTTATATTTTATCACCCAATTTTAAAAGTGTTTGTTTGTCTCAAAATGAGACACAAAGAAAGAAACAGACTCTAAACTCGATTATAAAACTTATAGTCAATAGCCTAAACTCCCCAGTGACAATATTGAGCATTTTTAATGTAAGATGAGATATCTAAAAAATAAACCAATCATTCCAGTGCTTTAGAATAGTAAATCTGGCACTTTTGTTGAATATAATAAAAGCATGAAAACAATAGCGGTCTTATTATTAGTACTTTTTTTGCCAATTCAATTTGCATCAGCTAATCCAGATTTTGCTGATGCCCACCGTCAGGTTATTGGAGAAGATATCCAGCGACTTCATGAGGCCAACAAAAAACTACACTCTATTATTACCTCTCAAAATATCACTAATGGAAAACAAATTTCTGCAGAAACTCTCTTTAAAATTCATGAAGTTGGGTTACAAGTTCAAGCTATAAATTCTGAACTTGACGGCCGCTCACAATATTTAAATGAAAATCTTGAAAAAGCCATGAATGACCAACGAAGTTACTCAAACAGAACAATTGGTAATATCCAAAACGTCGTTAACAGATATGGAGTTGATATCATTAAAAATACAGGCCCTGTCGCAAAGATCAACTCCGTCACAGAATTAGAAAGTCAATTAAATGATGCTAAATTAGCAAAAGAAGCTCAAGACAGACAAAGACTTGAAGATGAAAAAAAAGCAGCTGAAGAAAAAATACGTCGCGAAAAACAAATAGCTGATGAAGCGGAAAAAAGAAAAGCACTTGCCGAGCAAGCTGCAGCTGATAGAGAAGCACGAGCTGAAAGGCTAAGTAATGAACAAGCACAAAAGCAAGCCGCTTTAACTAGTCTCAATGAAAAAATTCTTGTTGCTCACAGAGCAACTACACAATTGATCAATGACATTAACAATATTGATTACCAAAATGACTATTTAAAATATAAGAGTGAACTTCTTGAAAAAAGAGCTGAACTTGGTAAGTCTTTACAAACTTTAGAAACTCTTGCCACTCAATATAATGATCACCCTTTCGTATCTAGACAAAACAAACAATCTAATAAAGTTATGGTCACTGCATTTAAAGATGAGGTTGCGAACATTGATAGAAGGCTACAAGGCGCTGAAAAAATTGCTGTAGATGAAAGTAATAAAAGGGCTCAAGAAGAAGCTGACAAGAAACAAAGAGAAGTAAAAAAACAAGAGCGAGATACTCGTCAGGCAAACGAAAATAGACAAAGAATCGAAAGACGAAATGCAATCGCTGCAGAACATAGAGTCATTACAGATAAAATTAATGAACTCAACAAGAAAGCTTCTAGTTTGCACTCTCAGATTACCAAAAGTGGAATTTCAGGAAACAAAACACTGACTCCAACAGAGTTAAAAGCAGTAGGGAATCAATTGAAACTAATTATTTCCCAACTAGAACCACTGTATACTCAGTTTGACCAACACCCAGGCACACAACCAAACCGTGTGGGAGAAGGCAAGCTCTACCTAGACGCATACAAAGAGGTCGTAAGGCAAACATCTACCCAAGAAAGCAAGCCAGCTCAGCCAAAGGAATCAAAAGCTGAAAGAAGAAACCGTGCTTACAGAAACAGTATAGATAATTTTAGAAATTCATTAAGTGAATTCAAAACTCTTGTTAATGAAATCAATAATACTCCTAATATGAGTGACCTTGAAAGACTTAATCAACAAGTTGAAGCATATAACAAAGGACAGGAGGTCATACGTAATTACAATAATGCTATGAATTTTGAATCAAGAATGATCGACAGTGATAGAGAAAGTGTCCAAAAAGCACGTGCTGATTTTGAAAAGTTCTTAAGAGGTCAACCAGAGTTAAAGGACTTAAGAGATCCAGATGATCTTAGAGATCCTTCAGACCAAAAAATGCAAGCAAATAAAAAAACTGCTGAAAAGTTTTTTGAAGACCAATTAAAAAGAGCAAATGAAGCTTATGGATCTGAGAAAAACAGAAGAAAAGCATTAGAAAGCTCATTAGAGAACTTACAGAAGTTTAAAACAGAGTACCTTCAAGCAAAGGGAAACTCTGCAAAAAAATCTAGCCTCTTCGATCGCATATTCATTCTCGGACAACAGGCCTCACATGCCTACAACGCTATGGTTAAGGCTGGTGATTTCGGAACTTCCGGACACAATAGTGAAAAGGCTAAAAAAGCATACAATGACATTCTAAATATTAAGCACGCAACAGGTGTAGACTTCATTGAAGACACTCGCTCTGGAGTAGCTAGAAGGTTCATCAGCATAAGGCAGGGCACTCCCCTCAAATACAAAAGACACCTTTTTGATAGCTCAAACCCTAACATTCGAAACTCTGTTGAAAACGAGAACTTCTCAAGTGATGACTTAAGAAGTCGCCAACAGAACCGCTTAGAAAGAGAGAGAGGGAAAATCAACTGGGACGAAACATTAGCAAAAAATTCGTACAAACAAACATTCAAAGACCTATGGAGAAGTCTTGTCGACAAATTCAAAGGGAAAGATTCAACACCGGACAAAAGCTCAACAGAAAAAGGTCGTTTGGATCAAGGAAACTCTAATACGGCCACTGAAACTATTGACCCCAATGATCAAAAGAAAACCGGTCAAAATGCAAAGGCTAAAGCTCCTTACTCTGCAGCTGATGACCCGTGGTTAAGTAACAATGACAGCAGTGATCGCTATGAAAAATTTAGGAACAACCCAGCTGTCGACAAAGAATTTCCTCCAGGAACTCGACGTGGACATTTTGGACAAGTTATAAAAAGCTTTGCCCTTTTTTATGGAGGCTATGCGCTTGGCGATTTAACTGCAACTTTATTTAGTGCTCAATACATTCAAGACAATCCACTAGCATGGCAACAAATGTATGAACGATTCACAGACCCAAGAACTCATATGTTGCTAGGGCCAATGACTGCGGGTCATATCATTTACAAAAACAAGCAAAATAAAAAGGCTTTACAAACACCTGTTGAACCTATTGACACTGACAAACCGCTATCATCAACTCAAAGGCACCAAGCTCTTAAACTTTTGAGTGGTGTAGCTGGAGCTACTTACTTTGTTCATTTCTTTTTAGACCTAATAAGCGATATTACTAGTGGCGACATACACACTTGCTACACGACGGATAATGACGAAATTCGTAAAAGAGCTTGCAACATTGCCTATGAAAGGTGGAACAGTAAAGACAAGTTCATGTCTTACACCCCTTATGCTCTTTCTATGACCTTATCAACTGCCGTCACCGTAGGAACATATAAAGCTGCCGCTAATAAAACAGCACAATTTTTTGATCTAAAGAAAAAGTCTGGCTTGGATGCAGCTAAAAAAGCGATAAAATTGGCAGGTAAAACGAGTATTGTAAAATTCATTGGAAGTATCATGATCATCATGGCCATTGATAATGCTATCAATCCAGTCATTCAAAACTTATGGAACCCATTAAACTTTAACTACTTTGGTCTTTCTATTGATGAGTACGTCAAACAAAATAGAAGTATGTACAGTTCACATGTTGAATCCTACAGCGAACATTTAGAAAAATTGAGCTCTGTTGACAAACAAATCAACTCTGAGCAAGATTATGATTACACTGTTTTAGCAAATGATTGTGAAAAGCAACTCAGCAAGCTCCCACCAAAAGGAAGTGATGCCTATAACAGAATAAAAAGACGTATGGACAAGGCTTACGACAGCTGCGAGTACGATAAGAACCCTCACTTAATGATTGAAGATGATATCGTCTACAACAATCAACGTAAAAGACTATTGCTCGATCCATTTTTTCATAAGCTAGCTAATTGGCAAGAATTTACAACTCAGTTTACCGAAGTTTATTTAACCGCTGAATCTGTTTACAAGTATTTTATATTCTTGAAAGCTAACGAAGATAAGTTCTCAAGAGAAGAAATTGAACAACGACTTTCTCTAGAAGCTTTACATAATTTAACTGACGACTCCAAAGGACAGCCTTTACTTGCTGATATAGATAAATATCCAAAGTCTGTGCAACAAATTAAATTTAAACATATTGTTGATTACTTAGTCTTTCAAATGGCCTGCGGAGCAAATTTAACTAAAAGAATTCCTTCTGACCCAGAAGATGAAAACTCACCACTTATTGAAGTTATCAATGATTTCAGTAGAAAGGAGTCTGGTGGGGCCATCAGTTTTATACCTCCAAGCATCATTGCAAGCCCTGGTAAGAGTCATATGTGTTCTTTAGTTACCGACGATAAAATTAGTGGCAGACAAAACTACAGAGAAGATATGGAGAGGTTAGGGATTAAATACAATGACGTTTTAAATGGCTATTGGCATGATGAACGCAAGAGAGAGCACAATAACCTTGCCATTTATGTCTTTGATAACATGATTTCAGGGGTTTATTCATACAACGATGACGAAGCTCAAACTGCTGATGAAGAAAGTGTCACTACTGCTGAGACTCAAGACAATGAAGATCTTGATTCTTCAGATGTAGATACATCTGAAACTCAAGTCAGCGATGATACAGAAACAAATACTGAAATGAATGAAGAAACACTCAGCGCTGAAGACATAGCCAAGGCTTCTAACGAAAAATTTATTGAAGACTTTTCAAGCTTTAAATTTAGTTGGTGGAGTGACTTTTTATTACCTCAAGTTGAACACATTTGGGATGACTACGAGTCTGATTATATTGATTTTGTTAGAAGTAGATTTATTAAGCCTTTAGTTGGCACAAAGGCGTTTTATGAATTTAACCCTTCTATGGAAAGAAGTCTCATGGATAGGTTATCTTTAAGTAATTTTTCAAGAACTTTGCATGGAAACGATGATGGTATCATGAAAGAAACCTATAAAAGAGCTTTTGACTACTTTAAACGAATTCAAACCTTCCAACAAAGACTTGGCTTCACCACTGAATTCACACCCATTTTAGTGCCTATGCTGAAGACAATCCTTAGTTACACAAATGACAGAAGAAAGTATGTTGCTCGATGGGAGCATATAGGAAACTCTTTCTACGCAAAAAATGTAGATCATGAACAAAAATTAAACTTCCTAAAAGCTCAATATAATATGGCGCTTGATCTTCTTAAATCTAAACAGCGTTTTTACTCAAAAAACATTCTTGAAAGCATAATTATGGGAAAATGCACTCAGAATGAAATAAATGCATTTATAGAGGACAGTAACGGCTCTCTACCGAGTGAAAAGTTTTCTTACATGATAGAAAGTGGTGACGAAATTGAAGTTCCTGTATTAGTTTGCGGAGATTCAAATAGTATTGAGTATGCTAAGACAGAAATAGTTAAGGTTACAAACCATTTAATACTAAAAAGCTTACTCAACGCATTTCATTTGACGTACATAAGTTACCTAAATGAACTGGCGCCTTATTTGCAAGCTATTTGGTATTGATATTTTATAATTAGAATATAGGAGAAATGAGATGAAAATCAGTGTAATTATTACATTATCGCTTAGTTTATTTGCACTCAATGCAAACGCAAACACTGCGACAGCCACTAGAACAAGTCTAACAAAGCCTAAAATAAACACATCAGGAGCAACGACCTCTTCAGTAGGAACTTCAGCTTCAAGATCAGCTCAACAAGCTGGACAGACTTTGCAAAATGCAACAGATGCAATCAGTGGTGCTGCTGGCAGACTTAAAGGGAAACAAATTAAAGTTGATGTTAATGACCTTCCAGGTGTTTCTGCTGCAGGGGCTGCTGCTTCAACTAATGCTTTCTCAAGCCCAAAACCTGGAACTCCCGCTGACAAATCTGCTATCCAAACTAAATTATGGGACATAGCTCAGAAAGGGAACAAAAGATTAAAAAAGATATATAAAATTTTAATGAAGTCTGAACTTAACCCTGGGCAAGTTAGAACTATGGGTAATGTTGTCTCTACTTTGTACGCTACATGTGTAGCCACTGGTGATGGTATTTGTGACCTTAGTGAGACGGATGCAGCTTTAGAAGAACATAATATTGATCCACAAGGTGTCAATGATTGTGACTTTCCTGCCTCACCATCACCTGCCGGATAATTTAATCTAATTATACGCAAATTTTAAAAGGCTTTCTTTTTAAGAAAGCCTTTTTTTATTTTAGGCCAAAACATACCAACAACCTTCGAATAGTCCGAATAATTTTCACTGACTTGTTGCAGCCTCAACTCTTCTTTCCTGGCCTCTAAATAGTAAATAATAATGATCGTCGGTATGACCACTATATTTACTAAGTTTGAAAAAGTAATTAGCACACCTATATAACAAACAAAATAAGCCGTATAAAAGGGGTGACGGATCCATTTATAGATGCCACCCGTAAATATCTCACTCTCTTGTTCTAGCGTCGTGGAGATGACATGAAATTTCTGTCCTTTGATTGACCTTACCGAAAACCAATAAATAACTAAAGCGAGAGAGCTCAATGCTATTCCAATATTTAAATTTAAACTCAAAACATTGTAATTGGTGAAAAAAAACATAAAAGGCAAAATGTTCCAAATCACTATACTTAGAATTTTAATGCTAAAACGAACAAAGGTTTTATTGTGATCTGATTTTATAAACACAAATAAACTTGAGTGCCAGAAAGACAAGAAACAAGCATAGGTCAAAACAAAATACACCCACTCCATGGGATTACTTCTTAGGATCAATTGCAAATGTATGACCTCCTTGTCATCTAATAAAAAAAGTATAAGTGAATTTTACTCAAGCTCTATAAATTTCATATTGTATTCTCAGGCAATGTGTTTACACTGAAAGTAAGTTTTCACCTAAAAAAAACTAGCAACTATGAAAAAACTGATTCACAAATTCCTCACCCTTAAAGCTATTTTAAAGTACTTAAAAGACCCAAGGCAAGTCGACTCTGTATTAAAACTTGGAAATGTGATCACTGACCCTGAAAACAAACAGCTGTTTTTAACTGAACTCCGAAAAAACGCATCTATTGATAAAATGATCTCTGAAAAAATTGGTTTGCATGACTCCTTACTGTCACAAAACTTGAGTTCTTATCCCGAAGGGTCTTTAGGCCATAGCTATCATCTTTATTTAATGGAAAACAACTTAGACCCAGGCTTTTACAAAAAACTCACCAATCAAGTTACCAACGACAGCGACTACTTGCAGTTTCGTCTGCGCCAAACTCATGATCTTTGGCATGTCGTAACAGATTTTGATACTAGCGAAGAAGGCGAAGCGGGACTCATTGCCTTTTATTACGCTCAGTTAAAAACTCCGCTGGCAGGGCTGATCACTTGTCTTGCCTTCATACATTTTTATCGCAAAAAAAGAACAGAGCTGCCAAAGCTCTTTAATACTGTGACACGTGGCTGGCAGCTGGGTCAATCAACTCAAGCTTTGCTGGCTGTTCATTGGGAAGAGCAGTTAAACACTCCCCTTGCTGAATTAAAAAAAGATTTATGCTTGGGTTGTCGGTAATAAGTGGTGCTTGTTTAGGTCCTTCGCTTTGCTCAGTGACAATGCTTCTTCCCGAATACAATAGTTCGCTCAGAGTCATGTGCTTTGTTGGTGAATTATTGCTGGTTGGACTTTTGTCTTAGGATCTTTATACAAATTTTTGGGTGGTACAATTTGTTTTTTTGGGTGTGTCGCTTGTCTCTTTATGTGGCTTTTGCTTTCAAAGGATGATTGCTTCTATTTAATTTGTGGTACTTTTTGCCCATTTTTATATAATTAGAATTATATTATCATTTATTAAACATGAAGATAGCCGATCTTAGGCAGTCCGAGGCTGTTTTAGAAACACTTTCTATGCAGAAACGTCTTTCGCAGACACTTAAGGTTGATATTTTAAAAAATCAAAACCTAGAAAAATCAATGCTCTACAAACAAATATGGCGCCACCGATCAGACTACTACCTGAAAAATGCACCACATTTATTAAAACTGAAGGAGCGTGCTTTAGAACATAAACTCGATCAACGTGGGATCATCTTCTCACTTTCTTGTAAAAATAAAGTGCTCGCCTCTTTGCGTTTTGTTGCTAGTCCATTTGAAATTGAATCTTATGATAACCATGATTTCCAATTTGATGATTACAAAAACTATTATGAGATTGGTCGCCTTGTGACTAACCCAGCGATGGACTCAAAAACTCTAGTGCTCGTAGTTCAATATTTGTTGTGTGTGTCAGGGTTAGAGATCTTTAGTAAAGAAAGTTGCCAAGGGCTGATAGGTATTTGCAAGCCTGAAAGCTTAAAGCTATTCAGCCGTTTTGGTTTACAAAAAGTAGGCACTAGCTTTCACCCTGGCCGAAAAATCACCTATGACATCATCACTGGCAGCACTGAAAGCATTCTATCAAACACTCAGTCGGCACAAACCAGTACTGAAAAACTCACTCAACGTTTAAACTACACTTTAGGGCTATAAAGTTATGAACAAAAAAGTCTCCAAAAAAACAGAGCTGCTATTTAGATTCTTCCCCTGCTCTCATTTGTTGTTATCTAGCTTAAGTCTTTTTTATTTTTTTAAACATTTGAATTTTGCCTTTTTTGCTCTAGCTCTTTTCTCGATTTATCTATTACCACTTCTCGTTTGGCGACTCACCTTCTTAAAAGTGCCTGAGGGTCAACAAAAAATCGGCCCGCAACAACAAGAGGGCTCCACTTGGTTGATTTCCCATTACCTTCAGTACAACTTCATTGCCTTTCCTTTTTTAGAAAGAGTTCTCATTGTAATTCCTGGTGCTTTCAGTGTTTGGCTCAGGTTATGGGGCAGTCGGGTTGGCAAAAAAGTGATCTGGACTCCTAACTCAGTGATTTATGATCGCTCCCTTCTTGAAATTGAAGATTACGCTTTCATTGGAGACTTCTCTTTAGTGGGAGCCCATATCCTCAAACGCAAAGACAACGAGATTACCTCTGTTGTTAAGAAAATTAAAATTGGTGAAAAATCCATTGTCGGAGCTAATTCTAACCTAGGACCTGGCACGGAACTTCCGGACCACACCTTCTTACCTTCTGGCAGCCGAGCCATGCTAGGCAAAATTGAAAGGAGACAGATTGGAAAAACAACTCGATCATAGCATGCTGTGTGAACATTCAGATGAAAACACCTCTTTAAATAAAATTCTGAACAAACTTGTTCCAATGGACAAAGTGCCTTCCAAAACTCTCCCCTACTGGTCGGCTGAGCATTACGACCTACATCAATCAAAGCTATTTCAATCACTGAGCTTAGAGCAGCAAACTCAAGTGATTTTCCGCTTAAATCAATGGAGCTTAGAACTGATTTACTTCATCGAAAAATTTGGCCTCAATTACGGAGCCAAAATGATTGAACTTGCTGACAGTGTCGAAGAAAAGTCTTTGTACACTCTTTTTGCCGGTGATGAAGTCAGACACCGCAGGCTGATTGAGCCCTTCTTACTCGCTGGGCACCCGACGGATATTTCAATCCACCCACTGTTAACAGCTTTATCTAACTGTTTAAACAGTCATAGCAAGCACAACCTCACCTTCACTATACAAGTGATCTTAGAAGGCTTTGGTCTTATGCATTACCAAGCGCTGCAAGCAGGTTGCAAAGATCAAAACCTAAAACACGCCTTAACACAAATTCTAGCTGACGAAGTCAACCATCACGGCATGGGAGTGGCTCAAACCAAAAGTGTCATACTCAGCATGGCAGAAAAAAAACAAGTCATTGAGTCAAGCACTGAATTCACCAAAAGCCTCACCTCAGCCAATTGGGTACAAAAAGCCATTGAACTGACAACAGGCCACCTCACTAAACAACAAGTCAACGAATTAAAACAAGATATCAAGTGGCATCAAAAACAAAGTTTCAAAATAGAAAAGATAAAATCACTTACGAATAAAGTTGGATTCGGAGACCTTCAACTATAGTTGTTTTAAAATTCTTGGTGTGAACCGTTTAAAATTAGAGCATATAAGAGTTTGGAGCCTTATCGACAGAGACAACGATAGTCTGTTTGTGAAATCACTAAAATTTATAGACGACCATCAAAGTCAAATTTGTCTCGTAGTTTTTCACTGTCGCCAAGCATTTCTTGTAATAATTTAATCGTACTTTCTTTGCTTTTTTTAGGTTCGTCAAAGCGAATCTCCATACTTTGTTCTAACTGTGAGAATTGGCCAAGCAACTTCTCGGCAAAGCGCTTGGAGTCAGTTGAAGCTTTTTGCATCTCTGTCAAATAATGAACCACTTTCTTATGCAAAAGCTTCTTAAACTCTGTGCTGTTTGGATCTACTTTCGCTAGTGCAAGCAACTTTGAGTCAGGAGTTGGTATGGATAAATCTGACTGCTCTGATAAAATTCGAATTTCAAGCATCTCTTGCTCAAAATACCAATACGATGTCACATGAACATCAAAAGTGGTGCCCGTAGGTAAAGTATAATCACTTCTATCAACTTCGATTGACTCATTGGGGTGCCATTGCACATTAAAGTCATTTCCAGGATCTGTTCCAATGATGTTTAGTAACCATTGAGCAATTTGCTCGCCATCAGATGCTGCTGCGAGCACCACCCCTAAATTGTAAGGGTTCCTCCCGAGAGGTCCAATTTCTAATATTTGAGTTGATGAATCATAAGTGCCATCTTCATAATTCTTTAAGTGTTTTTTTATTTCTTTAATCAAGGCTACAGACTCCCACAAGTGAGCAGGGACCTCTGAGTAAAGAAGATAACTAGCGTAAGACCCATGAGTGTGAACAGCTGACGACTCGATAGGCTCCATCCAAACATTGTAAATAGAATCAACCCCTTCGTAAGAAAGTAGGTAATCATGTCGAGCATGGATGTATTCGTGAAACTCAACATCAAATTTAGTTAACAGATGAGTGAGTTCAGACTGATCATTAAATCGAATGATTGACTCCAATGATATATAAATTTCTCTCGACAAATAATACCCCTCCAAACCACCAGGAACAAAGGCGGAGTAAGGGTTAAAAAAGACTTTAGATCCTGTATATTGAAACGTTTTTTTAACAAGTTTACCTAATCGATTTTTTTCAGATGATGAAAACTGTAAACTCACACTCCCGTGCTTTCCTTCCTCCAGCGTGTATTCGACCTCAAGAAGGTTCAGAACTACAGCTAGGTTTTTGACCATTTTGTCCGAAGCTTTTTTAATATCTGCATGGATCTTATTCCTACTTTCTTCAGCCTCGCGAGAGTCCCCATCTGGCATTTCATCCAACGGATAAACCCGAGTTTCAAAATAGCTTTTTTTAAGGTTTTCAATCGCTCGAAAAAAATCTTGGTTTTCAACTTGAGCTAATTCTTTAACTTGTTTGGAGAGAAGGCTTTCTCGAGTCTTCATCTCTTTTAAAGTTTTTAATTCGTTGGATGAGAGCTCTAGACCAACAACTGCCGAAGCCACACTTTTCTCTGGCAGACCGGCCACATCTAGTTGACCAGAAGCATGAGCCCAACCACAACTAGAAGATAAAGAAAGTGAAAGGTATAACGAGAATAATACGACTATATATTTAAAAAATTCCATAACCATTCATACCTGAATTATGAAGAATTAAGAGAGTCCAATATTTAACTCTAAAAAGATTACAAACTAGAATCTCAGTATTTATGAACTTTTGTTACTTTTTAATAAAAAAAGAAAATCTCTGATAGAGCTTATTTTTAAATTTTCTACAATTTATTTTGTTTTGATAATTGGAAAAAAAACTATCGATTCGTACCACTAAATAAAGATCTAAAACGACCCTATTTACAAACGGTTCTGAATCTTTTCGATTTCAAAAATGAGCTCTTGCAAACGGCTGCGCAAAGAGTCCACTTTGCTTATCGCACCATGAATGACTTTTGTTTTTTTAGTCTCTTTGAGCATTTTCTTTTTTTACATGAACACAGAATAAAAACTCAGAGATTTTATCTAGCTCTCCTGTGAGGAGATTTTTTATTTTTAAATCCGTATCAAGTCTAGATGTTTTTTTCACTGTGTGTTGAGGACATGAACGGTAACTGAAATATAAATCATGTCTTAAAAATTGTTCATAACGCTTTTCTGAGTCTTCTTTATTTTCTGTCAAATGATAAGCCAACAACTCTTTTGTCTGATTATCGATAATTTTTTTATACTGAACTGTACAAAAGTAGCCATCTTCAACATTATCAATATTTTTGTAATATGCGTTAAGCTCAGAACTGTATTTAACTGTCGAAAAATGGTTTTTATCAAGGACAATACTAGGTACATATGAGCCCATGTTTTGTTTATAGTAAGTAAGTCTACTTTGATATGTGGAAAAAATAGAGCAATCTAGATTATAACTACTATTTATATTTGCTAACTCTTTAAATTCAACATCCGCTATTGGAGCCATTTTAGATATAGAATTGTACAACTCAACTGAAATAGCACTACTCAAGGAGCCTAAGTAAAAAATATCTAATAAATCTTGATTAACTTCAACTGTTTTAGAGTTTTCATCAACAAAAACTTCTTCATTGACTGGGGTTTGCGTTTTAGATTCAGACTCACCAGTATTAGATTGGTGGTTTGAGTCTAGCGTTTCTACCTTCGAAAAATCGTGAAATTTGGCAATAGACATTTGAGTAAACAGAATTAGAGCAATATAAATTAGTTTTTTCATAATAATATATTAAGCAATATCTGTGCCTAGGGGGATAGCTTGTATTAGATATCTGAGTTTGATTATATAAATTTTTCTCTAGCTATATATTTATTTTACAATAGACTATTATCATTCCCTATGAGCAAAAAACTCTAGGCAACACAAACTTAGTGTTTTTAGTCCTACAAACACTAACTGTAGCAATTCTTTATTTATCAAAAAAAAGGGTTATAAGCGGTTCTGGATTTTTTCGATTTCAAAGATGAGCTCTTGCAAACGGCTGCGCAATGAGTCCATTTTGTTGATCGCACCATGAATGGCCTTTGATTTTTTAGTTTCTTTTTTCATTTTAGAAAGTGCTGACCTTGCTCCTTCGATGGAAAAGCGGTCTTTATGCAATAGTTTTTTTATGATCATAGCAAGCTCGACGTCTCTTCTTGAATAGACACGTTGATTGTTCTTTGACTTTTTTGGCTTCAGTGCAGAGAACTCTGTCTCCCAGTAACGAAGAACGTAAGTTTTAACACCAACAAGTTTAGCCGCTTCGCCAATCTTAAAAGCAAGTTTGTCAGGGATTTCATTGATAACTTGAGCGAACTCTTGATCGGCTTCGATTAAGTTTTTAGATTCAAAGTTTCTTTGAGAGCTGTCGGGAGCCCATGCGTTTTGTTCTTTAGTTTCGTATATAAACTCATCCATTTTCAGACTCCCCATCCAATTTATACAGAAAATTTAGTATTTGATGCTTTTTTTTAACTCAGGTGTTTAATCTTTTAATCCACTGACGTCTTCACCATTGAGCAAGCCTTTTAACACTTGCGACGGTTTGAACGTTAACACGCGGCGCTCACTGATAGTTATCTTTTCACCCGTTTGTGGGTTGCGGCCTGTTCTTGCTTTTTTTTCACGAACGATGAAATTACCGAAGCCTGAAATCTTCACTTTTTCACCCTTACAAAGCACATCTTTTAAAGTTTTAAAAATTAACTCAACAAGCTCGGAAGCTTCTTTTTTTGAAAACCCAATTTTTTCATAAACCTTTTCCACTATGTCAGCCTTGGTCATTGTTGATTGACTTACGTTTTGTCCTGCCATGGTTGTCTCCTTAGTTGGGTCATAAGACACCTATAGGCTATCAAGAATTTACATAATTTCAATGATTTTATAAGCTTATAGATAATTCTAGGCCAATATAACGCACATAACTTAGACCATGGTCGTACATAAGCACCTCTTAAGATCATAAATAGGCTTTATTTATTGTAATGCTCTTAGCCAAAGAAACTGCCCCTTTAAAAGGCAGCCCTCGGCCCTATTGAAACTTTTCTTGCACTTTATTTAGAATCTCTGAGTGCATCTTTTTTATGATGTCTTCTGTGAGCGTTTTTTCTTTGTCTTGAAACAGAACCCTATAAGTTAATGAATGTTTGTCTGCCGGCAATTTTTCACCTGAATAGCTGTCAATGACTTCCACTTTCACAATGAGCTTCTTCTCTGACTTTTGAATGAAGGTTTTGATCTCATCGCTCACAACGGCCTTATCGACGACAAAAGAAAAGTCGCGCTCTACTGCTGGGTACTTAGAAACTTCTGTCACCTTTGGTTTGCGTGGAAAGCCTTGCATTAACAGGTCTGAATTAAACTCAGCAAACGCCACATCTTCTCTGATTTTATAATCTTGTTTAATCTTAGGATGAAGCTCTGTGATGTACCCCACGTTTTTACCTTGAAAAAACAAGGTGGCAGTTCTTGCGGGGTGCATGAACGCAACCTTGGAGTCCCATTTTTTCCAACTCCAAGACTTCGCCTTTAAGCTGGTCAGAAAGTTTTCCATAACTGCTTTTAAATGCAATACTTGTGGTGATGATGTTTGCGTCCACAAGTTAACGGTCTTACCCCATGACACTAATCCAATGTGATTGCTCTCTTTGTAGCCCGTCTCACCGTCAGCAAAGACACGGCCTAACTCAAAGATTTTTGAACTGTTCAAACCACTGCGATAATTGGTGAGCACATTTTTAAACAATGAGGCGAACAAACTCGGTCGCATCATATTGTACTCTTCACTCAGAGGGTTTTGTAAGAGAACCTCTTGATCCCCCACTATGAAACCACAATCTTTAAATGCTTGCACATCACCTATGAACTCTGAGTTGGTGGACTTATTGACAAAATTATAGTTCACCGCTTGGTGAAACCCTTGCTTGGCAAAAAACTGATAGGTGTGTTTGTTTTGTAAGTAACTAGCATCGTGCTTAAGTGGCTCGTAACTAAGAGGTGGTAATGTTTCTGGGATTTTATCATACCCATTCAAACGGCAATGCTCTTCCACTAAGTCTTCTTTGATCTCAATGTCGTGTCTCCAACTAGGGGCTTGAACTGTCACTGACGCTTCATCTTGCTTGATCACCTCACAACCCAAACGCTTCATCCAGCCGACAAACTCAGTGCCATTAATGCTGTAACCCAAGCGCTCACTCACGTAAGCAAACTCAACAGTGATGTCTTTTTTTGTGATTTTATTTGGGTAACAATCGATGACTTCACCTGAGACTTTACCGCCACAAAGGCCTTCGATAAGATGGGCGGCTCTAGCAACCACTGAAGGCATTTCGTTAATGTCCGTACCGCGTGAAAAACGATACGATGAGTCCGTATCAATCCCCAAGGCACGAGAGGTTTTTCTCACCGGCTTTTGTTTAAAGTGTGCCACTTCTAAAACTAAATTTTGAGTGCTTTCAGAAATTCCAGAGTTTTGCCCGCCAACGATACCAGCAAGAGCAACAACTTTTCTGGAATCACAAATGGCCAGTTCGTTATTATCTAGTTCGTACTTTGTGCCGTCCAAAGATACAAACTCTGTTTTTTCAGTGAGACTTTGAATATTGATTTGGCTGCCTTCTAGATGCTTAAGATCAAAGGCATGCATCGGCTGACCGTACTCAAGCATCACATAGTTAGTGATATCCACCACATTATTGACTGAATTAACATCCACATTTTTTAAATAAGATTTTAACCAAGCAGGGCTTTCTTCCACTTTCACATCTTTGATCAACAAAGCCATATAACGTGGACACTTCTCATTGTCCTTAAGTTCTACTTTGATCGTGTCTGAGGTTTTGAAGTTGTATTTTTCGTAAGAGTTTTCAATATTTTTGAGAGGACGATTCAATATACAAGAAAGTTCTCGCGCAAGGCCTAAGTGACTCAAGCAATCAGCACGGTTTGAAGTCACACTCAAGTTAAAGACAATGTCATCCAAGCCAGAATAGTCGGCAAATGCCTGACCGACGGGAGCATCTTCTGGCAAGATGCGAATACCTTCACTGTCTTCGGCAAAACCAAGCTCTGAGTCAGAGCACAGCATCCCCAAACTTTCCACACCACGAATTTTTGATTTTTTAATTTTAAAGTTCCCAGGCAATACTGCTCCTGGCAAAGCCACCACAACCCTGTCACCGGCTTTGTGGTTTTTGGCCCCACAAATGATTTGCTGCAAGCCCTCTTGCCCGACATCCACTTGGCAAAGGGTAAGTTTGTCAGCGTCAGGGTGAGAGTCTAATGTTTTGATCTGACCAACGACAACATGATTGAGGTCTTTGGCCATGTCCTCAATACCGTCCACTTCGAGGCCAGCTGAAGTTAAAATAACAGACAACTGCTCGGTGTCTTTTTTGAACTCTTCAACGTCAATGTAATTACTTAACCAATTTAATGAAATTTTCATTTTTTATCCTGTCGCCTACGAAAACTGCTTTAAAAAGAAACTGTTATTGTCCGAGAACAAACGAATGTCAGTGATGCCATACTTAATGATAGCCATGCGTTCGATACCAAAGCCAAAGGCAAAGCCTTGCCATTGGTCAGGGTCTATGTTTGCAGAGCTCAACACTTTTGGATTCACAAGACCACAACCACCGATCTCAACCCAGCCCGTTTGTTTGCACATACTGCAGCCTTTGCCTTTGCAAATAGGGCATGAACAATCCACTTCGGCAGAAGGCTCTGTGAATGGAAAGAAGCTTGGACGAAAACGAATCTTAACGTCTTTATCAAAAAACTCTTTCACAAAAAAGTAAATGGTCCCTTTAAGGTCGGCCATGGACACTTTTTTATCGATGAGCAAGCCTTCGATTTGGTGAAAGTTGGGAGAGTGTGAAATGTCACTGTCACAACGAAATACACTGCCAGGAGATAGCACACGCAACGGTGGCTTTTCTGTTTCCATCGTGTGAATCTGCACCGGGCTTGTTTGTGTTCTTAGTACGTAACCGGGCTTTAAATAAAAAGTATCTTGTTCATCGCGAGCTGGGTGATCTTCTGGAACATTCAAGGCTTCAAAGTTGTACCACTCTTTTTCGATGAGTGGCCCCGACTTCACACTGTACCCTAAGCGCGATAAAATAGTGACGATCTCATCGATAACCATTGGAATGGGGTGAACGCTTCCAAGATCTTGTGTCGGCCCTGGCAGTGTAAGGTCCAAAGCATCATCTTTGATTTGCTGGTTAAGCTCTGCCATTTTTAGGTTTTGTTCGCAAACTTGGTAATGTTCTTCGAGCATTTTTTTGTACTTGTTAACGACCTTACCAAACTCGGGTCGTTGCTCTTTGGGCAAGCTGCCCATCTCTTTCATAAGCAGTGAAAGTTCTCCACTCTTACCTATAAATTTTACCTTGCAATCGTAGAGAGTTTTACTGTCTGCAGCCTCTTGCATGGCCTTGTGGGCGGAATCAAATATAAGTTTAACTTTTTCTTCTAACATTCGCTAATTATTAATGATTTTTGCCAGCTTTTCAATTAGTATCTTAGCTTATGGCAAAAGATTACAAGAGATCTCGGCACAAAAAACCCACAGTGATCTACTCTCTCGAGGAGGCCTGCAGTCGCCTGGCCGATGCTTTTAAGCATCATGGCCTCGAAGACTATCCTTACGAGAAAGTGAAGCAATTGGCTCACTTTTACCGTATTTTAATGTTGCAACAAAAAGATGAAAACTTCACCCGCCTCTTAAAGTTCCGCGACATTGCTATCAAGCACTTTGTTGACTGCCTGATTGTCCCTTTAGAACTTTACCAAATTCAGTTTCCATTGATTGATATGGGTACTGGTCCAGGCTTTCCTGGCATCCCGTTAAAGATTCACTATCCTGATGAGCGTATCATCCTCGTTGAAGGTGTCAGAAAGCGAGTTCAGTTTTTAAAAAATGTGCGCGAAGAGATGCAGCTTGAAAATTTAGATATCATCGGCCGTTATGTTGATGAAGACTTTAGCTATCCCGCTCAATCAATCATCACTCGTGCCGTGGATGACACTAGAAACACTCTCAAGTACACCTACAATTGCTTGCCTATTGGAGGGGAAGTGATTCTAATGAAAGGCCCTAATGTCGATGACGAGTTAAAAGTGGCTAAAAAAGAATTTGATGGCAAATTTGAACTCAAAAAAGATATCCCCTACACTTTACCGAACTCCCCGCATCAACGACGACTGGTGGTGTTTGAAAAGGTGGCCACTCCTTGATCATTAAAAGTGCTGACAATAAAAACTTTAAACTATTTAAGTCACTTTTAACAAAAAAAGGCAGCAAAGACTCCGGGCTTTGTTTGATCAGCGGTAAAAAGTTACTGCCTGAGTTTATCAATCACAAATATGCACAACAAATCATTGCTACCGAAAGTAACAGGCACAAGGTGACCAGTGATTTACCTACTTTTTTATTTCAAAAAAATTTGTTCAATGTGCTCGATGATTCTGGCACCGATCACCCCTTATTGGTTTTTAAAACCCCAGATGTGCCCACTACTGACCTTTCTATTGAGCCTGGTGGCTTGCAGGTGCTGACTCCAATGGGGCAACCAAATAACTTAGGAGCCCTCATAAGGTCCGCTCTTGCTTTTGAAACTGACAAGGTCGTACTACTTAAAGAGGCCTGTTATCCATTTTTACCAAAGGTTATCAAAGCATCAAGTGGGTCTGTTTTAAAAACAAAACTCTTTTACGGACCTAGCATAAAAGAACTACAAAAGATTCCTTTTTACTCGCTCGACAAAAACGGCAAAGACATTACAAAATTTCAATGGCCAAAAAATTTAAACCTACTCATTGGCGAAGAAGGTCCTGGATTTCCTGAATGTGCACAGCCTGTTGACCAAATAAACATTCCAATGAATTCAAAAATTGAATCTTTAAATGCAAGTCATGCTACGAGCATTGCTTTATTTAGTTACTTCTGTTTTCAGAGAAATTAAGTCAGGTCAAAATTTTAATTACTAATTAATAATAAAAGTATTTTAGCTACAGTCTAATTCTGTAGGGTTAATTGTCTTTACCTATGAAAACCACCTTACAACTCTGACATCAACAAAGTGTCTGCCGGTAAACTATTAAATACCCAAAAACAAATTCAATTCATTTACAACCCGTAATATCTTATGTAATCAATTCAAGCCCATAAGATACTGTTAATACATTATTATTTTATTAATAAACTATTAATTAAATGAGCAAAAATTAATATCAAATAAATATCATTTTTATTTCCACCCACTTATATTCAGATTCAACAAGTAACAACAATGACTCTTAAAAAAAGAGAGTTCAATAAAAACCCACTAAGGGAAAAAGGAAATTAAAATGAAATTACTAACTTTAATTATTACACTGATCGCCTCTACAACTGCTCTTGCAAACTCAAATGGCTTCACCGCAGAGGTTGTCGATAACCAATTACACATCACACAGTTACTCGACACCTGTAACAGTCATGGTTTACACATCAAAGCTGCAAGCAATTGTTCAAAGGCTGACACTGCAGATTTTGTTACCACCTGCGAAGTTGATTATGCCATTTCTTCAACTAAAATGGCTTGTGACACCTATGATTATCGAACTCTCACTGTCGATTTAGAACAGATCAACTTAAGAAAAACAATTGATACTCTAGCTGTAAAAAGAAAATGGGTCGAAGAGCCAAGAACTCTTGTTAGCTATACACAGCCTAGGTCACCAAATGAGCCGAATGAGCCACTCAACTACTTTGACGCCATTGTTGTCGGTGATGAACTCTATATCACTGTTCTCCTCGATAGCTGTAACAACCATAGCCCTGAAATTAAGCTTGCACAAAACTGCACGACAAACCCTGGTGGCATACAAACTACTGATTACGTCACAACTTGCCAAGCTAACTTGTCAGTGATCTCTACTGAAATTTACTGCCCAATTGAAAATGCAAAACTCCACTCTTTTTCATTCAGCATTAAAGATATGAACTTAAGAAGCACAGTCGACACTTTGTCTTTAAATAACTGGTACTCACCAAGACCTATTAACCTAAAAATCAAATAACGTCCTTTAAAGTGTCAACGACAATTAAGAACACCTTACTCAGTAAGGTGTTCTTTTATTTTCAGAAAGTCTCATCATCCTAAAAGCAACATTATCATCCTGAACGCAGCGAAGGACCTCAACACACCAGAATGATAACGCATCTTTTGCATGTTAGTTTCGGTTTATAATCTCAAAGTGAGACATCTATCATCCTTTCTAAAGAATTAAACTTGTTTCAATATAAATCACCCCCTACAATAGTATTAAGGGTTTATGTTCAATAATAAGGGGGTCGCGTGAAGACTATATTTGCTATTATCTTTTTATTTGGCATGACATCAAGCTTACAAGCTGAAAAATTCAATAGCCCCTTCTTGAACTTTAACACTCCCCCTGGCTGGAGTTGCACACACATTGCAGGCTCATGGAATTGCAACAGCCCTAAAAACTCACCTCGCAAAGGAATTATTGTTCTCACTACCAAAAAAACAAAAGTAGGTGTTAACCTTAAAACGTATCTCAATCGACTACAAAAACCTATGAAAACAGAGTGGAATTCACAAACTATCGAGTCACAGCCACAATCGGTCGAAGAAGTCACTATCCGCAATCACAACTGGATTCAAGCCACTCATTTAAACAGTGAAATTCCAAATGGTGTGACTAAGTATTTAATCACTATAAAAAATGGTTTAACCATTTTAGTGAGCTTTACCGCTAGCAATGACGATTACCCAAGTTTCTCCAGCGCTTTTGTGAAGTCTATTGAGTCTTTGAAAATAAACCCTAAACTTTCACAAATGAACGCGCCTAAGAATTTAGTGAAGACAAATATCAATAATCAGTTGAAGGTCAGCAATGAACTGGACGACTTGTTTACAGATGAGTCCTTAGGAGCTCCTGAAAGCAAGATGGATGGTCGGCTGGACAACACCAAGAAACTTGGAATTCTTGCTTTGTTAGTGTTGGCTGCAATTTTCTTTATTATTAGTAAGAAACGAAAAAGGTAAGGGGTTAGGCTTTTTTCTTGGTTTGCGGCAGGCCCTTCGCTTCGCTCAGGATAACCGTTTGGCGCTCAGAAGGTCGAAACTCCTTCTTTCTATAAACTATATACAATTAATCTATTTCTTTAGCTCTAGACTTCAATGAGACCTAGTTGGTTTTTCAGTATTGGTGGGGCAGGACGCTTCCATAGGCTAAGTACATAACCACCTTCACCAGAACCAGTTGGCTTGACTGAAATAGCGCCATTGCGAGTGAGATTGTGCATATGTTCTTTAAGGGAACCATGCACCAAGCCCCATTGCTTAAAGCAACTACTGGCCAGATCAATAGCTTCTGTTAATATATCTAACCCTTGCTCTTCATCGTATAAACCCAATGATTTTTGAGCTAACTCAACTGATTTGATCATCTGTTTATCTATTTTAGCGCCGATGTCGGGGTTTTTCTTAAGTAAAGTTTGAACTTTTTGAATACAACTCGCAGTCACTCCTTTTTGTCCACAGTCACTCAAGTACCAATTAGGTTGCCAGTGAATCGGAAAACTGTCGTAATCGCCTTTCTTTAAAAAACGTTGCCCTGTTTCAGACATAGCTCCAACAATATCAACTCCGCTGCTCTCACCATGAATGATATGCTCAAGCTCTCTCGAGGCTGAAAAAATTTGGTCCTTTGGGACCCAACCTAAATAATGAAACCATTCGATCAAAGACACACAGAGAGCTGAAGAGGAGCCTAGCCCACCTCCAATGGGTATCTGAGGGTTGATCTTTAACTGCCCTTTGAGGTCGTTTCGCTTTTTATTTACTAAATGAAGGGCTTTTTCCATAATGCCCCAAAAGAGAACCTCCATGGGACTGTCTTCACTCTTTAATTGCAAATGGAACTCATTATCAGAAGCCAAGTATTTAAACTCTATGAAATATTTTTTAAAAGGGAAGACTAATGCCGGACCTCCCCGCAAAACCGTATGCTCACCAGCTAAAATCCATTTGGCATAAGATTTTTTTCCGTACTCCAAACTCATAACACTTTAAACCCATTTAATGTGTTGTTAAGTATATTGTCACAAGCACTCGCTTGGTCTTCGCGAAATAACATATGCACATTAGGTCCAGCATCCATAGTGACAAGAGGGCCATCGACGTGACTGTCCCAATACACCTGCAACTTATCAAGCACTAATTGTGTTTGATCGTTATAGTATGAAAAAGCCGGCATCGCTGTTTCGAAAAGAGCATGCATATCTTTAAACTCAGCCCAACAAATTTGATAAGCCTGTTGCCAATCTTTACTTAAAAAAGCAGATTTTAAATCAATCAATCTTTTTTCAGCTCTTTCGGCCCGACCAGTATTTAATAGACTCGTTTGAATATTTTTATGGGCTTGAGATGAAGACACCTTTTTTTCACTGTCTTCAAGAATAACCACTTTGTGAATGATGTTCTTATAAGGAATGTCTGAAACATTCGACACTCCAGAGTCATCCCATTGCACCCACCCGTCAATCAAAGAACGACAAGATGATCCTGACCCTTTGGCGCTCAGCAAAGCCAGCTCAGACAAACTTTTGCCATGGTTTGGTTGAATGGCGCAGGCTAATTTCACAAGGGCAGAAAAACTAGAGGCAGAACTTGCCAACCCACAACCAAATGGAAAGTTATTGTTACTTTTTATCAAGTAATTGTCTTTGATTTGAAATTCATCTCTTAAAAACTGCCAAAAAACTAAAAAGCGATCTATTGATTTTTCATTCAATTGAATTGCGTAAGGGCCAGACAAAGGCTCCCAGGCACTTGTATTATTTTTCGTCGCTTCAATATGGGTGACAAAACCATCTGATGTCCAAGAAAGTGATGAGTTAGATGGCTTATTTAAGATGTGATCTTTTTTTCCCATATATTTAATCAACGCAATGTTTGCAGGAGAACTGACCTTAAGCATTCATGACCGCCTCTTTACCCAAACTGCCAGTGAGAGACATTCCCTCACACAACTTGTTGCCAGAAAACACAAGCTCTAGTCCTAAATCCGAAAACAACTTTTTAGCGCTAAGATCATTACTCTGATCAGCGAGCAATAACAAAGTGTCACTTCCGGCGGCCCCACACCCCTTCACCGCTGAAAACATCTGTGTTTGTTGTTTGATCTTATCAGTTAGCTGAAGAGTCTCAGTACAAATCAAATTAAGGGCTCTCAGTTGATTGTAGTAAGCATTGATGTGTTCAGAAAACTCATTAAACTGTATGTTTTTTAAGCTGTCATAAGCCTGTGTAGCAATTCTTGTTAAAATTGGATAGGTTGTTACTTGTAAATTTGCCAAATGTTCATGGGTATTGAGCTTATTGCCTGTTCGCACCACATAGATGAATTTGTCTTCAAAAGGCCAACTCAGTCTCTCAATTTTTTTGTCGTTCAAATCAATAAAACAAATTTCACCATTGAACTGTGAAATAACGTCATAGCCGCTTTGTTGCTGACGGCTGTAATGCAAAAGCTTCTCGCGAAAATCTAAGGAGTTAAAAAGGGGCTTACCTTGAAGTAGTTTTTCAACAGCAACCAAAGAATTGAACTTTGCCCCTGAGGCTCCAAACCCACCTCTTCCAGCATGCGGATCTTTAAAGTCAAAATTTAAATCTTTTAACAAGGCTAGGTTGTCTTGAAAAAATTGATCACAGGGACTCCCCTGTTGAAAAACTGAGTATTCACTAGCACCTTTTGTTATAGACATTAAAAACTCAGGCCCCGTGTTGAGGACTAGAGCCGGCCCACCGTTAAGAGCGACATATTCGCCACATAAAAAAGTTTTGCTCGGAACTTTTATTTCTATCACTGATTCACACCGTTTCTCATTTCATCCAAAAGCTCTGTGGCATTGGACATAGAAACTCTTTTTGTAGTTTTTAAAACTTCTTCTAATTTTTTTTGTAAAACGGGAGCTTCTTGCTCTGTGGCTCCGGCTCCAAGGGTTAAGTTCTTGATGTGTAATTTCATGTGGCCTTCTATGATTCCCACTGTCGTTAAGGCCTTAAGGGCTCCCAAGTTTTGCACCAAACCGACGGCAGCACACACTTTGGATAATTCTTCAGCGGACTCAACCCTCATCATACGCAAAGACATCTGCGCCATTGGGTGAAGCTTCGTCACTCCGCCCACAATGCCAACAATAAGTGGGGCTTGAAAAGTTCCAACCAACTTATCGCCATCTACTTTCCACTCCGTAACCGAGCGATACTGACCATCACGGCTTACATACGCGTGAATACCAGCTTCGACAGCTCTCCAATCATTGCCAGTCGCTATTAAAATTGGGTCAATGCCATTAAGCACACCCTTATTATTGGTTGCTGCTCGGTATGGGTCTAGCTTGGCAAATAAAGAGGCCTCAGCAATTTTATGAGCAAGGTCTGAATCAACACCTGAGATTTCAACTTTTGCATGAGTGACTTTCGTGTCTACCAAATTACTTAAAATGCACATGGTGACGTGTTCGCCTGACATCTCTTGAATGGGCTTTTTTAAGAATTCACAAACTTGGTTAATAATATTGGCACCCATGGCATCACAGGCATCCATATGCACATGTATCACAGCCATAAATTGACCATCATCTCTTTCAATAGCGCGCACTTCGATATTATTAACTCCACCACCTCGGCGAACCAAACCATTGGCCACATTTTCATTGGCCATAGCGATGAGTTTTTGTTTGTTTTCGTTAATTATTTTCTTTAAGGCGGTATAATCTTTAACAATGGCAATTTGAATTTGGCCGATGATTTCTCGCCCAGAAATGTGGGTGGTGATTTGCCCTTTATCTCGCACCCACTTGGCTGTCTTACTCGCAGCAGCTATGATCGAGGTTTCTTCAACTGCCATGGGAATGACGTATGGCTTGCCATCGACAACAAAGTTTGTGGCCACTCCAAATGGCATTTGAAAGTAGCCTAAAACATTTTCGACAAACTTTTCAGCCAAAGTTAAATCCATCTGACAGTTTTGTTGCAAGAAAGATTTATCCTCTTTGTTGAGCACACCGAGAGCACCCAGCCGCTCTAACCTTTCACTGAACTCAAGTTTTGAAAATCCTGAAAACGTCTTTTTATACTGATTTAGTTCGTTCCGGTCCATTTCCACTTTCCTTTGATCTCACTTGGCCCAGCGCTCCCCGTACAAAAAAGGGCCACTCGTAATTCCTGTTCGTAAAAACTCATTAAATCTAGTAAATCTTGTTCACCTTTCAGTGCAGCTAACAATATTGGGCGTGCAATTCCAGCCGCTTCAGCACCCATAGCTAAACACTTAGCAACATCAAGCCCACTGCGCACTCCGCCCGAAGCCCAAACTTTATAATCTAAAGACAAAGATTGCAGAGACATTAAGCTCTCTACGGTTGGCACTCCCCAATTGGCAAAGGTTTGTGATAACTGTGTCATCATAGTTTCTTGAACATCACTTGCACGAAGCCCTTCAACACGGCCCCAGTGAGTGCCACCAAAACCTGCTAAATCGACAACCTGAATTCCTGAACCAATCAATGATCGCAATGTATCTACAGAAAATCCACAGCCCGTCTCTTTAACTACAACTGGTACAGACAAAGACTCTGCCAAAGTTTTTATTTTAGCAAGCCCTCCTTTAAAGTTGGGAGTGCCTTCCATCTGCAAAGCCTCTTGCAATGGATTGAGGTGAATGATTAAGGCCAAAGCATCTATAGAGTTAAGAACACTCTCGACACTTTTTAAATCGGCATCGATGAGTTGTGATAACCCAAGGTTTGCTGCCATCTTCACATTAGGGAACTGTTGCTTGAGGTCTTGCCAAGCGTCCACTTGTGAGTCATTTTGCAGTTGGTGTCTTTGTGACCCAACATTGAATAACCAGTTTTTGCTTTCACACACTTTAGCTAATAGTTGGTTGATATCCTTTCCTTGTGTATGCCCCGCAGTCATAGACGATATAAAAATGGGGCTTGAAAAGGTATGCCCAAGAAGATTTGCCTGTATGTCTACTTCATCAAAATTAATCTCGGGCAGTGCTTGATGTGTGAGTCTAATGGAAGCAAATTGGTCAGAGGACACATCGACGCTTTCATTAAGACAGTGTTTAATGTGATCTTTTTTTCTACTTTCAAAAGCATTGACCGTTTCTTCTTTCACACATCCATCTCTATAAAAAAAAAGTGAGCTATCTTTACTAAAAACAGCTCACTGGTGAATTTTTTAAATTGTAAAATCTGATGAGCTTAACTCATTAATTGGCTAACGACGTCGCTAAAACCTTTAGGATCGTTCACAGCCATGTCAGCTAGAACCTTACGATCAAGCTCCATAGAAGACTTGTTTAAAGCTCCCATGAGTTTTGAATAGGAAGTTCCGTTGAGTCTAGCAGCTGCGTTGATTCTTTGAGTCCAAAGACGTCTGAATTCTCTTTTCTTAGTTTTACGATCTCTGTAGGCGTAAACTAAGGCACGATCATTTTTTTCAACGGCCGTAATATAACATTTACTGTTCGAGCCTCTGTAACCTTCAGCTCTTTTTAAAACTTTATTTCTTCTTCGTCTTGCTTTAAAACCGCGTTTTACTCTCATTTCAGGGCCTCCTTACAAAACTAAAAGTCTTTCGACTTGGTAAGAGTTTGCATCGTCAACATAAGTTGCTTGACCCAAATGACGCTTTAATTTCGAAGAGTGGTGCCAAAGTCTGTGGCGTAAACCGACCTTGTGACGTTTTACTTTTCCACCTTTTTTAGGGCGAAGTCTTTTTTTAGCCCCACTGTGTGTTTTTTGTTTCATTGTTTCTCCTAACATCTGAAGAGGCGTTAAAGCGACATGCTCTAATCTTAGTGGCCCATTCCAGGTAATAAGTAGATAATATAACTAACGAAATCATCACACCTTGTCCACTAAAAAATAGCTAATATGTAAATCCTGCCCTCAGCCCTAAAAACAAACTTAGCTGAAGAAGCAGAAGGTATGAAAAGGTCATGCAAACTAAAAAACCATTTAATTATAGATAGTTAGAAGTCTTGCAACACTGAGAGGATCCCCGCCACCGTCAGTGAAAAGCTGTCGTCCTAATGAAGCTTGGTAGTTCTAATATTTTACTTTTTTTCTTTGGTTTTTGATTTCTGATTTTATTTTTTTGTTTTTAATGCGCTTTTCTTTAGAAGCCCGGGTTGGTTTAGTTTTCTTTCTTGGCTTTGGCTTATGTAGGGCTTTTTGTAAGATTTCAGCGAGCTTTTCTAAGCAGTCTTGCTTGTTTTGATGTTGTGACCTCGCTGACTCACTGGTCACAATTAAATCACCACCAGTCGTTAGCTTGGACGACAATTTTTTTTGCAAGAAAACTTTTTGTCCTTCAGAAAATACAGAGCTTTCTAATAAATTCCAGCGTAGTTGCACTTGTGAACTTGTTTTATTGACCTTTTGACCGCCAGAGCCACTGGCTTTGACGTAACTGAATGACAACTCAGCTGCTGGTATTATCAAGTTGTCATTGATTTTTAACATTTATTCGACAGTGGCCGTAGCACCTTCCTTAGCTTCTTCGATGGCAGCTAATTCAGCCGCTAAAGCTTCAGGACCTTGCTCCTCTTCAATCTTTTTAAGGCGCTCTTGTTCTTTTGTATACTCTTTTATTTTTGCAGCATCAGGAGCAAACATTACGAACATTTGACGACCTTCTCTTTTAGGTTGAACTTCCACCAGTGCTATATCATCCAAAAGACCAATCACTCGTTTTAAAACTTTCAAACCTTGCTCTTGGTGAGCCATTTCTCGACCTGAAAAACGAAGGTTGGCCTTCACCTTGCTCCCGTCCAACAAGAACTTACGAGCATTTCTGATCTTTACATTTAAATCGTGATCTTCTGTGCGCGGTCGAAACTGAACCTCTTTGATAGTTATCACAGTTTGTTTTTTACGCGACTCTTTTTCTTTTTTCTTGTTCTCATATTTCCACTTACCGTAATCCATGATTTTACATGTTGGTGGCTTCGCGTTTGGAGCTATTTCTATAAGGTCGAGGCCTTTTTCTTCTGCAATGGATAAAGCATCTCGTGATGACATAACACCAGCCATGGCACCCGTTTCATCGATCAGTCTGACCTCTGGGGCTCTTATGTCTTTGTTGACTCTGTATCCATCATTTTTCTTACCAAAATTTTTTCCTTTTGGTCCTCTTCTCATTGCAGCGATAAATTCACTCCTTGTTTAGTTGTCACCTAAGTGTGTTGTTAGTTTTCTCTCTTTTATTTCAGAGCACAAATTTTTTATAAATTCATGCTTATCAATTCCATTAATATTTTTGCCATTCAACAGGCGAACTGAGACAGCGTTATCGCTGACTTCTTTGTCTCCTACCGTGATCATAAAAGGGATTTTTTGCAATTGAGCTTCACGAATCTTAAAGCCCAATTTTTCATTGCGATCATCGTAGTGTGCGCGCACACCTTGCTCTGCTAAAAGCTCAGTGAGTTCTCGACAGTAACTGTCATGGTTGGACGTAATGTTCATTACCACGACCTGCGTGGGAGCTAACCAAGTTGGCAATCGCCCAGCTGTGTGCTCAAGGTAAACACCGATAAAGCGTTCTAGACTTCCTAAGATAGCTCGGTGTAACATGACTGGCTGATGATTGGCATTATCTTCACCGACATACTTTAACTCAAAGTTTTTTGGCATATTGAAATCAGCTTGCATCGTGCCCAACTGCCACGGCCTTTTCAAGGCATCAACAAACATAATATCAAGTTTTGGCCCGTAAAAGGCACCGTCACCTTCATTGATAGTGTACGGAAGATCGAGCTCTTTGACAGCTTTTTCTAAGACGGCCTCTGCCTCATCCCATATCTCATCTGAGCCCATGCGTTTTTCAGGTCGAGTCGACAGAAAGATTTTGTAATTAGACATCCCTAAACACTGATAAACTTCGTTCAAAAAAGTCATGAATGACTTGATTTCATCAAACAACTGATCCATGCGACAAAAAATGTGAGCATCATCTTGGCAAAAAGTTGTTACACGAGTGAGCCCATGTAGAGCCCCCGATTTTTCATTGCGATGGAGTCGACCAAAGTCAGCAATTCTCCAAGGAAGATCACGGTAAGACTTTTTAGTCGCACCGTAAAGCAAACAATGACCTGGGCAGTTCATGGGTTTTACTGCAAAATCACGCTCACCAATTTTAGTGGCAAAAATATCATCTTTGTAATTAGCATCATGACCCGACTTTTCATAGAGTTGGTTGTCAAAAATTTGAGGTGAGATCACTTCGTGATAACCATACTTGATGTAGCATTCACGCATGTAGGCCTGCAGTTGATTGTAAATGATTGTGCCTTTCTCAGTAAAGAATGGAGCACCTGGAGCGAAGGGGTGATTGTAAACAAGCCCGAGATCTTTACTTAACTTTCTGTGATCTCTTTTCTTGGCCTCTTCTAAAAGTTGTAAGTGCTCTTGAAGGTCTTCTTTTGAGTTGAAAGCCGTGGCATAAATGCGTTGTAGCTGTGGGTTGTTTTCATCTCCACGCCAATAAGCCCCTGCTGTGTGCTGCACTTTGATGGCTTTAATTTGCCCCATCTTTTGAACATGGGGGCCACGGCAAAGATCAAACCACTCCCCTTGTTTATAAATAGAAACTTCGTCCTCACCGAGGTCTTTGATGATCTCAACTTTAAAGTTTTCTTTCATCTCAGAGAAAACCTCAATGGCTTTGGCTTGTGACCAAACTTCTTTCACAACGGGTTCGTTTTTCTTTAAAAGATGATTCATCTTTTTTTCTATTTTTTTTAGATCCTCTGGAGTGAACGGAAAAGGAGAATCAAAATCGTAGAAAAAGCCATTGTCGATGACTGGTCCAATTGTGACCTTCACTTCGGGCCATATCTCTTGAACCGCTTGAGCCATTAAGTGAGCAGCTGAATGGCGGATCACTTCTAAAGACTCAGGGCTGCCTTTGGTCACAATAGAAAGTTTTGTTCCATCTTTCAAAGGAGTTCTAAGGTCAACCACTTCGGAGCCACCATCTATTTGGGCCCCTAGGGTGTCTTTCGCCAATCGCGAACCAATGCTCTCAGCCACTTGCAAAACAGTGGGTTCAAAATCAAACTCTTTATAGGAATTGTCAGGTAGATAAATACGAACTGAAGACATTAAAAATGGACTATCAAATCTGAGTAGATAAACATATAATAAATTAAACCTTTTTTTGTGGGTCAAAATATCGACCTAACAAAATAAGTTTCTATTATAAGCCATTCTAGGCGGTTTTCCCAATTTTTTGGTAAATTATGAACAATATAATGCAAAGCGATAAGTGAGTGCGAAAACTTTACGACTCTCACTTACAGGAACCGCACTATGACTTGTTTAAAACAAATTAAACTTAGGAGTTCCAGCTAAATGAATTAAGGGGCATTATTTGTTCTCACAGTGATTTCGTTAGAATAAATAGGCCCAGAAGGTGTTGTTGCTGTGATTTTATACCTATAGCTTGTATTTGGTCTTAAGTTACTATCTGAAACTAACCGAGACAAATTGGCATTCCTAACAAACTGACCATCACGATATACATCATAGCGAGTTGCTCCAGGCACTTGATTCCAGGTTAAACCAATTTGGTTGTGTGTGGCGTGGGCCCTACTCAAAGTAAATGTGGAGTTGTTTGTTGGTGTAGAGGAAGGCGCTGAAGTTTGCGTTGATGTGCTTGCCGGAGGTCTGCTGTTCGAGCCAGACGTTCTCACTGTGATCTCATTGGAATATCTTTGGCCACTTCTTAAGGTTGCTGTGATTTTAAATTTATAACTTGTATTGGGAGCAAGGCCTGCATCGGTCACAAAGTTCGCTGTGCCCGCATTTTTACTAAAACGACCATCTCTGTAGACATCATATCTAGTTGCACCATCCACTCGACTCCATGTTAAAGCAATGGAGTTTGACCGAATGTCTCTTGAACTCACTACGAACTTTGAACTGCCTTGGGTTGTTGTTTGTGGGGTCGTCGCAGGCGGCGCTGTTGTTGTACTTGCTGGAGGCCTATTTCTAGAGCCAGACGTTCTCACTGTGATCTCATTGGAATATCTTTGGCCACTTCTTAAGG
>JAHDFM010000010.1:0-2082 GCA_020628165.1 Bdellovibrionales bacterium | reverse complement strand
TAAAACGACCATCTCTGTAGACATCATATCTAGTTGCACCATCCACTCGACTCCAAGTCAGAGCAATGGAGTTTGATCGAATGTCTCTAGAACTCAACACAAATTCTGAACTGCTTTGGGTTGTTGTTTGTGGAGTCGTTGCTTGTGCAGTTGTAGTTGTACTTGCTGGAGGTCTATTATTTGAACCAGACGTCCTTACTGTGATCTCATTGGAATATCTTTGACCACTGCTTAACGTTGCTGTGATTTTATATTTATAATTTGTATTGGGAGCTAGACCTGCATCAGTGCCAAAATTAACTGTGCCAGTATTTTTAGTAAAAAGACCATCTCTATAAACATCATACCTTGTGGCCCCATCAATTCGACTCCAAGTAAGACCAATCGAATTTGATTGAACTCCCGTCGACCTCAACACAAACTCTGAACTGTTTTGTGGAGATGTTTGATTGCTCTCAGAAGGCCCTGCCGGAGTTGAAGTACCAGCCGTCACTTGCGGTGAACTGTTCGAAGCGCTATGACTCAGTCGATTAGAAGTGGCAAACAATCGACCAACCTGTGTGTAACCTTCAACGGTGTAATGATAGGTTCCATAACTTGCAATGGAATTATCTTCAACAAGGATCACCTGTTGACCATCTAAACTTGTGATGTTGCTTCTAGTTTTAGTTCGAATTTGCTGTCTAGATTGTTCAATTGCGCCCAACTGTCTAAACACTCTGAACTGAGTTATATCGCGCCCTCCAGGAACTACGAAAGCAAACCTGACGGACTGTCCTTGAGACCCATTGTCAAAAGCTGTTAGGAACCGTCCACGACTTAGATTTAATTGGTTGGCTGTGCAATTTGGGTAGGAGTTAATGTTTCTTGTACCACCCAGGTCTAACAACGATCTGAAGAAATCATACCTTAATCTCTGTACATTATGAACATCATTGCCGTTCACCTTACATAAGTTTCTTCCGCCTAAGTAAAGCAAAACAGGAGTTTCAAATGGGCCTGTGCTGGTCGCTTGCACATACTGGTTATGAGTTCTAAATGTATTGTTAAATGATCTTTCGCCGGTTGGTGCCGTGACATTGTTACAACTGTGCACACTGCCATAATCACGGTCACGTCGACCTGTTAAAGAAAACAAGTTAGTCACTGTGTTTTGATGAGCAACAATTGTGTTTTCAACTCTTGCATCGAGCAAACAAATGTGACCATGACCTGCGTATAAAATAATTCGCTCTGGTGAATTTGGATCCTGATAACTAGCGCCTCTCACAAAACGAAAGGTATTGGACTCATCCGTCACTTGAGAAAGTGTATTCACTGGCACAGAGCCATCGCGGTTGAATGTGCTTACAAGATACTCGGTCGGAGTCGAAAGATTTGCACCCGAAGCCGCCTGAAAAGCACTGCAAGAAACGGTATAAACCTCTCCTGCTCTTAAATTTGTGAACGTATAAATATCGTTCCTATGCCCTTCATTAGCTGCTCTCGAAAGACTTCGACGCTGACCGTTCTGCAAGACTCCAGTTAAGCGGAAGCGATATCTGACAGAACTAGAAGCAGCACCAGCGCCACATAAAAGTTGAATTGAATTATGAGTGACGTTACGAACTCGCAAAACCACATTATTCAGTGGCTGAAAGGTTGGACCATCTAATGATGGAGCGACGCTTGCAACCCCTCTTCCGAAACGAGATTCAACAGGGTTTTCTGCTGATACTGTTGCTGTCGGCGAAGCATTACTAACACAACTGGTGCAACTCCCAGAAATATTATCGAGAGCACTCGGCCCAGTAACTCCTGCAATGTCGCGCTCTTGTTGTGATGAACCCACGTGATGATCTCGGCCTTGTTGTGGCGAATTTTGCTGTGGCCGTGTATTAGAACCACCACTTGGTTGTGTTACTGTCGGCGGATTCGTTTGTATCTGGACTTGCGGTGCTGGCGTATTATCCCTCACATTGGGTGACTGTGTCTGATCTGGTCGAACCCGGTCCTGTCCTGTTTGTTCTTGTAGTAATTGCCTCGATGGTGGAATATTGCCACGACTGTCTGCAACTACGTCTTCGTCTAGTCCACCAGAGT
>JAHDFM010000054.1 GCA_020628165.1 Bdellovibrionales bacterium | reverse complement strand
AACAAGGAGAGCCAATGAAAGTTCTATTATCAATTGTAGCAGCAATGTTTATCTTCGCACCATTCGCTAGTGCACACCACAGCAACAAAGACATTGTTCATGTCAAAGCACAAGACTATAACTGTGCCGACTTATATAACTTAGTCTTAGAAGAAGGGGTTGTACACATAGGTGGGTTTGGCTCTTTAGATGTTTTCGCAGAAGCGAGACACGCTTGTAAAAGCCGCTATTGCCATGGAGACAACCGTTGTGAGTCTTACAAATCATACTGGCCTTCAAAAAATAAAAACTTTTGCTTTGCTGGGTACGCTTGCAGAATCACTACAGAAAGTCGCAACTAGCCTTAAAGCTTGCCAGGGTGCTTCAGGCACCCTCGGTAAGTGATTGATATAACTCTTTATATCCAATATTTTTTTTCTCAAATAAACACACCTTTCAACCGATAAGTAACCATAATATTGACAAAAGGTGGCCAAATGAAATTAATCAGTCTTATCTTTGTACTTTTAGCGTTCACACTTCTTCCATCCTGCGCGAAAAAAAAGAAAAAGAAAAAATTCCACCACTCAACAGCCAACTATAAAATCATAGAAAGGCACCCCTCTGCGGGAGAGCATGCGCCAATTATGGAGCACGTCCTTGATCAAAATTTATATGATGCTTGTCGTAGAGAGCGCAGCGAACGTTATTGCAAGCGACGCCTCGGCACTTGGAGACAATGATCTTTAAATTCTTGGGTCACAAAAAATAACCAGCCTATAAAACAGTAAACTTCAATACTGATTTATGGATTAGCAAAGCCTGATAACACTAAGACCTAATCCAAAACAAGATGCATGAATTTGAGGTATCTTTGCTCAGGGCAGACATGCAAGAAAGGGTGATCACAACCTTGCCCAGAATACCTAAGAACTGTTCCCTTTTTTCTAGCATTGGATAAGCTTTGTTTCATGACCTCGTAAAAGTCATCAAAACTCACTCGTCCCGTGCACGAACTTAAAAACAAATGACCTTTCGGAGTCACTTGTTTTGCAGCCATTGTGAAAAGCTCAATGTATTTATTAATGGCCACTTCTTTTTGGGCTTTTGAATGAGCCATTGAAGGTGGATCAACAATAACAATATTTGACTTGTTGTCTTCGTTTTTCAGATAGTCAAACACATCATCACTGATGGCTTGATGGTTTTGGTTTGAAAAATTGAGTTGCCAGTTTTCATCACACAACTTTGTGGCTTTCGGTGAAATATCCACACTCGTCACTGAGCTTGCACCGCCGGCACCGGCATAAATAGAAAAGCCCCCTGTGTAGCTAAACAAATTGACCACGCTCTGATCTTTACACCACTTTTGCAAGTAAGATCTGTTATCGCGTTGATCTAAGAAAAACCCTGTCTTTTGCCCCAACTGAACATCCACTAAAAACCTTAAGCCATTTTCACTGACCTGAACAGGTTGAGACAACAGATCAGAACTGCCCCAACTGCCTTTTGAGGTCTCTTCTTTTTTTCTAGGCTTGTGATAAACACATTTAATGGATGGGTCAGACAATAAAACCTCAGCAACTTTATCTAACTTCCAAAACCCGAGTGGACCTTGACCGTCCACTTGCAACACGGCCACATTAGAATACACATCACAAACGAGTCCCGGTAAGTGATCTCCCTCTCCGTTGATGAGTCGGTAACAATTTGTAGTCTCGTTTGTAAAAAAAGTTTTTCTTTTTTCTTGAGCTAACTTAATTCTTTGCTCTAGAAAAATCCAGTTTGGTGGTTTCGCTTGTAGCGATAAAATTCTTACAGCGATATCTCCAACAGGTGAGTAATAGCCCCAAGCGAGCAGATTGTTTTTAGCATCCACCACTTTGCAAAGCTCGGACTCATCAGACCCTGGGTCGTTAATAGCAGAGCGGTACAACCAAGGGTGCCCTTGTTTGATCGACTTTCTTAAGTTTTTAACTAAAGTGATTTTAAGCACGTGTGCTGTTTTTGTTTTTAGCAATGACTTTGAACTCAACAGCAATAGGTGTTGGCAGCGCGCCCACTTCAATTGTTGTGCGCGTGGCACCGATGTCAGTGAAGTGTTTGGCATAGACTTTATTAAAAATTGGAAAGTCCTCTTTCATATTGGTTAAAAACACTTGCACATCAATGACGTCATTTAAGCTGTGGTCCATGGATTGAAGAATCATACTGACATTGTTAATGACCGATTCTGTTTGCACTTCGACGTCGTATTGTAAAATTTCATTGTTATCACTCAAGGTCACACCCGGAATTACCTTAGTGCCTTTTTCTCTTGGGCCCACCCCTGATAAAAAGATAAGGTCTCCTTCTATGCGAGCGTGCGGATAAGCTCCTACTGGCTCAGGGGCCCCTTCTGTCATGATTTTTTCGCTCATAATTTCTCCAATTTAATTCGTAGGCTTGCTAAAGATATTTTGCATCAACATATAGTTGATGATGGTTCGTTGTCAAAACATTCTCTGTCGACAAGACTTCAAAATATCATATGATTACAAGGCTTTAAACATGCACTCAAAGAAACTCAAAGACCATTTCTTATAAGATCGTCTTTCACGAGTTGATTCCTGGTAATACAATCTCTTTTTGAATGATTGCTCAAATGTTTTTAAGGACCACTTTGTGCTTCGAAGGAGATACATTTTTTTTATTGTGTTTTGATTTGTTTTCACAGACCCAAAAAGTAACGGCTTAAAAGTCGCAATCTCTCAATCTACTTTTTTGTCTTTTTTTTAACTCACAAAAAAATCTAGATTTGTGATAATAATCAACTTATTTTCATTCTAAAAAGAAGGTCTCAATAATGAAATCGCAAGCTCTCTTCAAAATTTTGATTTTTAGTTTTCTACTCTTAACTTTTACCGGCTGCGCCTCCAAATTGAAAAGTCAACAAAGCGCTGACTCAAAATCTTTGAGTTTTGAAGACAAAACTAAGCTCAACACCTTCTTAAAGACAACGCTTAATGTTCAAATGTCGAGCCTCGTTGATACCCTCTGTGCACTTAAAGACAAGCAATGGACATGTCAGGCTAAAGGTTTTAACAGCCAACTTATTGCCTTTAAAGAACAAAGCGCTCATCAATTTGTTACAGAACATCTATCAGTCAACATAGAACAACTTCAAAGAGCTCAACAATTAATAAAATTTCAATTCTTAGGCTGTTTAGAGAAAGAACCTGTAACCATCTGTCGTATCGAAAATTTGTTTTTTAAATGAATCACCAAAAAAAATCTATGCTAATAAATGAATCAACTAATGTTTGGCTGATACTTACTTTTTGGAGTTAAAGAGTTTTGTATTCAAGAAGTTTAAGGCTTTACATTACAACGCATGCGATAGTTAAAAAACTCTTCGATATTTGTATAGCCATCTTTATCTAGATCGCCATTGTGGTCTTTGACACCTACATTCAAACCGTTGGCTAACTCCCAACTGTCTGCCATACCGTCACTGTCAGTGTCGTAGGAGCTGGGGTGCCTGTTTGTTCCGTAATAGTTTTTATTATTCACAAAGTGTCGCCCCCAATCACCATCGGCTTTTCTTTGCGCTTTATAAACGGGCCCGATTCCTACTTCACCGGTTTTGTTTTTAACTTCAGAAATGATTCTATCAACATTTTTATCGC
>JAHDFM010000053.1 GCA_020628165.1 Bdellovibrionales bacterium | reverse complement strand
CGAAAAAAGTAAATATTATATATTGGCATGGGATTTGTAGTTTAATTAATAAAAAAGGCCAATATATGTTTTTTCTTCGAATGTACTTAGTTTTAGCACTCATTTTAACTTGCTATAATATTGTGGTTGCGAGCACTGACAATTTAGGCTTGATTTCAGGTGACTATTCTTGGCAGGGATCAAGTGGCCATTTAGAGGTCAACTGGTCTGATTCATCGGCTGCCTCAGATAACTTTCTTTGCAATAAATTGATTTCAACAATTACAAAAGGTGATAAGGCTAAAATGCCTGGGCTACTTTATTACTATTTTTTAAGTTCTAGCTCAATGAGATCTCACCTTAGTAAAGTTCAAACTGCAAAGGTGAAAAGTTATAAAAATTCAGCTTCAAGTGATGGATTCACACGTCAATTGGTTTGGCATCTGGATGACAAGCAGTGGGTTTTAGTCGATTGGGAATAAATACTGTAAATATAAATAGCTTTAAGGCTAACCAATAAGTTTTAGAGCTAACTGGTTTAAGTTATTAGCTTGGCTGAGTGTTGCCACTCCGGCTTGCTTTAAAATATTTTGTTTAGCTAGTTCGGCCGACTCTTCAGCATAGTCTGTGTCTCTTATTCGTGAATTGGCTGCTGCGAGATTTTCATGAGCCACCGTAATATTATTCACCACCGAGGTAAGTCTATTTTGTAAGGCGCCAAAGTTTGCTCGCATACCATTGACAGAAAGCAAAGCTGCATCAATAACACCCAAACTAATTTGTGCGTCCTCTTTAGTTAAAACATTTTCAGCGGTGATTCCTAACGCTTCGACGGAAGCATCAGCTTTAGAAGAATCAAAAGAAATTCTGTCTAAAAGAGGTTCATTATGTATACCGACTTGAATGTCTAATATTCCTCCTTCTCCGTTTAGAAGGGTAGTTCCATTAAACTCTGTCGACTCAGTGACTCGTTGAATTTCCATTTTCATTTGCTGATATTCAATATCAACCATTTCTCGTTCGGTATCAGAAATAGTGTCAGAGGCAGATTGAATAGCAAGCTCTCTTAAGCGGATGAGCATATTGGAAACATTGTTTAATCCACCTTCAGCCACTTGAACAAGAGAGATGCCATCGTTGGCATTTCTTTTTGCTTGTCGCATTCCTCTAATTTGTGCACGTAAGTTTTCTGAAATAGCTAGGCCAGCAGCATCGTCGGCGGATTGATTTATTCTTTGTCCAGAAGCAAGTCTTGCCATAGCTCTACTCATTGCCACATCTGTTTTAAACAAATTTCTTTGAGCATTAATTGCAGCTAAGTTTGTATTAATTCTTAATGACAACTTGTACTTCCTTGCAACATTTTTATTTATACATCATGTATAAATCAATTACATAATACCTTTCGGAATATAAATAGAAGAACAATAGTCTAGAAAGTGAAAGTAAGGACCGCCAAAAGCCTTGGCAGTCCTGTGTTTAGCAGGAAACTCATATAAAAACCAAAGTATAACTGAGTCTTGCGAATAGGCTTAGGTCCTACCTTAAAAGGTAAGAACAGAGCTAAAGTACGTAGTCCCAAAATCTGAATTAGCTATTAGTACTAATCATGATAAGGTACGGTTCAAGAGTCCCAGTGCGAGTTGCGAGCTTTGATTCGCCTGTGCAAGTACTGATGTTCCAGCTTGCATTAATACATTTTGGCGAGTGAGCTCAGCAGTCTCTTCAGCAACATCAACGTCGCGAATTCTAGAGTATGCAGCAGATTGATTTTCTAACGATACAGAAATGTTCTGTATTGTCGACATCAATCGACTTTGAATGGCACCAAAATCTGCTCTCATAGCATTTACGCTAACCAAAGCAGCATCAATGGATGCTAAACTGTTTTGTGCTGATACTTTGTCCGCGACACTTGTTAGGTTTACACCTAAAGCGGCTGAATTAGCATCTGCCTTTGAAGCATCAAAGGAGATACGGTCGATATTAGGATCGTTATGGACTCCCACTTGGAAATCTAAAACAGTCCCAGTACCACTAAGTAACTGAGAACCATTGTACTCAGTTCCGTCTGCAATACGATCGATTTCTTGAACAAGTTGATCATACTCAACATTCAAGAACTGTCTTTCAACAGGTCCGATAGTATCAGAGGCGGCTTGAACACCTAACTCACGAAGTCTTATTAGTATATTACTAACTTCGTTAAGTGCACCTTCTGCGACTTGTATGAACGATATCCCATCTTGAGCATTTCTTCGAGCTTGTTTTTCTCCTCGAATAGTTGCTCTAAGACTTTCTGATATAGCCAACCCTGCAGCATCATCTCCTGCATGATTGATTCGGAGGCCTGTTCCCAGTCTCTCCAAACTCTTATCAAGTCTAAGTTTAGTACCAAATAGATTCTTCTGCGCATTGAGAGAAGCTACATTGGTATTAATTCGCAAACCCATTAAATTACTTCCTCCTTGAAGAAACCCTAATTGCATATCCGTTGCATTAAGGGGGTTTTTGTTTTCAATTGACTGATCGGTGTATCAAAATGCATCTTTAAGAAAAATTGACAAAATATGAGATTACTAGACTAAATGCTTCTATTTTTCACGACGAAGGTTTTGAAAAAGATATAAAAAGAAAGACTTAAGTCATGCAATTTTTTTTAAAATGTTTACGGATATGACATATTTTTTGAAAAAAAGAGAAGAGTTCTCAATAAATTTTCTTGTTATTTCTTAAATTAATCCAATTTTTTTATAAAACTGTATAGATACTTTCTATGCTAGAAGGCTGTTTTAGGGCATTTGCAACATATGTTGGCCAACTTTTAATCATCTTATTGTCCTTCCTTGAGATAAGAGCCTTGAAATTTAAGTGAATTTCATTTTTAACATGACTTAGTCTGCAATTTTTACAGACTAGGATCAAATTGCCCCATGTAAACAATGTCATTTTGTTAAAAAAAAATTGGTGAATGCCAATAAGAAAAAAATTTGTTAGGAAAGTAATAACTATATATATGAAGGGGGGCCTCATTAATGAAAAATATTATCTTAGTTTTGATTTCTGTATTTTCAATCAATGCTTTTGCTCTAGGATCCATGAAGTTTGTTTGTGGTGGAATAGAAAAAGTAGGAAATGAAAAGTACGAGCCTATCAACTTTTCTGTTGTTTACTCAGACTGGGAAGATGTCCAAGGTTATACTTACCAAGCTGTTGAAATGGACAGAGGTGATAAAACTGACATTATTATGCTTAATGAGTTGAGAGAAGTGGCTCAAAAAAACCCAAGTTGCTCTACTTTAAATGAAATGAAGCTACACCAAACTAATGCCGGTTTTGAGTACTATGAGTTTTCATTCACTTATAATTGTGAAGAAAGTGTGTCTGCTCAATTAAAAACTGTGGGCTACTGCAGTAAACAGTAATTCTTTGTTATGAAGTATTTTCTTGTTTTTTTGAGTTCGTTTTTTTTACTTTCAGTCTCTCAAGGGGCTGAAAGAAAAGTTAAAAATAAAATTAACTTTGATTGGCTCTGTGAATGTAGCCAACAAAATGAGCTGTTTACAGAGTTTATTGTGACAGCAGACGAAGCTCAATTTTTGTATCAAGCCCAGGCCAAAGCTCTGTCTTTATGCACAGATCTTAATACAAAAGCGAATAAGGTGAATTGCCAAAAATTACATAGTCCATTTTAATAGTGGCTTAAAAATTAGTAAAGCCTAGCCAGTGAATGTTTCACTGGCTTTTTTTATGTGCGCCCGGCAGGGCGCTTTCACTAGGAGGTGAGTAATTAATTA
>JAHDFM010000009.1:35622-96589 GCA_020628165.1 Bdellovibrionales bacterium | reverse complement strand
CAAAAACAAAAATACGCCAGTCACTTTGATTCCAATGTATTTGATTTAGGAAGTGCAACTGCAACTTGGCCTGATCTCAGCTGGTCAACAAACCTACCTTTTGGGAAAGAACTCGTTGGCGACACAAACAATGATGACATCGCAGAGGGTGATAGCACATCTGCTTATAGCGGTTTGCAAAGCAATCTTTCACAAGGACTTCTTGCTTTATGGACATATAACGAAGTCAGTGATGGCACAGCTCCCGGGGGCTATGATATACACGACCATGTTGGAGGCAATCATGTGTATCGACGCTCCAGTTTTAGCTTTAATCACCAAGGCCCCCTTGGCAAAGCAATGCACTTATCAGGAGGCGCACAAAGCTCTGCTGCCAATGATGTCAACGCTCTAAAGCCAGACTCAGCCTTAACGTACGCGGCTTGGTTTAAGCGCGAAGAGGGCAACCCCAACGAGTACTCAGGATTATTTGTTAATGAAGACTTCGCTATGTCACAAGGAACTTACTTTGGAGATTTATCTAATTTAGCTGGTGATGATGCTTTTTGCTTTCGTGTGAATGCAGATAATGCAAACCGAGTTTGCGAACCTGATGTTATATTTAATCGCTGGGTGCACTACGCTGTTACATTTGATGCTGGTCAATTGCGCTTTTATCGAGATGGAGTCTTGATGGATAGCTCAACTACAGCGTTGCCCACTATCAATCCCCGCGCAACTTTATCTTTGAGTTTGTTTCAACTTTTAGGGTATGTCGACGAACTTGCTATTTGGTCACGTGCTTTAAATCCAAGTGAAATCAATCAACTTTACCGTAGAGGAGCTAACCGAGTAAAGCTGCAAGTAAAGAGCTGCATTGATGTGACTTGTAACTGCAAAAGCTATAACGTGGCCCCTCTAGGCAGCGCTACCGACTGTGATGGCGATGGCACTCCTAACGAAACAGACATTGATGACATACATAAAGCCGAATTCATCGGCCCTGGTGGTGACGGAACATCTTACTATAGCGAGCTTTACAACAAATCACCATCTGATGTGACCTTTAACTGTGCCCTAAATACCTCTGACTCTGATGCTGGTGTTTGCGTACCAGATGAAATTACATTTAGCGGAAGTTCAAAAACTTCAAGTCCTGAGTTTTTAAACATTGATTACACGCAGTTTGTGGCCCCGCCTTCAAACAGATACGCCCAATACCGAATTTACATGGAAGCCGATGAAAACACCTCTTGCGGAGGCACTCCTTGCTTACCAGAGCTCACCTCTGTGAGCTTAAACCCTGGCAACGCAGTTAAATACTCCAGTGAGTATGTGGAAATCAAACCAAAGTCCCCGATCACTTTTACCAGTATTCAAGATGCAAAAATCAAAGCCGATGCTTGTGCTACTTTCAGGCTTCACCGCAGCCCTAACAGTTATTATCACGACGGCGCGTCTTGGTTGATAGTCAGTGACGAGTCCCACAGAAATATTGCTTCTGAAGTCACTGGGAATATCCAACAATTTGCGACTCAATTTGGGGAAGGTGAGCTTGAAGTGGTTGGGTACTTAAGGTCAGACCCTTCACAGTCTGATCAGTGCTCTATCGATGAGGTCGATATCAATTACAAGTAACTAAATACTTCACTTAAGTCTTGTATCAGTACAACTCAGCTGTTTTATAAACACTAGACCTTCACTCACAAAGATCTTATTTTCTAACAACAAATCAAGAATAATTATAATCATTTAACTGATAATGCCGATATACTATTTGAGGTATTTTATTGTCGTACAAAGAATTAAACTTTTATAAATATTTAATTTTAGCTGCAGCCATTTCTTTTGTTTGCACGTCGTGCAGTTATGACAAAACTGAACTCACCCTAGGCTCTGCTTTTGATAGCACTTGGCAATTTAACTCTGGAAGTAACTTTGATTTCAATGATAACTTAGTACAATTTCAAAATGGTAAAGTCTCATTAAAAGCTATTGATTTACAAAACTCTAGTTTAGATTTTAATAATGGAAACTATATTGGATCTTTCTTAACAAGCTCTGGCTTAGTCAAACCCAGCGACAGAAACAATCAGCAAGCCTCCGTCGATCAAATCCTACCCGATCACAACTCTGATTTGTTAGCCTACTGGAAATTTGATCAAAACCTTAATGACAGCTCACAAAACAATGTACATTTAAATTCTATTGGTGAGCTCAACTACAACACTTCAGATGTTTTTAGAGGAACTGGAGTTATCGAAAACAATGGCGTTCTAGACCCCGCCGTTTACAACAACACGGATGGCTACTTTAAACAAACTGAAGTAAAAACTATTTCAATGTGGTTTAAAAAAAATGGCGACAATGGTCAGGCAACGGGTTATAGCATTCCGTTTCGCTTGGGATCTATTTGGAACTCTGACACCATTCAACTGCGAATTGACGATGGGTCACCAACAAATATTAAATTACAAATCTCAAGACCCTCTACGACTTCAAATACTGGTGTTACTAGTAGCAACTTCATTGTGAACAACATTTGGTACCATATCGTTGGTGTTATCAGGGGGTCTAGTCAGATTGACTTTTACGTCAATGGCAACTTTGAAATCAGCCAGGCCATCACTGAACTTCCTAATGACCTACCAACACCACTTAGAGTGGGTTCAAGTAGTAATACTAGTTCAAGCTTTAACGGTCTTGTCGATGAATTAGCTCTATGGAAGAGTGAATTAAGCAGCGAAGATGTTAAAAACTTATACAACAAACAAAGTGCCTATTTTAACGAGCTTTCACCCTCTTGGACGCCAAAAAAAGAAAACTTAGTCGGCTACTGGAAAATGGATGGTAACTGGCTAGATTCTTCAGGCAACAACAATCACGGAGTCCCTATTAACAACCCAAGCTTTGTTGAAGGCGGGAAAGTTGGCAGTCACCACATGCAGACGAGTGTTGTCTTCCCTGGAAACGGTGGTCACGTGAGCGTTGGCAATGACAGTAGTTTAAACTCAACAACTGTCGTTACACAAATGGCTTGGGTCAAAGCGGACTCCTTTGCAGAAAGTGGTGCCATCATCCGCAACGGAAATACAACTGACTTACAATATTCCATGTACATCAATGGGAACACTGGGCGACTTCAGTTCCATTGGTATGATGGATCGTTCACTTCAGTTTACAGTACAGGCAGACTCACCATAGGTGTATGGCACCACGTTGCTGTGGTCAGAGACGGAAGTAATAATATTCACTTTTACATAGATGGTGAGTTTGATAGCACAGCTGCAGCCACACAAGAAATTGGTGGTGGTGGCTTCACTTACATCGGCACAAGCCCAGGAGTTGAACAAGATTTTGATGGCGCTATTGATGAACTCGCTGTCTGGAACACAGACTTATCTAGATCAGACATAAAACTTATCTACAATCGCCAAAAACAAAAATACGCCAGTCACTATGACTCAGAAATTTTTGACCTGGGAAATGCTACAGCTACTTGGTCAGATTTGTCTTGGGCGACAAATCTACCTTTTGGTAAAGAATTAGTTGGTGATTCCAATAATGATGGATCCCCTGAGAGTGAGACTGCTTCCAATTATATAAATTTAGATGGCGATCTTAGCAACGGCCTTGTGGCCCACTGGGCCTTGAATGAAGGTAGCTGGACTGGCGCCCCTGGGGAAGTCATAGATAACTCAGGCCTTAACAACCATGGTGATCGGTCTGGTGCAGCAAATACAGGCGCTGCAAAACTAAACTCAGGCGGAGTTTTTAAAGACCTTGCTACTGGGCTTGATTATTTAGAAATTCCCAACAGTCCAAGCCTTGAAAACGTTCAGGAAAGCAATTACTCCATCTCTGCCTGGTACAAACCGGATTTCATTCCTCAAGGTGGGGCTGGTGGTGATTACGATGCCTACCACGGAATATTAATAAAACCAGGAACCCATGAAGGGCTCGCTTACACTTATACAAGTCAATTTGTTTGTTTTCATTGGGGAGTAGGCAATATTGATCAACAAGTTCTATCTACAAGTACATTCGTGCCTGGCAAATTTTACCACATCAGCTGTCAATATGATTTGAGTAACGGTATCAACCGAATTTATGTCAATGGAGTGCTAGAAGGTGAATTAACTTTTGCACCAATAGCATCCAGAGAGTACGGCACGGCCCCTTGGAGAATTGGCACAGCCTTAAGCGGTACAGTTAATTTTTCTTGGCCTGCGATTGGGACTATAGATGAAGTGGCTATTTGGAATAGAGCATTGAGTGCAACAGAGATATCTCAACTTTATCGCCGGGGAGCTAACCGAATTAAACTGCAAGTGAAAAGTTGCATCGATGCTACTTGCAACTGCAAAAGCTACAATGTGGCCCCAGCAGGTAGTGCCACTGACTGCGATGGTGATGGCACTCCTAATGAAACAGATACTAACGACTCTCATAAATCTGATTTCATCGGACCAGGTGGCGACGGAACAACTTTTTACAGCGAGCTTTTCAATAAAGCATCTTCTGATGTGACATTTAACTGCGCCCTTAATACAACTGACTCTGATGCCGGTGTTTGTGTGCCCGATGAAATCACTCTCACTGGTAGTTCTAAAACGACAGGGCCTGAGTTTTTAAACATTGATTACTCACAATTTGTAACTCCCCCCAATAACAGATACGCTCAATACCGAGTTTTTATGGAAGCCGATGACAATAACGCTTGCAGTGGTAAGCCTTGTTTGCCAGAACTTTCCTCTGTGAGTTTTAACCCAAGCAACGCTGTGAAATACTTCAGTGAGTATGTTGAGATAAAACCAAAATCCCCGATTTACTTTACAAGCATACAAGATGCAAAGATCGCTGCAGATGCTTGTGCTACATTTAGACTTCACCGTTCCCCAAACAATTACTACCATGACGGCAGTACTTGGGTGCTCGTCAGCGATGAATCACACAGAAACATAGCCTCTGAAGTGACTGACAATATTCAGCAGTTTGCTACACAGTTCGGCGCTGGTGAATTAGAAGTAATTGGCTATCTAAAGTCTGACCCCTCACAATCGAATCAATGCTCTATTGATGAGATTGATATAAATTACAAATAAATTCCCTTTTTCTAATCTTAACAAGGTCCGACACCTTAGATTTTAAACCAAAGTCTTGTACTCTTTAAAACAGTTTTGAGAAACATAAAAGAATAGGCAAATCATCAACAGATCAGATAAAATTTGAGATTATAAATTTAAAATAATTATGATCATTTAACTCAAAAAAACCGATACTAAATTGAGGTGTATTTTGTTTACTAAAAGATTTAATTATTTTAATTTCCTAATAATTAATATATTAATTATTTCTGCCTGCAGTTATGACAAAACTGAACTCACTTTAGGCTCTGCATTTGATAGGACTTGGGACTTCAGCTCAAGCAACAGTTTTGATTTTGATAAAAATTTAATACAATTCTCCAATGGGAAAGTTTCGTTAAAACCTCTAGACTTAGAGCATATTGGAAATGACTTTAACAATGGAAATAATGTTGGTACAACTTTAGATAACAACCTAAAACCACTTAGCAACCAAAACAGCAACTCTATCGACTTACTTACCAATCACTCATCTGAAATCATTGCTCACTGGAATTTTGAGCAGAATCTTCTCGATAGCACAGCAAACGACATAGATCTTACTGAATCTTCAAGTTCCTTTTATAGCAATGAAAGAAAGGTTGGCGAGCACTCTCTAAACCTTAACAATACAAACTTTCTTTCGTATGCGAACACCTTTGCATCTAATATTGAAAGAACCATGTCTATCGCTTTCTGGATGAAGTCTGATGCCAGTGCACAAACAGCTCCATGGAACACAATCCTGGAAAAACACAATGGCATTTCTGATGGTTGGATTGTCCAAAGAGAAAATGGCACTTCAAAAATTAGATTAAGGATACGAACAGAGAACAACCCATTTATCGTAAGGTCAATTACAAATGTGTTCGATAATAAATGGTATCACATTGCATTTGTCATGACAGAAACAGAGCTTAAACTTTATGTGAATGGAACGCTCGAAGATACTGAAAATATCACTATAAATCGAGACATGGGCAATACAGCAAATCCTTTAATCATTGGCGCTACTGACTTAGTTGGAACTGGCTCAGTTACAGCTCTTATCGACGATTTAACAATATGGAGAAGTGAGCTTATTCCATCTGAAATTTATAGCTTATACACTGAACAAAATTTAAATTATGCAGACATGACTCATCTTGACAGCTCTTGGACCCCACACTGGAACGAAATCGCTGGCTACTGGAAATTAGATGGCAACGCACAAGACTATTCGGGAAACAGTCATCACGGTGCGCTTTCTGGTGACACCTTCTTTGAAAATGACCAAAAAGTTGGTTCTGCGTCAGCTGATTTTGACGGATCTGGTGACTCTATAGATTTACCAAACATCGATGCCATTGAAGGACTTAATGAAATCACCATCACAGGTTGGGTGAAATCAACAAGTACGACCTGCAGTTTTGAAAGGATCATTGATACCGCCCAAGGAATTGCTATCTGGTGTGCTGGCAACACCAGTGGCATTCAAGGTCGCCTGCAAGCTCGCATCACCAACTCAAGTGCTACCAATAGCTATATCAACTCTGGAGAGCTATTGCCAGTTAACCAATGGACTCACTTTGCTATCATCTACAAAAATGGAACTGCAAGTATGTATGTCGATGGATTATTAAGAGACACTAAAGCACTTACTGGACCATTACAGTCAAGCCCTACCTCTGCTGCCTTCATCGGTAGTTCTACCACAGCTGGGAATTATTTTTTAGGAAACATAGACGACATTGCTATATGGACAACAGCACTCACGGCTTCAGAAGTTAAAATCATATTTGAAAGACAAAAACAAAAATACGCAAGCCACTATGACTCAGAAGTTATCGATTTAGGTAGCAAAACTTCTGCTTGGCCAGATATATCTTGGGTGACCAGTCTGCCATTTGGCAAAGAGCTTGTTGGCGACTTTGATAATGATGGCAATACTGACTATGACAATATGACAAGTTATACTTCATTACTTGAAACATTAAATAATGGTCTCATTGGCTATTGGTCCTTCAACGACACATCATTGAATCTAGCTCCAGGAAGCACTGATTTTATCGATCAGTCTGGGGCATCTCGACATGGCACAGAAACAAACGGCGTTGCAACAAATAGTCCTGGTCAGTTAAATAGCTCTATCGAACTTACGGAAGGGTCAAATCAATATGTAGAAGTGGGCGATTTTGAAGTTGGGAATAACTTTTCTCTTTCTATGTGGGTAAAACCTGTGGAATTTACCAAGAATTTTGGACAGTCACTTTTTTCTAAACACAACCTATCCGGTGACAACTTAGTTGTCATAGGCTGTTTTTCAGACCTCTATCACGTAAGAGTCCGAGGAGTGACCTATGAAAATGGAACTTGTATCGATTCTGAGTGGCAGCACATAGCTGTGACAATATCTGATATTGATGGTTCTAGCAGTAATGTTCATTTTTACCTAAATGGCTCATTGCTTTGGAGCCAAACACTCAATGCCGTCATTGGTACAGTCACACCGGGACGAGACTGGATCTTAGGTCAAGAGTGGGATCTAGGCAGTCCTTCTGATTTTTTCTTTGGCAGGATAGATGAAACAGCCATATGGAACAGGCCTATCACATCACTTGAAGTCCAACAACTTTACCGCAGAGGTGCCAACAGAGTTAAACTGCAAGTGAAAAGCTGTATCGATACTGCATGTAACTGCAAAAGCTATAACGTGGCACCAGCTGGAAATGCCACTGATTGTGACGGCGATGGTACACTCAATGACTCAGACACCGATGATAGCCACAGTGCTGAATTCATCGGCCCTGGCGGGGATGGTTCTACTTTCTACAGTGAGCTCTTTAATCGCGCTCCTATTGATATCACTTTTAATTGTGCACTTAATACAACTGACAGTAACGCTAGTGTTTGTGCCCCAGATGAAATCACATTTGGTGGAAATTCAAAACCAAACGGCCCTGAGTTTTTAAACATAGATTACACCCAGTTTGTATCACCAATTTCAAACAGATATGCCCAATACCGAGTTTACATGGAAGCAGATAACAATACTTCTTGCAACGGAAAGCCTTGCTTGCCAGAAGTCTCGTCAATAAATCTTAACCCCACCAACATGATCAAATATGCTAGTGAGTATGTAGAAATCAAACCAAAGTCACCTATCATATTTACTAGCATCGAAAGTGCTAGCATCAAAGCCGAAGCTTGTGCAAGTTTCAGACTGTTTCGCGCCCCTAACAGCTATTATCACGACGGAGCTTCATGGGTCCTAGTCAGTGATGAATCACACAGAAACATAGCCTCTGAAGTTACAGAGAATATAAAGCAATTTGCAACACAACTTGGTGCAGGCGAGTTAGAAGTCATTAGCTACTTAAAATCTAATCCAACACAAAGTGACCAATGTACCATTGACGAAATTGATATAAATTTTAATTAAATCAGATTATGGCTTAATTATCTTTCTTTTTTGGTAAAAATTTATTCTCCTCGACATTAGTAACCATATACAACAAATAACTATTCATTAAATTTGCATAAGAATTCTTATATTCAAAGTCCATGTTTGTGATCATACTTTGCCAACTTAAATTATATGCCTGCTCTTGTGATAATTTTTTATCATAAATTTGACTTGCAATCTCTAAGTTATTAACAAAATACAAGAATGGTTGAGAAGAGGATAACATTGGGCCAAGTGTAGTGACCATATCAACATTAGAATTATCATAATTTTGACTTATATATTTTGGTATATCAAATGAACCATAATAAAAAGTATCACAGCCACCCAACAGTAGAACTTTGTAATCATCATCTTTGTAAACGGATTCATTCTCGAAAACCCCATATATATTGTCACCATAACCAGCGTGCCCCTCAAAGGCTATTACAGAATGTTGTTTAATATATTTTTTACTGTACTCATAAAAATAATCTTCATTACAAATCATTGATTCAATTTGACTATTTTCTTCTTGTTTTTCACCTAAGTAAAGATAACTTAATTCAATATTATAACCATTTGTGTCTGTACACCCTCTATTAAGAACTGTAATTACAAAATCTTGATTTTCAATTCTTTTTACAAGCCTAACTTTTATTGGAAAAATGAATGGACTGTATATAAGAGTATCTAAATCTAAGTTTGCATCTCCAAAAAACTTTTTCAAATCTATATTATGCGAGAATAAAGCTTGAGTGTTTTGATCTAATTGATACCCACTTTTAACGAGTTGCTGTAATAAAGATCTTACACTTGTATTTTGTGTCATGCTAATTTTTCCATCATCTTGATAACCTTCATTACCTGTTGAAAGATAGAGTATTTCGACAGGTTTTTCATCGATAAATAATTTGTCATACTCTGGATAAAACAACTTATTTGCAAGAGAAACTTCTTTCTGTTGATGCGTGAACGTCGCTTTTACAAGGTGCTTTTTTTTATATTCTCTGGGACAATTTTTATCTAAACTAAAAATATCTGCCATATGAATGACTTGCACCGCAAAATCATCATTTTTTCTGCAAATTACCTGATCAGATAAGCTATGAGACAGTGACCGCATCCAATTTCCTTTTTCTATAGTTTCTAATATATTTTTCATAAAATCGATATGTTTGTCTTTTTGGCTATTGTTATATGGATAAAGTTCAAACCATTTTTTTATGATGGACTCGTAACGTTTGTACAACTGATCTATATAGAAAGTGTCCGGATTTTCAGGTACGATTAATGTAAATTTAGTTTTAATTTCTTCATGTTTGTTTAAAACAACATTTGCAGTGCATTGAAAATCAATTTCAATGTAACTGCTTGTGTTTTCTTGAATGCTCTTCAAAGTGCAAGAATTTGGTTTCAAAGCAACGGAAAAAAAATCCTTACCTTCTTGGGGGTTAGAAGAAAGTAAAAATTGCATTTGTTTTTTTGCTATTTTGTTTAGCAAATCATCTGATAAAGTATTGTTATCAGCTAACTCAAGCATAGCTTGAGTGTAGTTAGATAATTGAGACGATACATATTGATTTCCAGGCGAAATATCTGAGTATAAGTATTCAATTCTATCATAGGCAGATGCAATCTGCTCTTCAAAGAATCCATAGCCATAAAATTCTTCAAAAAGGTATACAATTCTATCTAAAGTTAATAATTCTCTCTCAAGTTGCTCTCTATCAACATTTGGTTTTTTAAATCTTAACTTGCTATTATACTGAAATGATTCCTGCTTCATATTGGTAGAAAAGCTAGAAAAAGCAGTTAAAGGAGATACAAAAATTATGAACAAAATCAATTTTAAAAACATAAAAACACTTATCTCCTTTTTCAATATTATTATAATTATTTACAATCCCTTTCACTTAAAGGCACTTGGGCAATTACTGACATTCAGGTGTCAAAATTTTATACAAAAAAGACTATAATTTTGTTACTCAAATTGAGACAACGAACCAATAAACTCTTTATATTTCAATACTCATGCCAATAAAACAGATTAATAAATACACCATTAATTAAAGTTGATACTGAAGTTGTAAACCTAGAAAACTAGGTACTTTATTAAGTTCTTACCTTAAAAAAGGGAAAATTTTTAAAAAAAATTTTATGTCTCATTTCGATACACCTTTAATAAATATAAATTACTAATAATTTTAATTGTTTAACAAATATGACCGATATATTTATGAGGTAATATGATTGTTTTTTAATCGATTTATTTTTTATAAAATTTTACTAGTTTTAGCTTTGGGACTCTCTCTTTCCTCCTGCAGTTATGACAAAACAGAACTTACTTTAGGCTCAGCTTTTGATAGCACTTGGCAGTTTAATTCTGGTAACAACTATGATTTTGATGATGAATTGATTGAATTCAGCGGTGGTCAGGTGCAGTTAAGGGCTTTAGACTTCACCACATCAGGAACTGATTTCAACTTAGGCGAACATAATGGCACTGTCTTTACCAATAACGATCATGTCACTTTACAATTTGCAGGTACCGCTCAAGACATCGCCACCATTCGTCCAGAACTTGCATCTAGTCTTTTAGGGTATTGGAAATTTGATGGCAACTACAACGACAGCTCAACATCAGCATTGACAGGAACACCCTTAGGACAAATCCATTTAGCACCTGGTAGAGTTAACCAAGCCGCTAATTTTGATGGCGACAATGATCGCTTCACAGTTCCCGACTCTGATCTTTTTGATGGACGTGCGCAGTTAACTATTATGGGTTGGGTGAAGCCTCTTCGTAATATGACGGACTACGACGCTATTATTTCAAAAAGAATCACATCTAACGATAATCAAGCTTTCACCATTTGGCATGAGAGTAATAAACTCAAAGTAGACATTGTTGGTTTTGGCAATCGCTTTGAAACAAATGCTCTTGTTGAAGCTGGAGTCTGGACTCACTTTGCCCTAGTCTATGACGGCAGTTTATCTATGAGCGAACGAGCTAAGGTTTACATCAATGGTGTACTAGATGTTACAGCCAGCGAAGACAGTGCAAGCATTCCTAACTTCAACTCTGATTTATCTTTTGGAACTGGCCAAGCTGTAGGAAGCCAGTCCTTTATGGGTGAACTTGATGAAGTTGCTTTTTTAGCTGAAGCCGCAACTCCTCAGCAAGTGAATGCAATTTGGTCAGCACAAAAAAATACGTTTGCAGACCAAACAGAGTTATCACCAGACTGGACCCCTCAATGGAGCAACATTGTTGGCTACTGGAAAATGGATGGTAACTGGCAAGACTCTTCTGGCAACAATAACCACGGCTCCCCGGCTAATGCCACATCAAGCACCGCTGAAGCTAAGATCGGTTCTAATGCTTTACTTCTCAATGGAACTGATGAGTATTTAGATCTAGGGTCTATTGATAGTAGTAACCCACTCTCTCTTAACGGCAGTTCCTTTACTATTTCAGCTTGGGTCTACCGTGATCCTGCAGGAAATGCTGATCGTGTCTTAGACAAGTCTTCAAGTAGTTTTGCAGCCGACGGATACTCATTAGCAGTAAGGGATAATGGTGAATTGGTTTCCTATATGATGGGCTCCACTTTTAACTCTGGTTTCTTTATTCCTTTTAACACTTGGTCATACATTACATACGTACAGTCAGCCACCTTGCGAGAGTTTTACTACAATGGACAATTGGTCAACAGCCAAACAGGCTCATACACCCTCCCTGGTGCGACCACAACAAACGCTAGAATCGGTAACTGGCAAACAGACAACAACAGAACTTTCGGTGGACGTATCGATGATCTTGTTGTCTGGAACACAACTCTTTCTCCCGTTAACATTGCTACTATTTTCAATCGCCAAAAACAAAATTTTGCCAGTCACTTTGACTCATCAGTAATCAATTTGGGCAGTACGACCGCACCGTGGCCTGATCTTTCGTGGGCGACTTCACTTCCATTTGGCAAAGAACTTGTTGGCGATGTCAATAATGACGGCTCTCCCGATGAAGAATCATCAGCAAGTTATGCTGGCGTAACTAGTCAACTCAATGAAGGGTTGATTCGCTACTGGCCTTTCAATGAAACAACAACTGACTCAGTCAATCCAGGGACTTTTGATTTTCAAGACTTTTCTGGGCAAGGACAGAACTTAAATATATCTGGTGGTGTGACACCTAACCAATCAGGTAGATTCAATAAAGCAGTGAAGTTTGATGGGTCAACAGGGTACATCGAAGACAATAGTGTACCGCCATTGGTTGCAGGACAAGCTTTTACCATTAGCCTTTGGGTGCAGCCAGAAAATTTCACTAACCCTGCTCAATACATTGCAAGTTTCAATACTAGCACTGGTGGCAACCGACTATTAATTGGCATCAGCACCTCAAAAAGGTTTCACGTGCACACATCTATGGGAGCACCGATTACCGCGCCAATTTTCAATGACTTTAATGGTGGCTGGTATCACTTAGTACTGACTTACAGTGCTGATGATGTTGAGTTTTTTGTAGACGGCATATCTGCTGGAACGCACACACTGACAAGCCCACTCTCCGCAACGAACCTTTTTTCTTTTGGGCAAGAGTGGGATGGTGGCTTAACCGCTTCGAACTTTTATAGTGGTCGTCTTGATGAAGCTGCCCTTTGGGATAGAGTGCTTACAAATGATGAGATCATCCAACTATACCGAAGAGGTGCAAATAGTGTGAACCTACAAGTCAAAAGCTGTATCGACTCTGACTGTAATTGCAAAAGCTATAACGTTGCCCCTGCAGGTAGTGCTAGCGATTGCGACGGCGATGGAACTTTAAATAACGATGACGATGATGATTCTTATAAAGCTGAGTTCATTGGGCCAGGTGGTGATGGCACCACTTATTACAATGAGCTTTTTAACCGTAGCTCTTCAGACCTTACCTTTAACTGCGCTCTGAACACATCAGACAGTGACGCTGGAATTTGTGTGTCTGACGAGATCGAAACATCTGGGATGACACTACCCGGCCGTCCAGAATTTTTAAATACAAATTATTCACAATTTGTAACACCTGCAGCGAACCAATTTGCCCAGTACCGTGTTTACATGCAAGCAGACAACAACACCGCTTGCAGTGGCACTCCTTGCTTGCCAAATGTCACAAACATTAATCTCAACCCTAGTAACACCACCAAATACACAAGAGACTATGTTGAGGTTAAACCTAAAACAGCTATTAACTTCACGACCATTATCAATGCCAACATTGATGCTGACGCTTGCGCCACCTTCAGACTCTACAGAAATCCCAATTATTTCTACCACGATGGCACTTCATGGGTTCCTGCCTCATCAGAAAGCGACAGAAACATAGCTTCTGATGTCACTAACAATATCAAACAGTTCGAAACCCAATTCGGCTCTGGTGAACTTGAAGTTATTGGTTACCTGAGGTCTGACTTATCACAAACAAGTCAATGTTCAATTGATGAAATTGATGTAAATTATGAGTAAATGAATACATAAATTTTTATGTTACATTTTATCTGATTTTATTTTTAAAAATATTATGTCGATAAAATATATTAACCAAATCGCCCAGTGATGTAATCTTCCGTCATTCTAACTTTTGGTTTTGTGAAGATTTGTTTGGTGTCGCCACTTTCGATCAGGCGTCCTTCATGGAAAAAGTAAGTCTCATCAGAGATACGCCCAGCTTGTTGCATATTATGAGTCACAATAATAATTGTGTAACGCCTTTTAAGTTCACTGATCAAATCCTCAATGGCTTGAGTGGACTTGGGATCCAAGGCCGAACAGGGCTCATCCATAAGAATCACATCCGGGTTCATAGCGATGGTTCTGGCAATACATAAACGCTGCTGTTGACCGCCGGACAAATCAAAAGCAGAATCATTGAGGCGGTCTTTGACTTCGTTCCACAGAGCCGCACGCTTTAATGACTTTTCAACTAACATATCAAGATCACCGGTGAAGCCATTAATTTTTGGTCCCCAAATAATATTTTTATAAATAGTTTTTGGAAACGGGTTCGGCTTTTGAAACACCATACCTATTTGCGCTCTGATTTCAACGGGATCTATTTTTTTGCTGTACAGGTTTTGGTTATTGTAAAAAACATTTCCTTCAACACGTGCTGTACTGACAAAGTCATTCATACGGTTGAGAGATCTTAAAAAAGTACTCTTTCCGCAACCTGATGGTCCTATCAAAGCCGCTACTGTGCCTTTCTTGACAGACATACTCACTGAATGAATAGCTTGTTTCTCGCCATAAAAAACATTTAAGTCTCTGGCTTCAAGGATAACGGGTTGGTCGGTTGTATCTGTCATAACTTATACCTTTGATATTTCTGTCTCAAGTAAATGGCGATAAAATTCATCGTGAATAAAAGCACTAGCAAAACGATGATGCCAGCTGCGGCGATCTCGTGAAACTCTTCTTGAGGGCGTGAAGCCCAGTTATAAATTTGAATGGGCAACACAGTAAACTCATCCCAAACTGTACTAGGTGTGTAAGCGATAAAACTCACCGCACCGATAACAATGAGAGGTGCTGTTTCACCGATGGCTCTAGATATAGACAGAATCACACCAGTTAAAATACCAGGAAGTGCCGCAGGCAACACTTGCATATATGTAACTTGCCACTTGTTCGCACCCAAAGCGTAAGCAGCTTCACGTAAACTGAGTGGCACCGCTTTTAATGACTCCTGACTTGAAATAATAATGATCGGTAAAATCAATAAAGCAAGAGTTAAACTTCCTGCCAGCAAACTTCGCTCAAAATTAAAAAAGCGAACAAAAACAGTAAGCCCCACTAAACCGTAAACAATGGAAGGCATCCCAGCTAAATTACCGATATTGATTTGAATCCACTCAATCAACTTATTTTTAGGAGCGTACTCCTCTAAGTAAATGGCAACACTCACTCCTAACGGAATGGAAAAAGTAGCTGTTAACACAAGCATCCAAATGGAGCCAAAAATTGCAGCCTTAATCCCTGCCTGTTCTACAAAACGTGATGTGAAGTTAGTAAAAAACTCAACATCAATCCAACTCACTCCCGACTTGAGAATGTGAAAAACAAGTAATAACAAAACTAAAATAGCAAAAAACATGGTGAACTGACAGAGTCTATGAAAAATTCGGTCAAAGAGTTTACGGCGATTTTTAGAAACGCCTGGGGTGTCAGAAGCATTTTTTATAACTGCAGTGAGGGAATCATCATAAGTAGCCATTACGCAATCCTAATCCTTGATTTAAACACCCATTTGTTTCCAATGATATTCATGGTCAGTGTCATGACAAACAGTAAAGTACCCACTGCAAAAGCACTTAAGTACTCAACCCCTCCAGCAGGAGCGTCCCCCATAGTCACCTGGACTATATAAGCCGTCATAGTTTGAATACTAACAAATGGGTCGCCAGTAAGCCTTGCTGTAGCACCAGCTGCGAGCGTCACAGCCATGGTTTCACCAATGGCGCGAGAGACTGCTAGCACCGTGGCTGCACCGATCCTTGATTTTGAAGCAGGTATTAAAATGTCTTTGATCACTTCAAAGGTGTTGGCACCCAGTGCATAACCACCTTCTTTGATAGCCTTTGGTATGGACCTGAAAGCATCATCACAAAGTGATGCAATCATAGGTAAAATCATAATCCCAACAACAATGGCTCCAGAGGCAGCGTTGAACACTTCTATCTCTGGATTCACCCACTTCATGATAGGTGTAATGAATGTCAAAGCAAAGTAACCGTAAACAACAGTCGGCACCCCAGCCAAGAGCTCTAAAATGGGCTTTAAATATTTTTTAGTTTTTTCGCTAGCGTACTCAGATAAGTAAACCGCAATCAATAAGCCGACAGGTACGGCAAAAATGACGGAACCAAATACAATCCACATCGTTCCACACACAAGCGGCAACACACCAAAACTGTGATCAATGATGGGGGACCATTTGGTTCCAAATAAGAAGCTTAAAATGGGAACTTCTGAGAAAAACGCCAGACTCTCTTTACCTAGTAGCACAATCACTAAAAAGGTTGTTGTGACAGTCACTAGCACACTCATTAACAATAAGACATGTATGAATTTGCCAATAAAGAGATTCTTAAGTTTTTTCAACGTTGCTCCAGTTATCTATTTAAGTCTTACTGTGCGCTTTTCACAAAATTATCGTACTTCTTAAGTACATCTTGATACGTGGAATCATTCAAAGGAATGTAACCCACTTGTGAAATAATCTTTTGTGTTTTGTCCATAGCTTTTGTGAAGTAGAAATTAACAAAGTCATTCACTTGTTCTTTTTTTGCAGCATTTTGACTAACATAGATAAAGATTTTGCGTGAAAGTGGTGCATAAGAACCATCTTGAATTGTTGTTGGCCCTGGAACGACAGCTGGAGTGTTTGGCCCGTTAGATACGGCTAAAGCACGCAATTTGTCTTTATTTGCTTCGTAGTACGAGTAACCAAAAAATCCAATGGCGTTTTTATCACCGGCAACACCGCGAACTAACATATTGTCATCTTCACTTTGTGTGTACTCACTTCTAAATGAGCCTTTCTTGCCAACGATCACTTCTTTGAAGTAATCAAAAGTTCCAGAATCATGACCTGGACCGTAAAGTTTAATTTTTTCTGCAGGCCAGCTAGGATCTAATTCGTTCCACATTTTAACTGTATCGGACTCCCATAATTTTTTTAACTGCTGAACTGATATTTCAGTTAAAAAACTGTCCGGGTGAACAACTAAAGAAATACCGTCGTAAGCAACAGGAAGCTCAATGTATGACACTCCATTTTTAGCCGCTTTTTCAATTTCTGATTTTTTAATTTCACGAGAAGCATCGTTAATATCAATTTCATTATTGATAAACTTTTTAAAACCGCCACCTGTGCCAGACACGCCAACTGTGACTCGCGTGGCCTTAGCCACTTTACTGTATTCTTCTGCAATGGCTTCAGTGATTGGGTAAACAGTGCTTGAACCGTCGACTTTAACAAATTGCTTTTTGCTTTTGTCATTTTTAGTGCAACTGAAAAGCACGCTGCAGCTAGCAATCAATAATAATTTTAAAAACTTATTCATAAAAATAATCCTCCGTAAACATGTATAAAAAAAGGTTTATGATAATTTTGTGAGGTTTTCGTTAGGAAGATTCAATTTTTTAATTAAAGCCTTAAATATACGATTTTATTATACAAACAAACAAAATAATCAAAATGCACAAAAATCATGAAACTCTTTTTTTTGCTCAATAGCTCTCACAAATACAGTGGCATTTTCTACATAATCTCATTATTTTTGAAACCATAAAAAAGCTTATTATAACGATTAATGAATTCGAATATGGTGATAATTTAATTATCTTTTGGTAACATCAATATAATAAAAAATAGCTCCCACAGCTTAAGTTTTGATCAAAATATCAGCACAAAATAACTTAAAGTGAACCATTACTTCCAATTATCTAGAAAAGTTTTAAAACGAAACTGAGCTTATAGCTCATCTTTTTGGCATTCCACTAAAGTATTAAGACCATTTAAGATTTCAAAATATTTTTTATTAAAAATTTGCCATCTATTTTTTTTAACTATAATTACTTCACATAAAATATTTGAAATAAGTTAGATATCTATTTGATTTCAAACCCCTATGAAATTTGAAGGGGTTCAAATTTTTATTATTTAATCAACAGCAAAGGAGAAGAGACGTGCTGAAAAAATTAATACTAATAGCAACACTTGCGGTCGCAACGACCAGTTTTGCATCCGATGATGCTCCAGAATTTGATTACGGATATGGAGAGTCAAAATTTAAATGGGGTGTAGAAGTCCCAATCATGGAGCAAAACACAGACTTAAAATTAAGAGTGGGTACGCGCCTTCAAGCACTCATGGAAAACAAACAATCCAAAGACAACGCAGGAAATGATTCATTAAATCAACAAGATTTTTACATCCGTCGTGCGCGTCTACAAGTAGAAGCTAAATTTAAAAAGAACTTATCGGCCTATATGGATATCAGAGCCGACAAAGTGGATCAAGGTAATGGCGGCGGCAATGGTTTTGCTCTTGGTGATGCTTACTTTCAGGTAAAAAACTTTCTTGGAAGTGACAACTTAAAATTAAAGTTGTTCCGCGCTAAGTACGACATTTCAAGATCACAAACTGTGAGCTCTTCAAGACTTTTAATTCCAAACCGTTCAAGCATTTCTGACTTTGCTGCGGACTACATCTCTAAAGGTCGCCGCGGAAACAACATTCAACTTCTCGGAAATTGGTCTAACAAAGTGAAGGCACAAGTAGTTGTGGGTGATGGGGTCGTCGATGGGTCATTTGATGATGCTCTTGGCAACGGCGCTGTAGATATCAATAGTCAAAACTTAGCTCACGGTGTGCGCGTGCGAGTGTCTCCTATTCCAGGTTGGGAAGAAAAGAAATTAAAAGAAACTCAATTCGGTCACGGACAACACTTCACTGTTGGTGCCGGAGCTTTCTTTTTACACAACATCAACTTTGACAACGCTGCCCCTACACCTCAAGAAGTCGATAGAAAACTTTATAACTTTGATCTATCCTTCCATATAGGCCCAATTTCACTCATGAGTGAATATTTCATTTTTGAAGGTATGGTTGAAGATCATACAGCCCCTGTCTTGAGAACAGGCAAAAGTGAAGGTTTTGTGGTGCAAGGTGAATATGTGCTCACTAACTTTCATTACATTTCACCTTTCGTAAGATATGAGAACTGGGATCGCTTCACAGACAACAGTGACTTCGATCAAACTTCGTATGCACTCGGTGTGAACTATTACCTTAAAGGCAATAAACTACGTGTCGGTGGCTACTATGAAAAAACTGAATCAGGCAATAACTTAGCTGCCAGCACCGGAGATAAAGAATCTGAACTGATCAGTTTAAACCTTATGATGCACTACTAACCTTATTAAAATTGAACAATCAAAAGCCCATTTGTAAAGTCATTACAAGTGGGTTTTTTTATATGAGTTACAAGGATCTTCAATGATTCGAATCTATAAAGTCAATGACACTTGTATAATTCATAAAAAAAATTAAAAAATCTTAGGGCTCTTTCTTAACACATCGGCGACCAAGAATTTTATAGCCTATATTGCAGTGGTATGCAGCGCACTGCCCATTGGTCATGAGTAAACCTTTACCAAAACGCACAGGACATTGTCTGATTTGTGAATAAGCTCCCTTATCACTCTTATCTAAACTCGTAGGAAAAATATTATGATTCGTATCACTGGGAGCTCTTTCTTTAGACGTGTAAAATAAACCCGACTCAGCTAAATGAAGCTGTTTCTCTTCCTTGTATCGACTGCCACAATAGGTGTCCTTAACGTCTCTATTGTCTCCTGCTTTCCAGAACTTCAAACCACAATGGCTATTGCTGTTTGAAGTCAATCGCCTTAAAAACATATTTGGAGTCAAAGTCACTTTGTGAGCAATGTCTTCATAAGGCCCTTCTTGCTCGACCTTAAACCCAAGTGTGTCTATAGAAAATAGCCCATTATAATCACAGCTATCATTGTGAAAGGTGTATATAAATTTATTCATGTATTTTGAGGTTGCATAGTAAAGAACCTCAATTTGACTGCGAATATTACTTATTTTTTCACAGCCAAGTCTTTTAGCATAAACACCTTTCAACTGAGGAACACAACGGTTGCTTAATTTAACCATACCAACATTACAACCACCCGCAACATACTCAGGGCCTTGATCATAGATTCCAATCTTTATTACATCTTTTGGTTCAGAGCGTTTCCCTTGCCCGTTTTGTGACAATATATAAACATCCATGGCTACGTTCTTGTGTTTATGAAACAATAAATAACCATTGTAGTCCACCTTTCTAAGCTCGCCACCATATTGGAAAGTGCTCGCATTTACCGGCTTATAGAAATAAACGTATTTTTCTGCCGCTGGAACTTGATTATAAACAATAAAAACACGGTCTTTTAAGTCAGAGTGTATTCGCATTTTTGGTGAGACGAGTCCAATATTTTCTGACTGATCTACGTTTTCAACAGACACTACACTCGACGTCAAGCGACTGAGCTCACGATAATTTTCATCTTCAACTACAAGAGTGAACTGATAGTCACCTGGTAATAGATTAAATATTGTATGCTCAAAAATGTGATTGTAGCTTTTGATAAAGTTATCATTCTTATCGTAAAGAGCATAATGCCTAGCCCCCGGGAATGTCCCCCAGCTGAGCTCCATAGTATTGCCTTTCAGTTGAAAATTAAATTTAAACTCCCGACGAGTTGGATCGTCGTCATCTGGTTTAAAATTTTCAGCTTGGGTCACTTGCGCATCGCCATGACGTGCTGGCATGTTAACAACGGCAGGATTTGAAATTTTGTCTTCCAAATCAACAACATAAATGCGAACTTGAACTTCTTTATTGTAAGTAAACTTATCTGTGTAGAAACTTTTTTCTTTGTTTAAAAACTCAACTGTGTTGTCGAGAAGTTTTCCTTTTTCTCCCCACTTTAAAAGAATCTTTTTATAATCCATATTCACTGGCGGTTCCCAGCGGATTTCACCTGCAGAATCTGAATATTTTTTAGCATACTTAATAACAACAGGTTCAACCGGATTCATATTTGACGGATTTTCTGGCTCGATCACACTGCTGCCACCTCCACCTTTGAAGTACGCATGCAATAACCTATAATCCCCTTCAGAAAACTCTGAATTTAACGGAATCAAAGACAAACCTTCTTTAGCTAAAAACACAGCTTGTGACCTGTCGGCAGATTCGTTGCCTGATTGCGACCAAGTGAAACTTGGCATTTGCAAAACTGACTGCAAATCATCCTCAGCAACATCAAATACATATTCATACCTATTTTTGACGACGAGAGGATCAACGCTGTTTTCAGGCTTGACTAACAAGTACTGATCTCTGTTTTTGTTAAGATGTTTGTAATTAAAGCCCAACGACTGCATGATCATTTGACGGAGCAGTGCTTTTTTCTCAGTATCATCTAGACTGTCAGCAAACATAAGTGTGTCTTTATTGTTTATTTGAGAAAACACTTTTTTTACAAGCTCAGGAAAGGTGTTCTCTCGGCGCTGAATGATCTCGATAAAATGTTGATTTAAAGGGTTTTGATCGTAAAGTTTTAACTGCACCCCAGCTTCAATCTCAGTCAATTTCGTATTTATTTGTAAAAGCTCTTGATTGATAAAATTATGGAAAGCCAGTGTCTCTTCGCTTGAAAAATGGTCTGCATTTAAGGTTTTTAATACCATAGGTATTTCTTTGTCGTATTTATTTAATACGTCTTTAACGTTTTCAGGTATTAACCCCTCATTGCTAATCTTCTGTCGAATCTCTTTCGGCAAGGCAATGTTGTAAACTATATCGCTGTCTGAATTAAAATCTGCACCGGTCTCAACATAAATATCACCGTCAATCACAAGATAATTACCCACTTTTTGATAGTGCAATTCTTGTTCAATAGGGCGTCCTTCTTGATCAAACCCCATAACAGTGATGGCCGATTTTTGAGCCTGGCTTTCACTTCTAAACTCTTGCCCACTCAATAAATCATTGTCGGCATAGAAGCCATCACCACAATTGGTGAATGACAGAGCTATCAGTACTAATGAGGCAACGATGTAATAAAACTGATGAGTCATATAAAAAAGTCTCACTTTACCTTGTCTTACAGTTCCTGAAGTGTTTTTTAACCACTTCATCGTTCTTAACTAGTTCCAGCCTGAAGGCATGAGCACCTGGCTCTAGTCCCTCAAACCAATGGCTGATGTCTCTAGTTTTTTCTTTCACTAACGAGTTGTTTTTATAAAGATTAAAAACAATGGCAGGGTCATCATTGCTAGCCCATGCAATCTCAATGGAAGAATTCGAGTTTGAAACGCAATCAAATCCGTTGGCATTGTTAACCGACACATCTAGATCACTTTCTTTGCAGTGAAAAATAAAATTCTCCCCACCTTGAAAATTAATGAGCTTTTGAATCCAATCGCTCTGGCGCTCTAACACAGATGCAAAACGCCCATTCGGAACTTCACACACTCTCGAACCATTAAACATGAGCACCTGACTTGAAAACCCCAACTGCACATAATGAGCGTGGAGCTTAACCTGCTCGGGAAGGGCTGAGCCCACCACCTGGTTGACATCGTCGCAGTTTTTAATTTGCCCCTTATAGGCCTCGATCAGCTTTTGCAGCCAGTAGTCTTCTCGCTCCTGAACATCTCTTTGTTTGTCTTTGCTTACTAAACAAAGTCCCTGCTGCGAAAGTGTGATCACATCACCAGAGGTCGAACCTTTTTTGACGTACTGTTCTCCAATATTAAATCCAGGGGGCACATCTAATTCATCATTTATGTACTTATCGACGTCAAATACATTGGGTGGACAATCAAAATCACCGACACTGCGCTTATTCTCTATAAAGCTATTCAGACTATCAACATTGTCGCCTATGTCTTCATAGAGTGCTGAGGCTTTCAGCTTAGGCTCTAAACTTGAGATCAACGATTCATCCATAAGACAAAAGTGGGTCGAAGTGGCATAGTACAAATCATCGAGATACTTTAGGTATGGTTTATGAATGTAGGTTCCTGGGATATGGTCTTTATTGGCCACCTCCACTAAGTTTTGCTGCTCTTCGCTCTCTGATATTTTACCGTAAACCTCTTTAAGAGTCTCAATATCTGAATCCGACAGATCAACAGCTCTAAAGATCAAACGGTTGAACCCAGTTCTGTTTTTTTTGACAATCACAGGAGAGTCTGAGTCCTTTGCCATGGCACTGGATGGGTAATGCATCAAGCTGTTGTAATCATATTTTTGATAATTCAATGTATTGGCAAAGCGCAAAAAATTGTGTGCATACTTTTTAAATTTTGGGGCAATATTTTCATTGATAACATCAATGTAGTCATCGCGATCGGACCGGTTTTGTTCATGCCAAAAGCCAAGCCCATGCATCATTTCATGCTTTAATATGCTTGTGTCTGTGCAATCAGGCCCAAGCACCATACGCGTTGGCTTCGTACGCCCTCGAACGCCAATTTCAGATGCGCAGTAATTTCTCTGGCTCTCTTTATAAGTGATTTTATAATAGGGCGACTGGTTATTTTCTCTTGGAACAAAACGCACTTTGATATTGTTTGCTTGCAGTTGCTGATTGAACTCAGCCACAGTATTTCTAAAGGCATCGAGCACCTCAGGTTTGAAGTCAGCTTCTTTATAAATTTCGTAAGGCACAACACCCTCTGGCCAAAACTTCACATCGCCTTTGGCCACACCAAACATTTTGATTACTGACTTGCTGAGTTTTTTCTCAGGATTGACGTCATAACGAAACTGCTTTGTGTAGGGCATATTCACTTTGACGGTATTATTATTTTTTATAAGCTCATCTTTAGTTGAAAGGATAATGTCACCATCAATGACTATGTCGTCGTCCTCAAGATTATAAGAAACCCTATCTTGCTTTATAGAGCCAAGGCCGTCGATATAAACCAATTTTAAGCTTTGGCCATTGCTACCTGAGCTCTGCTCAAAACGACCAGAGTTGAAATGATAAGTGGACTCAAATTCAGAACAATTGTTGTAAACAAACAATAGAACAAAAACGAAACCAACCAAAAAAACTATTGGTTTTTTCACATACCCATACATGATATATGTATCGGAAATGCACACCAAAAGTTGAGCTATTTAATAGACTTTTGTCTCATAAAAGTTAAAAAAGCTAAGGCTTTAAATCACCTGATGTTAAGGCATTATTTATGTATTATTGTGAGACATTTCTTTCCACAACTGAGGCTTAAAATGCGCTATAGACTCTAACATAATCGACCAAAACATATGGAAGGCCGCCGCTATTAACAAAAGTTTTTTCCACTTGATCCCCCCAAAGTCCATTTTCAACTTCCCAAGACAAAATCAAAGCTAAAGATGTTGATTTGGTAATAAACTTTGGATCTGAAATCTGCCAAAATTTAACTCCATTGATATAAAACTCATACTTTGTTGGACTCCAGTAAAGGCCTAATTTGTGATAATTGCCATCCGTTAAGTTCATTTGATTCGGAGAATTCGCCACTCCCAAGTGTTTATTGATATCTGCAATAAAACCTTTATTTTCGTTGATAATGTGTTTTGCAATTTTAGGATTAACACTGGTATAGGCGGCGGCATTAAAGCCATTTCTAGATTCGTAAGAACCTTTCCCTAAGTAAGGAACATACTCAAACACATCGACTTCCATACCAGTTTGTGCATTGCCATCGTAGGGGTCTAAACGTGGATTGTTAAAGCGTTTGTAGTCTGGGTAAAGTTGATTGCTGTTTGCATCCCAGCTAGTGGGTGCAAACAGCCAAAAAGCCCACCAAGCATCCTCTGTTTGGTAAGCTTTATCTAACCTGACAGACACTTCTATGTAAAGCTCCCCGTCGTCTTGCCCTAGGAGCAATTGATCTGGCAAGCCGTCACGCACATTGTAGTGATCACGCCCAAAAGGAAAAGTTCGCAAATAGCTTGAGTTGGCTTTGCCATTTCTGTTCACCACTTGCATTTTTAGTTTAGAATCTCCAGTTAAATAAGCGTCTTGCTTTGTGAGGATGCCATCACGATGAGAGTTTGCTGCCCCAACCTTATGCTTGTAATGCCATGGAGGCCTCACTGTTGCCCCTGCAGGGCCATCAAATTGTTCTTCCCACAAAAGTTGCCAATCTTTGTTATTGGGCAATGACCTGAGTTGTCTCTGTCTCGTTAATGTTGATGAGTCTTCTATTTGTGAAGTAAATGTGCCTGTCTCTGTGTTAAAAAAATACTGCTGTTTGGCCCCAAAGCCATCCCCTGGCCCACAGTTTTGAAAGAGCAAAGAAAGAACACAAACTGAGCTAATGGCCACGACTGGCCAGAGTTTTGCAATCATTATTTAATTATAGTTAGTTTTGTGGAGTTTTAAAAATGGATCTTAAAATCTAGATATTGTGCTTGAAAAAAAGGACGATGCGAAGCATCCATGCTTCAACATTCCATCCGTTGAAACATCGCCCCCCCACATAATATATGGTAAGAGATTTAAACTTGTTATAGCAAGAGATAGCTCGATTATGACTCAGGGCGTAATGCACAAAAAAAGGGCTAAGATCTTTCTTAGCCCTTTTACAGTTACAAAGTACCATAATTCTTTTTTTAAAGAATTATTGGAGGATCACCTCCGCACAGGGTTTATAACAATAATCCATTATGCATCACCTCCTTTTTAGCTCTGGATTGAGCTTGTTTTAATATTATAATCTAAAAAAACGAAATGCTACAGAAAAAGTAAAATCACCAAAATATTCACAAAAACATAACAAAGGGATTGAGACACTATAAGAGTTGGTTCTAACTAAAATAAGCATCATTGCCACAAAGCTTTTTTTAAAAGTGCAATCAAGTTTATCTATTTTAAAGATTTGGATAAATCAAACTGATCGAAGATTCTCTATTTTGACTAGCGACCTCAACACCACTGGCATTGACTCCGTATATTTGAGCACTGACATGAACAACACTCCCTGGCTGTAAATCAGAGTTACCAACAAATAAACTAATGTAGTATTTTCCGTCCAAACAGACGCTGTTGTAAGTGTTTTTTTGAACAAATCCCGTGCCGTCTCGAGAGTAAGAAACAACTATTTTGTGTCTTGGGAAATTGGCCGTAGCACAGGCACCCGACACCATGACATAATTTTTAGATGAGTGCAGATCAGAGATGGTGTTATTTTCATTGATAGATATCGAAAGGACATCAGACTGTGGCCCTAAACAAAGACCATCTTGGCAGGATGAACTTGATACCGCTGAGTCCGTGTTGTAGTTGGCACAGTTAGTAAACTGAACCAAGAGCACAATTCCCATCATTGAAAACAAAATAACCTTTAGTTTATTCTGCAAGACATTTCCCCTAGTTACCCCACAAGGCTTGATTACTTCTTTATATTACAATAAGTTTCTTAGCATGACCAAGCTTTGTTTTCTTTCAATTCTGATCGTCTCATTCTTAAACACTCAGTGCACACAACAAGACAAAGAGCTGGGTTATTTTACATTTAACCTCCTCAAAGAACCCCATAGCCTCGACCCGCAAAAGATTTCAGGCGCAAGTGGTAACTATGTTCTTAATAACGTATTTAGAGGTCTTGTTTTCTTTGATAAAACACTTATGAATGAAAATGTAACAACTTGTCTTTGGCAAAACAAAACGCTTTTAATCTGTAAACTCAAACAAAAAAAATTCAGCAATGGCATGACCATCACCAGCCAGCACTACCTCAATTCTTTCAAGCGCCTGCTAGACAGCAAGGCTGTTTTAAAGGCAGAACTCATTAATATTGCCGGTGTTACAGACTACTTACAAAACAAAGTTAAATTCAAATCCACCGGCATTCAAGCTCCCGACCATAACACTATTTCTTTTCAACTCATAAAGCCAGATACTGACTTCAAACATACCCTAGCAAACCCCGCCTACGCCCCGCTTATAAACGAATCAACTTTTACAAACAGCCAAAACTCCCCACACTCTATCATCAGCAACGGCCCCTATATGATTGATCAGTGGCAAAAAGGCAAATTCCTAACCTTAAAACCAAACCCGCATTACGATGACAAACACTCTCTTCGCCCGCCAGTTAAAGTTTACTTTTTAGAAAACGACGAAACCGCTGTAAATCTTTATGAAAATAAAAAGTTAAACTTCTTAAGACGGCTCCCAACACACTATTTTGAATCACACAAAAAAAACAAAAATTTTCATTTTGTGCCCATCCTAAGATTTGATTATATTGGCCTGACAGGTGAGTTAAATAAACATCCACAACTCAGAAAGGCGTTAGCGCTCTCTTTAAACTACAAAGAGTTGCAGCATATTTACCAGTCTAAAGGTCAACCTGGTTGCCCAGGACTGCCAACCTCTTATTACACTCAAAAAACCTGCTTTGAGTTCAACCCCAAGGAGGCCCGGCGAATTTTTGAAACTTTGCCAGAAAATGTTCAACAAAAATCTTGGACGCTGCATTTCAGCAAACTTGGCGGAAAAGACATTCGCAAAGGAATGGAGTGGGCTCACAACCAATGGAAAAAACATCTCGGCCTGAAAGTTCGTTTACAAGAAGTTGAACAAGGACTTTACCTTGAGGAGTTACGAAATGGTAAACATTCACTTTTCAGAAAAGGTGTTGGCGTTAACCAACCATCTTGCCTCTCAGCCTTGAGAACCTTCGGTAAAGACTCTTTTGAGAACTACATTCGCTTTAATAACATCAACTTTGATTCGATCATTGAAGAGCTCTCTTCACCACATACAAAAAACAAACCCACCGTTTGTCAAAGAGGCCTTGAACAACTTATGAAAAGTTACAAATGGATTCCTCTCGGCGAAATTCACTTTGCGATGTTAGGTGATAATAATTACACAGGCTGGTCCGTCAATAGTCTTAATCAATTAAACTTGAGTGATTTGCGTCCGAAAAAGTAACATGATAAAAGCATGGCAGTTTTAATAAAATGAGGTAAAACCATGAAAACTGTTCTCGTCACCGGAGCCAGTAGTGGCATTGGAAAAAGCATCGCTCAAACTCTTGACCAATCAGGATTCCGCGTGGTGCTGGTTGCAAGAAATTTAGAAAAACTCAATTCGACAGCAGAAACGCTTAATAACTCCCCCCTATGCGAGCCATGTGACTTAAACTCCGCTTCTAGCATCAGAGACCTAGCCTCGCGCCTTTCTGACTTGGACACACCTCTTTGTGGATTAGTGAATAATGCAGGCATATACCTTGCAAACAACCTCAGCGAGACCACTGATGATGAGTGGAACATGATGTATCAACTCAATCTTTTAGGGCCTGCGCAACTTACACAAGCTTGCCTGCCGCTGTTAAAAAAATCACAACAGCCTCACAAGTTCATCATCAATATTTCTTCAACTGCGGCCCACAGACCCGTCGAAGGTTCAGGCGCTTATGGCGCATTAAAAGCGGCATTCACTTACATGACAAAAGTACAGGCCTTAGAACTAGCCAGTGAGTCTATTAAGGTTAACATTGTGAGCCCTGGAATCATAGACACTCCACTTCACTCTTTTGACAAAAATGACAAAGAAAATATGGACTTCATCAACAACCTTCAACCTCTTGGTCAGATTGGAAAACCTACGGACATTGCATCTATAGTGAAGTTTTTAAGTGAAGAATCAAATAACTGGATCACAGGCTCTGACTTTGTCATCGATGGAGGCATTACACTGAAATGATCACTTTATCTCGCAAAATACATTTTAGCTCTGGCCATAAGTATCACAACCCTAATTGGTCAGATCAAAAAAATAAAGACACTTTTGGCTCCAGTTACAGCGAACATGGCCATGGCCACAACTACACTCTAGAGGCCGAAGTCACTGGACCTATTGATGCTGAAACCGGCATGGTGATGAACCTTGCAGATCTTGACGCCATCCTGACAGAGGTCACCGATTTACTTGACCACAAGTTTTTGAACACAGATGTCGAGCACTTCAAAAGTAACATGCCCACCACTGAAAACATTGTTAAGTTTTGTTATGATCATATTATCAATCACTTAAAAAACTCTCCTGAACTAAAGCTTCACAAAGTTCGCCTTTATGAGAGCACAGACCTTTGGGCCGATTACTATGGCTAATGTTTATATTACCAAAAGATACTCACTCTACTGTTCACACTTGATCATGGCCTGTGACAATCCGAACGAGAAAACAAAAGAAACTAGCTTTCATGGCCACAGCATGGACCTACTGGTCACTTTTAAAAACTCTATTCATGTAGAGAGTGGTCTCAGTTTAGATCGAGATTTTGCTGACAAAGTCATTCAAGATAAAATCATCCGCAAATATGACCGTAGAAACCTGAACAATATCCTTGAAATCCCTACTGGTGAAAATTTAATCCAAAGCATTCATAATGACTTGCAAAGTACTGATTTAAATTCAATTTATTTTCAGTGCCAATTAAAAGAAACAAATAAAAATACATTTTCAAGTGAGGTCAACAAAACGCCATGAGCACTCTTATTCGCCTGTCAAAGAGAATGTCAGAGCTTGGTCTATGCTCTCGCAGAGAGGCCGACAAACTGATCGAGCAAGGTCTTGTTCTAGTCAACGGAGAGGCGGTCTCTCAACTTGGCTTTAAGGTCTCTGAATCAGATAAGATTGTGCTCACTAAAACTGCTGAAAACATTTTGCAACAAAAAATCACTTTGATCCTTAACAAGCCTTTAGGCTATGTCAGTTCACAACCAGAAGATGGTTATGAAACGGCTTTGAAACTGATCACAAAAAATAACCGCATTGCAGGAGCTTCTGATAAGAACCTAAAACTCAACTTAAAGAACTTAGCACCTGCTGGTCGCTTAGACATCAATTCAAAAGGCCTCATTATTTACACTCAAGACGGAGTGGTCGCTAAACAAATAATTGGTGAAAGCTCAAAGGTCGACAAAGAGTATCTAGTTAAATTTAAAGGTCAGATGACTCAAGAAAAGCTTAGTCTTTTGAGTCATGGCCTGAAGCTTGATGACAAGCCTTTGAAAAGAGCTTGCGTTGAAGTTATTGACAAAAACACCATTAAACTAATTCTACAAGAAGGCAAGAAACGTCAGATTCGAAGAATGCTCAAACTCATAGACCTTGAAACTACAGAGCTAAAACGTCTACGCATAGGACCTATTGAGCTTGGTGAACTCAAACCAGAACAATGGCGAGTATTGACTCGCTCTGAAACACAAAAACTCATCAAGTACTCTTTTAAAAAAGACCTCTTTAATAAATAGAAAGATCTTTTTTTGACAGACTCTAATTTCGGCCTGGGACCTTAGGCCGTGTACACTATTTTTCAAGTTCTATTGAATCAATTTAAAATTTATGTCTCATATTAATTCAACTTTTCAAAAAAATAACATTATTTTGTTGAGTTAAATTACAATATTAATAGTTAAACACTTTTATCAACTTTGGAGCTTTATATGTTTAAATTTATAACTGTATTGGGAGTTATTTGTTTTATAAGCACTGCCGGCGCTGACACATTGACATTAAAAAAAGACACCGTACTCATCGATATGTACGAACTTCATGAACTAGAAAGCCAACTGCATGAACGCGAGGTGCAGCTGCAAGATAAGTTCAATTTAGAGCGAAGCACTTTCGGTCATTTTGATAAATTTGAAAAGAAAAACGTTCAACTACCTAGCCCTACGGGCAATAAGTACGAAGAACTCAGAAAGAAAAAAATCGCTCCACAAGCAAACGTTGACGAGAAAAAAACAAAAGACGTTCTTGCTGAATACATCAAGGAGACTAAGGTCCCGCAACAAGACAGCAAAAGAAACCCTACCAGCAAACCAAACTTAGAAGAGCTATAAACAAATCTGCCACTTTAAGACCATCATTGCTAACTTGAACACATTGAAGAGTTTAAGCAAGCTGGCATTACTTTCCAATAGGTCCTTCGCTGTGCTCAGAGTGAAAGCGTTGCATTGAGGCTGACAGAGATTTGCTTGGCGTGACAAAAAAAAAAAAAAAAAGAACTTAAAATCTTTTAGCAGAAATAAAATCAGGGACTGGACGACCATATATTACGTCGACAAGACTCTTACCGGCGTGAAAGGCAAGCCCTATTCCATGCGCCGTGAAGCCGCCTAAAAAGAACACGCGTGAATTCCCTGGCAATGAACCCACAAAAATTTGCCCGTCTTTTGAAAACCCCATAATCCCCGCCCAGCGATTGATGATGCTTAGATGACTGAACTTTGGTAAGTGATTCTGAATGAAGTCAGCAAGAGCCAATTGAATTTTTTCAGAAGTGTGATCTGAATACCCCACTTGAGTTTCTTTTTCTAACTGCCTAAAACCACCAATTAAAAGATGTCCAGTTGGCAATTGTCTAAAGTAATCGAGCACAAAGTGAGCATAGCAAGGAGCCTCCATGCACATCTCTGTGGGCTCCGTCACTAGTATTTGGCCTTTGGTCGCAAACACTTTGTCGTCGAAGTAATTTGATAAAAGTGGAAGGTAGGCGTTGGTAGCTAAAACCAACAGTTCACTTTCAAACATATTCTTTTGCGTTTTTATCTGAACTCCGCTGGAGGACTCTTCAAAAGAGTCCACTTCAGAGAATGGATAAAAATCTATATTTGCTTTTGTAAGTATCAATTCTGTTAACTGAACAGGATTAACTTCTGCATCTGTTAAATACTTTATACCACCAACAAAATTGATGGCCTGAAGTCTTGCTTTGATTTGTTCACTATAGAGCTCTTCTACGGGAATATTAAAAGATCTCATTAGACTGGCTGTCTCTTCCAGCTCTTCCATCTCTTGTTGGTCAGAAGCTAGCGAGAAAGTTCCATTTTGTCGAAAGCCAATGGTGTTGAGGTCTTGTGAGAATTCACTCTTAATTAACTTTAAATTTTCTTCTGAATAATTCCAGATCTCATAAGCTTTTTGCGCCCCATGCAAATGCACTAAGCGATTGAAGTGCTCAACAGAACCACTGGTCACAAAACCTGCATTTCTGCCAGTGGCACCCGATGCCAAATCTCCCTTTTCAATGACTGCAATTTTTAAACTCGGATCTTCTTTCTTCAACCAGTAAGCTGTGGAACACCCTGAGATGCCGCCACCAACAATACAGACGTCATATTTTTTTTGGCTCCCTCGTTTAGTTTGCCAAAAAGAATAACTCAACGAATGCTCGCAGACACACGTGAGGTGTCGTCATTATCATCTAGAGCTTGCAAAAACTCATGCACCTCTTGCAATTGCTCGTCACTTAAGTTTTCCGTGTAGTTTTTAGGTTTGTAGCTAAGCTCGGCTGTTTTAACGTCCCAACCTCTACCAATGAGAGCTTCACGCAGCTGCCCTAAGTCGGTAGGCTCTCCGTAAAAATCGTAAATATTGCCATCAGCATGTTCAACTTCGTTGGCGCCCACCTCAATGGCGTCTTCTTCTGGATCTTCAACTTCTGATTTTTCAGCTTCTATGTAACTCACTCGTTCAAACATCCAAGCGACACTTCCTGAAGCCCCTAAGTTGCCACCTTTTTTACCAAAGATGGTGCGTATATCTGAAAAGGTTCTATTCTTGTTGTCTGTTTGGCACTCAACAATGACGGCAACTTGGTGTGGGCCAAAACCTTCATACATGGTTTCTTCGTAGTTAATGTCTTCACCAGTAAGCCCTGCGCCTCTTTTGATGGCGCGCTCAATGGTGTCTTTCGGGCAGCTCTGAGATCTAGCTGCAGCAATGGCTAAGCTCAAGCGAGCATTGGAATCAGGGTCAGGACCTCCCATCTTTGCTGCCACTGCAATTTCTTTTGCAAGCTTTGTGAATATACGCCCTTTTTTATCTGCATTTGCCACCTTACCGGCAGTTTTCCATTGTTTACCCAAAGAAACTCTCCTTAATTTTTAAGACTATGACATCATATTTTGTTTTTTATTGTCAAATTGCATGTGAAGCAAGTTACAAAATATTATGTTTCATGATTTAGAGATTTAATGAATAAAATTTGTGCTTTAAAAATTTAGCCTTTCATTTTAATGGCAAAAGCGTACATTTTGATTTGCTTTACCATAGCAAACAAACCGTTAGATCTATTTGGTGACAGGTGCTCTTTCAAACCAATGTCATTAAAAAACTCAGGCTCTGTTGCGAGCACCTCATCGCAGGAAGAGTTATTATAAACCTCTAGCACGAGCGCCACCAATCCCTTGGCAATCAAGGCATCACTATCGGCATAAAAAGTGATTTTTTCAGAGCTTGATTCACTTTTTGGAAACAACCACACTTGTGACTGACACCCCTTCACTTTGTTGTCATCAACGACGAGCTCTTCCGGCATGGCTTCAAGCCCTTTACCAATAGCAATGATTTTTTTATACTTATCTTCCCATTGATCCAGGGAATTAAACTTATCGATTGTGCTTTGAATTTTAGTAGTTATAGACTCTTGAATTGCTGACATTGACCTCAAACCATTTGTAACTTTCTTGTTCTTTAAAGAGGTCCACTGTTATCATATCCTGAGCTAAGTCGTAAGACTTTTCATAAAATTGATGTTCTCTGCTATAATATGGCCCCCACAAGTCTCTTGGGTCAATTTCAAGGTGGTATTGCCTTTGATTAACGGGATCTGTGCTGAGCATTTCTAAATAGTAATCCCTATGGGCTTTGAGCGGCAGCCCTAACTCATCGGTGAGCTTAAGAGACAGCTCAGTTTCCATCTCAAATAAAACTTGCCCAAGTCTTCCCCAAAACATGCGCCCAAAGTCACCATAACTGCTGTAACACTGAAAACCTGTGCAAACTCCACTGCGCGCCGACCAAATGGAGCATTTGCCATCACTCAAATAAGGGCAACTGAGGCTAGCGTCACCACCAAAACGAGTCTCTTGGTATTTTTCTTTGTAGCCAAGAGGAGGGCAAATGCCTATTGGCAACAACAAGCCTCCAGCAGCTAATGCTTTTGATATGTAGTCTGTGTTGCCCGATTTAATTAAGTGCCCCATGCTAAAATTTGGTAGAAAGGGAAAGTAGGTGCAACATTTAGATTTGGTATCAAAACCGTTACTCACCATCAGACACTGGCTGCATTTATCAAACTCATTGGTGCACTGATTTAAAAGCTCTTTAGGAATGGCTTGTTGAAATATTTGTGGAATGGATGAAATCATTGCGGGCGTCTTCTATGTCTGTGCTAAATATACTGCAATTATTATAAAGCATGAGCACAAACAAAAGACAAAGCAAGCGCAAATAAATTTTACCTAAAACCTTTAACATAGTGTTAAAAATCATATCGTAGATTCCATTAAAATACTTTAGGAAGTCTCACATCAAGACACACAAAATAACACATCGTTTCGCAAAAAAGTGCGGACCACCTTTTCAGGCGTGAAAATAATGCTTTGTTTCGCTGGGAAGGTGCGGACCACTTTTTTTGTCTGGTTTTGTAACAGTGTGAAACAATTTTTGTCACTTTGAGGGTTTTCGCCGCTGAAATCTAATTTAAGCGTGATTTAGCGGGAACAGCTCTTGCTCCATTGAAAGTTTGAAACAAAATCGAAGCTTCTCTTCATTGAGAGGCTTTGGTCGAATCAAGGAGTCTGTTCGTGGAAACTATTACAAGTATATCTAACGCCTTTGCTACTGGCGGAATATGGATGTGGGCTATTTTAATCGTGCAAATCATCTCTTTTGCCATCATCGCTGAACGAGTTTTTAAGCTCTATTTCCTAAGAAAACAAAGCCAAAAACAAATGGCTCACGCTTTTGAAAAATCAATCAAATCTGGCGACCTAGAAAGAACGGTTGACAAAGCTAAACGCGCAGGCTTCATGAACCCTATCGGTGCAATCACCCAAGCCGGAGCTCAAGCAGCTCTCGATATGGGCGGTAAAGAAGAAATTCAAGCCCGTATGGACGAAGTCATCCTCAACGAAACTTCTAAACTTGAAACAAGAACTCCTTTTTTAGCCATGCTCGGTAACGTGGGAACTCTTTTAGGACTTCTTGGAACCATCGTTGGTCTTATCAAATCATTTGCATCTGTTGCCAACGTCGACCCTGCTACAAAGTCTGAAATGCTTACGCAAGGGATTTCAATGGCGATGAACACGACGGCTTACGGTTTAATTATGGCAATCCCTGCTCTAGTTATGTACGCAGTTCTTACTAACAAAACCAATCAACTCACAGAAGACATGAACCAAGCTGCTTTGAAAGTATTTAACTGGTTGAGCTTTTCTTATGAATCAACTCCGAAAAGAACACCTAGAAAATCTAAGTATTAATTAAGAGACCCTTCGCAATAAAAGGACAAAGTGATGTCAAATAAAGATTTAAATTTTGAACTCAACTTATTGCCTGTGATCTCTTTGCTCGCTGTTTTGATTTGTTTTTTACTTTTAACAACAGCATGGATCCACATGGCCAGCGTTGACGTATCTCAAGCCGTTGGCGGTCAAAGCCAGGCTGAAACTAAAAAGCAGCCAGAACTTTGGATTCAATTAAACAACAACAGTCTCACCTACCAAGTTAAAAACTTAGAGGGTGAGCAAGGCAACTTCAACAGAAGAAAACCTCTTAAGTTAAAATATGCCGGCAAACATTTTAATGCCCTTAAAGGCAAGATTGACAATTTAAACATGGCTCTCATCAGCCCTAGCCCTGACACGGACTATGCCAAAGTCATCGCTATGATTGATGAATTGAAACAAGAACAAATCAATGAAGTTGGCGTTAACCCCCTTTAGGACGTGTGCATGAAAAAAAGTGTTTTAAAATCTACACAAATGACCTCACCCCTCGTTGGCCTCAATAGAGTCCGACCGAAAGGAGCGCGCGCCAAAAAAACGATCATGGCGTCGGTGATACTTACATCTCTCGTAGACGCCTTTTCTATATTAGTGATTTATTTGATCATTAATACTAGTACTTCTTCAGAAATTTTAAAAAACAGCAAAGACATTGTCTTACCACAAGCCAAATCAACCCAAACACTTGAACAAGGTGTGGTGGTTAAAATCGCTAACAAACGCTACTTTATCAATGATGAGTCGGTCAGTAAAAATCAACTGATCGCAAAACTGCATGAACTCAAAAATCAATTTGAAAGTGAAAACAAAAAAGTCAGCCTGATCATTCAAGCCGATAAAAAAGATGCCTTCTCATTGATCAACCCAATATTAGTTTCTAGTGCTGCTTCTGGTTTTGAAAAGATCAAATTTGCAGTCACTCCTCAGGGAGGATCGAAGCTATGATCTTACGTTTGGTAATTCTACTCATTTCAGCAGTTCTTTTTTCGGTCACATGCGTAGCTGAAAAAATGAGTTATGAAAATCACTCACTCGTGATCAAAAAACTTGAGACCGCCCTTTCCTTGATGGGAAAGAAAGACTCCTCTTTATTACCAACAACAAAAAGACTTGCCGATCTTTACTCTGAAAGAGCTCGCATCGCTGAATTCGACGAGATTGAAAAAAACTGCAAAAGCTGCATGAACTCAAAACAAGACCGCTTGCAAGCCATCAAACTTTACAACAAAGTGATATCATTGGGCCTTGAAAACGGCACTATCATCACACAGTTGGCTCACCTTTACACCCTCACAGGACAAGAGCACAAATCCACAGACCTTTACAAACGCATTATTCGCAAAGGAACACCCACCTACAGTCGTTTACTTGTTGGTGAGTCACATCTTGCCATTGCCTATATGGACTATAAAAAAGACAATTATAAAAAAGCACTCAAAAACTTTGAACTCGCTAAAAAGAATCAAACTAAACAACCAGTGAGTGTCACTAACTATTACATCTCATGGTGTAAATTCAATTTAGGCCAAGAAAAAACAGCACGAGCTCTTATGGAGGCCTCATTAAGATCTGCCATCGTAGAAGCAAAAACAAATCCCGATATGGTTGATTTTGCCAACCAAGCCTCAAGAGACTTAACTATTTTTTATGCCCGCACCAATTTAACCCCGCAGAGAATCAATAACTTATTGGATCTAACTCCACAGAGCATGCAGATCTCTAACTTCAAGGCCTTGGCTGAGGAGGTTGAAAGACTTGGCAAACACAAGTCCACTGCTCGCATCTGGGGCCTCATCACTAAAGTGACCAAAGATCCTACAGCTAAAATCGAAGCCTTGTTCCGTTATGCCAAATCAAGTTACAACATTGGCCACTTAACAACGGCACAAAATCAATTCTCACAAGCCATTCAGCTTTGGAAAAATAACAGTTGTGTCACTTCTGATGATTTTGACTGCAAAGAACTTAAAATTCACTTCAGAAATTTTATCATCAACTGGAACAACACAGAGAAATCAAAACCTAGTAAGCAATTGCTTTCAGCGTACACGTCTTATTTGAGTTTGTTTTCTAGGGATAAAGAAATGCTTCAATGGGCAGCTCAAGCGGCCACTTACCGCAAAGATCACAAAACGGCTCGCAATTTTTACAGACGCATCAGTGAAAATAAATTAGAAGAAGGGTCTCTTTTAGCTGAGATTGAATCGGCTGAGAAAACCAACCAAAACAATTTAAAGCTTGAGTCTTACGACTACTACTTAAGCAAAAGACCTGGTGGTAAAAACGCTAGTAACATTCGCTACCAAAAGGCTCAAACCCTATATGAAATGAAAAAATACTCAGAAGCAAATGCTATCTTCTGTCGTCTTGCTGAAACTCGTCACAAAAATGTCGGTTTAAAGTCGGCTCATTTGTGTGTAGATACTTTTGCTATTCTTAAAATGCCGTCAGCTGTTGAAAAGCATTCCCTCAAATATTCTAGCCTTTACAGAAAAAACCGCACCGAGTTTATGAAGATCGCTCGCAACGCTGGTCTCAATATAGTTGCAGGCACAGTTAACAAAAACAGCTCGCGTTCTGAGTTAAGACGTAGCCTTAGAAAGCTTGAAAACATCAATTTAGTTGGCGCCAGCCAAATTGAACGTGTAAAGGTTTACAAAAATATCATCGTTGTTGCAGACCAATTAGATGACATTGCTAAAGCTCTTCAAGCCACAAACGTGCTTTATAAAGAAAAAGGCTTATCAAAAGCTGATAATGAGTACTGCCTTAAAAAACAAGTCTACTATCATGAGACTTTGTTAAACTTCAAAACGGCTCTCAACAAGTTTAAAAAATTACACCCAATGAAAAAAGCTTCAAAAAGCCAACTCATACGTATGTCAGTGCTTGCTGAACTTGCAGGTCTAAGTACTAAAAAATATGACGAAAAAATTCTTAAGAAAACAAAGGGAACTTATGCCTCTAATAAAGTTAGAGCTAAAATCGTGTTGAATTCTAAATACCCTTGGAGCACTTTCAAAAAGTTTGAGAAAAAACTCAAAAAATCTAAAAAACTCTACAGCAATTTAACTTTAGAGCTTTACTCTTTGAGCCCCTCATCTAAAAATCGCAGTCGCGTATTAAAAAACAGTTTCCTAAAATGGAAGGCTGCTGGCCAACGTCTGCACAGAACAGAAAATATCAAAAACATCAATGCCATTAAAGCGAAAATCAATAACCATAAAATCAACAATCGCAATGATCGCCTTTTAGCGAAGACATTAAAGCGTCGACTGGCTCTTATCAATGATCTAGAAAAAAGCTATAAAAATGCAGCCAGCGACAAAGACTGGGTTGGGCAAACCATAGCTCTTGAGCTCATCAGCAACCAGTACACACGTCTATACAACACCATTTTAAAACTCAAAGCTCCACGTGGCTTAAAAGCCAATCAAATTGCTGAATTCAAGCGTTTATTGCAACAACAAGCTAATCCTTATTTAAAAAAAGCCACAGTGGCCAGAAACAAAGCTAACGTTTTTTGGAGAAACGAAAAGCTATTCAAGAACCTCGTTACAGATCATAACTCAGCTAAAATCAGCGTGCAAAAATTAATCGCCAAAGAAATCACTGAGCTGAGTCGCTACACCAGCAACAACTACCGCGGTGTTTTATCTCAGGCGAGATCTACTTCTAAGCCGAACAAACAACAGATCGTTCAAGTTTATAACCAAATTCGCAAACAACCCTTTAACCCAGCGGTATTGAGCGCAGGTGTAAGCCTAGAAAAGAAAATGGAGCGTGAAACTCGCGCCACTTACTTTGCTGAAAGGTTGCGACTCTCCAACAAAAGGAAGGTGAACTGATGAAAACTCTAATGATAGCACTCTTTTTATTTTCAGTCCCTTGCTACGCAAAGTCTTATGTCCCTAAAAAAATGGACACGGCCAATTTGCAAAAAAACATGAAGTTCGGCGATCACCGCGTGAACGGAAAGTTTATGTTCTCACAAGAGGCCATTGCCACCGTTGAGAACGAAAAAAGTTTAAGTGAACTTCTAGGTTTAAGAAAGCATTTCAAAGATAGATTAGAAGATCTATCTAAGAGGTATTGATCATGAAAAAAATAGTACTACAAAATATAAGTGGTCAAACAGTGAGAGTGTTTGGCGATATGCCCCAAAACTTTGACATTGTTCTCAGACTGGACACGCATCGCATATGCGCCACAGCTTCTGTTCAAGACCTCAAAGATCAAGGCATCCCATTTCGCAAAATCACCTCTATCAATACAACGCTATTGACAGAAAGAGGCAAAAAAATTGAAGATTTTGGAACCATAAAGTTAACATCAAATGTTGTGCGCACATCTAAAAGCGTTCCTTTAAAGAGCGAAGATAATAAACTTTATAGTGATCTGTTAAAAAAATCTGCTCTTACTCATGCAGTTGTTATAGCGTTCATTCTTTCTTTAGGATTTTTATTTAACCCTGAGAACAAAACCAAACCGACAGAAGTGGTCATTATTAAACCACAAAAAAGAACGGCTCAAAAAATCAAAACTGTGAGCACACGTTTAAAAACAAAATCTTCAAAATCGCAAAAACGAATTGCAAAAAAAGTAAATTCTAAAAAAACACGCAGAAGAAACCTGGTAAAACGCCCGACAAGAACCAAACGCAAAAACGGTAACCAGGCTGTTTCGATGAAGTCGAAAGGGGCTTTGGCTGTGTTAGGTTCCCTTTCTAAATCAAAACAAAAGGGCGGCGTGAATTTAAATAAGGTTTCAACCAGCTTTGGTGCCGGTCTTGGCGGTAAAGGTGGCTCTGGCGGGGTTCAAACTTCGATTTATGCAAAAGGATTGACTGCGGCCCCCACAGGACGTGGTGGGCGAGTTCAGGGTGCTGGTGGGTACGGCACAAAAGGCAAAGGTGGTGGCCGTGGTGGATACGGAAAAATGGCGATCAATGGAGCTAGCAGTGGCTACTTCAAACCCCTCACCTCACAAGCCCTTGTGAGAGGGGGCCTTGACCGCGCTCAAGTGGCTGCTGTCATAAATCGTCACGAGGGACAAATAAGGCACTGTTACGAAAAGGGTTTGCAGTCAAAACCCGGCCTAAGTGGGCGATTAAAGATGAAATTCACCATCAATGGTCGTGGCATAGTAAGTGCAGCTAATATTGCTAGTTCGAGTCTTAAGGACCGAACGGTTGAGTCTTGCATTGCTAAGCGTTTGCGCTCATGGAAGTTTCCTAAGCCTGTGGGCAATGTCAATGTAAAGGTCTCTTACCCTTTTGTTCTTAAAAGAATCAATCGCGGGTAAGAATTAAAAAAAAGAGACTCGCTCCTTAGAGTTCCGAGTCTTACTGGAGATAACGTATGTTAAAAATCTTTATTGCTATTTTAGTTGGGATCGGCTTAACCGCTTGCGAATTTGATAGCGACCCAACTAGAAATACGACAGTGAACCATAAGAATACTCAGTTTGACAGATCTGAAAAAGTCGTTACTCAAGGCGATGCCAGTCAGTGTTTTAAACTGATTGATCTTGAAATACCACCAACTCATGTCATAGAAATTAAAGATGAAAGCAAACAAACAACTTCTAATACACCAATCACGGCTCGCCTACTAAATGTTCCAGGTGCTGACTACAGTTTATCTATTGTAGAAAACGAAAACACTCCTTTTGATGTGAACGACATTTCAATCAATAAATCATCTGGTTCACATTCGTTACTTTACACTCCACAAGACGGAGTTTTTGAAGACGGCTCACACCATTCTAAATTCACAATCACAGTTTCTTTTCGAATCACGCAAGATGAAAACAATAGCATTGGTGACAACTGTGGCATCTTCGAAAAAGACATTGTCGTGCATTTAATCAAAAAAACAAATGAGGGAGAGGATCAATGAAAATCATAATATTAATCATTTCGTGCATGGTGCTCAGTCACTTATCTTTTGCTGACGAAGTCTCTGACTTAGAAAGCCTAGGTTCAAACCGTGCCCTTATCAAACGCGCTCAAAAGCTAGACCCTAAAAGTAGATACCGAATTGTGCAAAAAAGACTTGTTGACCGCAACACTCGTTTTGAAATTAGTCTTGGCGGAAACATGGTTGCAGGCGGTGACGCTTATTACGACACCATCAATGCCGGTGGACAGATTGATTTTCACATCAACCCGAACTGGTCATTAGGTGCTAGATACTACAAATCAAGCAACTCGTTCACTAAAGAGGGCTTGCGTGTTCACGAGCGTGCCGAACTTGATCAACAAAACGGCAACGAAGGTTTAGTTCCCTACTTAGATGCTCCCGACCAAACTATTTTAGGAACCATTGCTTATTACCCTGTTTACGGTAAATTAAATTTCTTTAACGTTAAAACCGTTCAATTTGATGTTTACACCATGGTGGGTGCAGGCACGATCAGTTTACTCGAAAGCGGCAATACACTTGCATACAGTGCAGGCCTTGGAACTGGTTTTTGGTTTAACAACACCGTTACCGCTCGCATTGAAGTGAACTACTTAGGATATGAAGACTCTTTGAATCATCCAGAGGGATCTCGTCAAATGAACACGGTCAACGCTGGAATCACTTTGGGATTTTTACTTTAGGATCAACTCATGTTAGTAATGAAGCTTGTCTTATCATCTTTAATATTTATCTCCACCATGGATATGGCTCATGGTTTTTACCCCAACAACAATGGGGCTCAAAAACGATTTGCCCAAGCTCTCAACAGCAAACTTTACCCTCAAGCTCTCAAGCAATTTGAAGATGCTTTTTCTGACAGTTACAAAAAATCTATCGATGGCTATGCATTAAGATCATTACTTATGTTCAACTCTGGCATTGAGCTTACTGGCATGCAACAGTTGTTTGCTTTAAAACACCCCAAAAAAATCAATGTCACCCTAAAAAAAATGTGGTCAGATAGTGCCCCTATTCAACACCCTATTTGGAAGCTTTTAAACACCAAAGTCACTAGCAAATGGTCATCAGTGTTTCCCTTCATTGGCAATTACAATGGTTTTTTATTCCCACACTATAAACCTAAAAACATAGGCCAGTTAAAGAAGCTTGAGCGCACAAATTACAACTCTTTAATCATGACCGACTGGCATCATTTTCAATTAGGCTTATGGAACGGAATTTTTGGCAAAGCTAATAAAGGTCTTGCTTATTTAAATAAAATCCCCAGCAATTCAAAAACTGTGAATAAAAATCAAGTTCACTTAGCTCGTGGGCGTTTGCAATTTCAATTGAAGCGTCATCAACAAGCGATCCGCAGCTATCAAAGGGTTTCTAAAAAATCAGACTACTGGGCCATTTCGTTAGAAGAACAAGCCTACACTTACACGGTTATGGGAAAGCCTGGGCTTGGACTTGCCAAATTAAAGAGTTTATTCACACCAGTTTTAGCTCCGTTTGCAGGTGCTGAACCTTACATGCTCACTGCTTTTAACCAAGAGCAGAATTGTGATTACATCTCGTCTTTTAAAACTGTCACCAATTACAAAAAAACATTCATTCCCCGCGCAAGATCCCTTAAAAAACTTGCTGGACATCAAATGACTCAACAACTTCGTACTCTTCTTAGTAATAAACAGTCTTTCTCATGGGAGAACCTTGGGTCCAACATTGAGCTTTTACCAACAAACATTTACACCGATAAATTCTTAATCAAATACTTCAACACAAAAAACGCTCTTGTCAATGACCTCGTTAAAATGAGACAGTTCGGTGTGAACGGCGAGATCATTGAGCGCAGCCGAAATACAGCCGATAAAAAAATCCCTTACTACGATCGTCAGATCACTGAGCGCATTGCTTATTTAGCTAGTAAAGATTTAAAAACCATTTCAAACATCACCAAAAAAATGCATCTCATCGAAGCGGAAATCATTCAGCAGTTGCACATTAAAAAAGACATTAAAAAAGCCAGTGGCTTTAGCCGCCCGAACTCAAGAGAGGTTCTCGTATTTCCTGATGACGGCGAAGTCTGGTTAGATGAAATTGACAAATACAATGCCTCTATTGGTTTTTGTAACAAAAAACGAGGGAAAACATTATGATAAAATCTATACTTTCCTTACTGCTCATAAGTGTTTTATTCACGGCCTGTAAGCCTGAAAACAGAGACAAGTACACCACTCCCGAAGAAGCATCTAAATTAACGGCACAAGGTGAAGGCCAAGTGGTCGTGCATGAGCCCAATCACAATGTTGACATCATATTTATCATAGACCCTTCTTCTAGTATGGCATCTATCATTAAAGAAGTTCACGCCAATATTGACTTATTTGCAGCCGAATTCATCGACGAAAATAATGTCGATGTGCATTTTAGAATTGGCGTGGTCACAGCATGGGACTCCAAGCACTTTGCTTACCTAAAACAACAAGACAGCAATAAACGTTTTCACCGAAAAGCCAATTGGCCCAATTTAGACTTTCAGTTGATCAAAGGCGAGCTTAAGCCCGTGATCGTTAACGGAAGAGTTCGTACGGATCTTCCATCCTATGTTAGCTGGAACATGACCAACGATATGAATGAACTTTACGACACATTAAAAAACACTCTAAAAGTCCAAGCAGAGATTCATCAGTACGAATATTTACCAAATAGCGATGGTCAATTAAGAAACGTTTATCAATTGCACCAATTCACGTCCGATGAAAGTTTAAAAAAACAAGGACGTGAGTTTGTAAAATACACTCCTTACTCAACAAACAACACACCAGAGAAAGAAAGAATCTTGTACGGCCCAAGCCCTAACAATGAAGAATTTTTTACCGTCATAGAGCATATGTTAAAAGAAGAAACCATTGCAAAAAATAATGGTTTTCCAAGTAACAAAGCCAATCAACTGGCTGTATTTGTCATCACTGACTCTGAGGACGATCTCCACAATGTCCACAACATCAGTGCAGAGCAAATGCACACAAAGCTTGTTAAATTTATGAACAACGATCCAGAAAAAGTGGTGGTTCATGGCGCTCTCTACGAGAGTGATCGCGATGAGTGCTTTGTGCGTGCTCTCGATCAAAATGGACACTTCATTTTGGAGCCTGAATATATAAATGGCCACAAAGGCATTGATGGAGATAAAAATCCAAAATACGTTGATGGCGAAGACACCTACAAAATGGTCAGAAAAAATCGGGACCCAGGAATCAAAGTGAATGGTGAAAGAAAAAATAAACCCACAAAAATTGAAGAGCTCATCAATCTATCTGGTGGACAAATTAATAGTATTTGCAGTGATGACTTTGGTTCTGATTTAGCCTCTGTTGGTTTAAGCATTCGCGAAAGAACTCTTGAGCAAAAACAAGTGAGCATTCGTATCAACACAGCTTACGACTCTGACACTCTAAAAGTTTACTATGGCTCACCCAATGATGAGGTCGAAGTGAACTTTAATTTTTCTCCTGAAAGTTACACTCAGATCATCATTCCAAAAGATGCTTATGTTTACGAGCAAGGTAAAAAGTTTCGCGTTGAGTTTGATGGCTTAACTGATAGCAACCGTTTTTAAATTCTAAGTTGAATAATAAGTTCTATGCTGTGGCTATTTTCATTTAGTTGTGATTTGCTGCAGTGCTTTACAGGGCCTTTAATGGTAAATAACTGTAGCCATAAAAAGTTATGTTACATCTTTGTATATTAATTTTGTTTAATAAAGCCCTCTATTTTCAGTAGTTTCAGCTATTTTTTACAGTAAGTGCCTAGAAGATAAAACTCCCCATAAATTCTGCCTATTTTTCATTCAGTTTTAGCATACAAAAAGCAACACTCTTAATTTTAGATATAAAACTTTAGTCGACTTCCTCAAAAAAGCCCTTTACGATCGAAGAGTAAACAAAAATTAAGATAAAAAATATGTAACAAACGAGGAGAAAACATATGAAACTTTTATCAATTATATTACTGGCTTTTGGAGCTAGCTATAGTTACGCTGGACACCACAGTGAAACATTTTACCAAGCCCATGGCGGCGGCAACATCGTTAACGCTGGTTGGAAGTACGAAGTTGGTGGATTTAAGTTTAGCAATCCAGATGAAGCGGCTCCATTAGGTCAACCTGCAAAGTACCCGTACACAAAAGGTCATACTTTTTCATTAAACTACGAGCGTGGCTTCACTGATATGTTCAGTGCTGGACTTGGCTTTAACTTTTCTTCAGTTTCTTGGGACAACGCTGGTAGCGCTGGATCTGGTGGACCTGGACAAAGCATTCAAGCTGGTTCTGGTTTGAGAAACATTGATGTCTTTTTCAAGGGCAACTACGGCCTTAGCTTTGGTACTTTGTACTATGGTTTAGACGCTGACCTTTCTTTTGCTGCTGAAGAAAGAGATGAATTAGGTAAATCAAACAGAGCTCTAGGTCACCACAACTTCACTCCATACTTAGGAATGAGCTTCGGCAAGAGAGACGGAATGAACTACGGTTTAAAGCTTGAGTACATGTTCTCAACTGAGAAAACGACTGAGTTTGACAGTGGCGCACCTGATCTTGAAACTGAAATTGGTGACACAATTATGGCAACTGCTTTCTTTGAAAATGCACTTTCTGACAAGTCTATCTTAGGTTTTTCAGCAAGATACTTACAAAAAGCTTTCGACGAAGATGCTAACGGCAATGACGCTGGATCAGAAATAGAGAGAATCACTTTAAGTCTCTATGGTGCCGTCGGATGTGGTTGCAGCAAGATGAACCTTAAGTTCTTGCCTAAGTTCTCTTACAATGTGTTAGGTGATTACCCAACAGTTTTCATCCCAGGCAATGAAGCTATCGACATTGAAGGCACTTCAGGCTCATACGCAATGGAATTCGCAGTCAGAAAAGAATTCTAATTTAAATAAAAAAATAAGAATCAACAAAAACCAGAAGGCCAAAAACCTTCTGGTTTTTTTATACCCCTTACATAAAGGTGGTCCGTACTTTTCTGCGAAACATCGCGTTGCTAAACCTATAACAAAAGCTTTTTTCGCACTTCTTTTTTGATTCTGAAATCAAAGTTGAATTTTGGTTTTAGAGTTGCGCGCCTAAGCTCTGTGACCTCATCATTGCTGTAAGTTTCATTTAAGTACATTAATAGCTCACCCTGCTCCCTAGGTACTAGATGTGACAACACTGTGCACTCTTGTGATAAGTATATTGTTTTATTTTTCAAAGTGCTCCAGCTGTATTGCTCAACATTTTTGACAGCCCCCGACCTTACTGGGTTTTGCAAAATATATTTATAGGCGATGTAAAAGTATTCTGGAGTGGTGATCAAGGAGCCAAAATAAGGACCGCCATATAAGTGATTTATTTTGCCTGAAACTGAGTTCACTGTTCGAGATACGGACGTTTGAAACTCTGCCATAATCCTATAAATTGGAAACCTTGGATCAAAAGACGCCAACATATGATAATGGTTTTTCATCATGACAAAACAATAAACTCGAAACTTATATTTACAAATAAGCTTATTCAAATATGAGCAATAAATTGTCCACATATCGTCTAGCGGCAACGGATACCGTTCTTTATTGTTAGTTCGCGCAGTAATATGATAAGGATATTCGTGAGTATAAATCATTTTTTTTCTTGGCATAGTTGTTTGTAGATACAATTTTTATGCCACAGAATAACGCTACGTTTCGCAAAAAAGTGCGGACCACCTTTGGGAGGAGATATGGGAGTTATTGTACCTGGTAAGGCGCAGGCTAAGTTGAATGTTGATGACCTGATTGTTGATTTTAAAGAGCATGATGAATGTGTTCCCATGAATGTTGTTTTTGTTGGTGGTGGCCCGGCGGGTTTAAGTGGCGCCATTGAACTCGCACGCCTTGTGAAAAAAGACAATGAAGCTGGTGGCGATCTCGGTGACATTGAAATTGCTGTTCTAGAAAAAGCTGAGAACCTAGGCGGACACAGTTTATCAGGCGCTGTTCTCAACCCGCGCGCTCTTAAAGAACTTTTCCCCGAACTCTCAATGAGTGATTTCCCACTAAGGACTCCAGTCAAAAAAGACTCTGTTTACTATTTAACTGAGTCTGGCAAAGTAAAACTTCCAACACCGCCTACTATGCATAACAATGGTAATTACGTAGCATCTATCTGTGAAGTCGTTCGCTGGCTGGGTGAAAAAGCCGAAGGGCTTGGTGTGAATATTTTTAACAACTTCCCTGCTGATAAAATTTTAAAAGAAGGTAACGCCGTCAAGGGTGTTAAGACCACCCCTATGGGACTCAACAGAGACGGTTCTGAAGGCGGTCAGTTCATGCCTGGAACTGACATCACGGCCGATATAACTGTGATGACTGAGGGCACTCGCGGGCCTCTGAGCCAAGCTTATTTTGACTGGCAGAAAGTTTCTTCTAACCGCCCACAAATCTTTGCCCTCGGAGTAAAAGAGCTTTGGAAAACTAAAAAACAACCCGACTCTGTGATTCACACTCTCGGTCACCCTTTGCCTAAAGACTGTTTTGGCGGCAGCTGGATGTACCCTATGGGCGACAACTTGGTTTCACTGGGCTTGGTTGCTGGGCTCGATTACAAAGATCACAATTTAGACGTTCACGTTCTCTTGCAAAAATTAAAAACGCATCCACTTTTCAAAGAGTACCTCGACGGTGGTGAGCTTGTTGAATGGGGCGCTAAAACCATTCCTGAAGGAGGCTTAGAGGCTTTGCCTGAGCGACTTCACGGCGATGGAGTTCTTTTTGCTGGTGACTGTGTTGGCTTTGTCAACGTGCCTGCACTGAAGGGCATTCACTACGCCATGCACTCAGGTATTTTAGCTGCCCGCACAGCCTTTAAAGCACTTAAAGCCAAAGACACCTCAGCTTCTACTTTAAGTAGCTACGACAGCGACATCAAAAGCAGCTATATATTTTCTGATCTCAAAAAAGTAAAAAACATGAGACACGCTTTTAAATCTGGATTTTACTTGGGTGGCCTTAAAGCTGGTCTTATGACTCTCACAGGTGGATCTTTTCCTGGTGTCGGCAACGATCACGAGGAAGACGCCATGGAAGAAAAAACCACCGGAAAGGCTCTTGAAAAGAATTTAGGCTTAAGCAAAGTGGACGCTGTTTACCTCTCTGGAAACAAGACAAGAGATGACATCCCTCAACACTTAACCGTTGGCGAAGACATATCAAAAGAAATGGCGGAACACTATGCGGCTCTTTGCCCTGCGGGCGTTTATGAAGTGAGTGACGAAGGCAAGCTCATAGTCAATGCACCCAACTGTGTTGACTGCAAAGCCACAGACGTTTTAGGTCCGCGCTGGCAACCACGTGAAGGTGGTTCAGGCCCTGATTATAAAACTATGTAAACAAAAGAAGCTAAACTCAAAGCTCCTAGATTTTTTAAAACAGGAGTCTTTGAGTTACTTTAATTGATTCAACTAAAATTTAATTTCATATTTTTTTAAGTCTTATAAAAGACAACTACATATCCTCTTTACAAGGTCCCATATAGCCCATAGCTGAGTTTTCTTTCATGCCAGCAATATGTGCTTTTAAAGCAGCCTGAGGGAGACAAAGAGTTTTGGCAGCTGCTGGATTACCTTTTGGTACATGACAGATCATCACCTTTTTGACTTTTTGTCTTTTATTTTTCGCATAAAGTCTTCGTTTTTTCTTTCCAACGTATTTCTTATCCATTTTCTCTTTGTTCTTTTCAGATGCAATTGAGCGTTCTTTCATTTTACTTTTCGCCATCTTTTGTCTTTTCTTTTTACATGAACAGCTATAGGTCTTTACCATCTCGTCTTGTTCCATCGTATCTTTAATGGTCTCAACAGCTTCAACAATATCTTCTTTGTCCATTTCGTTAACGACCTCTTCAATGTCATTTTCTTCGACAATAACTTCTTCAGCTATTTCAATAAGTTCTTCCATGGTCATCTCTTCGCTAGCAACTTCTTCGGCATCTTCTGCGAGAGCTTCTTCTGCTTCCTCATTGTTTGCGGCTTCATCGAGTGATGCATTTAAACTCTCAATGGTTGAATTTAAGTCCCCTGTATTAAACTCATTTTCATCACATGCAGTGGTCATCAAACCTAATACACAAATCATAACTACTAAAACTTTTTTCATCTTATTCTCCCCACACATTTTTAATATACTCATTGATATGAGCAATTTTAGGGCCAGTTCTAAAGTCACTGTATTGGAAGAGGTTTTAGCTACGTCAAGTCATTAGACACTTATAACTATTAGTTATGCGCATCACATAGAGAATTCTAAAAATGAAACAGTTCCTTAGTCATCATTTCTATCTGAAATAAGAAAAGCTGTAAGAGCAATGGTCAACACTCCAGAAATGATCGAGACCCACCTAAGTGTTTGATCGAGTTTTATATCTGTATCAATGTATATTGAGTCGTTGTTAGCAAGCTCTGGAACACTTGATGTGGACGCAAAGATCTTTTCTAAGTCCACTTCGTAGTTTTTGATTTCTTTTTCAAAAATGCGCTTAACTATAATCTCATCTAAATTAGCGTTGTCATTTGCACCACCTGCATATGCGATGAGATCTGAAAGGTTTGTGCCTTCAGGCACATGATAAACACCAGGACGAGTCACACCGTTGAGAAGCTTTACAGATATTAATGTTTTACCTAGTTTACTACCAACATAGTATTCACTACCGGAAAGTATTTGAGTGTTAGGACCATCCACTGCTGGAATTTCTGCATTTACAATTGGAATTTGAATCAAAGAAACACTAGCGAACAAGAGTAAAATTTTTTTTAAAATAAGCATTAGGCAGCTTTGATTATATCTTGATTTTCTGTAGAAATACCAAATTTTTTGATCACACACTCGTCCTTTGACTTGTAAGAACTGAAAGTCATGCCCCAAGGTATAGGACTTTCACTCTTCATAACATTGTGCACTCTTAAGAATTTATAGTATTCCTTGATGAGGTCTAGTTTGTTAAGCTCATGTGCATAATTTTTATTTGAAAGAACGATCACCGTATAAGAACCATAAGTATGGTAGTAACTCTCTTGATGATGGCTACGTACAAACTCTGAAAAACTCTTAACAAAGTCATTCACTTCACTGATTCCGCGCAACTGAATTTCTTTATAGTATGGGAGCAAGTCATAAATGACAGCATAATAGTTGTCTTTGTTTACGTGCAATGCCTTGTCGTTTTTTAAAAACTTGTGAATCAAACTCTGACTCATGTTAGACACTTGTGATACCATTTTATTTTCTACAAAATATAGTGATAATAAAACCATCACTAAGCCGGTGATCGCTAAAAAATTCACCGTTAAAATTTGTACAACACCTTTGAAGTAAAAGTTAGCAAGTGCTGTCACACAGCTGTAAAAAATCACGGCAGCAACCACTCCAACAGCCCCTCTCACACTGAAACCCACTTTTTGCAGACGATGATGCAAGTGATCTTTATCAGGTGAAAGAATAGACCCAGAGTTTTTAAGTCGCCTAAAAATAGCCAGCATGGCATCAATTTCAGGAAAGGCAAACAACAGAAGTGGTACAAACAAATAAGTAAAACTAGCGCCCTTCACCAAAGGCAATTTTAAACTCAGTAAAGCAAGAGTGAACCCAAGAAAAACGCTACCACAATCACCTAAATAAATTTTAGCGGGAGGCTTGTTAAACCACATGAAAGCACACAGTGCCCCTAGCAAAGTGAATAAAAAGTAACTCTCTACGTGTCCACGAAACATGATGGCTAAAGACAAGCAAACAAGTGCTGAAAAAACACCGGCCTCTAAATCCATACCATCAATCATATTGATGGCATTGATCACACCCACCACCCAAAAAACAATCAGTGGGTAAATGACAAAACTTGGTAACATCGGGTAATGTGAAATAATGAGCTCTGCATGCGGAGTTAAGTACAGCCACGTAGACACGCAAGCCACTTGAAAAAAAGCACGTAACTTGGAACTCACCTCTACAACGTCATCAATCAACGAAATTCCAACCAAAGGAAACGAGCATAATAAAATATTGCGAACTTCGTCCCAAGACATGATTGTTGAGACGGCCACCATGATAAAATAAACAACCGCTCCCCCAAGGAGAGGTGTTTCACTTTTTCTGCGATAATCAGTCGGAGACATCAGCTTTAATTTTTTTGCAAACTTTATGACTTGAGGAAACAAAAGAAAACCGAGAGCGAGAGAGCTTAAAAAATACAACGCGTACAACAAAATAGATCCTTATCCGTTCTTTTATCTATCGTACAATTCCCATGTAGACTTTATGAGTTTTTGAATAAACTTAACCACTTATCATGTTAAATTCTGAAAACTCGACATTGATCTCAAGTCTTTTCATACAATGGCCCATAACAAGCAGTTTCTTATATTACCAAAGGACCTAGACCCAAATTGAACTAGACAAAAGAATGAAGCCAAAACTCTATAAAAAAATTAAATAAAACACGATGAGTGAATCAAGTCTTAATTCTAAAAAGACGATAAGATCTTAGACATTTACGAACTGAGAGATATGAGGAGTTCACACTTGAAACAAGTATTGCAGAACCTGGGAACTGGTAGCACTGAAATCATCGACACACCTTGCCCACAAATCAAAAAAGGGCACGTACTCATTAAAACTAAGTTAAGCCTTATTTCAACTGGCACAGAAAAAACAGCTGTTAACGACAGCAAAACAAGTGTCGTAAAAAAAATTATGAATCAACCTAGCAAATTGAAAAAGGCCTGGGACCTTTATTCGCAAGAAGGACTTGATGTCACGCTCAATGCTATTAAGAAGCAATTCGATTTTCCAATCACCATGGGTTACTCTAATGTTGGTGTGGTCATTGGTGTTGGTCCCGATATTAAAAATTTTAAAGTGGGTGACCGTGTGCTCAGTAACGGCCCTCATGCCGAAGTTGTCAATGTTCCTAAAAATTTATGCGCTAAAATTCCAGACTCAGTAAGTAACGAAGACGCCTCCTTTACAGTGCTTGCAAGTATCGGCCTACAAGGCATTCGTTTGATCAACCCAACTATTGGTGAAACTGTGGCCGTCATGGGACTAGGAATCATTGGTTTGCTGTCTGTGCAGATACTCATTGCTAATGGATGTAATGTCATCGCCATAGATCCTCTTCAAGAGCGAGTGGATTTGGCAAAGTCTTTTGGAGCCACAGGTGTTGTGCTTAGTAAAGATGACCCTCTTCTGAAAGCACAACAACTCACTAATGATTTAGGAGTGGACGCTGTGCTTATCACTGCAGCTACAGATAGCAATGCTCCTATTGAACAGTCGGCCCAAATGTGTCGTAAGAGAGGGCGCATTGTACTTACCGGTGTGATTGGCCTGAATATCAATAGAAATCTATTTTACGAAAAAGAATTGACCTTTCAAGTGTCTTGCTCATATGGACCCGGTCGCTATGATCACAGCTACGAACAGCTTGGTAATGACTACCCCATTGCATTTGTCAGATGGACCGAACAAAGAAACTTTGAAACTTGCCTTAAATTGTTAAAGAATAAAAAAATTGATTGCTCACCATTTGTGAACAACAAATTCAATGTCGAAAACATCAAAGACGCCTATGATCAAATTAGTTCAGAAAATCCTCCCCTCACTGTTTTGATTCAGTACCCTGAAAATAAAAAACTGTTAGAAAAAACTGTTCAACTAACTACACCCTCTAAAAAAATTGATGCCGACAAAGCAAACATTGCCGTGCTCGGAGTGGGCAATTACAGTCAAAATATGATCATCCCTACTCTGAATAAATGTGACGCTCAAATCACCAGCCTAGTTTCACAAAACGGATTGAGTTCAACTCTTTTGGGAAAAAAATTAAACATTGCAGAATCAACCACTGATTTAGCCTCTATTTTTGAACGCAACGATATAAATACAGTGGTGATTGCAACGAGGCACAATACTCACAGTGACCTTATCTGCCAGGCTTTTGAAAAAGACAAACATGTTTTTGTAGAAAAACCGATTTGTATTGACGAGATTGGGCTCAAAAAAATCAAACAAAATTACAAACCAAATAAACATTTTTTAGTCGGCTACAATCGACGTTTCTCACCTCTTGTTGAAAAAATTCAAGCCGAGTTATCAGGCAGTGATCAGCCCCGTTTTATTCAAGCTAACATCAATGCAGGATTTATTCCTACTGACCATTGGACTCAAGACGGAAAAGTTGGCGGCGGCCGACTGATCGGCGAAGCCTGTCACTTCATCGACCTTGCACGCTTTCTTGCAAACTCTTCCATCACCAATGTGCAAGCTCATGCCATGACCAACACAAATGTAATCGATGAAAACATAAGTATCAACCTGCAATTTAAAAACGGAAGCCTAGCTGTGATCAATTACTACGCCAATGGTTGTAAGCGCTTTGCCAAAGAGCATATTCAAGTCTCTCATGCAGGCAGCATCTATAGGATCAATGATTTTAAAAGCTTAAACATATACTCCGAAAAAAACGAGCAAGTGATTAAGCTTAAAAAACAAGACAAGGGTCAGCTCAATATGTTTCAACAGTTTTTAACTAGAATTGAGCAAGGGGACGCCCCCCTTATTCCTATAGAAGAGATTTTTGAAGTTGCTGAGTTCACCCTAAAAGCAAGAAAAGAGCTTTAAAAACTCCCTGACAAACAACCTTTATAAGATATAAGATATTTTTAAGGGTTGGAAACAAAGCCCATTTCTTTGAGAAAGCTTAAAATATTTAATTGAAAATGAAAGTTATCTTTTACGATTTGAGCTCTTTTTTTTAAGTCTTCATTTTGTATTGTTGGCTTTTCAATTAAGGCTTGCATGGCTTTTGCTATTTCATCTACTTGTAGCTCAATGAGGTTTAAATCTATTTTGTATTTGTTCTCGTACTCTAGGTAAGGTTTTATTTTTGTGGCAAGGAAGGGCTTTTCCATAATTTGTGGCTCTAGAAAAGTGGATGAAAGTTGATCAGACTTTGCCAATTGCAAACCGCAGTTGACGGCTTGCCATATTTTTTGAATGTCTGCAAATGGCAAGAATGGGTGTCTTACAATATCTATGAACTCTTGCAGTTGAAATTTTTCAATGAACTTATCACACTCAGCCATCATAGCTTCGTCATTGTAATTTCCTACCCACAAATACACTTTAAAATTTTTAATGCCTTTTTGTTTTAAAGCATGAACAGCATGTATGAGCTCAACCTGACCACTCACAGGTAATATGGATTTAGGGTAAAAGAAAATGAACTTCTCTTTTGGCATTTGAGCAATGAACTTTTCGGTGAAGCCAGATACTGGTTTCTCTTCATTTTCAAAGAAATCATGCACAAGCCCCCAAGGTCTCACAATGGCTTTGTCTTGATACTTGCCCAACAACGAATAAGTGCCATACCAATTGCAATGAATTTGATCGATCTTTTTAAAAACATGGTGATAGACAAAACTTTTTGCATTCTTTTTCTGTAGTAATCTTGGAACTTGCTCTCCCCAAATATTTAAACTAACAATGCTCTTAGGGTGCTTATGTTTTAAAATCGCAATGAGTTGACGAAGATCGTAACCTCCGTGCACCCAAATAAAAGCCTCTTCATTTTTTAACAGCTGTTTGATTTTTGCACTGAATCTTTTTTCATAAGATAGAATGGATAGATTTTTGTGATCAGTCCAACTAGGCTCTCCACGGCAAATGTAGGTAGAAGGCCATTGATTTATTTTTCGTAACAAGCTGACAAAGGGATCCACATTATGCCCTGCCGGCGGACCAAACATTATCAGTTTCATTAACTTATAGACTCACTTTGATGTGTTTTTGATAATCCTTCCACTGGCCAATATCCACCCAAGCTCCTGAACTCACCGGAAAGACTCCAACCCTGCCTCCAGACTCTTTGATCTTAGCAATGAGATCAGTCATGTGAAAAAATAACTTTTCAGGAACATGTTTTAACGTTGTCGGTTCAAGTAGATAAACACCTGTATTGATCATAAAAGTTTTCTCAGGCTTCTCTTCAATTTTTACTAGTTGTCCATCCTTGCCTGACTCAAGCGTTCCGTATGGAATTTGGTAGTGAGACATGGCCGACAAAATAGTGAGATCGTTTTTATTTTCATTGTGGTATTTATAAACTTCTCGGTAGTCTTGCCTGATTAAGATATCACAGTTGGATACAAAAAAGGGCGAATTGATCTGCCCTTTTAACAAACTCAAACTTCCGGCAGTGCCTAGCGGCTCGTCCTCGACGATATAATCTAACTGGTAAGCCTTGTTTTCAAGTTGATCAAAGTAAAACTTGATCATCTCTTTTTTGTAATTTACAGTCATAAAAACGTTTTCACAGCCATACTGCTCAAAACTGTTGATGATCATTTCCACCATTGGTTTTTCACTGAGTGGCACCAGGGGCTTTGGAATGATGTAAGTGATAGGCTTCAAGCGCGTCCCCATTCCTCCAGCCATAATAACCAATGGAATGTTCAACGGTTCGCCTTCACTGCGCTCTGTTTTGAATAAATCTTGCCAAAAATAAACACTGACCAGCTCATTGCTCTGATCATTGAGAACGGGCATGCACTCGGTTCTTAGTTTTAACATTTTTTCTTTCACTTGCTCAAAACTTTCACTGGTGTAACACACTGTTATTTTTTTTCGCAAGATCTGACTGATATTTTCAGTGATGGCGACATTTTTAATGATCGAACGTTGTATGTCTCCAATACTGACTACGGATAAAAATTGTTGTTGATCAAACACGATTAGGAGCTTGACATCTTCTTCATCCATTCTTTTGAGTGCTTCTAAAATAGATGTGCTTTTATCGATAAAAATATTTCTTGCAATTCCCAGGCGTTTTTTCAAATCTTCGAAGTATGACATATCTATAGTTTACAGAAGAAAAGTGATATGTCCAAACATGTTTGGGCGGGCTGCAGAGCTTAGCTCTTCAATTTGAGTTAAGTACTGCTATAGTGAATGTAGCCACTTCTCCTTGAAAGTAGCTATGTCATCCTGAGCAGAGCGAAGGACCTATGGCAAATTAAGTGCTAGCGTGTTTAGATCCTTAACTTCGCCGAGGATGGCGATTCTCTAGTCGAAATGACACTGCTTTGTTAACAAATCTTCGGAGGTTTAGATCTAATCACTACAACTGCCCTACCTTGGTCGAGCTGTTGTTGTTCACCTTGATGCACTACCATATTTTACTTGATGTGCTACCATATTTTAAATGGCTGCTGGGAAAAACTTTAACAACTTCATTGCTTCGTCTTCGGGGCAGATCATAACTTTGATTTGTCAGTTGGTGATCATTAAAATTTTAACCAACCGATTATCTCTCGAAGAGTTTGGACTTTTTAGTTTGATCTTAGTCATCCCAACTCTCATACTCCCTATCGTTTTTTGCGAAGTCATAACAGCTTTCAGCCGCTATTTTTTTGAAGACAGCAAAAGTAACCTTTATCTCCACTGCGTGATCTATCTCATTGCTGCCTTTTTAATTTTATCATTGCTAGTTTTTGCACTGCAAACTCCTCTGGAGTCACTTTTAGATCATTTAGACATCAAAGCCGGCATTTCTTTACTGCTGCTTGCGCTGAGCAATCACTTGTTCATTTATTTAGGCTCTTTAAACCTGACTTATTTTAAATTGAACTACAGTACGAACTGGTACTTACTTCACTGCCTCATTACTCACCTGCCAAAAGCTGTGTGCTTATTTGTTTTCAGAGATCAGATGGACCTTGTAGATATTTTTATTATTTTCAATGTGTTTCACGCAGCTGGTTTTTTTATTTCAGCATTCGCTATTATTAAGTGGAATGGATTTAAGTGGCAAACTAATACTCTTAAAAAATTACTCTCATACTCTTTTTGGCTAATTCCTGGATCGTACTTTGGCTCGATCATCACCTCCATTGATCGTATATTCATAAAAATCTTCATCAGTAGCTCTGCTGTTGGACTTTACTCTATGGGTTACAAAATTGCTGACCTCATCAGACAATTTTTTATCACTTCCTTTTCAGCCGTATTGTCACCGATCAAGTTCAATACTCAAACACCAGCAAACACTTATCAAAATCAGATGAACCTAACCATGCAGGTGTATCTTCTTGTGGGCTTCATTGCCTGTCTAGGTATCAATGCTCTTTCAAAGCCACTCATTCTCATTCTTTCTAACTCTGACTACTTGAGTGCCTACATCTTGATTCCGTTTATTCTAGTGGCCCATTTAACTTGGGGTCTCAATGACTTTCTCAACACGGGCTACCTGTTAAAAAACAAAACTAAAATCACAAGCCTGGTGTTAATGATCGGTGCCATCACCAATGTGTGTCTCAATTTATTACTAATACCTAAGTTCGGCCTTGTAGGAGCTTGCTTGAGCACAGCTATGTCTTACCTGGTGACCCTGCCTGTTTCACACCTCTGCTCAAAAAAACATCACCCTCTCAGACTTCAATTGCACAAACTGCTTTGGCCACTCTTCATATTTATTCCAAGTCTCACAGTACAAAGTTATTTAAATTCCACCAACTTTAGTCTTGTCCAAGTTGTGATTTATAACTTATCAATAACAGCTATCTTTGTTACTATAGTTTACATTGGATTAGATAAAGATTTAAAAAACCTCATTGCAAGCACACTGAAAAGGCCAAATGATCAAAGACGCTCTTAAATCCATCATCTCAATTGTTCCTCCTCAGTTTCGCAGGCACCCTCTCACGGGCAAACACTATCGCCGCATTAAAAAATCTTTAACAATATCACATGAAGAACTCGAGAAACTCAGACTTATTGAACTGCGCAGAATGGTCTATCTTGCTTACAACAACACCAAAGGCTATCGTCAACTGTACAAAGAACACGGTATACAGCCTTCTGACATTCAAGCTCTCGATGATGTTAAACATCTCCCAACAGTGAACAAAGCTTTGCTTCGAGACAACATTAAAGAGTTCAGTGTTTTGGGGCCACAACATCGCTACAACACCACTGGTGGCACCACCGGCGAGCCTTTTGGTTTTTTTCTGTCACGTGGTGTGTTCGCAGCTGAAGCTGCCTTCATTCAAGCCTACTGGGAGGCCTACGGCTGGAGTCTGGGTGATAAGTCGCTTGTCATGCGTGGCTCTTACGTCGGAACCGACGAGAGTTTTTACAAATACTCCAACTATACCAAAGAGCTTTACTTCTCAACCTACCATTTGAATGAAAAAAACTTTGACACACTTCTTGCACAAACCAAAAAACATAAAATCAAATACTTGCAATCTTACCCCTCTGCTTTAAGTATTTTATGTGATTTAATTAAAGAAACTGGCAAGAATGAGTTTAACTTTGACGCCATTCTCTTAGGGTCTGAAAACATTTACCCATGGCAGATTGAAAAATTCAAAGCCACATTTCCAGACACCAGCATCCATGCCTGGTATGGTCAGGCAGAGAAATGCGCTTACGCCACACTCATTCCCAACTCTAATTTTCAATATGAAGTGCAACCCCTTTACGGACTGGTTGAACAAGGACAAACCAATGAAAATGGCATGTCAGAAATCATTGCAACGGGATTCATTAACACCTCCACTCCATTCATTCGCTATGAAACCAACGACTACGCCAAGTTCACTCAAACGCGCCACAAAAACTGCCTCTATCAAAACTCTACCATTTTTGAAAAGATTGACGGTCGCTTGCAAGAAGTGGTGATCACTAAAAGTGGCAATTACTTGTCGATGACTAGTTTTAGTATTCATGAAGGGCTTTTTAACAATATTAAGCAATTTCAAATTCATCAAAAAAAACAAGGTGAGATCACTTTGAAGTATATCCCAACTTCGTCTTTTTCAGACCCTGAACTTGAAAACATCAAAGGGTCTCTCAGCAAAAAATTTGGCACAGACTTAGACGTTCACTTCGAACAGGTCAATGACATCGAAAGAACCCATCGGGGAAAGTTAAGGTACCTAGTGCAGGAGCTCGACGTTCAATACAGTCTAGATAGCTCTAGTAATTCTTAAATCAATTCAAGGTTCTATCTTTAATTCACATCGCAGTGAGATATAGAGTCTAAATCACAAAGTCATTGAAATGACTAGGACACACTGTTTTTAGACATTAACTGCATGTAATCTTGAGTGATGGCATCTATTTTGTAAGGACTTGTCAACTTCTGCAAGTCTTCTATTTGTAAACCCTCACACTTTTTTAGTTTATCATTCAATGTTTGCACAGCCGCTTGTGGTGGCTCATTCTGCGCCAAGGTCAAAGTCAATGGGTAGGCCTTTAAGAAGTCTTCCGAGCTGTCATTAACAATGCTTTTTATATTTAAAATGAATTTTTCTTGAGCCATGTATTCGACCAGCTTGCTTGGCAATTGATAGGATGTCTTATTGCCAATATTGACAAGCACATTGGCTTTCTGAGTGGCTTGTCTCACCTCATCTGGAGTGACCACTCCATGCAAAAATATTTTTTTATCTAGCAAGTGTTGATACGCATCAAAATCGCTGAGACAAAGTTTGTATTCCCCGTAAAAATGAAGCCGTAACCGGTCATCCTCGTTTAAAGCTGTCACAAAAAGCTCTAATAAGTATTTTGGGCTTCTGATTTCTTTATAAAGAGTTCCAATGAACATCCAATGAATCTCACATTGGCTTAAAGCAGGTCTATCATCCTCACTCGACTCCCTCAACAAGGGGCCTATCACAGTCATAGAGTCTTCACATTGAAACTTATGAGTTAAGTATTCCTTCTTTGTTAAGCCGGTAGTCACAGCTTGTTTAGCTGATTGCTTTATAATTTTTCGCTCAAACCAGAAGTTAAAACTTTTGAAAAGAAAAGAATTATTAATGCTCACAAACTCTAAAAAAGCAAAAGGATCACCAATATCCAAAGCCCAGTGAATGTTCTTATGTTTCTTATAAACCCAATAACCAACAACATGCCCTGAAAATGGATGAGACACACTGAGAACTGACGAAATATTGTGCTGAGTGATAATCCGTGACGATTTTTTAACGGCGCTGTGAATCCATAAAAAATTACTATCTGGCCAAATAAAATGCTTTAGCAACTTATGATAAAGCATTTTCAACAAAGACATTTTGTTATTAGATTTTGTGATTTTAGCTTTAACAGTGCTCTGAGCTCGCACTCCCACCCGGTGAACATGAACTCCATTTAAAACTTCAAACTCTTTTTCTCCGGCAACCTTATTACAAACAACATGCACTTCAACCCCAAGACTTACCATTTTTTCTGCAATAGCTGTCCACCTTAAAGAACGCGGGTTAACTAGTGGTTTGTAATTAAAGGTGCAGATCAACACTTTCTTCAAACCCATCACAACACTCCGTACATTCGGCTCGGTTTTACTTCAGGAGCAAAGAGACCATTTTTAACAGGCAACTTATCTATGGGACTGGCGTTGCTAAAATCAAGCACAGTGACTTTATGTGGTGTCACTTGAATCCATCTGTACAAATCCTCACCGTAAGCGTTGTGTTTAGCAAGTAAAGTTCT
>JAHDFM010000009.1:0-35522 GCA_020628165.1 Bdellovibrionales bacterium | reverse complement strand
ATAGAGATTTTTTGAATTGTGTTCTTTGTTGAGATATATGTGAGGTTAACACTTTTTTCAAACAATAAGGATTCTAGAGTCTGACTTTCATTTGATAAATAATCAAGCACCGGCTGAGTGCACACCAAATCTTGGTCCTTACTGTCATAAGAGAGTCTCAAGATACGACCAGAGTCATTATCACCAATCTGAACAAACTCATTATCACTAGATATTTCCTGCAAAAACAAATGGGATTGAAACAACTTACTGTGATGACTCATGAGCGAATGATTTCTTTTATGAAAATAAGGTAAATTAAAAACATTATTTTTAACAAAGTCTTTGTAATTCTCAGGTTCTGGTCGCCGGGTGCTCGCTATGACTTGGTAACTAAGATAAATAATCTCACAAGAAAGCTTATGATAGCCTGTCGATCCCTCATAATTACCACCATCCTCTAAAAATTGAAAATCAAATTCTACCGCAATTTCATTCTCAACCCAGCAAAGCAATGACTCCAGTTCATCGCACCGATGCACCTTGTGAAGAATGTGTAACAGTCCCAATAAATTTGCTAAGTAATGGTTACTTCTAGCAACCAATGTCCACTCTAAGTTTCTGACTATGAATTGAAAATGATCATTGAGGATCCTTGAAAAACCATCTACGTATTTTTTATCTAAAGTCTTATCCAACTCAGCTAACTCATAAAATGTGAGAAAATTCACAGCACGTATAGCCACTTCCATAGCATTGAACCAATTTGGACCATAGCTAGGAGGGCAGGCACACATAAAATCAAAAATTTGATTCATCCCTTCTTCTAAATACTTTTTGTCACCCGTTACTTTGAAAGCCAGTGCCAGAGTTGGCAAATGATAAAATCTCGCTAGCTCCCAGATATTCTTTATATCTTGCTTTGTTTGCCTGTTAAATTGAATGGTTGATGAAAGTTGATTCCTCGGCCAAACATAATTAGTTTTTAGATCTTTGTGCCAATGGATGCATTTAAAGCTTGGGCTTATTAACTTCTTATAGGCTTGCACATCTTGAATCGAAGGACTCGACAAAAACTCATTGTTTCTAGAAATTTTTAGATCACATTCCACCCATTCAGACCCTAAAACACTGAATTGATGAAACATAAACTTATCGGCCAAACTTATTATCTGATTTCTTTTAATCTTTAATTCTTTCATCGAAAGCGTCGAGAACAACTTCACATCTGAAATAGTGAGCTCAGCTTTTTGGTAACAAGACGCCTGAGCATAAGTTTTTTGAAGTTCCTGTTTGAATGAGCATTGTCTTTTTCTAAACTTTAAATATGTTAATATTGAAAAGAGACTGTGTCCTCTGTAACGCTGTATTTTTTTAAATAAACTGTCCATAGCCATCATGTCAGTTGATCCACATGCTCATTCTGAACTTCAAATTTTAAGTGATACACCAACATAGCATAGATCACTCCAAAGAAGAGAGAAAACTCCTCTGAGTGCATCACAAAAATGAACAGCCAGGCAACATAAGCTGAGAGCAAAAATATGGGCCCCACTCCTTTTAAAGAACTGCGCAACAGGACAAATAAAATAATCGGATAAGCAACGAAAGCCACTGTTAACAAAAAACCAATGATCCCCAGCGAAAAAGACATGTACAAAAATAAGTTCAGAAAACTCACCGTGGCTTCAATACCCATGTATTTACTAAACTTGATATTAGCATTGCCTAGCCCATCACCAATGATCGGTGCATTTTGTTTTTCAAAGTAATTGTAGACGTAAGAGCGATTGGTCGAATGAACGCCTTTGTCGTAGATGATCGGCTCAATTCTATCCCACACAACATCTATGATTCCTTTATCTACACCCTTGTTGTTTGAAACCGTAACTAAAGAGAAAATGGCAAAGGCTCCCATAACTGGTAGTAAAATCTTTCCAAATGCTTTGATTTGATTGGTGTTAAAATTCATATTGATCATCATAGAAGCTATCAAACCTCCAATGACAGACACAATTCCTGTTAAACTCCCCGTCAGCAAAAGAACTCCACCTATGATCAGACCTTGGAAATTAACTAATTTGTAACTTCTAAGATAAGACAACAAAAATGGTACAACCAACCACTCAGCTAAGTGACTGGGTTCTCGAAAGGTGCCAATTGCTCTGTGAAAGGCATACGTGAAGGTGGTCACAGCCTGGCCGCCACCCGTGCCCATACGAGTTCGTGGAGGTTCCGGCAAGCCAAGGATTTGAGCTAAATACATGTATATGGACAAAACGCTCACCACTGTCGCCACAGCCACAATCATATCAATGAGCTTTTTGTAATACCCACAATAACAAAGATAGTAGGTCAACAAAATGGCTGATAGAAAAAAGATGAGCCCCAAAAAGCGTAAGAAAATAAAAAACTCATAACCAGTCGTTGATTTTGAACCCAATAATATGGAGTAATCAGTAAATATATTATTACCTAGAGTGACGAACACAGCCCAAGTTAACAATAAAATCAGTGGGTTAAACCCTGGAAATAAATAGATTCTATCTTTGACAAAAACATAAAAGCAGACAGCCACAACACCAAGTTGAGCCATCCACTGCAAAGGAACCCCAGCAATCGAGTAAGCTGCCAGTGCATGGAAGAAAATAAGGCCTATGAACAATACAAATATGACCCAAGTAAAACGAACATGTCCCATAGGGTTTCATTGTAGCTGTTATATGAATAATTTGTTATCTGACCTCGACCTAGGTCAGGACGCTTTGACCATTTTATTATTAGCTTTGTAGTCGTCATAATTGAAGTTAATAACACCGAGAATGTTACTCACATCACCGTCATTTATTTTTTGAATGGTGCGCCTCACATCTTCGATCAGAGTCATGCGTTGATTGACAACCATTACTAGCAATTCACAATACTGGGCAATGATCATCGGCTCTAAAAAGCCATTCGCAGCAGGAGTATCAAATAGTATGACATCATATTTTTTGCCGAGTTCGACCAATAGTTTTCTAAATTGTGGCCCTTGCAATTTATCAGCAACATTATCTGTGGTTGATGGGGCATCCAAAATATCAAAGAATTCATTGACATTTCTTGTGCGCAATTCAATTCCACCCAAGTCATATTTCATATTCTCTTCTATGTCTTTTATACCTCTAAAGTAATCCTGAACATCGGGTTTTAAAAAATCTAAATCAACGAGCAATGTTCTTTGCTCTGTTTTTGACAAAGATAAAGCTAGGTTCGATGAAAAGAAGGTCTTTCCTTCGTTGGCATTGGCACTGCATATGGATATCAAAGTCGCACTCGAGTTGCCTGTGTACATCTTATTAATTTTATTCATTTCTTTTTGTAAAAGAAAACGAGTCTTTCTGATAAGGTTAGCTTCGTAACCAATACTTTCATCTTCTAAAATTACCGAAGGGCTTGAACCCATTGACAGAACTGTTTTTCGTTTAGAACGGTAAAATGGTAAGTTGCCTATAACTTTAATGCCAATTTTCTCTAAATCAAGTTGATCTCTAACTGTTGGAATTAGAACAAAACGAAGCAACAACAACATCAACCCAAGTGCAAGCCCCACTAGACTAGATAATATGAAAGACTTTTTAACGCCCATGCCAGCTGGACGGCCATTTGCCTCGGCATAAGTGATCACTTTTAAGTCATTGACATAACCAGCTTCTCTCACTTTTGTTTCTTGAAGTTTAATCACAAGCTCACGAAACAAATTGGCCGTAAGATCGATTCTTCGCTTGATGCTCATTAACTCTTGCGTTGCTTTTGGTAAATTTTTGATTCTATCGGCACTTGCATCTATCACTTTCATTTGTGCATTTTTTCTTGCCTGCAATTGAAACAATTTGTCATCCACTTCTTTGATTTTCTTTTCTAAAGAAGTGATGTTCTCTAGTGGATTGATCGTTAAGTAAGGTTTTGATTTAGTGACTTTCAATTTATATCTTTCAATGATATTAGCAATCTTTAATTTTATATTTTCTTTTTCACTCTCTGAGGCTAGTCCACGTGCGTTTTTAATGGAGCTTTGGTAATTCAAAAGATCAAGGCGTTTTTGTAATTGCTTCAAGTAAAGAAATGAGGAGTTATTATTCACCCCCACCTGATTGTGCACACTCCGGAGCTGATCTTTTAATGAGTTATAAACTTTGCGGTGAACTTCCACCTTTTTATTTATCTCAGACAATTCTTTAGTGTGTGCAATATGAATTAAATTCATCTGATTTTTAGCCACCTCTTCAGAAAAGATATTATATTTTTTCTGTAGGTTAACATACTCTTCTTCTAAATTGAGAAGTTGATTTTCTAAACGATCTGTTTGTTCTTTTAAAAAGTTAATGACCGACGTTTCTTCTTTGAGCATTTCATCGTGATTATAATTTAGTAGAACGAAAGAAGCGACATTGGCCATGGCGGCAGACGCTTTAGGCACGCGCGAGCTCACTGAAATGAACAAACTTCTTTTTTCTAAATCAGAACCAAATCCAATTCTAGAAAAAATCATGCCCGCTTTAACATCTGGAGTGATTTTTTGAGACGTGGAGTAGCCTTTGATGTATCGTTCCGTTTCTAAGAGGTGCTCTTGAATCTCAGGGTACTTACTTACGATCAAACTTTTATCTTTGAAAAAGCTTTTCAGCTGATCGAGAAATAAACGCGAATTGACAAAATCCTCCACTTGACTGATTTTAGAAATAGCTTGTTGCTCTTGTGAAAAATAGTAAGCCATTCGGTCATCAATGGCGTTGGCTTTTGAATTTGTATTTACGACGATCTTTACACTCGATGAATACATTGGCTTTTTAAAGAAAAACAAATAGAGCCCTGAAAACGCAGGGAGTGCTGCCACAAAAATCAATAAAATGATTCTTTGTGAGTAAAAGTACTTGATCAATTGTAGAAAATTTAAATCTACAATGATATTGTTGGAAGAATGACTACTATTTTCCATCTTTTAATATTTCGGTATTCCAAAATGAGATCTATACGGACTTTAGTTCATTTTATTAACATTATAATGATTTATAAATTTCTAAGTAACGGTCAATCATGACATCTTGTGTGAACAAGCGACACACTCTTTGTCGAGCTTGCTTAGACATTTCTTGATGTGTTTTTTTATCACTCATTACAAAGACAATGGCCTCTCTTAAATCATCAACACTGCCAGCCCTTACCACCAAACCGGTTTTTTGATGCTGATTGAGTTCTTTAACACCCGTCTCTAAGTCGGTAGTGATCACAGGCAAGCCTAAAGACATGGCCTCAAGTGCTGACATACCAAAGGCTTCGGCCTCATTCACAGATGGCAAAACAAACAGATCATGTTTGATGAGCTCTGAGTAAAGGTCCTTTTTATTCATTGTTGAAATGATTTTGACTTTATCATTCAAAGAGTGTTTTTTTATATATTTCAAATAAGAAGGTTTCTCGGGGCCATCACCTATAAGAGTGAGTTTCACATTTAAATCTTTGATAGCTGCTAACAAATGCAAAACGCCTTTGTACTTCACAAATCGCCCTGAAAAAACTATGTTTTTAATTTCATTTTTTTGTTTGTAAATGTTTTTAGGCAAACCTACAGCTAAATTCACGACATTTATTCTTTCACTATCAAGCTCAAACTTTTTAAAATACGAGGACATCTTTAAATGACGAGAGGTCAATATGATTCGATCAAACTGTTGCAGCTGTTTTTTATAGATCGCTTTGTACATACCACCAGGAAGTCCTTTTCCGACAATATCACAATGATAAGTCGCAACTTTTTTTGCTTTTATGTTTTTCAAACTAAACAGAGGCAAGGGGTTTGGTAGATGAAAATGCACAATGTCTGGTTGGTAGATATTGATTTCTTCACTTGTCCACACGCTCAAGGGAACAGACATAAAAGATCCTGCTTGCCATTTTTTGACAACTGTTAAATTTTGTTGCAGATCAATGTTTTTTTGCCATTTGTGGTGATGGTGAACCATACATACCACCTCGACCCCTCGAGCCGACAACTCACGACATAAAGTTTCAGTCACAGTTTCAATGCCACCAATTTGAGGAGCATAGTACTTTCCAACATAGAGCACTTTCATACCTTATAAAGCTAGAGCAACAAATAAAAAATGGCAATGATTGTTAAGACTTGCCAACACTTTATCAAGTTATCTCAAGACATGAGCCTGTTTGTATTTGACGCCTCTATTGAGTTGTGATTGACTTCCGTTTTATCACATAGGAGTCACCGTTATGTTGAAAACTATTTTTTTAATGATAGCCATTTTAGCCCTAACAAGCTGCACTCAGGAGATCCAAAATAAATTTGGTCGAGCCTTACAAAACTGGACAGGAACCAATGGCGTTCTTGAAATCTACGCAGGAAACAAGCTTGTTAAAAAATTTATTAAGATCGACAAACTAACAACAGCATCTTCTACAGGTGGAGGTGGCACATCAAGACCTTACAGGTTTGGTTATGGAGTTCTCGACGCCAACCAAAATGGCATTGTCGATCCAGATGAAAAAAAAGTGTATTTTGAAATCAGTGACTATTCGACGTCCTATGTTTTCTATGGAGCTCCATAGTCACTCGATCTAAGTCCTAACATGAGCAATCATTTGGTTCTTTGGAATTTCCTATTATAATAGAATCAAATGCATTTACTCATAGTCAGTCAGTTTTTTTATCCCGAGCGATTTATACTCAATGATCTAGCCAACACACTGAGCAAACAAGGTCACAGGGTCACTGTGCTCACCGGGCAACCCAATTATCCTGATGGTCAAATTTTTGATGGTTACAGCAACTCATCACGTTGGAAGGATAGATACGGCGACATCACCATTTTAAGAGTTCCCGTCTACCCAAGAAAAGATGGTAAAGCCATTCACCTTGCACTCAATTACCTGAGTTTTATTCTCTCAGCCACAGTTTTTGGTTTGCCTCGATTGCTTTTTTTGAAGCTTGATAGCATTATAGCTTGGGGCACTTCTCCCGCACTTCAAGCTTTACCAGCGGTGATTTTAAAAATATTCAAAAGGAAACCCTTACACTTTTGGGTGCAAGATCTCTGGCCGGAGACTTTAAAATCCTTAGATGTTATCAAATCACCTTTTTTATTAAGATTAATTGGCTTTTTTGTAGGTCTTATTTATAAGTTTTGTGACGCGATCTGGGTGCAATCCCCTGGTTTCGAAGAAAGTGTTGTTAAACATGGCGGACATAAAGATAAGATTCATTGGATTCCTAATTGGACCAATCTTTTAGAACAAAAACTGTTCACACCAGACAGCGCCCCTCAATTAGATCCTCAAAAGTTTAAAATATTATTTGCTGGCAACATCGGCAAAGCTCAAGATCTCGACACTCTATTAGAAGCAGCTAAAATAGTGCAAAGTGAAGATCAGATTCAAATACTACTCCTTGGTGAAGGCAGTGAAAAATCACGCCTACAAAAAAAAGTTAAATCAGAAAACATAAAAAATGTTGTTTTCTTACCTGGCCGTCCAAGTAATGAAATGCCTTATTATTACCAACAGGCCCAAGCATTAGCTATCACATTAATGGATGACCCTGCCATTGCTCGAGTGATTCCCTCAAAGGTCCAGTCGTACTTGGCAAGCGCCAAGCCCATTGTCGGTGCTGTGAATGGACAAGCACAGGAAACGCTACTTAAGGCTGAGGCTGGCTTTGTAGGACCGGCCAAAGATGCTGAAATTCTTGCTAAAAACATTAAGAAGATGATTCACAAATCCGATGAAGAAGTTAAGCAATTAGGACAAAATGGCTTTGTTTATTACACAAACCATTTTTCAAAAGAAAAAGTCTTATTGCGAATTAACAAACTGATTCATCGGAGTGATATGTGAATATTTTAATTATTGGTGGCGGTGGCATGTTAGGCCACAAAATGTATCAAACCTTAATTAAAAACCACGACAATGTGTTTGTCACTTTTCGCAAAAGTAAATCCCACTACAAAAAGTTTGACCTCTTTGATGAAGAGCACTGCATCGACCAACTCGACGTTCTCAACAAAGACCACCTCTTAGAGGTTCTCAACCAAGTGAAGCCAGATCACGTTATCAACTGCGTTGGCTTAACCACTCGAAAGATTGAAAAAATTGATCACGACAAGGTGATCTATTTAAACAGCTTTTTACCAAACTTTCTCAACAAATGGTGCGTGCAGAATAATAAATTTTTATTTCACTTTAGCACCGACTGTGTCTTCAGTGGTAACAACGGCCCCTACAAAGCAAACGACTTTAAAGACAGTCGCGACATCTACGGTTTATCGAAAGCCCTTGGAGAAGTGAATAGCAAAAACGCTCTTACGATAAGAACATCCATCGTAGGTCGTGAACTAGAAAACAAAACAGAGTTCTTTGAATGGATATTTTCTAGAGCTAATGACACAGCTGCTGGTTATAAAAATGTTTTTTACTCAGGAGTGACCACTTTGTACCTCAGTCAATTAGTGAACGACTGGATAGAAAGTGATAATCGCCCCAATGGTTTGTTGCAAATCGGCAGTGAGCCCATCTCAAAACTTGAATTAATAAAAAAACTCAACAAAATTTTTAGTTTGAACATACAAATCTCAGCCAACTTTCAGAAAGTATCCAATAAGGTGCTTAAATGCATAGATTTTCAAATGAAGACTGGCCTTAAGCAGCCCAAGTGGGATGAGATGCTCACAGAGTTTCAAACTGACAATAGCTTTTACGAACGCATTTTTAAAACAGGAGATCAAGCGGCATGACTTTAAAAAATAAGAGAATCCTCGTCACCGGTGGAACGGGCTCAATGGGCAAAACTTTTGTGCGAAGAGCTTTGTCTGGAAAAGATGGTTTGCCTGAAAAAATTGTTGTTTTGTCTCGCGACGAAGCCAAACAACACTACATGCGCACAGAGTATTTGACTAAAAAAAGCAATCCAACGGATGAGGTCATCTACAATAACTTTTTAAACACCTTACAATTTCGTATTGGTGATGTCAGAAACTATGCCGATGTCGTCGCTGCTCTGAAAGACATTGACATTGTTATCAACGCGGCTGCTCTAAAACAAGTGCCCACTTGTGAGTACTTCCCCCATCAAGCGGTCAACACCAACTGTGTGGGCGTACAAAACATCGTCAGAGCCATCAACGACATGCAACTTCCCGTTGAAACAGTGGTCGGCGTGAGCACCGACAAAGCATGCAAACCAGTCAACGTCATGGGCATGACCAAAGCGATTCAAGAAAAGATTTTTATTTCTGCCAATGTCCACAACAAAGACACCAAGTATGTCTGTGTTCGTTACGGAAATGTTCTCGCCTCGCGTGGGTCTGTGATACCTTTCTTTCATGAGCAAATCAGAAATGGGGGTCCAGTCACACTGACTGATGAGAACATGACTCGATTTTTGTTGAGTCTTGAAGATGCTGTGGACATTGTCATTGAAGCCATTGCCAAAGCTCAACCTGGAGAAACTTTTATTCCGATCGCTCCAACTGCTTCTATTGAGAATGTGGCTAAAGCACTCATTGGCGATAAAAATATTCCCATAAAAGTCACTGGAATTCGTCCCGGAGAGAAAATGCATGAAACATTGATTTCAGATGAAGAGTCTATTAGAACTTGTCGCCGTGGTGACTATTACGTAATTCAGCCCATGCTTCCTGAAGTTCTGAAACGCAATCAAGTTCAAACTCGTGATCTTATTGGCAGGTACTCATCCGATCAAAATGTGCTGAACCTGAAACAAACCATTGAGTTGCTTGAAAAACATGAACTTCTTATTGAACAGCAACAAAACTCACCTTTGAACGAAAAAAAGGAAATGATCAGATAGCATGAAAGTCTTAACCATCGTAGGAACGCGCCCAGAACTGATCAAGCTATCTTTAACTATCAAAGAGCTCGACAAGCACACCGACCACATTCTCGCTCACACCGGACAAAATTTTGACTACGAATTGAATGACGTTTTTTTTAATGAATTACAAATCCGCAAACCTGACTACTTTTTAAACTGCTCTAAAGAATCAAGCATGGAAGCCATTGCATCTGTCCTAGTTGAAACAGATAAGCTTGTAAAAAAAATAAAACCCGATGCCTGCCTTCTCTATGGAGACACCAACTCGTGCCTAGCTGCCATTGCACTTAAAAAAAATCAAATTCCCATTTTTCATATGGAAGCTGGCAATCGCTCCTTTGATCAAAGAGTTCCTGAAGAGGTCAACCGCAAAATTGTCGATCATTTGAGTGACATCAACATGACCCTCACTGAGCACAGCCGCAAGTATTTGATTGCTGAAGGTTTGTCAGCGCAAAAAGTGATTAAAACGGGCTCCAGCATGCCAGAGATTTTTTCCGTCTTTGCAGGTGACATAGATGGTTCAACAATTCTTAATGATCTACAACTCAAACAACAAAATTACTTTTTAGTGAGTAGTCATAGAGCTGAAAATGTCGATAGCATTGACAATATTCACGATCTATTTGATTCGCTCAATGCACTTGCAGAAAAATATCAAAAACCTATTATATTTTCTGTTCATCCAAGAACCAAAAATAAAATTGACAGCTCAGACATTCAGCCCCATAACCTGATTCAATTTTCTAAACCCTTTGGTTTCTTTGACTACATTCATTTACAAAAAAATGCTCTCTGTGTGCTGTCAGACAGTGGCACAATCACTGAGGAGTCCAGTCTCCTTAAGTTTAAGGCAATAACTATGAGACCCATTCACGAACGCCCAGAAGGAACCGACGTGGGCGCGCTTATTATGTGTTCACTAAAAAAAGAATCATTGTTAAAAGCTGTGGAAGCCACATTAAAAATGGAACACACGCCCTTAGATATTAAAGACTATAGTATGACAGCCGTTTCAAAAGTCGTTGTAAAAACCATCTTGAGCTACACAGAGTTTATAAATCGCACGACTTACTACAAAAGTGCTTAAAAATTTACGCTCATAATTAATTGAGTTATTTAATTTTAACTGAGTCAACTTCAAGAATAGAAACCATAGATTTTATGGAGTCTATGGCGTCTATTCCTTCATACCTCTGCACAGCAAGTGGAATATAAAATAAAACCGTATCAATAGCCGCATCGACAACTCTCCACTTCCCTTGATCATAGACCTCAACCCACTCGTGTCCCACAGAGGTGTGTTTGTCGGAGTCTACAAACTTGACAACGGCAATGCCATTAACGCTCATTGCTGAATACCCAAACCCTCGAAGTGTCGCAAGCAACAGCACTGAGTGTTCTGTGCAGTCACCTCGCTTTGACCTTAGAACTTCCAGGGCACTGCCGTCTGCCTGCGTGTAATCTTTATGAATTATGTACTGACTAACGAACTTGACCAGCTGATCAACCGTTGGCCTTTGACCGAATTCTTTTTTTATTTTAGCAAAGTAAGGTTTAAAATCTTTATGTTGCCAAGCCACCTCAAAGGTCGACTTCAAACCTAATTGTTTATAATTTTTTGGGTCTAAATTTATGAGACTTGGCTTTGCGACTTGCAAATTGAGCTCATAGCCATCTTCTTTTTTAACGAACCTTTCTTTTGATGCTAAACTTTTAAAAAAGACCTTGTCATTGATAAGGCGAAGATGAGCTTTATAATCACCTGTCGCTTTTTTGGTAAACTGAGTATCGACATAGGAGTAAAAAATATTATGTTTCTTTTTGGGAACTGCATATAACAACGGCCCCAAAACTATTGTCGAAAAAAACAACGCCCCCAAAAACACTTTCACATCAGAGTCCTTTAGAGCCTTTGCTGTCCATCTGGATGGTCATACGACCCATTTTAAGTGAAGAGTTTGTGATATGTCCTTTTTTAACAAGGGACTCTACAGTCATAGTATCTGCTAAGGATGACTTTACCTTTATTCCTTTACTATTTTTTTCTAAAACTTCTGTTGAAATTTTAATAGGCTTCGAAACAGCGACTGAAGGATTGTAATAATCATATGTGTATACCTGGCCTACTTTCAACGTTTCAAGCTTTGCCTTTTGTTTTGCTGTTAAGAACATACTTCCAGAGTAATGCATGTCTTTTAGTTTTGGGAACTTATAGCTGACTTTTTGTCCCTTATAGGTTCCAGACACTTGATAGATCTTGTTTTTCTTCACTAAACTTAAATTAAGATTGTACTTTCCGTCACTGAGTTCGATGAATTCTTTTTGAGTTAACACTCCGTTTTTAAAAACTTCGGAGTCGCTTGAAAAAGTATGAGCAATGTCTGTTTTACTGCGAGGTATGAACATCTCACTCGTTGAAACAATAGTTTCAACACCGTCACCAAGATACATTTCAGTCAACCCGTAACCAATATTTTCGCCGTTTATGTTAATAACTGTGGCATCTACTTTTTCGGGGTCATTGTAATTCATTTTGCTTTGAGCCGTTTCAATCATAGTTTTAAAAAAACGTTGAAATGTATTTGCATACCCATTGACAATCCATGAGCAAGTTAATGTCATGCCATTCACTTTGGCCGTGATATTTTGCAAGTTATAAGTTACATCGCTTCCATCTTCTGCTTTTGTTTTGAATAAATAGTCATACTTGACCATTGGGGTGGCTCCCACCACAGTGACATCGACTCCAGAATAAATAGGAGTGTTTTGCAATTCTCCAAGATATCCTTTGATGTACTCTTTAAAATCAGTGGTCATTTCATCATCGTATTGAATGCAACCTGGGCCGTCCGTTTGATCCCCTACCTTGATGAGTTTTACTGAGAACTCTTGATACTCGACTCCACCGCTAGACTTGCCGCTGGCTTTTTTTATCGGTGGAACCATAGATTCTACCATGTAACTAGTGCTGTCGAGATCCAGTTTATTGAGCTTTTGCTGCTTAGCTTCTCGCGCAAAGATTTCAGCATTTTTCTTTTGCAAGGGAGATAAGTTGTTATCCGCTGTATTTGTTGTGGCACAGCCCATGTAAAGGCCAGACAAGACAATGATCGTGAGTAATAATTTCATAGAGATCTCCTAAATTAAATCCATTTCAAATTTTCTGAATTCAATTTCGTGTTATCACACTCAAAATATAATACAACACCTGCAGATCTGTGATTGACTCTAACTCATTTGGCTTTATTGTGATTGCATGGAAAACTTACAAGACAAATATGCCCCTAATTCTATCTGTTTCGGCTGTGGCCCCGCCAATGAGAAGGGTTTAAAATTAAAAAGCATCCCCTTGAGTGCTACAAAAACTAGAAGCACTTTCTTACCAGATTCTCATCATGAAGCCTTTCCAGGCATGATCAACGGCGGAATTATAGGCTCTATTTTAGATTGTCATTCTAATTGGACAGCGGCTTGGCACTTAATGAACAAACTCGGTCTCGACCACCCTCCTTGCACGGTCACTGCCTATTTCAATGTGAAACTCCTGCGACCGACTCCCTCGGGACAAGAGCTTCACCTAGAAGCCAACGTTGACGTTAGTAAAGATGACAGAGCGAATATCACTGCAACAGTCGCCTGCAATGAAAAAGTCACAGCCACCTGTGAGGGGCTATTTGTGGCTGTTAAGCCTGGCCACCCTGCCTACCATCGCTGGCACTAACTCGCCGCCCCAATAACAAACTCCCTTTTTAAAGACAGAGCATGACCTCTTATGCAATCACTTATATACTGTGATCATGTTAATATTAATGGGCTTTATCAGTTTTCTTATTGGATTTTCTTTAATTGTTTTAATGAGCTACTTGGTGCGCTTGAATGTGATCAAAGAGGCCAAGAGCGAAGCCAACGATATCGTCAGCCAAGCTCAGCAAAAAGCCGATGAACTCATCAAAGAAAAAACTCTCGAGTTTGAAGAATTTAAACACAACCTTGAGATTAACGCTGAATCGCAAATCAATACCTACATGGAGAGCATTGAATCTTTGAAGAGCCATATAGATGAGGCCGAGAAAGATTTCAAATCAAAAACAGGTCACATAAAATCAAAGCTCAAGAAAAAAAGAAAACGCATCGAAGGCAAGACTCAAGGCCTTAATGACATCAGGTCCTCATTAAAAAAAGCCAAAGAAAAATTGTCACTCTACAAACAAAAATACAACGACACACTCAAGTCGCAATTTCAAAATGAAATAGAAGACATCAAAACAAGCCTAGCAACAAAAACTCTTGAAGACTACAAAACTCGAATGTCGAATTGGCAGACCGACCGCGAAGAAGAAATAGAAAGAACGGCTGAACGCAAAGCTAGAAAAATCATAGAAATTGCGCTCAACCGATTTATGCGCCCTTACTGCTCGGAAAGAGGCCATCACTTTGTAAACTTGATCAACGAAAAAGTTAAAAATAAAATTTTTGGCCCAGACAACGCCAACTTTAAATTCATTGAAAAAGAATGTGGGGTTGATCTTATTTACAATGAAGAGATGAATTCAATTTCTATTTCTGGGTTTGATCCCGCCCGAAGAGAACTCACTCGCCTAACCCTTGAAAAGCTTTTGCACGAAAAAACTGTTGACGAAAAAAGCATTCAACGTGTGATTGTTAAAACTAAAAAAAGCCTTTTCAAAAAAATTAAAATGGACGGCACTAAGTTATTTCGCCAATTAAAACTCAATAAGGTGAGTCCAAACATTATAAATATGATGGGAGCACTTCGTTACCGTTATTCATACGCCCAAAACCAATACTTTCATTGTAGTGAAGTGGGTTTCTTATGTGGACTTCTCTCAGCTGAACTCAACTTAGATATTCACAAAGGACGCCGCGCTGGTGTCTTACATGACCTTGGCAAAGCAATGGATCACAGTATTGACGGTGGTCACGCTGTCATTGGCGCTGACTTTATCGAAAAAAATGGAGAGGCTAATGACATTGTTCATGCCGTTAGAGCTCACCATTACGACGTTCAACCGAGCACTCCACTGTGTTACCTAGTTATTGCCGCCGACGCTTTGTCGGGAGCCAGACCAGGTGCAAGACGCTCCACTGCTGATGCCTATATGCAAAAGATGGGGCAGCTTGAAGAGATTGGCAATAGCTTCAAAGAAGTCACAGACACTTATATTATGAGTGCAGGTCGAGAGGTTCGCATTATGGTGAATTCGCGTGATGTCGATGACCGTAGAGCTATTACACTCAGTAAAGAAGTTGCTAAAAAGATTGAAGATCAGTGCAATTACCCTGGGCTTATCAAAGTCACTGTTGTTCGTAAGAGTGAAGCCATCGAAATGGCAAAGTGACTTTTCTTTCGTTCTTTTATTTTTTGGTAGACCTTAGATATGACCCAAACAAAACCAACACACCTGTCTCGTACTCAAACAGCCTCGGGCAGCACCGCTCGCCACTGGCGAGCAGCGCACCCGCGGAACTGCGTGCGAGACAGGTGAGTCGGTCTTGTTTTAGCAATCTTCTTTTTTAAATAAAATTAAACGAAAATGGGCGTCTGGCGTATTTTTTTGCTGCTTTTGCTTGAAGCGGAATGTTTTTTTACTGATTTTCTTGTTTAGTTTTTAAGTCTACATTTCATTTTAATTAATTATTCTACGGAGGTATCTATGAGGTGTATGTTTTCTTTATTATTTATTTTTCTAAGTACTGGCACTTGGGCTATGAATGCTTGTCCTGAGTTTTCTTTTTCTGATTTGACCTGTTCGGAAGTTCGTGAAGATCTTAAAGGGAATGTTTCTACCATTGAGTTTCAGCTTCATGAGATTTCTGTCACTAAAGTTTCTAATGACCAATTTAAACTTGTTCAAAAAAGAAGTGATCAACCTGACATTGAAGTTCTAATCCCAGGGCAAATGAATTACAAAGGATATGAGCGTATTTACTCCTGCCCTTTTGGTCTTATCAATTATGGTGATAATAAAAGTGGAGCGCAAACATCTCGAGCCCTTCAACTATTTGATGATGGTGCTGAAGGCATCAAAGTGTTTGGCTACTCGTTCAAAGACAACACCGGTCATGCAACCAGCGATGTTGTTAAAATTGAACGCATTTGTCAGTGATATCTTTGATCCTGTTACAAATTAAAGTGAATTTCTTATGATTGCACATTAACTAAAGTTTAATTTTTACAAAAGAATCTTAATTCCCCTTAAGGTTCTTTTTAAGCATTCACAACGACAATCCTTTGATATCAACTTACAAAATATTAATATACAATTTACTTAGGTATTCTTTTTTAGAATATTAGCTATTTATCAACTCCTATTCAAAAACAGATTTAATCTTGCTAAAACTTTCCTTGATAACATTTATGCCTGGGGGAGGGTTTTGTGAAAAGAAGAGAATTGCTTAAAAAAATTAAAATGGGTACGGCGGCTGTCACGTTGGCAAGTTTACCGAAACTGGCTTTGGCCAATGATCTTGAACAGCCGGTTCCTCTTAAAGAAGGTTTGCTCACCTTTAAAGTGAACATTAGTTTTAACCATGGTCATCATCTCGATGATGTTTCAGTAGAGGGTTTAATTCTCTCTGTGCGTGAAATCAATGCCAGCGAACAAGAAAGTTTTCAATTGGATATCAAAGGAAACAGTGGCCACTCACACCTTTTAACTCTCACTCAAGAAAACATTGCTCAATTGTTATTTGCTGGTGAACTCAGTTTAGATTCTGAAGTGGGTGCTGGTCACACTCACAAAGTCGATATAAAACTTTCTTAACATAAAAAAAGCGAAGACCCCCCTACTGGTCTTCGCTCAAATACTTTTAAATAATTACGTGGTCATTAGTAAACTCAAAGTCCACCCCACGAGGACTTTATGGAGCTCATTTATTTATGAGCTAACAACCTTACTTAAAAGTCATTAAAAAAAATTTAATTTGAAAGTGAAAACACAAAAAGGTCCCCTCTAACACTGTAATTAATTGCAAAGTGATTGCCAAAAAAATTGAATCATTTTGAGAAAAAGAGGCTTTTGACCGTCTATAGATTTGACAATGTCTAAGAACTTTTAACAAAACAGAAGGCTGGCAACTCTATACTTAACCATTAAATTGAAAAATCTATGATTTATTAAATTTATTCAAAAATACTTTTTTAAACTGTGATGATGTGAAAAATACAACTATAGACGCAACAAAAAACAATATTGATACAACAAGAATATTTAAAGAGGCCGTTAACTGAAATGAAAACAGTAACATCATCAAGCCACTAACAACCACCATAAATAAGGCGTTGATAATGTTATTGGCAGCGATCACTCTTGATAAAGTTCCCTCAAGTGAGCTCTCTTGAAAGTAGGCGTAAAGAGGGACTATATAAACACCCCCAAAAAAAGAAATGGCGAAGAAGTCTATCATTGTCCTAAGAGAGTGATTTCTATCTAAGTACTGACTAAGGTTTGCTAAACCATCCTGAGCAACAACTGTTTGATTGATCCAGTAAAGATCAAAACTAAAAATCAAAACACCAACAGCCGCCAGAGGAACAAAAGCAAGCTCTACTTTATGGTTAGATAATTTGCCACAGACGATAGAACCCACTGCAATTCCAACCGTAAAAATAGCCAAAAACAAAGTGACAACTTGCTCACTGGCACGCAACATGTCTTTGCAAAAGGTCGGCAACAACGTCAATATGCCAGCTCCTAAGAACCAAAAGATAGAATTCAAAACAATGGCTCGCAGTACTAACCCTTGTTTTTTAATAAGTGCGTAAAGTTTCCCATGCCCTGCGAGAATGTTATAGCCCAACGTTAACTCTGTATTGGTTTTTATATCACTCAATGGCTGTAGATAACTAAATATAATTCCAACAACAGACACCAAGACTAATACTGCTGAAATCAACAACCAAGAGTCGATGCTAGATAAATAACCACCTAAAATGGTCCCCAATAAAATGGCGATAAAAGTTCCCAACTCAATATAACCAGTGGCGATAGAAATATCTTGTCTAGCCACTAACTCTGGTGGAATGCTGTATTTTACAGGTCCAAAAAAAGTGGACTGGGTGCCCATCAAAAAAAGAGAGAAAATCAAAATATAATAGTTGTTTGTTGCAAAACCAATACTTGCTATCAACATGATAACCAGCTCCGCCCATTTGACGTATCTGGTGACCGTCACTCTGTTGTACTTATCTGACAACACTCCAGAATACGGCGAGAACAGCACAAAAGGCAAAATAAACAAAGCGCTCACAACAGCCACTAAAGGCCCTGGACCCAAACCAAAAAGCTCAACGCCCTTATAGGCAATCAGAATCATCAAAATATTTTTTATAATATTGTCATTGAAGGCACATAAAAACATCACCCAAAAAAAGGGAGAAAACTTTTTATTGGCAAACAAAGACGAAAACAAGGTCACGCCTCAGCCTTTAATTTATGGAAGACTTCAATAACAATTGAGCAGTCTTTTCTGATATTGGCCTTAAAAATTTCTTCGACAATATTCTCATAGCTCAACTCTATATCCTCTTCTTTTAAGAAGTAATCAATGTACCTGGCTGTGCGGTCAATCAATTTGCCGTTACTAGGGCTCACCCATGTCATGAGATTATTTTTATAGCGATTGATCCGACCCATCACTAACGTGGAATGAGTGTTCAATAAATACTTTAAAAAGAGCTGTCGAAAGACTTCGTGTCTATTTTCTGGAATCACAAACTCATGCTCAAACTCATCTAGCTTCCAAATAATGTTTGAGCCATTTTCTGAAATAAAAAAGTGATGTGAGCTTTCCGAGACTCCTTGTCGTTTTTCTATGGCCTTTGAACTGAAATCAAAACTTTGTAAATAAGAGCTCGACACCCTTTTTGTTTCATCGTCCCAATCGAGCGCTCTCGGTTGCCGATAAAGGAGCTTCTCCCAGGCATCCATGGCATTGACAGAGGATGTGACTTGTATGTAGCTGAGTGAAAGCGGCAAAGACAGTTCATCCGGGTGATCGAAGGGCTTCATACTGAATGTTGGTGCACGTTCAGTGGTGTCGGTGAACACATTTAAAGCCACACCGGGATCGGTGTGGTAAGTTAACCTTTGAAAGGATATATACAAACCAGACTCTTTTTCAATAAAAGGTCTCAGTTCGTTGATATTGAAGTCACTGTAAAACTTTTTAAAAGATTTAATTTCATTAATGATACTCTCTTCGTCCTCAAAAAATAATGAAAGACCAATAAAGGTTTGCAAAATACTGCTTGCTTGCATGCGCGTGCTGCCAGCGACAGCCATCGGGCCACAAAATAATTCGACAGGCACAATGTCTTTGTGCTCAATAGCTTTTTTAGAACGTTCTAAATTATTGACAAGGGCATCGGTAGGATTGCAATACAGAAAATAAGTTTTGTATTTTGAAATCTCAGTGGCTTTTAAGGCAGCACCAATAACAATGGGCGTTTCTCCCCCTTCGGTCGAGCATATCAGCATGTCTTTTTCTGTGAACCCAAGTTGAGTTAACTGCCTGGCTCCGTAATGAGTAAAATCTTCGAAACCTTCTACTGATTGCACCAAGGCAATGTCTCCACCAGACATAAAAGACATCACTTGACCTGTTTTTTCAGGATAGAGTTTGTTCCACAAGCTCTCTATAAGTAATGAAAGTCGCCCTGTAGCTCCACACCCAAAAACAAACACCCGACCGCCACTTGCAAGCACTTGTCGGATTTGTACAGACATGGCGTGCATTTCTTGTGTGCGAGACAACAAAACATCTAAAACATTGAGGTCTAAATCTTTCAAAGCAAGTAATGCTTGATTTAAGTCGTTCACAGCAAGCTCAGACAAGTTCCAAGTCTTGGGGTGAGATTGCTCTGTTGGCAAAAAGCCTAATTTAAATTTACTGGCCACAGCCAAATAGTCCTGATGATTTTTAAAACCAAATTGTGCGCTCATATTAAAATTGTAACAACAACCCAAGACTTCTATCTACGGTTTAATCAAACTAACTTATTGCATTAACTAGAGTTTGTATTCTAAATCGACGTATTTACAGCTATAATTTTCAACATAAAGTGAGGTGACATATGAACTCTGTTAGAAAAGTAGCCATTATCGGCGGCACACGAACTCCATTCGCAAGGTCAATGGGTAAATACATGTCCGTGCACAACCAAACACTGCAAGAGCATGTGCTCAAATCACTCGTACAAAAATTTAACTTACAAGGAAAGACTCTCGGCGAAGTTTGCATGGGTGCTGTGATGAAGCACTCTTCCGACTGGAACATGGCTCGTGAAGCTACTGTAGGCTCAGGCCTCAATCCGGCAACCCCTGCCTTTGATATTCAACGTGCCTGTGGCACAAGCCTAGAAGCTGCCATTCTTGTGGCCAATAAAATTGCCCTTGGGCAAATCGAGTGTGGCATAGCTGGCGGCAGTGACACCAACAGTGACTTGCCAATTGTGTTTAGCGAAAACTTTAGAACAAAGATGCTCACAAGTTTTAAAGCAAAAACCGGCATGGAGCGTTTTCATATATGGAAGAATCTAAAATTCAAAGACTTAAAGCCCATTGTTCCAGGTGTTGTTGAACCGAGGACTGGCTTATCCATGGGTCAAAGCTGTGAACAAATGGCACAACAGTGGCAAATTGAACGACAAGCACAAGACGAGCTTGCCTTCACTAGCCATCAAAATGCAGAGAAAGCTTACACCGATAGCTTTTACGATGACATTGTCACAGAATTTAACGGCCTTAAAAAAGACAACAACGTCAGAGCCACCACAACACTTGAAAAGTTAAGCACGCTAAGAACAGTTTTTGATCGAACCGACAAAGCCACACTCACCGCTGGCAACAGCACACCTTTAACCGATGGTGCCGCAGCCACTTTCCTGGCAAGCGAAGAGTATGCAAAAGCTAACAACTTACCGATCATGGCCTACCTTACATTTGGTCAAGCCACAGCTGTTGATTTTGTCAATGACGAAGGACTTCTGATGGCACCCGCCTATGCCGTTGCCAAATTATTAAAGCAAGCAGAATGCTCTCTGCAAGACTTTGACTTTTACGAAATTCATGAAGCTTTTGCAGCGCAAGTGCTTTGCACCTTAAAGGCTTGGAACTCTGAAGACTTTTGCAAAAACAAACTGGGTCTTTCGACAAAGCTTGGCGAAATTGATGCAAGTAAAATGAACATTAAAGGAGGAAGCCTTGCTTTAGGCCACCCATTTGCTGCTACGGGCTCACGTATTCTGACTAGCCTGGCAAAAATGATCAATGAAAAAGGCACTGGGCGTGGCCTAATTTCTGTGTGCACAGCAGGAGGCATGGGCGTCACTGCTATTGTTGAAAAAAACTAATCAAAGAGAATGACCTTTAGAAACCTAAAAAAAGTGAGCTTCTAAAGGTCAAATTATTAGACATTAAAAAATGTAATTTTGATTTACTGTCAGTTAAGTCAAAAGTTTTCAAAATAGTATCTAATAAAACTGTAAAATTTGATCATGAGCGTTTTGCAAGCGGTCTAGAGAATTGTGCCCGTGAGCCACCAGCAAGACTTCAACACCATTGTCCCGGCCAACTTCTAAATCATGAACGGTGTCACCAACTATGAGAAGCTCAGAAATATCTTCAACGTCTATAAGTTCAATGAGTTGTTTTCCACGCTCACGTTTGCATGTGGCCGCTTTGTCTGAAAGACCAAATACATTTTCAAAGACACCGTTTAGTTTTTGTTGTTTTAGCATGATGTTGAGAACATTCTGTTCAGAGGCTGAAAGCACCGACTGTTTTATGCCTTGATCTGCCAGATTATGAATGATAACGAGCATCTCTTCTTTCACACGACAGGAAGTGACCCCTTCCATGTACATTTTAACGAAGTCTTCACAGAGCTCTTTGAAAAAATCTAAGTTATCAACATCAAACCCGAGCTTGCGATAGTACTCACTCACAGGGAAACAGAAGTTTTCTAGGTAAAAGTATTTAGTGACCGTTGGCTTATTATTCTTTTGTAACAAGCGATTGCCAATTGATAAGGTGAAATCGACATCATCAAGCAGAGTGCCGTTCCAATCCCAAATGATATGTTTTTTGCCTAAAAAAGATTTGTGCATCATAAAAAAAAAAGCACCCTTATAAGAGGTGCTCTATTTTAGAATCTCAATAACCCAAGCTGGATTAAGATTTCTTTTTCATCCCGTAACGTTTTCTGAACTTCTCGGCACGGCCCTCAGTGTCTAACATTCTTTGCTGACCTGTGTAGAAAGGGTGTGAATTACTTGAAATATCAAACTTAATTAAAGGATACTCGTTACCGTCTTCCCATTTAATGGTCTCATCACTTTTGACAGTCGAGTAAGTTAGAATGGCAAAGTCACAAGAGACATCTTTGAAAACTACTTTATGGTTTGTTGGGTGCAAATCTTTTTTCATCACTATTCCTTATTTAAAGATTGGTAACTTAGCACCGATCACACCACCTGTCTAATAAAAATTAATACTTATTTGCTTGTGTTTATAACAATAAATCACTGATTTTATTGATCTTATTGAGTTTCAACCAAAATAAAACTCCCAAAGTTACCAAAGCAAATACAATCCCAGAGTTGTTATGACTGCGAAGAAAATCAAAAAATAATCAATTATTATAATGACTTAATGAAAAACCTAACTCACAAGTGACCCTAGGCAGAGTGTTTTTCCATCAAACTTGTTAACCTTAATTACTGCAAAGCCTAATAACCTGATCTTTGGAAAATCTTTCAAGGCATGTACTGCCAAATCAGAAACTGACTAAAGATGCTTTAAAACTATGTAAATACACATTGCCATCATCTTAATTCTGACAGCTCACACAACCAGTTTAATAATGGAAAGTTGCACCCATAACCAGCATCAGGCCCAGCTTTAATGACCTCTGGTCAGTCTCAGATCAAGCCATAGGTAAGCTTTTTGTCAGGACATAAGTATTAATTACCGACCTTTTTCTAAATCCGGCAACTGGCCCCTCCGAAGGGTTTAAAACAAAGGGCTGGTAAATAAAAATGATAGTAAAAATTTTGATAATGTTTGTTTTATTTTTTTCTTACAACGTATTTTCAGAAGTAAAAACTGTAGAATGGCTAGATAAGTCAGGCAGCTTTACCAGCTCTGAAGGCGACATCGTAGGCATAGTCTTGAACAAACAAGGCCAGGTGGACCGATCGTACAATAAAAACGAAAGCTTGAGCGAGACTCCTTTTCCGCAAAACCCAGAAAACAATGATCAAAATGCTTTTTCAAGCGACTTTCAATTTTTTAATTACAAACAACCACTCACCATTCAAAAACGCACTATCTCAAGCAAACAGATCAAAAAGAAATACGGAAGCCGCTTCATCACCAACCAATTTAAACATGTCATTCGTGAACGCTGTCACCCGTACTACTTAGAAGAAAAGTTACTTGCCTCACAAGACCTTAACGAATTTGATCAACTTCTTAAAACATATTTCAAAAGCTGTGATCGCAGACTTGTGAACTCCTTTCGCAACAAGTACGCCGACTTAGCAAAAGTGAGTCTTAGAAAGTACAAAGTTTTGAGCAATAAAAACACTCACCCCTTCAAAGTAAAATTTGATAACGGCGAAAGCTTAGAGGGCTTTCTCGCGCTTAAACCCAGCAAAGTAAGACCCCTTGTTATCGTTAAGTGCGGCGTTTTTTGCAATGGCAAAAGCTCAACCATTAATAACACGATCACAGCCAATCTATACGACTCAGGCCCTTTTCATATTATGCTCATTGCCAATCATACTGGCTCACGCAACATTCAGCAAAACAAGCGAGTCAATATAGGTGGCTTTATTGAAGGACAAGAGATCATCAAAGTGGCGAAATGGGCCAAGAAAAACTCATATTTTAAAAATTACATTTCCGATATTCACGTTTTAGGAATCAGTTTAGGAGGAAGTGGAGCGCTTTTTTCTGGAATCTACAATGATCATCTCGACGAAAAAATCATTAACAGTGTGATTGGTTTTTGTCCGGTCACTAACGTCAGAAACAGTGTTAAAGATGTCACAGCCCGGGGCCTTATTGGCTATGTCGTGAGCCACAATGTGATGAACCTTATTAAAGACAATTACAATAATATCCCATACCTAAAAAACCACATTGATCTCAGTAAAAGAACAAAAAGAAAACACTTGGCAGGAAAACTCGCTGGTATAAATGTGGATTACATCAACACTCTTGATGAAAAAGATTTTTTAGCCCCATTCACAGGTGTAAAGGTCGAAAGCACTGATGACTATTATTATTACAACGACTACAACAATTTTGCCCACCTTGTAGAAACTCCAACATTTATTTTTGCATCTAACAACGACCCCGTAGTTCGTTATAAACGCAATTCACAATTGATCGACGCCAGTCAAAATGACAATTTACAAATCCTTAATGTACGCAAAGGATCGCACTGCGCTGTGCAGGAGTCTTACGGTTGGCACACCATAAGTAAAATTTTAAACAGTTTTTTTATCAAGCACAGTCCAAGCCTTTCTTATACAAAAAAACAAGAAGGCATTAACTTCACCTTTCCACCTTTGCGCTATGGCGAAAAGTATTCAAATATTAGACTACTTACATTTGCAAATTCAGATCGTCTAGTTATCGAGTTTAAAATCTTTACTGGCGAACCTTACCAAGATCCATTTTACGCACGAGACGAGGATTTTAAACGCTCAGTGATCGAACTCAACATGAAGGATTTACCGTTTGAAATCACGCCACCAACCACAGATGTAGAAGCACAGATACTCACCCGTTGGCTCAACGCCAATGTGAGTTTAAAAAATGATGACTCCTTGATGCACTTTACCCGTGAACCGGCTGGTGTGATAGAATGGTCAGAGTATCAAACACGCTAATAATGCTAATTATATTCGCATAAATAAATATGTGGAATAAAAAGTAAGCAAAAACATCACTAATAATATATAGATCGAATAAGTTAGAACTCTTTCCTAAATACTTAAAAATGTTTAAATTGTTAGTAAATTTTTTTTACTGTGGTGAATTATAAAAATAACAGTCCAAACTTTCATTTGTTTATTTTTTAATTTTGTAACTAAAATGCATTTCTATGAGGGGATCCATTTTAATAGTCATATTTTTAATTACTTCGTTGACTTACGCGCAACCACGCACTTGGGTCGAAGATGAACTATTGATCGAACATCAGCTCAACAACCCACTCGCCCTCAGTGAAGACAACTTTAAAAAGTCTCTAGATTTTGGCATTGGTTACAGTTTACTCTATCCAGTTGACACTGGTATACATTTTCCTTACCAACCCTTTTTCGATATTTACAGTAAAAAAACTTTTAACCCTATTCGAGTTGTTGCTAAAAAATATATTAAGAACTTAACCAAAAGTGATAGTTTATTTGAGCTGCAAGATCGTTTAGGTCTCACAGACTTTCCTAAGTACTCAACAGAATTAGACCCACTCCCCTACTACATTCCTGGCAACATACCATTTAATAGTGACATTCAAAAAATGGGGTTCACCCTGAAAGAAATCAACAATGCGCGCGCCTTCACCATTAGCTGTGCCCAATGCCACACAAGCAATCTATTTGGCAAAGCTGTCATTGGATTATCAACACGATTTCCTCGCCCCAACGATTTTTTTGTACAAGTGAAAGATGTTTTTAAAAAATATTCGGTGAACACATTTAAACTCATTGCTGATTTCAAAGACGATGAATTTGCGATGCTTAAAAAAGCTAAATTACAACTTGATTACATCGGAGCAAAAATACCCGTTCAATTGGGGCTAGACACATCGTTAGCGCAAGTTTCTCTATCACTTGCAAAAAGAAACAAAGACGCCATTGCAAGTTTTCCAGACTCACCATACAGCACAAAGAGCCACCCTCTCCACACATTCATTGCAGACTCAAAGCCCATGGTTTGGTGGAATGTAAAATACAAAAACAAATGGTTAGCAGATGGATCGGTCGTCTCTGGCAACCCTATTTTAACAAACATCTTATGGAATGAGGTGGGCCGAGGCGCAGACCTTGAGGAGCTTGAATCTTGGACTGATAAATATAAAGCAATCATTGATCACCTAACCACAGCTGTTTTTGCTTCAGAAGCACCAAAGATGGCTGACTTTGTCGACATCAACTATTTTGCTGAGCTTGACCGTTTGCAAGAAGGGCAAAAGATTTACGCGCAAATGTGCTCAAAGTGTCACGGCACCTATGAGAAGGCCTGGGATACAAATCCTGACCTACCATTGTACGACCTTATTCAAACCACAAACATCATTTATTCAGAAAACACGAAATCAAATGACGTGGGCACAAGCAGCAATAGATACCAAGCCATGCAACACTTATTACCCCTCAATGACTTACAATTTTCTAAAAAAAATAACATTGTTATCAAACCACAAAAAGGCTACGTTCCACCACCACTCGTTGGTGTTTGGGCAAGGTACCCGTACTTTCACAATAACTCTATCCCATCATTGTGTGACCTTTTAAGCCCAGGCAACCAAAGGCCTAAACAATACATGGCCACACTGCCAGAGAATATTGACACTGACTTTGACCTTAGCTGCAATGGTTACCCTCAAGTAAAATTAAATAAAAAGTCTGAACTCTATTTTGATAGTACAAAGCCTGGGTTGAACAACAAAGGGCACGACAACAAAATACTTCTCGATGAAGACGGCAATGAGATCCTGAGCCAGAGTGAAAAAATCAACTTAATCTACTTTTTGCAAACTCTTTAACTGACTTTATATACCCAATGACCACCAAAAATGCACATCACACCTAACTGTTTCATAGTCTATAAGTTAGTCATCAAAAATTGTCGAAATCATTTTCAAAATGACCAGCCTGTCCAATGCTTAGACAGGAATGTGTCTCATATGATGACGAAATGAAACTAAAAATATAGATTTTTTTCAATAAAACCGAATAGTTGCTAGAATTAAGTTATGAAAAAATTTAAGCGCAATGTCCTAGTTTTTACTTCCTGTTTTTTAATACTATTTTTATACAACAACTGCAGTATTCAAGGCGGATTTGTCAGCAACAATGACTTCGAATCGCTTGATACCGACAACTTTAGTGCTGGAGGCAGTTCTACCTCACCTATCTCGGGAGGCAATGTTGAACCACCAACTCAAGGTACAAGTTTTAAAGGCAGTCAAAAACTTGGCGGCAATAAAAGTGTTCCATTCCGAATGCTCACGGCTAAAGAGGTTCAATATTCTCTAGAGGATATTTTTAATATTGGTCTCAGTGAAGTTTATAGCAACAACTTGCTTCCTAGTTTTTCAGAAAACATGTTCACCAACTATCAAGATGAAGATATTAACGTTTCTCGGGTCCACGTTGATGGCCTGAAGCAAGTTGCTAGCCTTGTCGATGGCAAGCTCACCAACACTAAACTTTTGCAAACAGTGCCTTGTCTTAATAACAACCTGACTGATGCTTGCATCATTAGTATCACCAACGAACTGCCACTTAAGATCTTTCGCAAACCTATCGATAGCAACTTAAAAAACAAATACATTGCCTTTTTAAACTCTTTTAAATCTGAGGGCTATAAAGGGGTGAGATTATTTATATCGGCTCTCATTCAGAGCCCTTCATTTGTTTTAAGGCAAGAGGTAGGTTCAAAAAGTGGCAACTCATACACTCTCAACGATTATGAAATTGCAAGTCGCTTGTCGTACTTCATCACTGGCTCCACTCCTGATGCTGAGCTGTTAGACCTTGCCAGTAATAATCAACTCTCAGATCAAACTGTTCGCAAAACCCAAGCTTTAAGACTTTTCAACAGTGCCCGAGGAAAAAACAATATCTTTAATATTAACAAAGAACTTTTTCGCATCAACAAAATGAATATTGATCGCGGTTTAGCTTCACTGTTCACCAAAGAAACTGAAAACCTTCTTGAAGATATCATTTACAAAAACGACAAACCATGGACTCAATTGTTCACTAGCTCTGGCTCTTATTTAAATAAGGAGCTTGCCAGTCATTATGGTTTGAGTGCCAGTGGCGATGACTTTAACTGGGTCAACTATCAAGGGCAGCGCTCTGGAATCTTAAGTCACGGATCATTTTTATCTTACCAGTACACAGGAGATCCAGAACTAACTAGCCCGATCAAACGTGGTTTACAAATCGTAGAGGACTTACTGTGCAAACACTTACCTCCACCCTCAGATGTCGATGTTGATGACGACCCGGCAGCTAAGCTCACAGATCAATGTAAGATTGAGGCTCGAAAACTAACTACCTTGCACCCAAAGGGCAGCTGTTTTGAATGTCACTCTTTTATGGAGCCTCTCGGCTTGAGTCTTGAGCGCTTCAACATGCTTGGGCAGTACCGCACCAAAGAAAAGTCACGTCCAGAGTGTTCGACCATTGAGCCAGGGCAAATTGATGGCGTCGGTTTTAACAGCATGCCAGAGCTTGGTCGCATTATGGCTGGCCATCAAGATATTAACTTATGTTTAACGAAAAGAGTTCTCTCATATGCTTTCGGAAAATTCATAATCAATGAGCATGTTCTTTCTTACAACAGAGACCTGAGCACTTTCAACAACAACAAAACATTTAAAAACTTAATCTTAGATATCGCTAACAGTCCGCAATTCATTCGAAGGGATTTATAATATGAGCAAACTAAAAGAGTTCAGTCGTCGACGTTTTTTGAGAGGAGCTGGGAAGCTTGTTCTTCCCCTCCCATTTCTTGAATGTTTTCTTAACAATAATGGTACGGCCTGGGCCAACGGTCTCCCCTTTCAACCAGTGTATTTGTATGCACTGAATGGTTTGTCGAGTGGTGCGGGCTGGCGAAAAACTGCAGTTTTAAATTCCAATAAAAATGGTTACCAACAAAATGAATGGAACTTTTATTTCCCTGATCGCTTTGGCAGCAATTACAACATAGATGCACTCATTCCTCTAAGACCGTTGAAAGACGTTCGCAACGATGTGAATATCTTTACCAACCTCTGGATTGGACGAGCTGATGGTACCGAAGGCGCTTTTGCCAATGTCGCACTTAACTTTGCCTCTCACCACACCGTCGCCCTACATGGAATCTTATCTGGGAACGGCAAATACACAGGCCGAGTGAGTAATGATAAATTCACTGGCTACCGTCGACCACAGAACACAACCACTTCAGATCATTTAGTCCATGAGGCTATGGGTAAAAAAGGTAAGCTATTGTCCTTTCATGTAGAAAAAGTAAAACATGGGTCTGGTCATGGACCAGCCATTTCATGGAAAAACTCTAGGGACGAACTTCCTGAGCGCAATTTAACCAATGCCTTTAATAATTTATTTAATGGACTCAACCCCAACGCAACCCAATCGCAGGCACAAAGTAAAATTTTAGAGCAAAAGTCTGTCATTGATTTGATGTTAGAAGATTACAATAGCATCAAACGGACAATCTCTTCGGCCGATCGTCAAACTGTAGAAACACATTTTGAAAAAATTAAGCAACTGCAAAACGAAGTGAACAATCAAACTGTGGTTGAAAATGCTATTTGCCAAATTCCAAACAAACCAAATATCAATTACACCAGTGGTAAGACTAATTATGGCAATGAGCAAGAACGCGCTCCAATTCTTAATAAGATTATAACTATGGCGGCTGCATGCGGGGTCTCACATGTTTTTACATACGGACTTTCCCATTCTCGTTCTGGGCTATTTATTGAACATTTCGACAAATGGGTCACAAATAAAAATTATGAATATGGACAAGAAAGACGAGACGCTCATGGCAATACACACTCTACAAAGCTAGGAGAAAATGGAAATATAAAAGCTTTTAAGGAGTGGCATGCATGGCAGGCCTCTATTTATGCTGACCTGATCAAACAATTCAAGGCAGTTAAAATTGGCTCTGATAGTTTACTTGACCATAGCAATTTACTTTACTTGATTGAAGCTGGTCATGGTGAAGACTTTGAGCGTGACGGAAGTAGTGTGTCGCCTCACTCCACTCACAATATGGTTGCTTTTAATGCTGGTGGTAAAAAACTAGGCATAAAAACGGGTCAACACATTGACGGCAAAAAGCGTCACCCACTTTCATTGATGACAACAGCGATGAAGTCTATGGGCATTAGTAACCCGCAAGTTGGTGAAGTGAAAACAATCATCGATGAGATCCTAGCCTAACTCTTTCTAAATAATAAGCAGCGACATCCTCAGAGCGAATTGACAGCCCTGGGGACTCATGTATTATTTCCCTTAGATATTATCAGGGAGAATTTATGAAAAAATCTATCAAAGCTGCTTTTGAAAAAATCATTCAACCCGAGGGTGCGAAAGCCCACTGTGATGTTCCTTGTGGCATTTACGACCCGATCCCAGCACAGATTGCTGCCATGACTGTGGCTCGTATGACGGACACTCTTATCGAAAAAGAAGATCACGAAGTCAGCTCACACGGCGGCGAAAGAGGCCTTGCTTACAACAACACTGTTAGCCGTATGGTTGAAGAGAAAGAAAGATCAGCTGAGCTGGTTAAAGCTGAAATTCGCATTATCTGGGGTGATTTTTTCAAAGCCCAACACTTTGAAAACAACCCAAACCTACACGCCTTATCTCACGAAATTATGTCAACGGCTTCAAAGTGCAAACAAAGTGTTGATAAAGAAGCTTCTCGCGTATTAGTAGAGAAAGTGAACGATTTTGCCACTGCTTTTTGGCAAGCCAAAGGCATTGAATCTAGCAAAGTGAAATATCACTGCAAACCCAACTTAGACATCGTATTTCCAAAACTATAAGTGTTTAAGTTTTTCAAAGTTCTAGGTGACAGCATGTCACCTAGACTCAAGCATGGCCAAATTGTCTTCGGCTACAAATGCTTTCGCAAACAAAAATTAAAACCCAATGACATTGTTGTTTTTAATCACCCAGAATTTGGTGTTTGCATAAAACAAATCAAAAGTATCAACTCTAAAGATAAAACCGTTACCGTCTCTGGTGAGAATGAACTTAGCACGTCCACAGAAAAAATAGGGCCTGTTGCTTTCAAAAATATTACCAACAAAATTATATTTTAAAATAATATTTGTTCATGCTAGCTTTTATTATTCGGCTAGATAGATTAATCACTTTTGGAAAAGTTTAACTATGTGAAAGATCCTTCGCTTTGCTCAGAATAACGTTGCTGAGCTCTAGATGACATTGCTTAGCTCAATTATCAACTGTCACTTGCAGTGACAGCTGACTTTTATATTAAGACTTATTTTTAACTTCTAGAGACGAACTCTTCTGCGCTGAAGTCGTCGACTTGGATTGTATCCCAACGCCACTTGATAGACTCTGCGATGGTTTCTTTTTCGCTGGCAGTTATCACGCCTTTTTCGACAGCCAAATCAACTAGATCTTTCACGCGTTTTTTAGGCAGGGTTTTATTACCAACGGCCTTTTTAATTTTCTTTTCAATAGCACTGGCTTCAGACACCAATTTAAAGGCCTTTTCTTGGCGCCATAGTTGATCTGACTCATTGGTTGGATAAAAAATACCTGCAGTGATGCGATCTCTTTGCTCACTGTCTGTTTGGATCAACTTAGACAACTTATGAGTGATGGCATCAGATGGCTCTGTTGCTAGTGAATTATAATTCGACCACACCTTAATGAGTTTAAACGGCGGGATGAAGTTATCAAAGATTCCATCAAAGGCTTTTTGTATTTTAGAAAAACACAGATCCATTGAGTATTCTAAGTACGGAAGATCTTCTTCTCTTTCACCGTCAGCTTTAAACTTTCTTAACACAGCGGTAGCTATGTACATCTGTGATAAAATATCGGCGTACCTCCCCGTCAGTTTTTCTTTAAACTTTAATTTTCCACCGAGGATACCCATAGCTAAATCTGACATGATCGCAAAGCTTGCAGACGCCCACTTAAGCTTTTGAACATACCTACCCGCTTTGCCACTGAAACCTCCTCGGCCAGCTAGTAAGCCATGGGTTGTACTCAATACTATCGAGCGACATAAGTTTCTAACGATGTGACCAATGTGTCCCCAGAAGGCTTTATCAAAGGCTTTCAAATCACCTTTTTCAACAGCATCCACCTCTTTAAAGGCATAAGGGTGAGCGCGAAGCGCTCCCTGCCCAAAGATCATAAGTGTTCTAGTTAAGATGTTTGCACCTTCCACTGTGATACCAATAGGACATGCAATGTAAGGGATCGCAATGAGGTTTTTAGGCCCCATGCTGATACCAGCACCACCCATGATGTCCATAGAGTCATTCACAATCTTTCTGAAGTCTTCGGTTGCGTTGTACTTAGCTATGGCCGTAACAACTGGCGGGCTGATACCTTGGTCTAACGCCGATAGCGTGTACATGCGCATGGCTTCTAAGTAGTATGCAGAACCAGCTATACGAGCCATTGGCTCTTCAACACCTTCAAATTTACCAATAGAAATACCAAATTGCTTTCTTAAAACAGCATGATTGGAAACAACTCTTGCTGCGAACTTAGCACCACCTGTGCACTGAGCAGGAAGTGAAATTCCTCGACCGGCACCAAGGCAGTCCATCAACATCGACCAGCCCTTGCCAGCACCGTCTAGGCCACCGATGATAGCGTCTTCGGCGTTAACAACAACGTCTTTACCTTCGGTCGGACAGTTGTAAAAAGGAACTCCTAAAGGGTCGTGCCTGCGGCCAATAACAACCCCTTCGTTACTTGATGGAATCAAAGCACAAGTAATCCCTAAGTCTTCCCCTTTACCGAGCAAGTTCTCAGGGTCATAAAGACGAAATGCCAAACCAATCACTGTCGAAATTGCAGCGAGGGTGATCCATCTTTTTTGCCAATTGAGTTTCATATATATTTTGCCATCATCACCTTTAAACAAAGTTGCCGATGATGTTAAAGACCCAGCGTCACTTCCAGCTCCTGGTTCGGTCAAACCAAAACATGGGATCTCTTGCCCATTGGCAAGTTTACTGAGGTAACGATCCTTCTGTGCTTGCGTTCCGTAGTGAATTAACAACTCAGCCGGACCTAGAGAGTTAGGCACCATCACAGTAATACTCGCACACACACTGCGCGATGAAAGCTTTCCAATCACCGCACTGTTAGCTAGAGCTGAAAAACCAAGACCACCGTACTCTTTGGGCACGATCATTCCAAAGAACTTACCTTTTTTTAATAATTCAAACACTTCTTCAGAAATTTTTCGTGTTTTCCAAATTTTCCAATCGTCCATTAATTTACAAACTTCTTCAACCGGACCATCCATAAAGGCCTGTTCGTCGGCACTGAGCTTTGGATAGGGCTGATCCATCAGTTTGTTGATGTCAGGGTTACCACTGAAAAGCTCACCCTCACACCAAACAACACCGGCTTCGAGAGCCGTTCTCTCAGTGTCGGAGATGTTAGGTAAAACACCTTTCATGATTTTCATAATGACGGATGAAATGATTTGTCTCAGTGGCGGTATCAAAAATAAAACAAAAGCTCCGAGAGCAGCCCCAACTAACCATAAAGGGTAACCAGTGATAAACAAGTAGCCAACTATAAGTAGGGCCCACAAGAAAAGTGGTGCTCCAAAATAACCCAGTGTTAGTGCTAGTAAAACGACTGCAAAACTAGCTTGTCCACAATAAGCTTCCAACATCCCATAGTACTGATTTAAAAATTCCACGGACGGCCTCTCTCCTGTTGTTTTGTTGAACTGACTTTGAAAAGCATGTATCTTTGAAAGTAAGCTCAATGAATCTTGTTTTTACTTCTAAGTATGATCTTACAAAACATTTATCGGAAAAATCAATCAAATGATTGATTTTTTTTTGAGTTCATTTTAATATATTGAAAATAAACAACAAACTATTAAATATTATGTTTCAAATTAAGATATGACAGACCTTAAGTTGACTAAAAAAATGAAACTGCTCAATGCAGGCCTTGAACTCTTTGCTAAAAAAGGGCTCAACGGCACAACCATTCGCGACATCGCAAGCACAGCTGGCGTGAACTCCAGCATGATCAGTTACCACTACTCGAGCAAAGAAGGCCTGTACCGAGCTTGCTTAAAACACATTGGCGACAATCAACTTAATTTTATAAGTGAAGTTCTTTCTCCTGCCAGTGACAAAGAGGATTATCACCACAAACTCAGTCATTTGGCCGGACAGCTTATTACTGTATTTACTGAGAACAAGTACTCTGGAATGCTTCTCATCAAAGAGTTTGATCTTGCTAGTTCCCCGGCCGGTGATATTTTTTCATCCATCTTTAGCGACACTTTTGAAACACTGATGACATATTTTAAAAGTGCTAAGAACAAAGACATCATCGCCTCTGATAAAGACGAGTTCACACTTGCTAGTTTTTGCATTGGCCTCTTGTTTTCTCAACTTCGTTTGGACTTTATAAAACATAAAATCTTTCACAAAAGCCTTCTCGATCAAAAGCAAAAAGAGCTTTTCTTGCGCCAGTTTTTACACAGTTTGACATAAATGCTTGGCTTATGAGCCATTTTATCAACCTTTAGAGTGGGCAATATTTGCAAAAATGACCAAAATTCAAATCTCTATTTCTTGTTGAAATTGGCTTTGCCCACCTCTTATTTATCCCACAAGACTCTGAAAACACTTTAAAATAAGCAATTCAAAGAGCTCATCTTTTTTTGAGGTCTTGCTATTTTTACGTTGCATAGTGAAAAAAAAGTAGATATACAAACTTTTACTTAAAAAACGACTGATTATAAGGAATTAGCATGAAAAGACCCGGAAAAGTGGCACGCTTTAAAATTCAACGCAGACTTGGTACTGAACTCCCTGGCCTCGGTAAGGCTGGCGCTCTTGAAAGACGTCCTTACCCTCCTGGAGAAAATGGTAACAAAAGAAAGAAGTATTCTGACTTCGCTTTACGTCTCGAAGAAAAGCAAAAGCTAAGATTCCATTACGGTTTAAAAGAAGAGCAACTCAGACGTTTCATTCGTGACTCTAAAAGAGGAGCTGGTTCTAACTGGGTGAGTAAGCTAGTTGGCCGTTTAGAAACCCGCTTAGACAACATCGTTTTTCGCTTGGGTCTTGCTTCAAGCATTCGTGCAGCTAGACAACTTGTTTCTCACGGACACATCATGGTTAACGACAAAAAAATGGATATTTCTTCTTACGTTGTTCCTGCTGGATCTACTATTAAGGTTTCTGAAAAGGCCAAAGAAAATCAAATCGTTTTACAAGCTCAGGCTTCTCCTAGATTGGATGTTCCTGAGTTTTTAACTAAAGAAGAGCTCGGCGGAACTCTCCAAGCAGTTCCTGGCGTTGAGGCCATACCTTTTAGCTTTGATGCTGGTCTATTCACTGAGTACTACGCGGCCCGCAAAGTTTAATATTTTATTCTACAAAAAATTTATAAACTTAAAAAAAGCTTCCAAATTTGGGAGCTTTTTTTTTGCGTATTTCATCACTACATCCATAGCAATGCACCGTTATTCTGAGCTAGGCACTGTCATCCAGATTGAAGCAAAGGATCTAAAAGCAAACTAATAAATCATGAATTGGAGCCCTTCGCTCCGTATATGGACCCGACCCCTCGCGCAAGAGTTTTTTGTAAAAGGTTAAGCGGCAC
>JAHDFM010000052.1 GCA_020628165.1 Bdellovibrionales bacterium | reverse complement strand
TTAACAAAAACAATCTTTGGCTCATGTTCACTAGCCTTTGAGTTTTCAAACTGTCCGTAAGCAATAATGATTACTTTATCGCCTTTTTGAGCCTTTCTTGCGGCGGCGCCATTGAGGCAGATCTCACCTTCTCCACCGAGAATAACATACGTGGTTAATCGTTCACCGTTATTACAGTTAACAATATCGACCTTTTCAAATTCGTGCAAACCTGCCAATTTGCATAGGTGTTTGTCGATAGTGATAGACCCTTCGTAGTTAAGGTTGGCATCAGTCACTGTAGCTCTGTGGATTTTACACTTCATTAATTCAATTTTCATTTTTTATCTCCAAAGTCACATGTATATTTAATTATGAGTTCATTTTTAGTGCTAGAAACAAACCGTTCAAAACTAAGTTAGGTTCTATAAAGTCAAATATTTTAAGTTCTCTAAATAGGCGAGTGAAGCCACCGGTTCCAATGATTTTACAATCGGATCCTTTGAAGGCTTCAAACTTTAAGTTATTGGTGATCTCTTTTATAGCGCCGACATGGGTCCAGAACAATCCCGATTGAATACTTTCTACGGTGGTTTTACCCATGGTGAAGTTAGTTGGCACAATTTGCACAGAGGGGAGTTTGGCTGTGTTGGACTCAAGAGACTTCATACTGATTTTTAAACCGGGAATGATAACACCTCCCATATAGTCTTTGTTCTTGTTGACAACACAAAAGGTCGTGGCGGTGCCGAGATCTACAATGATAGTGTTTTCTTCAGGGTACATATTAGTAGAAGCTATGGCGTTGGCAATGCGATCAGAACCCACTTCTAGAGGGTTGTGATACTTAACCTTTAAGCCTGTTTTTGCTCCTGCCTTTAACACAAAGGGGCGAATGTTAAAGTATTTAAAACAGGCGTTGCGAATCGAGTGTAAGGCTTGTGGCACCACCGTACACAATGAAATCTTTTTTATATCGTTAGGGTCAATGTCATTTTCTTTGAGCACCAGCTTAAGAAAGACACCAATTTCATCAGAAGAATTCACATTGGTGGTGTTTTTGCGGAACTGAAAAATACGTTTGCCAGCTTCGTTGAACACGCCACCGTGAACTTGCGAGTTGCCAACATCGAGACATAAAATCATAGCATGACCTCATTTGTAGTTGTGTTAATGTTTGTTGAAAAATGACTCACCAATTTTTGAGTGAGCTCATAAATGGTCAAACCAGCTGTTTTTTCATGATGGTTTGTGTAGAGATTAAATAAATGAGTGCCCGACTCAATTTGTTTGAGGTCATTGTGAACGACAAATTGAACCCCTTCATTGGCAAAAACTTTATGAACAGCATTTTTAACCACCTCGGGCTCAGACGTTTTCGTTAATTTAAAACCAACAATTTGAATGCCTTTGTTTTTAGAGTAACCTTTGATTCGACTTATTATTTTAAAGTTATTTTTCAAAATAATGGCAACGTCATCTTGCGAAGACATTTTTAAATCAGTATTAGGCTTTAAAATATCATCGTTCACCTTGAGGTGCTTTACCGAGTAGTCAGACACTGCTGCTGTCATTATGACACTTTGATAAGATTCATTTGAAAGCTCTGTTTGCAGGAGCTCATTGAGGGACGAAAAATCTGTATAACGTAAAACGTTCTTGCAGTATTTAGGAGACTTAGAGTTGTTGCCTGTGATGAGGGTCACATCAAAGCCAAATTGAGTGAGTTGGTCTGCAATTTTAGCTCCGGTTTTTCCAGAGCTAAAATTTGTGATAAAGCGAACGCCGTCGATAGGTTCTTTAGTAGCACCTGCTGTGATGAGTATTTTTGTTTTTTGTTGGTCACTAAAATAAGTGTTGTTGATATAATTGAAAATATCTTTGGGTTCGAGAAGTCGGCCTTCACCAACTTCACCGCATGCCAGTTGGCCATAGTCTGTTGGCAGCACATCTAATCCCCAATTTTTAAGCTTGCCAAGGGCTTCCTTGGTGGCCGGGTTAAGGTACATTTGCGTATTCATGGCAGGGGCAATGACAAAAGGTTTCTTGCCGAGCTCGTATGCTAAAAACAAAGTGCCCACAATGTTATCGCCAAAGCCCGCGGCCAGTTGGTTGATCGTGTTGGCGGTTGCTGGGCATAAAATAGTGATGTCCGCCCAACGGCCAAGATCTATATGTTTCATGTCTAGCTTATTTTGAAAGTTTTTATAAATGAGCGGCCCATCACTTAATGCTTCAAGTTCACTTTTTGCAATGAATTCAAATGTGGTGTCTGTGCAAGCTATTCGAACTTTACAACCTTGAGCTTTGAACATCTTGATGAGCTCAAGTGACTTATTGGCTGCAATTGAACCACTCATAAGAAAGAGGATATTTTTAGGCGGGAACATTATCAATCAACCTCACGTCATCTAAAAAGGCCGCAACAAATACGCGGTCCCATTTCTTGGTTAAATAATCAATCTTAAAACCATAACTCATAAGCTCAGCTCGCATTTCATCGATTGATTTTTTTTGTCGAATGGTTGCATACAGTTTAGGAGCGATGTTTTTATATTTATCACTTAACCGACGATTTCTTGAACTTAAGGCAAGACCACTTTCTTCCCGAACTGTTGGGCAGGCAAAAATCTCTGTATCCATGAAAAAAGCATGCACCATGTTTTTAACAAGCAGATATTGTTGGTAATCTTTTTCTCCAAAGTAAGCCTTATCAGGCTTAACAATGTTTAAGAGCTTCATCACCACAGTGAGAACCCCATTCATATGCCCCGGACGAGCAGCTCCGCACAGGTCATTACTAATAGCTGTTTCAATGATCTTGTAAGTGTAATCGTCGTGATAAATTTGATTTTTATCGGGGCTAAAAACAATATCGACATTGAGCTGTTTCAATATAGAAAAATCCTCTTCCCAGGTGCTTGGATATTTTTCTAAATCAGAGGGATCATTGAACTGGGCCGGGTTTAAAAAAATACTTACGACAGTTGTGCTATTCTCAGCCAAAGACTTTTTTATCAAAGCAATGTGACCGGCATGCAACCCTCCCAGAGTGGGAACAAAGCCAATGCTCTTAGCTTTGAGACTTTTTCTTTTGTCTTTTAAGGCAGTGATATCTTTATATAAAGCTGTCATGAGTAGCTCTCTTTTTGACTTGGGTACTCAAGGTCTTGCACTTCAGTACAGAAAAGATTTGCTTTGGCTTTTATACGTTCGTTTAAATTTTCATAAGCTTTGACGAACTTAGCATTTTTAGTGAAAGCACCAAGCATGTCTTGCAAGACCAGTACTTGTCCGTCTGTCACGTTGCCAGCACCTATGCCAATGGTCGGAATTTCTAATTCTGTGGTGATGTCTTTAGCTAGATCAGTGGGAACGCACTCTAGAACTAGGCTGTAACAGCCAGCGTTTTGCAATTGTATGGCCCAATCTTTGATATGTTGTGCCTGGGTTTCTGATTTTCCTTGCACTTTGTATCCACCCAACTGATGCACCATTTGAGGCGTCAGCCCAAGATGCCCCATCACTGGTACGCCACTTGCGACAATGTGTTCGATCATTTCAAGATTGCCTTGAGCCCCCTCAAGCTTTATGGAGTTGGCTCCAGCTTTCATTAATTTTTCTACATTGTTCATCGTTGTTGTGAGATCTTTGCGGTAAGATAAAAAAGGCATATCGCCAATGATAAATTTATCGGGAGCTCCCTTTTTAACAGCAGCGACATGACGAGCAATGTCTGACGTAGAAATATTAAGAGTGCTGTCTTCACCGTAAAGTATCATTGCAACACTGTCGCCGACCAGGAGGCAGTCGACATTGCTTTCAGCTAAAATTTGTGCCGACCAATGATCATAACAAGTGAGCATTGTGATTTTACGGCTTTCTTTTTTGTAAGCATTAAAATCTTGAATTTTCATGAGTTCACTCCTTCTTGAGTGGCTTTGTAATATTCTTCAAAGGCTTCGTAGAGTTTGAGCTCCGCTTGACCAGTCAGTGTTTTTTTATGATTGAAGATGGTGGTTTGATCATTACGAATCAAGGGTCCAGTTAAATTATTTGCGACATCAG
>JAHDFM010000051.1 GCA_020628165.1 Bdellovibrionales bacterium | reverse complement strand
TTTAGTTATTCACTGACAATATTAAACTCTTTTGCTATTTCTGAATCAATGATGAGATCTTCTTTTTTAATGAGATTGCCTTTCAAGTGCCAGTCTTTATCCTCGGGTTGAGAGTACAAAATGTATTTGAGTTGTGGGTCTAGGTCATAAGCTTCTAATAAATTGAAGTACTCTTCGGTCAGTTCAAAACCCTCGGCTTTTAACTTAAAGCATTGTAATTGCATGTTCTCATTTTGATCGTCACAGACTCTTTGCATTTCTCTAGCTTTGTCAACCCACTGAGCCCCATGATACAAGAAACTAGAATCAGTGTGTGCCTCTCTCTTTGCACCAGCCTGATACAATAAAGTGCACAAACTACCACAGCGACCGCCTTCTCTCACATTTGTTGTAATACCCAGCTTTCTGACTTCGCTTGCAAACTTAATCACCTTCGATTTGTGAAACGAATAAAAGTGCCCCCCTGACGAATTCAGCTCGAGTCGCTGTGTGTTCTTCAGGTATTTACCCGCCTGCTCAATCAAAGCACCATTAATCAAACCATCAATGTAAAGTGTGTTGTTTTCAAAACATAGCTTTCCAAAACCTTGCGGAGAAGGAGCTGGCATCCTTTCGTATTTGTCACAGCCGTAAAGAGAATTCGAAGAAAAGTCTTCAACCTCATCGAGCTCTTCACTGCTAAACACCCAATAGCTTGCCAAACTGATCATACCACCAACTCCACGATAAGTGGTTGAGTAAATTCCGTGATAAGTCATTGAGGACTGTAACAACCTTTGTTCCTTGATTGAATACAAACCGATTTGAACCAAATCACCATCCGTAAAGCTCGATGGATTGTTGTAGGCGATTTGTTTTTTGTCTCTTAATTTGTTAGTGGCTATTTCTTCGTGAACAAAAAAGTAATTTTTATTGTCCAGCCGGACATGCAAAGCTTTGTTGGGGAATAAAATATCATAAATGTCACAACTCTCTGAATTATTGAGTTTGCAAATGTTAATTTGTTCAAAAATTAATTCGGAACGAACTTGAGGCATCCAGCGACCATTGACAATTTCTTCCACTTTGTTTTGCAGAGACTTTTCATCTAAATCCATTGAAATGAAATAGTCACCACCATTTTCTTGAACGATAGGTAGCAAGACTTCTAATGAACTCTGTCTGAGTTTACTGACGAGTTTGTTTTCAATGCTCAGGATTGACTTTGTTTTTTTATCTTCAAATTCAAATGCATAAGAATTAGCTGAAATAATGATTAGAAAAATTAAAAGTGATTTAATGCTACTCATACTCACCCCTATATAGGACCATTAATACTTATTCTATTTGAAGATCCAACAAGTTCTTATGTACAAGTAAAAGTTCACTTCTAAGATTCAATTTTTTTTTATAAACATAAATTTTAAATGAGCATTTAGAATTTTTTTCATGGTGAGATAAGTCAACAAACGTTGACGCCTCGAGGTTGTTTGGGTCATTTGTTTAAGAAGATAGCACCAGTTCTAGTTAAAATAGCTCTAAAGCTCTCTCGCCAAGACCATTGATCACAGAGTGGAAGTTTCTAAATGTCTTGATTTTTTCTTCACCAAACCTATTCAATAACTTACTCTTAACTTCTGGAACATGTGATGTCCCACCTGTGCAGCATATAAGATCAATATTGCTTGAGTTCACTTGTGCTTCTGTCATGACAGAATCTAGAGTTTTAAATATTTCATTGATTTTCGATTGAGTCATGTCTTTGAACTCATTGTAGGTAATAGACTCTTCAATACATATACCATCTTGTGAGAAAGAAAACTGACTTTCTTGCACAGCACACAATTCAAGCTTAGTGCTTTCAATGCTTGCAAACATTGAATACCCCAAATTGCAATCTATGAGTGTGAATAAATTGTTCAAATAACTTTTATCCAACTCATTTAAGCTGCACTTTTTTAATTCATTAAGAAAAGACATGATATTTTTTTTGCTCATTAAAACAATGTCTGCCGGAGACATTAAATTATATTTTAGACTTTGAGGCATAGTTAATACATTTGAACTCATAGGCAGCTGATAACTTAGGTTCGAACCAAGATGTTTGGAGACTTTGTCTTTCATGATACAGCCATCTAAACTGTTGCCGGCCACGGAGATCCCACCTAATCCCAAAACGTCATCTTGTGAAAACTTTTTATCGCTCAGTCTAATGACCGTAAAGTCGGAAGTTCCACCACCGAGGTCAACGACCAAAACAATTTTTTCAGACGTTAATGTTTTTTTAAACTCAAAAGCAGCGGCTATCGGCTCTGGACAAAAGTGAATGTCTTTAAATCCAGCAAGCTGAGCTGCTTTTTCAAGACGATCAACAGCCAATTGATGGCTCTCTACGTTCATAGAAAATTTTGCTGGCCGTCCTAAAAGAATCTCATCCGAAGATTTGCCTCTTTGAAATTGAACACGGTCTTTTAACTCTCTTAAAAAGCAAGCAATGATCTCTTCAATGCTATAAAACTTATTGTTGATCTGCGTTCCTTTAAAGCTTTTGATCGGCAAATATTTTTTAATCGACTGAATGAAACGCCCTTCTCCAAAGTTATCATTATAAGTGTTAATAGCTGCTTGACCAAAATAGGGGTCTTCACCTTTAGGAAAGTAAAGAACACTTTTCATGATGGACTGATCTTTGGCATCTGGATCGATGGGATGAGTGCCCTTATTGACGCCATCTTCAACGATGGCCAGTAATGTGTTTGAGGTTCCAAAATCGACAGCAAGTACCATACTTATCAATTATAGTTTTTTTATAACAAACAACAAGTCCAAATTAGGTAAAACCGATACTTACAATAACTTATCATCAGAATATAAATTTATTAAATTCATTTTCAAAGCTTAGATTTGAGTACTGCTCTAAAGCGTCTTTAAAGTCAGTGGTTGTAATTTGTTGACCTTCATAAGTTTTAAAAAACCATTTTAAAAAAGTATCTAAAGATTGGTCATTTTGAGCTAATAGATAATCTATATATGCAATGAAATAAAAACCATATTTATAAGAGTTTTTATTTGTTTTTCTGACTGTGTCTCCACTGGAGTGTAGCTTTATGTTTTTTAGTTTTGATTGAAAATGATCCTCAACAGCTTTTATTCCAAAAAAACTATAAGCTTTTAAAAACCATTTATAAAAAACACCAAAGTCATACCACATAGCTATGGCCTCATCGACCCAGCCAGCCTGTCCGTCACGAGGGTGAACAGACCTTCCAAAGTACATATGCACTAACTCATGCTTAAGAGCTTTGTGTGTTGTTTCTATCGCAGCAACATACTCCATGCCGCCATGAAAATTTGGACTTAATTTTAAAATCAAATTATCAAAAGGAAATGGTCCAATAGTTCTTTCTAATGAACTTAACAAGCCTTTGTTCGCAACCCCACCTAGGACTCGCCATTTAAAGGTTGGTATTAACCATGCTAAAGAACGCTCAATGTAAAATGAAACATCAATAGTACGGCCATTGATCTTAACGTGTTTGACTGTTTCTACTTGATAGTTATCAAACGGAAAAATATGAAAATACAGACTTGAAGAGTTAAAGCTCTCTGGAAAAGACACTCTGGCAGTTTGTTGGCTAATCAAATCAACAGTTCCGTTAGTCATAATTGAGTGTTTGGCGAATTCACCGCCTTTTAGCTGCACTTCTATGTCGATTTTATAGCTATCAAACTCTAAATTTGCTGGTAAATACCTTTCCAAAAAATGCCGGTCTCGTAGATCTCTAAAAGCAAAAAAATGATCTACAGATGAATTTTCAAACATTAAGCCATCGCTCATCGTAGATTTCACAATAAGCTTATGAGTACCTGGCTCGATAAGACTATCAACAAGCAGTATCTGAGTGTCTGATTTTGGAAGCTGTATCTCTCTGACTTCTACGACTTGTTGATTTAAAAGGACCTTTTCCAGTGGACTTGTTAGATCAAATACAGTGTGACCAGCTTGATCGACCTTAAATTCAATTATGGATATAACCTGTGCTCTTTTGCTTTTGATATCATAAGCAATTCGATGGTTGGCCCTTAAATAATCAGCAAAGACTATTTTTTTTCCACTTTCTAACTTGAGAGGTTTTG
>JAHDFM010000034.1 GCA_020628165.1 Bdellovibrionales bacterium | reverse complement strand
ATGAAGCTCGCCGCAATGAGGAACGTCAGCGCCGAGATGAAGCTCGCCGCAATGAAGAGCGCCAGCGTCGTGATCAAGTTCGAAGAGACAGGGAAAGACGTCGTGATGACCGTGCAAGAAGAGACGAAATCAGAAGAGATCGTCGTGACCGTGCAAGGCGTGCAGAGAGAATTCGCGACCGCGAAAGACGCCGACAAAGACGTGTTGAAAGAGAAAGATACTACCGCGATAGAAGGTATCACCGTTCTCATAGACGTGCGATCAGGTACCACTATAGATGGAGCACTCGCTATGATCGTTGGTGGAGTAACCACAGAAGGTGGGGGCACCCTGGATGGCCAAACGATAGAATCAGCTATCCATACCCATGGCCCGACACAAATAACAATTGGTCGATTTATAAAATCATTAACGTGGCTGATAACTTAGAAACTAAGTTTGCCTACTTGTACAATGCCGTTCAAGATGGAGATAGCTCTAATCACCACAGCAGAACATCACTGGCCACAGCGGCCTATGACTTATGGCATGCAGCTCAAGTTTATAGTGATGCTGTCGAGTACTTCTCTTCGAACCTTTGTTACTCAATTTATGAGTTGTACAATTTAGAAGAAAAGGCAGATGCTTTCGAACAGCTCATGAACCAAAGAGGTGTGAGTCAACGTGTAAGGTCTAACTTCCGCATTGGAAAGTTCTACATCAACGAGCTACTCTGGCAGTACCGTCAACAGTTAGGTCCAATCGACTCTTGGAGAGACTTGATTGATGAAGGTGATGATTGGAGATATGGCAATGACAACTGGGATGATATCCAGAACTCTTACCAATCAACAACGCTTTACTTCTGGTGGAGTAAGCCACACCAAAATATCACGTGGGACTTAAACAGAAACACGTACTTTGAGTCGTTAACTGTTGAAGCCATTGATACGGCTAACCAGAGAGGTAAAAATGGAGTTGCTGGAGTGACTCACATTGTACTTCACTACACGGATGGCAGTGTTTATGAGTTGGTTCAAACGGATCACGAAGATTACTCATCAAGATCAGGTCAGCTTGTGTTGAGAGACCAAGGGGATCACTTTGTTGTTTTTAACCCATATCCGCAGATTGCAGTTTCTAAAATTGAAATTGAAGCAGACTCTTGGGTCGCAAAAAGCATCGATGTTGGTTTGAACCTAACGATCGAGTAAAATAAAAATACAAAAACAAAATTAAAAAGGGCTTCCATAAAAAAAGGAAGCCCTTTTTTTATGAAGTAGAAATTATAAAATAGAACGGTCATAGTAAGCACAGCACAGTCATCCTGAGCGAATCGTAGGACCTAAACTCATAGAACTTAATTTGTAATAGGTCCTTCGCTGCGCTCAGGATGATCGGTTTGCACTCAACCATTTAAGTTTACCCTAGCAATCTTAAATAAATCATCCCGTGAGTGATTAAACTGCAAGCAGTTATCAATCTGATGCTTAAATTCTTTACATAAGCAAAACTAGCGAACAGCACTAAATTTCCAGGACCATTGACTTGCTTTGCATATTTAATAAACTCAATCTTACAAAAAAACTAAAGATCATTAAAGGAGAAGACATTATGGGAATGATGCAAGAATTTAAGGAGTTTGCTGTTAAAGGAAACGTAGTTGATATGGCCGTAGGTTTAGTTATCGGTGCTGCTTTCGGTAAAATTGTTTCAACGTTTGTTTCAAGTTTTGTAACGCCATTAGTTGGTTACTTAACTGGTGGAGTTGATTTTAGCAAAAGAACATTAGAGTTGATTCCAGCAATGGACGGTAAAGATGCTCTTGTTATGAAGTGGGGTGAGTTTTTTCAAGTGACATTTGATTTTGTCATCATTGCTTTTGCTATTTTTTTGGTTGTTAAAGCCATTAACTCTGCCAAGAAAAAAGAAGAAGCCGCTGCACCTGCTGGCCCGTCTGCAGAAGAAAAGCTTTTGATGGAAATCAGAGACGCCTTAAAAAAATAATTAGGACACATTATAAATATGTGTTTAAAAAAGCCTTGCTGGTCTGTCCAAGCAAGGCTTTTTTTATAATGATATTAAATGTTTAGTTTTGTTAGGTAAAGCTTCTCATTGACAACTATTGGGGACTGTGACAATTAAAATAGTTTAATAAAAGGGACATCATGTTTGATAATTTGTCTGATAAAATTTTAGGTAGTATTAAGAAGATTAAAGGCCAAGCCAAGATCTCAGAAGCAAACATTCAAGAGGTGATCAAAGAGATTCGCTTCAGTCTTCTTGAAGCGGATGTGAACTTTAAAGTGGTTAAACAGTTCATTGAACAAGTAAAACAAAAAGCACTCGGGCAAGATGTTTTACTAAACGTCAATGCCGGTGAACAGTTTGTCAAAATTGTGCATGATGAGCTTGTACAGTTATTAGGTGGTGAAGAGGTTCCCCTTAATGTCAAAGGCCAACTCAACACTGTCATGTTGGTTGGTTTGCAAGGTGTGGGTAAAACAACTTCTGCTGCAAAGCTTGCTTTGTACATTCGAAAAAAACTCAAGAAAAAACCGGGCCTCGTTTCTGTGGATGTCTACCGACCTGCGGCCATCAAGCAGCTAGAAACTCTTTGTAAGCAAAACAATTTACCATTTTTTAATTCAGACCCTAGTGAGAAACCCGTCGACATTTTAGAAAAAGCAAAAGCTTGGGCTAAAAATGAAATGGTTGAAGTTTTAATCTTGGACACCGCCGGTCGTTTACAAATTGATGATCAACTCATGAATGAGCTTGAAGAGTTAAAAACATCTGTAGACCCAAAAGAGGTGATTTTAGTTGCAGATGCAATGCTCGGTCAGCAGTCTGTCAATGTTGCTGATGGCTTTCATCAAAAGTTAGGTTTAACAGGTTTAGTGCTGACTAAAGTAGACGGTGACGCCAGAGGTGGTGCCGCACTCAGTATCAGACACACTGTTGGCGTGCCGATTAAATTTTTAGGTGTGGGTGAGAAGGTGTCTGCGCTTGAAGTGTTTCACCCTGACCGACTGGCTTCACGAATCTTAGATATGGGTGATGTGCTGTCACTTGTTGAACGAGCCCAAGAGGTGATCGACGAAAAATCTGCCAAAGAATCAGCTCGCAAAATTGCCAAGAATAAATTCACTGTGGATGACTTTTTAAAGCAGATCCAAATGATGAAAAAAATGGGCGGCATGGAAGGCATTTTAAAAATGCTTCCTGGTGCAGGTCAGATGATGAAACAAATGAAAAATATGACCCCACCAGATAAAGAGATCAAAAAGATCGAAGCGATTATCCGTTCAATGACACAAAAAGAACGCGAGAATCATAAAATTCTCAACGGTTCAAGGCGAATTCGAATTGCTAAGGGCAGTGGCACACAAGTTCAAGACGTAAATAAGTTTATCAAGCAATTTGAAGAGTCGAGTAAAATGATGTCGCGCATGATGAAAATGGGCATGGGTGGCGGTATGCGCGGCAAGATGCCATTTTAATCATCGTTATTTTCTGAGTCGTCACTAGAGTCGCTGTCCTCACTTTCTTCACGCTCGAGATCATCTAAATCTATAGGGCCTTGGAACTGATTTAACAGTTGTTCATAGTCACGACCGGCGACGTCTTTTATGTCTTGTTCTAAAATATTATACACTTCTTGCAAAAGATCTGTCTTTTTTTTGAACTCAGGGTTCGTTTTGTATTCAAAGTTGTTGTAGAGTTCGCTAAGTTCTAAATCTAAATTGTGCATGAGTGTAAATAATATGTTAATATTTTTTTGAGCGCTTATTTTGTTGTTGTCTATTCTGTCGAGCAGTTTGTAATTCAATCGTTTGCTGTCTTTTGAGCTCATTTCTGACTCCGCGCTGAGCTCTTCAACTTCTAATTTATCAGCGTAAATCTTTTCTAACAGAACTAGGTTTTCAGTTTTACTTCGCAGGGATTCTATTGCAGCTTTATTGGATTCTATGGCTTCCAGGTTTTCAGCAATTTTTTCTGATTTCTTATCTTTTTCAATCTGTTTTGCGTTGAGACGGGTGGTTTTAATTGTGTCAGAGAGGCCTTTTTTATTGCTAATATCTGCCATGTCTTTATCTATTTTTTCAATTTGTTTTTCTAGTGTTTTGTTCTCTTGCTCAAAAGTACGAATATTACTTTCTTCTGTTTTGATATCGAGGTCTAAGTTTTTAAGTTTTTGCTGGGAGCGCTTATGAGCAGATTCAATTTCGGTATCAACTACAAAACCCGATCGACGAGGTCTTTGATCATAGTCTTGATTGCAAGCCACTAAGGTCATTGCTGTCAAAGTGATAAGGGTTATAACAAATGTTTTCATACGTTCTCCAATGCTATAAAATATTACAAAATGCGTGCCATCATGAGTCTGCATTCATTTGAAATACACACTCACTTCTGTAGTTTTTTTAAACGTCGATAACAAAAAAAAGCCCACACTCGTGAGTGTGGGCTTAGGAATTTTAGTAATAAGATAATTAATTATTATCTAGAAAATGAATCAAGGTTGTTTTGAAGTTCAATGATCGCTTTTTCTTTTCTGTCAACAATACCTTGAAGTCTAGGGTGACCATTTTTATAGTCAGAAGACGTCTTAACATCGTTAATATCTATTTTAGCATCAATAATAGCAAGTTCAGCTTGTGCTAATCTAATATCACCTTCTCTTCTAGAGATTGCTTTTGACATTTCACTGTTATGGTTTTTCAAGTTTGATAAACGAGTCTGACTGTCAACTAAAGCTTTTGTAAATTCAGCTTGAGCACCTTCAGGGGCACCAACCATAGTTTCAACACGCTTAAGGTTAAATCTGATTTCTTGATTAACATCTGCAAATGGCTTTGCAAGTGACTCAATCTCTGTTTCTATATCAGCGATCTCTTCATTTAATGATTTAATTGTAGCTTCTTTACGAGCTTTTTGAGCTTCTAAAGACATATCGATAGCAGTCTTTTCTACAGCTGGCTCAGAAGTTTCTTGTTGAGTTGTAGCAGGTGTGTTTTTTGAACCTTTTTTGCTATCTTTACTATCACAAGCAACCATTGATATAGCTACTAATGAAACTACTAAAGTTGATAATAAGTTTTTCATACGTTCTCCTTACAGTTTTTTGTTGTTATGTAAGTGCTTTACAAGGAGTGTACCAGCTTCAATGTTAGATAAATTTGATCTGAACCAAAATAGAATGTGACCTTTTAGACATCAGACAATTATTGTCAGAAATCAATTGATAGGCTCTTTGTAATTTCTTAAGAAAGGTCAATAAAATGAGTTTTTTTATAGATAATTAATGGTGATATTTAGGATATATATGAAGGAGGGGCTTTTTAGGGAGGTATAGGCACTCATATAAGAAGGGCCCTCGCAAAAAGGCCCCTAAAATTGTATCCACGGAACTTTATAAGTCTTTAAGTTCCATGGTGATGTCAGTGTTTCTTGTCGTTCTACGCTCAATATCAGCCGAAATAAGATCATATGCGTCTTTTGATCTTTTTTTGATGTCTTCAGACACAGTCTCAAGGTTTTTGATAGTGATTGAATTTTCTATTTTTTCAACCTGTAGCTTACCAACTTTAAGCTTTTTATCAATTTCTTGAATTTTTTTAGTCTCTTCTTCTGAAGCTTCAAAGATATCAAGTTGTTTCTCAAGGTTTTCTTGCTCAATTTTGCTGAGCTCTACAATCTCATTGTTAATAGCTTCAATTTCGGCATCATTGTTCGGAAACGGTGGCATGGTTGCATCTTGTCTAGCTTGCTCTAGCTCTTTATGTTTTGCTTCAATGTCAGCGCGTGCCTTATTAATGGCGTTGTCTATTGTCTCAAGCTCAATTGCGTCTTCAATCGCTTTTGGGGCGTTAACTAGCTCTTTACGCTCTTCGTATAATGAATTGACTTCTGCTTTTTTTGCCGCCAATTCAGTTTCCATTGCTGTTTCGACTTTAACTTTTGCAGTTGTTGATTTTTTAGCTCCTTGTTTACTTTCATTACTGTCACATGCAATCAATGAAACAGCAGCAACAGAAACTAATATAGAGGTACAAACATTCTTTACAGACATAACATTCTCCTTTTTTTGTTTAAATAGGTAATTACAAGGAGTGTACCATCCCAAAGCGCTCTATTTTTGATCTCATCTCAAAATAACTAGTTTTTAGTGAAATACTTACAAGGTTGTCTAAAGCGTATAGGTTATATATCTGTTCACTTTCTACGCCAATTGTCTTTATTTTTAAGCTCATGCTAACAACTATGAGTTATTATAAAAAAAAATGGCAGGAAGCATTTTTAATTTTAAAATGTGATTTAATATTAAATAAAAAAAAGCCAGTCAAAGACTGGCTTTATATACATTCGATTGAAACTTGAAAAATTACAAGTAGTCAGCACCACTGAACATTACGTTTCTTTCCATGTTGATATCGTTAATACGCTTAGTTTTTCTGTTAAAGCTGCTTTCAGTTCTTGGGTGTCCATTTTTATAATCGTCAGAGCTCTTAATAACTTCAACGTCAATTTGTAACTCAAGACTTTCTTTTACTAAGTACTTGTCCTTAAGTTTAAGGTCGATAGACTTAACTTCTTTAGTCTCTTCTTCCATAGTTTCTTTGATGTTTACAACAGCGTGAGCATTTTTAAAAACTTCTTTGCTGAATTTGTCTAACTCAACTTGAGTTTTTTGCATTTCAGCTTCTATGCTTGGTTGAGCTTCTAAATCAGAACTTGCATACTCAGCTTTAAGAGCGTTTAAAGCTCTAAAAGACTTGTTCCAGTTAGAGTTGGAAGTGTTAAATGCTTTCTTAGCATCTTCTAAAACCAAAGAGTCTTCGCTACCTATTAGTAAAATTTTACCTTTTTTCTCTTCTAATTCTTTAATCTCAGCGTTCACTTTCTCTAATTGACTCTCTAAAGAGTTATCAGCTTGAGCAGTAACGTTAGCAGGAGTGCTCTTTGAAGAACCTTTCTTGCTACTTTTGCTATCACAAGCAATCATAGATACAGCTACCATTGAAACTACGATCGTAGATATGATATTTTTTAATGACATAATTGTCTCCTTTAATTGTTGTTTTTATAAATGATGTTTCAACTAACGTGCCAATTCATCATGGGCTAAAATGTTATTAATTTTGTTTTCATTAAAAGTTATTAATAAATGGTGACGAAAAATGTATAGAGTGACGATTTATGAAAAGAGTTGTCAACTTTTTATAGGTCTAAACATCATCATTTGCATTCATTTTCAAACGCAAAAAAAAAGCCAGTCAAAGACTGGCTTTTTTATACACTAGATTGAAACTTTAAAATTACAAGTAGTCAGCACCACTGAACATTACGTTTCTTTTCATGTTGATCTCTTCAATTCTTTTAACTTTTCTGTCATAGCTGCTCTGTGTTCTTGGGTGACCATTTTTATAGTCATCAGAGTTTTTAACAACTTCTAAGTCAATTTTTAACTCAAGACTTTCTTTAACTAACTCTTTGTCTTCGATTTTAAGGTTAATTTTAGAAACTTCTTTTCTATCTTCTTTCATGCTTTCTCTTAAGTTATGAATAGCATCACCAGTAGTGTTCATGTCTTCATAATGCTTATCAACAGTAGCGCTCAGCTCGTTGATCTTGATGTTTAAAGCATCTAACTCATCTTGCTCTGTAGCAGCTTTATATGCAGTTTGAGCAACTCTTAACTGATCTAAAGCGTTTTTACGACCTTCAATAGCTTTATCAAATGCATTTTCAGCATCTTCAAGAAGTAATGGGTCTTCAACGTTTGCAGTTTCGATTTTAAGTTTTTGACTCTTAAGCTCTTTAATTTCAGCGTTCACTTTCTCTAATTGACTCTCTAAAGAGTTATCAGCTTGAGCAGAAACGTTAGCAGGAGTGTTCTTAGAACCTTTCTTGCTACTTTTGCTATCACAAGCAATCATAGATACAGCTACCATTGAAACTACGATCGTAGATATGATATTTTTTAATGACATAATTGTCTCCTTTATATTTTTTGTTGTTTTGTTTTATGAATCAACATTACAACTAATGTGCCAAGTGATTTTGGCTGAGACGGCTGCTAATTTCGCATTTATTTTATCCTGAGCAGATTGAACGTGACGTAAATTGTTAGCAATGACAATTTTGGCTTTGATTTGAGTGTAAAAAAAATAATGAACAATTAAAATTGATGAAATGTTTTTTTGATGAGTGCTTTTATAAAATGTATTAATAAGCACACAGAATGATTTTGTTTCAATATGAGACAAAATCTTAGGTGGAAGCAGGACTTGTTCTTAAATGAGGTCTGTCTAGTTTATTATTGATAAAGTCTAAGGATATCAACTGTCTTATTATGAGACAGTTATTAAAGATCGATTCAATAACTTTTTATGCCTATCTTAGAGTCTTTTCTATAATAACTGGCTATATAATATGTGTGTATTGTGATTAAAAGTCGACACCAAAAAAGACATGAACATTATTATTGATGAGGGTTTGTTCCCCAGGAACAATTTCTTGGCTGTTCTCAAGTTCAAACTCAGTAGAGAGGTACTTAAGGCTCCAGTTCACTCCAAAGTTCATATTGTCTTTGATATAATACTTAGCCTCAGCGCTCGCATTGAGTATAAAACCACTGTCGTATTCATATTGATAATCATCTATATCTGATGAAAGTGGCATTTGGGCTGTCACATAGGCATTATAGTGGATTTTTTCGTTGAATTTAGCTTTGTAGCCAACTCCAATGCTTGGGCTGATATGAACATTTTCAGTCAAATCTATTGTCGTCGTAGTTGGAAACACAACCACAAGTGGCGCTGACAAGTAGTTCAAGCCAAAGCGCAGGTACCAAGTGTTTTCTTTGATGGGAGAAAAGCTATAAAGCCCTTCAATAGATAAATCCTTCCAAGTGAAGTTAGAATTAAAAAAATCGTTTTCTTCATCAAACTTATCGGGTGAGATCAGTGCGCTCATGGCCACAGCCCATTGATCCTTAATATAGTAACCAAATTGACCATTAAAACTGACTTGTGCTGTGTCGTGTGTGAACTCAGCTATGCCTTCATGTTTTTGGGTGTAATTAGGAAGATTGAAGCCAACTCCAAAATGCAGCCAAAAATCTCTAGGGCCTTGTGGCTTTGCTGGTACAGCTTCGGCTGTATTTTCCATGGTGTCTTCTATATTATCAGCTTCTGGGTCAGCACGTGCATCATCATTGGATGAGTCGTATAGGTCATCTGGCAAGTCATCGTTACTGTCATACTCAACAGGCTCTTCAGGAGTGTTTATAGTTTCATAACCTGAAGTGTCTGTTTCTACAGGGTCTTCTTCCACGACATCTGGAGCTTCTGAAGGGTCACCATCGACATTCACTTTCAATGAAAAGCTTTTAGAATATCGTCCTATTATGTTTTTATTACTGTCGTAGGCTAGCACTCGCCATAAGTAACTTTCATTGGGGAAAATCATGATGTACATGCGATTGTCTAAGCGCTTGAAGTATCTTTTATGCTCGCGCGTGTTATTTGTGATTTCAATTTCATAAAAGTCTGCACCTGTGACTGCAGACCACTTGAGCTTCACCGGGTACTTTTCAGACTCATAATTGTACTCAAAAAAGTTCTTCGTGTAGGATTCAATACTAAGCGGGTCACTTTCTGCCGTTGTCAGGCAACTGAATAGCAAAGTTGTAATTAATAAAAAGAATAGTGTTTTCATTTTTTTTATCATAGCTGTTTCTCTCGTTGTTATTCATTATTGTATCGGCAAATTATTGAAATATTTAAAAAAAAAGAAAAAATTTAGAATCCTTGTTTGTTTTTATCGACGATGGGCTAGTAAATTATTTTTTTTGTACTGGTGAGCACTCCTAATTTCTTGCTATAGATCTCATCATCTTTTTGAGTTTTAAACTTTTTTGAACGGTTTGTATGGTTTTTGTGCTAGACATTTCATCAGTTGTGATACTATCTATAAAAAGAGAGTGATTACGAGCTGTTATGTTTTGTAAAAATAATTTTCTAAACACCAAAGAGTGCTTGCCGTCCACAATAAAAACAGGTATTTATGTACGGATTTTAATCTTAGTTTAAATACGTTTTGTTTAGATAGTGTATTTATGCTAACGTGACAAAACTTATAGGAGTATTTTTAATGGTTGTAATTAGGTTAGCTCGTTTTGGACAGACTCACAGACCTTACTATCGAGTAACAGTCGCCGACCAACGTCGTGCCGCTACTGGAAAGTATTTAGAAGTTGTTGGAACATACAATCCGTTTGCTAAGGGGAAGGAACAGCCCTTAGACTTAAAAATGGACAGAATCAATGACTGGGTGAAAAAAGGGGCGCAACCTACTAGAACTGTTAAAAGTTTAATAAAAAAGTTTGATGGGAAGCCGGCGTAGCTAAACTAAACAAACTAAAAAATAGAGGTGCAAATGGAACCAGGAAGTTTAAAGGACCTAGTCGAATTTATGGCAAAGTCTTTGGTAGATAACCCAGAAGAAGTGGAAGTCAATGAAGTTGCTGGTGAGCAAACAACAGTTGTTGAACTAAAAGTATCCAAGGATGACCTCGGAAAAGTGATAGGCAAGCAAGGCCGCACAGCAAGGTCAATGAGAACAATTCTCAGCGCAGCTAGCACAAAGCTAAGAAAGCGCAGTGTTCTTGAGATCGTTGAGTAAGACTTCATCTGATTGATATTAAAATTTAGTTGGAAAGCCTATTTATTAAAATAAATGGGCTTTTTTTTTATATGGAAACAAAAGTAAATTTAGAAAATTACTACACTGTCGGTTGGGTGCAAGCTGCTCAAGGAATCAAAGGTGAATGCTTTGTGCGTTTTTACACGCAAGCACCTGAGTGGCTTGATCATATGAGTGAACTATTAGTGACCAAAGTGACGAGACCTTGCATAGATCGTTTGAAAAAAGTGAATTCAGATAAAATGATTTCATCTGAAGAGGTTTTAGAAATGCAATTGCATTCCTTTTCAAAAATCAAACCCCATAAAAATGGTTATATCGTAAAATTTAAAACTGTCAGTGATCGCAATGCGGCCGAGCTTTTAAAGGGAGCGATGTTGCTAGTGCACACTGAAGCCTTAGAAAGTTCTAAGCAAGAGGGAGAGTATTTTTTAAAAGAAGTTATCGGCTTTGAAGTTATTGATCAGGCTAACAATCTTAGCTGTGGGCGAGTGAAAAGTTTTTATAATAATGGTGCCCATGAAATCTTAGTTTTAGACAATGAGTTCACAGGCAAGGAGGTGCCTTTTGTAGATCACTTCATTGTAAAGGTAGATATAGCTCAAAAAGTAATTCACATGAATCTGCCCGAAGGGTTATTGGATCTTTAATGACACACTTCAACATTGTAACTATTTTTCCCAATTTATTTACAGAGTTTTTTGCCAGCGGCATTGTTGGTCAGGCCCATACTAAAGAAAAAGTGACGACAAGTCTTATTGATCCGAGGAGCTATACAACTGATAAACATCAGTCGGTGGATTCACCTCCTTATGGCGGTGGTGATGGCATGCTCATGAAAGCAAGTCCACTAGCTAAGTCTATAGAAAACCTACAGAGCCCAGGAAAAGTGATTTACCTATCTCCGCAAGGGAGGGTTTGGAACAACGACATAGCCAAGCAGTATGCTAAAGAAATCACAAATATGACTTTAATTTGTGGACGATATGCAGGTGTGGATCAACGTTTTATTAACACCTATGTAGATGAAGAAATTTCCATTGGAGATTATGTGCTTTCCGGAGGAGAAACGGCTGCCATGGTCTTGGTGGATTCTATCTTGAGGTTCGTACCTGGAATTCTTGGCGACGCAAGCTCCGCAGAAAAAGACACTTTTGCTGATCACCTACTTGAAACGCCACAGTTCACAAAACCAAGAGACATTCTGGGGCAAGCAGTTCCTGAGGTTTTAGTGAGTGGTCACCATAAAAACATTCAAGCTTGGAGTCAGGCAGTTGCTATGGTTAAAACATATTTTAAACGCAACGATTTATTATTAGCCAGCGAGCTATCTAGTGAAGAGATTAATACAGCTAAAGACAGCTTGTCTAAATATTCCAATGAGGAATTAGCTGTTATGGGCTTTAATATTTCTGAAGTGAAATGCATAAAAGATCCAACTAAAAAGTGGAGCCTATAAAAAATGCGATCTGTTTACATTGCCCTAGTTCATTGGCCCATTAAAGGTAAAACGGGCGAAGATGTTGCTACCTCAGTCACACACTTTGATATTCACGACATTGCTCGCGTCAGTAAAGCTTACGGAGTTAAAAACTACTTTATTATCCATAAGGTGCAAGAACAGCTCATGTATGTGTCTCGTGTTTTAAGCCACTGGCAAACTGGTGAGGGTTCTGGGCTCAATGCCAAAAGGCAGGAGGCACTAAAAACAATTGAGCTCAGTGAAAGTATTTCAAAGGCCAAAGAAAGCATTCAAAAAAAAGAAGGTAGTACCCCTTTGGTCATCGCCACAGCTGCTAGAAGCGACTTGGATAAAAAGAAGATAAGTTTTAAGGATTTGCGTGGCTGGCAGGGGAGTGAGCCTCTGTTACTTTTGTTCGGAACTGGCTACGGACTAGCGGACGAAGCCTTAGAGCAAGCAGACCTTCTATTAGAGCCCATAAAAGGGGCTCCGCCACAAGATTACAGACACTTATCAGTGCGGTCTGCTGTAAGTATCTGTCTTGACCGGCTATTTGGATCGTGGTAGACCCTTAGTTTATCTAATTTAAGGAGATCTCTAGACATGATCACAGACATAGTGCAAAGAGTTACTTTTGGTAAGCATGAGAGCAAAAAATTTCCAAAGTTCAAATCAGGTGACACCATTAACGTTCACGTTAAAGTGAAAGAGGGTGAAAAAGAAAGAACACAGGTTTTCAAAGGTGTTGTGATCAAGGTTCAAGGCAGTGCTATGGGTCGTTCTTTCACAGTTAGAAAAATGTCTAGTGGAGTTGGTGTTGAAAGAACCTTCCCGTTTGCGAGTCCTGCTATTGAAAAAATTCAACTTTTATCACGTGGTAAAGTGAGACGCTCTAAGATCTTCTACTTGAGAAATTTAAGAGGACGTGCTGCTCGTTTAGAATCAGAGTTAGTTCACGAAGAGTCACAAAATAAAAAAGCAAAAGCAGCTCCCAAAAAAGAAGAGCCAGTAGCACCTGCTCCAGAAAAAGCAGAAACTCCAGCGGAAGCTAAAAAAGACACACAAGAAAGTTAATCTTTAATTCATTTAACATCATTCATCTGTGTCATCTCAACTAGAAGCTTACAACTGGCAAGCGCTGCCGGACAAATACGTCATTGGTGTCGACGAAGTCGGGCGAGGGTGCCTTGCTGGGCCTGTCTATGCCTCAGCTGTCATATTGAGTGAGCTTCCTGATTATTCAGATATTAATGACTCAAAATCCATGTCGGCAAAACGCCGCAAAGAGCTCAGTGAAAAAATAAAATCTCAACACATAGTCTCTATTGCTTTTGCTAGTGTCGAAGAAATAGAACAGCACAACATCTTAGTTGCATCTCTTCTTGCAATGAAGCGCGCGGTTGAGGGGCTCAATGTGAACCTGTTAAAGGCTCATATATTGGTGGATGGAAAGTTTACGATTCCGGGATTCCAACAAAAAATTCAACAAACCGCACTGATCAAGGGCGATAGTCGTGCTCACCCGATTGCAGCCGCATCCATAGTTGCAAAGGTCACTCGTGATGAACTTTTAATGAGTTTATCAAAGGAGTTTCCACAATATGGATTGGAAAAACACAAAGGTTATTGCACCAAGGCTCACAAAGAAGCCATTGAGAAATATGGTCCGGCCTCAATACACCGTAAAACCTTCAAGGGTGTCAGAGAACATTTGTAAAAAGCACCTAGTTGGCTTAGCTGCCGAAGATAAGGTAAAAACTCTTTTTGAAAATAAAGGCTATCAATTGGTGCAGCAAAGGCATCGAACTCCCTTTGGTGAGATAGATCTGTTGTTTAAGAAAAAACATAAGCATTATTTGATGGTCGAAGTGAAGTCGAGAAATAAATTTGTGTACCTGTCTAGAAGGCAAAAGTTGGCCCTGAGAAAATCATATGAATACTTAATGTCTAGGTATAAAGAGCCCATACTATTTTATTTAGCTCTTGTTGAAGGAAACAAAGTGTATGTTTTGCCAGAAGATCTTTCTATATAGGCTATGTTGTTTAAACAAGTTCAATGCTCTGACTATTTCATTGGCTAAAAAATATTTTAGGATTTTAAGTAGCAAAAATAAATTATCTAGAAATTGATACACATCACTAGACATTTCTTGTGACTGGTTCACTACATCAAATCATAAATCTCTGAGTAATAATTTTTTTTGAAAGTGAGTGGTTTGCTCATTTACTCCTTAGTTTGGATTAAAAGCTACTTTCAAAATTAAATGCAGGTTCTATGCGGTATTTAATTTCGTTCCTTCCGATCGGTTGCCAATGACTAAAAATAAGTTTGAAGCATTGGCCAGGTGGTTTAAGAATGGCTTTGTAGCGCCAGGCACGTACGTCGTTTTTCACCAATGAATATTCTAAACCGCCTGAGAAGTCGATGTAGCGCGATCGAAAACCAGCATCCACAGAGGCAAACTCAGTACGCGTGGAATGACGAAAACCATCACTTTCTTTGAGTAAATACTGGTGAGAAAATTGTAAAAACTCGCCCGTGCGCGAGGTCACTCTAAGGTTGGCAAGGTTGTTGAGTTTATTTTCATAAGGGTTGTAATCAGAAATAGATGTGAGTTGTAAGTTGTCCAATCTAATTTTTGTAGTGGCTAGTAATCGCGTCCAAGGCTTTGGGTCATCGTCTCTATTTCTAAAAAAATCATAGGATTGTGAGAGCTTTAAATAAAACACTTCTTTGTAAAATGGTTCATTATTGATCCAGTCTTTTTGAATGATTCGGTTGGTTAAATTAAATGTAACTAAGCGTTTTTCTGAAACGCGGTCTTCGTAATCAAATTGAATGCTATTATCACCCCATAGGTCATCGTCCACAATGGGCTGGTTAGTCAGGTCAAAATCAAGCTCAGTGAAATCTCCAAAGAAAGTGTGATCAGGTTCTTGAATCATATCTAAAATTGAATACTGAATTTCTGGCGTGATAATGTGTTTATAGAGCTTGCTGTCGATATTTTGACTGTTGCCGTAGACTCTTGAAAATTGGGTTTTTGCCGAGATCTTGGGTTCGAGGTAACTTCTTGATGTGGTCGAGTCAATCAGGGCTTTGCTTTCACGGTCCAAGTTGAAGGCGTAAAAAGTCTCTCGCATGGCAAGGCTGGCTTCAAAATCTAGAACTTTGAATAGTTGAAAGGGGTAGGTGAGTGTGGGTTGAAAGTCAAAGCGCTGCCCAGCTCTAATAATGTCGACTGCCGGGTCAAAAACCTTGTCACCTTCAGTGTCAATTTTTCGTGGTACGTCAGTGGTGATAGACTGCCCATCATTACATGGATTGGTGCTTGTACAAACGTCATCAAAGAATTTTCCAAATCTAAAAAAGTTTACGTAATCAAAATTTAAGTTAAACAGAAGTCCTGTATTTTTAATTTGATGCTGTAAAAGTGAGTATTTTATTTCGGGATATTTATGAATGGCGTTGTCATCTTTTGCAAAAGGGTCTGCTTTGACTAAATTTTGGTTAAAGTTAACGGCAGCACTGATGTGGTGATTGTCGAAGTTTTTTGTCAGTGAAAAGTTATTTTCTAAACTAGAAAAGCCGGGTTCAATGGTGTCTTCTGGAAAGTCTCGCAGATATCTAAGGTCTGTGATGTAATTCACTTCCATGCGATTTATGATGTCGTGTTTAGTTTGAAAGTAATGAGAGTATCTAACAAAAGCTCGGTTTTCTTTAGATGTGATGTCATTGTTTTTTCCAGAGTTTGAAAATTCTCTATCCCAGAAATATCCAGTGTTGAGTTGACCACGCGATTTTTTATTGAGCATGAAGCGATACTCTTGCAAGAGCTTAATTCCCCTAGTTTGGTAGAACTTAAGTGTCGTTGTACTGTCTTGGTCGGGGGAGATAGCCCAGTAAAAGGGTTGGGCATAACTGAATTTATTGGTCTCAGACTTTTCAAAAGAGGGCACGAGCAACCCAGATTGTCTTTCATTTTTTAAGGGTATGATTAAGCGTGGAAGTGCTAGCACTGGTAGGTTATAGACTCGCAAGACGGGAACAGAGATATCAGCATAACCGCCAATGGTGGCTTTTATTTTTTTGCCTGTGATGTGCCATGTTTCGGGACAGTTTGTACACGTCGAGTAGTGAGCATTTTCTGCGACATAGGTGTTTGCATTGATGCGCTCGATATAGTCACCTTGGAAGAGCGTGTTTCCCGATTGTAAATAACCTCGCTCAATGCTAACGGTCTCTTTGTTGTAGTTATAAACAATCTTTTCAGCTTCTATATAGGCATCTATGTTTTGTAGCCGAACAGAGCCAATAGCTGTAATCACACCTTTATTGAAGTCAACTTCAGCAAAGTCACTTGAGAAATAGTTGCCATCAAAAATCATTTTAACATCACCATTCAAGGTGATGACTTTGCCATTGTGGTTGTGCATCAATTCTGCAGCATTCATAGTAATGTCTGATTTTTTGAGATCAATGGCATGTGCAAAAGAGTGCGCAAATAGGTAGATAAAAAACATTAAACAATAAATGGGTCTCACTATCACAGACTAAAGTTTTAGAAATTAGAAGACAAGTCGTAGAGCACATTTCAGTGGGAATTTCATTGTCGGTAAGACCAGTTTGTCGAAGGCTCCAAAGACAGCTCTGGCAGAGTGTTGTAAAATATTTAGGTTGCTTAAAGTGCAATGACCCATCAAGGAGCGTAAAATGAAAGCAAATATCTTTAAAAACCATCATTATGTTCTTGTTAATTTATCTGGATTTATCAATTACGAAAGCATCGACGAGTTAAAAAAAATCTATCAGAATCAGTTAAAGGGACAAAAAGTCGTTTTTAACTTAGAGGGTCTTAAGTTTGTAGGCTCCTCAGGAGTGACTGATTTTGTGTCTTTGTTAAAAAATATTGAGCCCAATGATCTGCATATTTGTTCAGCACAGCCCGAGTTTTGTAAGCTTTTTGAGTCACAAAGTCTCCAAGTGAGCTCCTTTCATCAAACATCCTTAGAAGCTCATAACCATATTGAATCTATGCGTCATATTGATGAGCAAATGTCTATTCCAAGAGACTTTATAGAAAATAAATCATCTTGAGCAAAACATACTTATTTAAGCTCAGGGTGACAGTCTTTGCGATGGATGACTGATTTTATTCAGCATGTCAGTTTAGCGGAAGTCTCTTTCTATTTCGAAAATTAAGTTTTCAATTTTATTGAGTGTTTCTTTTTGTGGTTTTTTCTTTTTGATTTCTTGTTCGTCGCGAATATTTTTTAATGACTGAATTGTACTTCTGTAGGAATTCATCTCTTGGCTGAGTTTGCGATTAAGCTTTTGCAGGGATGACGTTTTGATTTGTTCTTTTTCAAATTGCTTTTGAAGACTAGCAAAAAACATTTGTGTATTTTCAAGTTGCTCAGTGATTTCGTCATGATCTAAACGTAAATTTGCTAATTCTTGTGCAAGTTCAGATTTTTCTGTAGTGACTTCTAAATTAGCTACCTTAAGCTCTTTGAGCTTAGTTTTGAAGTCTTGCAAAATATTATTTTGAACTTTAGCTGCGTCTTCACTCTTGCCTTCATTTTCAGTGAGGCTTCGGTTAAGCTGAATGTTTTCATTGCGCAACTTAATCACCTCAGTATTGAGAGAGTCTAATTGGCTGGTTTTGTCTTCTAAACTTTTTTCAAGAGATGAAATTTTATCCGTGTCGATCTCATACTGTTTAATAAGTGTGTTTTTCTCTTGAATGTATTCTGTAGACTGCTCTTGCAAATACTTAGACAAAGCAGAGATCTTATCTTTCAGCACTTTATTTTGACCACTATATTCATCTTGCATGTGGGTGAGTTCAGTCACTTCTTTTTTAAGTTTATTAATAAGGGGTTTCATATTGTGTCTGTATTTAATGTGATTTTTTAATCGACGACTGAGATCATCAATATTTTGCAAGAGACTTTCTTTTTGCTCTCTACTGTTTTCAAACAACTGTGTGTATTCAAAGTCGATGGCTTTATACTTTGCTAGAAGCTCATTGTGTTCCGTGTTTTTATCTTTTAACTGGCTCTTGGCAATGTCTGTTTGTTCTTTAAGTATAAATACTTCGTCTTTCACAACTTCATAGTGGTGCTTGAATTTTTTTATTTGAGTTTCTTGATCATCGATGGTGTTTTCTAAGTGACTGATTCGTCTTAGGTTGACAGAGAGTCTGGACATCAGCTCTTCGTTTTGTTGCAGTAAAGTCTCAATGGCATTGGATCGCAACACATGGGATGGCAGGTGGCTAAGGTCAGGTTTGTTTGGCAGCTCGTCTGGTAAGGCAAGCTCGGCACCAAGCTTGATGTTTTTAGTCACTTCATCCATGAAGACCTCTTTTTTTAGATTGTAAATTCTCAAAACGCCATTGGAGTGGCTGTTTGAGCTGCTCTCATCCCATCAAATTGTCTCAAATTGCAGCAATCATTGTCAAAAAATACAAAAAACTTTAGTAACGCATAGCGCATAACTTAAGTCGAGTCAGCCTTTGGTCGATAGAAAACTATGGGTGCAAAGAAGTTACTTTATGAAAACTTAAAAGAAGAAAGAAAGTTAAAAATTGCCAGTGAAATTGACGGTAAGTTTGACTTAAAAACTCGTAATTTAAGAGATAATGAGTCTTTGAAAAGAGTGGTTCTTTCTCTAGTGACTGAGCACCAATATGAAGACGCGAGTTACATTTTAGATTCGTATATTGAGCGACTGGATAACTTTAAAGAATTTCAGCTGAGAGTTGAGCCTTATATTAATCATTGTAAAAACTTAGTCAAAGCGATTGAAGTAAAGAGACACTTTCCACAAGTTTCTAGCTTACCTATGATTAAACAGCATGAGCTGATGGATAAAGTTGTTAATGACTTCAATGAATTGAGACTTTTTTTAGTTCGTATTGAAGCTATGTACAATGAGGTGATTTATAAAGATGTTCTGTCATTAAAAATTCTTATCAGAACCATTTTTTTCTGTGTTTTTATGTTTTGTTTGGTGCAAGCTTGTATGGCTATTGGCTGGGAAGGGCCGAAGCTTATCAACGCCCTTCTTGATGAGTTCTTTATGATGGTTTCGACCTATTTATTTAACTTCTTTTAAAGCCAGTTCACGCGCTTTTTTCAAGATAGGTAAAAAGAAACCACCTGGTAAAGGCTTGTTGTTCAAGTAAATTTTAGGAGTACCTTGCACGCCCACTTTTTTGCCAATGGCTGCTTGTGCTTTGATAGCTTCGTGAGTGGCAGTAGAATCCATGCATGATTTAAGGCTGTCCCAGTTGATACTGGCAACGCTGATCAGAGCTTTTAACTTGTTATCAACTCCATCCGAGCTTGCTACAGAGTAAAAATCTTTTTGATGTTCAAATATTTTATCGTGAAAAAGACTGCCAAGGCTTTGCTCAGCCGCACAGTGAACCGACTTGGCAAGACGACAGCTGACACCATTTTTTTGTTTGATTTCATCATTGCACTCACCGTCGAGTGGAAAGTTATAGAACTTTAATTGCACATCAGGGTGAGAGTTAACAAATGTCGCTAGTGGCCCCGAAGCTCGTTTACAATGTCCACATCTAAAGTCTGCAAACTCGGCAACAACAATTTTTGGCGTTTGGTTTTTAACTCCCTTAATGAGTGACGGTTTCACGCCTTCAAGGTCAATGAGCTCAGAGTTCTTCCAGTCATTGATGGAAGTTTTGACGAGTCTTTCGAAGTCTTTACTATCTCCATCTTGGTGATTTGCTTGAATTGTTTTATGAGTGAAAAAAGCAAGAGCTGGAATGGATAATGCAAAAACAATGGGCCAGACGGGTGCTTTTAAGTATGAGCTAATGTCTTTTGTGAGGTCACCAAAGCTCAATGAAACAGTCTCTTTCTTACAAGCCATATAGAGCATTGCAGTTATTAAGAAGCTCAGTACATAAAGGGCTATACAGTACAAGCAGTAGGTGGTGAGTTGGGTTAAAGAAATAGCTCCCATCACTAAGGAGGCGCCTGATGAAAGCAGTGATAAGTAAAAACCAGCTCTTAAAAATTTATTTGGTGTTTCGGTGAGCTTTAGAATAACGATAAGTAATAAGACTAGTAAGATAAGATTTGTCGAGAATCCAAATGAAGAAATTGGAATATTAGCCACTGAGGCGTATTCGCTGGCGGCGACAGTGTCACAGTTAAACGTTGAATTAATGTTGCATGAGCTTTTCTCTACATTGGTGCCCATTTGAACTTGGTGAAAATGATTTGTGAGATATAAATGAATTCCGGCAGAAAGTGCTGCTAAAATTAAAGTGATTTTAAGTTTCATAACCGTCCTCATCGATGATGTTTGTATGTAGCTATTATCCAATAGATACTTTTTTAAGTAAATGTCTGCTAATTAAATAAATGCCTCTTGATTTGCTGTGTTAATATGTCACAATATTAGAAGGAGTTGTGATCTTGGGCGTAGGTAAATTAACAAATAACTCGATGAGTACGGACTCTATCTTACTAAGGCGTCAACTCCTTGAACAGGTTAAAAATAAAGTCCATTTGATCGATGGCAGTGACGATCCTGAGCTCAAAAAATACTTTTTACCTTACAAAAGAGATCTCCACGAGCAGGATTGGTTTCCAGTGCAGAGGTCAGAATTTATCGCTGATATTTTAAAATCTGATATCATAGTTGGCGGTGACTTTCATGCGTTCTCGCAATCGCAAAGAACACACTTGAGGGTTATGCGAAATCTAAAAAAATTACAAAAATCACTGGTTCTTGCCTTAGAGTGTTTTGAAAGTCGACACCAGTGCCACGTAGATAGTTATTTGTCGGGGGATATTAACGAAGAAAAATTGGTTGAGTTATGCGAATGGCAAGACGGGTGGGGCTTTCCTTTTAAGAACTACTTACCTTTGATCAAATTTGCTAAACAAAAAGGTCATAAGGTTTTAGCTATCAATAAAAAGTCAGAACTTGAGAGCGACGATTCCAAAAAGAGAGATGAACACATTGCAGAAACCATTGTTTCTTTTTGTGAAAATAATCAAGATGCATTGATTTACGTGATTGTTGGTGACCTTCATATAGCGAGTGATCATGTCCCTTCTGAAATAAAAAAAATTAATCCACAGTTAAAGGTGTTATCCATATTTCAAAACTCTGAAAAATTGTATTTTGATCTTTTGGAGCAAGGGCTTGAAAATAGAGTAGACATCATGAAGAGCAAGTCTTTCCAGTACTGCATACTCACATCTCCACCGTGGGTTAAATGGCAAAGTTACCTTATGTTTCTAGAATCAAATGATGATTTTCATATCGATGAGTTTGAAATTGCCTTTGAGGAGGACTCTGATGATGACGACTGTGATGACTTCGAAGATTATGACGAGGATTTTTTTGAGAGTGCTGACTTTACAGATCAACTTTATTCCATATTTGATTTTCTTAATTCAGATTTAAACTTGAATATAACATTTGACCATGCTGAGGTTTTTACTGAGTTCACAGACTATTTGTTAAATCAATTTTCAACCAAACTGAGCTCTAGTGAGTTTCATCTGGTCAAAGAAATGGTGCAAAACTCTAAAAGTTTTTATTTGCCGAATCTCGGTGCTTTGTACTTATCTCGCTTTACTATTAACCATGCCTCTGAGGTGATTGGTCAATATGTGCAGGCCGAGGTGTCGGGGCGTTCAGTTAATTTGTTCCACCATCCTCAGGATTTTAAAAAACTGATCTGGGTTGAGACTTTGAGTTATTTTTTGAGTAAAATCTATAATCATAAGAGAAAAACTATGAGCTTTAAATCTCTTAAGCTTGAATTACTCACACTTAACCCAGAAGATTCAAATCACGAAGTTTTAAAATATAGCCTAGGACACGCCATCAACGAGTACTTCTCGGCGATGAACATAAAGAGGTCAAATCTAGAACTGAGCCCAATGATAAAATCCTTCAGTTACATTGAGTCGGCTCGAATACTTGGGCAATTTAAAGGGGAGCAACTTTATTTGAAGTACAAACAAGGACTTTTCACAAAAGAACACATCATTCAATTTTTACAAAAAGATGTGTCTGCAAAAGATTTTGAAGCTTATTATAACTCAGTGATCAAAGCGCTCCTTGCCAAGAAATCTGCTAAGGATAAAAAGGAGTATATATTGTGAGCTGGTACTATCTTCAGAGCTTAAAAACTATCGGACCTGTTGAACTTTCTGATTTGAAGGAAAGGATTGAGTTAGGGCACCTCAATGCCATGGATTTAGTGAGTAAAGATTTGGGTGTATGGTGCTTCGCCTTTGAGCACCAAGAGTTGTTTCATATTTTTGAAAGCAAAGACTTTACAATTAAAGATGATCGTCGCTGGGTTCTAACGAAAGTTTCGCCAGAAGGAGGTCGGAAGCAGTTAGGCCCATATCGACAAGATCAAGTCAAAAAGATGATCTACATGGGCGAGATTAAGTATTCAGACCTAGCTTGGACTGAAGGTATGTTGCAATGGTACCCCTTAAGCTTGTTTGAAGAGTTTAACAAGGCTGAAGAAGCTCACTATTTCAAGCAAGAGGTTTTGCCCACTGAAAATCGCGAAACTCCAAAACCATACCTTGTTTACGTTCCTAAACTACCACAGATAGAGCCACCACCGCCTGAGGCAGATGGTGAGAGCCTCGTTTAAACACTGAAAAATTGAGTCCATCACTGGTATCTAAGGATTGAGCTTTATGTGAATAAAGACTTGTGGTAGCTTTTGTGCTATTATTTCAAATGTAGGTGAATGATCATGATTAAAGTTCTTAGAAAAGCCATTGCGTCCCATATTCCTGAAGAGTTCAATTTGAGCGAAGACGAATTAGTTAATCTAATGGAGGTGCCCAGAGACATTAAATTTGGGCAAGTGGCCTTGCCTGTGTTTCGATGGGCCAAGGAGTTTAAAAAAGCTCCTCCACAAATTGCTGCAGAACTTGCCGATGATTTGAAGAAGAAAAATATCGCACACGTGGAAGAAATCACCCCTGTAGCTGGCTTTCTAAATGTTCGATTTTCAGATTCCTATCTGCAATCGCTGTTATTTAAGGAATGTGAGGTTAACAAACCAAACATTGGCCATTCAGAACAGGGGCAGGGGCAAACCATTGTTATAGATTATTCTTCGCCAAATGTCGCTAAGCCAATGAGTGTTGGTCATTTGCGAGCAACCATGATTGGGCAAGCTATTTATAACATTAGTCAGTCACAAGGTTTTAAAATGGTAGGGGTGAATCACCTAGGTGATTGGGGAGTGCAGTTTGGACGATTAGCACTTGCCTACCGAATGTGGTCTAACGAATACGATTTTGAAAATGAACCCATGCAGTCGTTGTTTGCTATTTATGTTCGATTTCATGAAGAGATGGAAAACAACCCAGAGTTAGAAAAGCAAGGTTCGCTTGAATTTAAAAAACTTGAAGAAGGCGACGCTGATCTAAAAGCTCTCTGGCAAAAATTTATTGATATTTCATTGAATGAATACAATCAGGTTTATGACTTACTGGGAGTGAAGCACGATGCTGTGCTTGGTGAGTCGTTTTACAACGATCAAATGCGACCGGTTGAAAAGTTATTAGAAGAAAAGGGCTTGCTCGAAGAAAGTGATGGCGCCATGGTGGTGCGTTTAGATGAGTTCGATATGCCGCCTTGTTTGATTCGTAAGAGTGATGGAGCATCTCTTTATGCGACTCGTGATCTTGCCTGTGCTCTTTACCGACACAATCAGCAGAAAGGGGATCAATTGGTTTATGTCACAGGCATCGATCAAAACTTACACTTTAAACAAGTTTTTAAGGTGATAGAAAAAATGGGCTATGAATGGTCTCAGAACTGTCGTCATATTGGTTTTGGAATGTACAAATTTGCTGAAGGCAAAATGTCTACCCGAAAAGGCAATGTTATCTTTTTGCGTGATATCGTAGATAAAGCCATCGCTATGTGCACACAGATTATCAATGAAAAAAATCCTGAATTAGAAAATAAAGACATCGTTGCGAGGCAAGTGGGTGTCGGTGCTGTGATATTCAATGATCTTTCTTGTGACTCAATCAAAGATGTTAAGTTTGATTGGAAAAAGGTTCTAGATTTTGAAGGTGACAGTGGACCATACATTCAGTACGCAGGTGTTAGATGTAAAAGTTTGCTTGAAAAATTTGAGGGCGAAATAAATTACAGTTTAACTGAAGCCTTATCGCTGCCAGAAGAGCGCTCTCTTGTAAGGCATTTGTTGTGTTTGTCAGAGGTAATGAGAACAAGCTATGAAAATTTTAAACCACATTACTTAGCAAGCTACGCTCTGGAGCTAGCTAAGTTATTTAATAATTTTTATCATAAATGTCCTATTTTAAAGGCTGAAGAGCATATAAAGCTACAACGAATGACTCTGGTCTCTTGCACTTTAACGATTTTAGAAAAGTCTTTGAGCTTATTAAATATTGAAATACCAAATAAAATGTAAAGAGATTCTGTTGATAACAAATGCTTAAAATCAAAGGGTGTTTTCAATTTGTGGACACTTAAGTCTCACTATAAAACACTGAGCTCTCGCCAGTTTTAAATGAGTGGTCTTATTTTTGAATAATTAAAACTCATGAGGTGTTGATCATGAGTTTTTTAAATTGTTTCATATTGATAACGTTATTATTATTTGGTTACACCAACTGCGGAGATGGAGGGCTTGGACCCACAGTCGAAATTGATGTGAGTGAGCAAATTTACTACAAAGCAGTTGAACCCAACTATCCAGAAGCTTGCATTGAAATACAAATACCATTTGAAATCGACAAGCAGGATATTAAAAGAGAAATTATAAGCATTCTGGATCAGAATAATTTTGACGACCAAGTGAATTCATCAGTTAACACATTGGAAAGTCAATTGGGAGTCTTTGGAATAGCCTCACCTTTTTCGGCAACACAAGATTTTGAATCTAACAATATAGTTGTTTCTGATGGTCGATGTCCTGCTGTCAATGCTGACCCCATATCGCAAGGGTGCACGAAAAGAATTGCAGGCATTCCTTTTAAAAATTATTATCGACTTATGACCTATGTCGAGGTGTTGAATCCGTTTCCAAACTTGTTTCAACTTCATCCGATCCTTCATAACTCAGTTTGCCCAAGCCTTTAGGTGGTAAGTCTAGTCTTTGTCTATAAATGTGCTAATTTTATTTATATTTTAATTTAAACTGCCGATATTTTTTACGTATGTTGAAGTACGTATTCCATATTGGTGCAATCATGTTCTCTTTAATATTTATGCTATGCATGAATGGACTTTTCCTTGCACATTTTTCAGATACGACAAGTTATGAAAAAACAATTGCAAATCTTTCGCTAGAAAATCAGCGAAACTTATTAGAGATTGAAATGCAGGAAATCGAAATGCAAGAGTTCAAGCAAGAGGTTGCAGACATTATTCCTGAATACAGCAATGCACCCAAAGACTACTCAGGCCGTCAATTGGCCAGTGTTCTGGGAGGCTATGTCAATCCGCCAATTGATGAAAGTTTATCAAAAATATTACTTAGAAGAGCCAAGAGTCTTTACAACGAAAAAGATTTTGTGAAAGCAAAAAAAGCTTTGAAAAAATACATTACAAAGTATCCACACTCGACCTTTGTTCCTGAGAGCTATTTGATGTTGCTCAATATCGAGTTTAAAAATAAAAATTACGAACAGACAATGAAATACATCGATAAACTCGTGTCATCTTACCCAGACAATGAGATCACCGCTTATGGATTGCTTGTGCTAGGTGAGATCATGGAACGTCAAGAAAGAATTGAAGATGCTTCTGTTTTATATAAGACCATTATTAATTCTTTTGAAATCAAACAAGTTCAGCGCAAAGCACGTAAAGAGCTCAAAAACATAGGTTTAGATGACTTATGAAAATATTTTTAAAGGCTGTGTTGATTTTTTTTGCCTTCACTTTGGAAATAACTATCCATGCTCAGATCATAAAAAGTCCTGAAGCTTGCAATGGAGAAAATGAAAGTTGTGTAATAAAAAACATATCTGACAAAACTCAGAGCTATCAATTTGAAAATATGAATCTACGACTCGGCAAAGGAGCAATACTGCGTATCTCATTCGGGGAACTAAAGCTATTAACTGGTGAGTTTTTTGTTGAGTGTTTAGCAACTTGTATGATGAGTGCTTTGTATATTGATAAAATTCAGGTCAATTTAGGGTCGTTGTATTTCAGGGCAAACGTTCATAAAAATGAAATTCTTGGCATAAGTGGGGACATAGTTCACAAAGTAAAGAGTCATGGTCGTTTTGTTCTGCTGCCAACGATGCTACAGACGGTTGAGAAAGGTAATTTGCTGGGATCAAAAACAGAAATGCCACACGTTATAAGTGATCTTCAAATTAAGTCACGTCTATCTCATTTGACCAAAAACTCTAAACAACTTATACAAAGTCTTTCTAAGCAACGTCGTCATACCATCGATGCTTTGGCTGAAGTGAATAAACAAATTATTAATCGCAAAATTAATAATCACAAAGACACTGTGAAAAGAAAGAAAATTCAAAAAAAGCAATATGGTGATGAGAGTTATCGCTTGCGACTTTTGTTTAGGAAAAAGAATTCAGTTTATTAATTTTGAGATTTATCTGTTTGTTGGTCGTAAAACCATAGTCTAAAAATTCAAATCAAGTTAAAAGTTAAAAAACGAAAAGCCGATGTTTTATAAAGAGACAGATATTTTTTGATCAGTCTTTTTGTAAACTTAGGAGAATTAATTGTCGTCTATTTCTTCAACAACTCTTGATCGCAGCATGGCGGATTACTTACGTAAAGAGCGTGAGCGTGCGGAAGCAAGAGAGGCTCAGATTGAAAATCACTATGAGGCTAAGCTTGAGAGAGAGAAGGAGCGCAATGCAAACAATGTGCGTGCCTTGGAAGAAAGGTACGAACAAAATCTTGAGGCTTACAAGACAAAGAGCAGAGAGACTTACTCTGAAAAAGACTATAAGCATCAACGAGAAATTGAAGAGCTTAAAAAATCATATGACAAACAAATGCAAAAACTCCGCTATGATAATGACCTTAGAAATCATCGCATAGAGCAAGCATACAAAACTGATAAAGAGATTTCAGATAAATACAACCAAGATCGTTTTGCTTACTTAGGTAAGAAGTATAACGATGAGATGATGAGAAACCGTGAAGGTTATACAAACGTCATCAATAAAAATCGTGAGGGTTTCCAGGACTCTCTCAAAGCTCAAAAAAGAGACATGGCTGAGGCCCACTACCAAAATAAAAAAGA
>JAHDFM010000008.1:69095-112933 GCA_020628165.1 Bdellovibrionales bacterium | reverse complement strand
GTGCCGCTTAACCTTTTACAAAAAACTCTTGCGCGAGGGGTCGGGTCCATATACGCAGCGAAGGATGACGGAGCTGCGCTCGAGATGACAGTGATTTGCTCAATATAACATTGCTGTGCTCAGAGTAACTACTCATCTTTTGACAATAAAATCTCTTTTAAAAAATAAAACCTTTTTCTTAAATATAAAAAAAGCTCGCTTATGCGAGCCTTTCTTAAATTTAAATTGTAATTTGTGATTAGTACACAACTTCGTGAGACATGGACTCGTGGATCCTTGGGTCGTTGTATGGGATAACTGCATGACTTGATAAAAACTTCATCACTGCAAACATAAATAACCCTAAAAAGCCTAAGAAAATTCCAACATCTTGAAAACCAAATACAAAACTGTGGTCCGTATTTAAGTTTGGATACACTAACCAATATAAGTCTACAAACTGAGTGATCAACAATAAGATACTCACTGCTACCAAGTGGTTGATGTTTCTCTTTGCCCACTTAGGCAATAATGCAAAGAATGGAACGATGAACTTAAAGACAATTAGGCCCAAAGATACCAACAACCAGGTGTCTTTCTGTCTTGGTTTAAAGAAAATCGTTTCTTCTGGTAAGTTAGCATACCAAATGAGCATGTACTGCGAAAATGCGATATAAGCCCAAAAAACCACAAAGCCAAAAAGAAACTTTCCTAAATCATGTAAGTGATTTTCGTTGACGTATTGATTGATCAAACCTTTCTTGAGTAAATAAGCAATGATCAAAATCATCACACAAAGAGTGGATTGAAAAAGACCAGCAAAGGCATAAACACCAAAAATAGTACTGAACCAATGCGCTTCAAGACTCATTAATGTGTCCACACTGAACAATGAGTACGAAAGAGAAAAGAACAATAAAAACGCAATCGATAAAGGCACACACTTGTGAGTGAGTGAAACGTCACCAGAGGTATCTTGCTTTAATGAACTACCCACGATCTTTTTACACAAGTACATCCATCCACCAAAGAACAATAATGTTCTAATGATAAAAAATGTTGGGTTAAGATAAGGCTCTTTGTGTTGCAGTAAGTGGTCAGCAGCAATTCGGTCTTTGAAGAACCAATCGTAAACGTCCATGCCAGCAATAAAGTTTCCACCAATAAAAATGATAGTTAAACCAAAAGCCCAAGGTAAAAAGGCTGTTAGTGATTCCATAATTCTGCGTATGTTCACACTCCAACCTGCGTTAGTTACGTGTTGTATGGCTGTAAAAAACAACCCACCCAACGCAAGCGATGTGAAATAAAATAAACCAACTAAGTAAGCATGCCAGGCTCTCGACTTATCGTTAAATAATGTCAATGCCAAACAGATAACTCCAATAAACATAAAGATAGCAGATAAGGTCTTTAACCTAGGACTGATATTCCAAGTGTTTGGTTTGTCCGGTTTTACATAATTTGTATGTCCACCCATGTTTAAATTTCTCCTCTACCTATCAATTTTTCTTTTTTTGAAGTGTGCGAATATAATTAACAATGGCCCATCTCGCTTTTTCATCGCGAACTTGTTTGCGGTAATTAGACATCATACCGTAGCCATCAGATATAATATGAAACAAACGACCATCATTAAAGCCAGTGGCTCTTTCGTTAATGAGCGAAGGTGGTTTTCTAATCATCTTAGCAACAACTGAGCCATCTCCTGCTCCACCAGTACCATGACAAACACCACAATAAATTTGATAATTCTTTTGTCCCATATCTAAAATAGCTGGAGACATATCGTCTTTTAAAGGGTTTACCAAATTTTGCTCGGCACCCACCAAATCACCAGCATATTTGTACGGCTGATAATTCACAGGGACAGTGCCCTCAGGTGGCTCTAGCATCATTGCTTTGCCAGGCTGTTTAGGATCCCAGTCTTGTGCTTTTATAGATTCTTGATCCATCATATTTTGAATCAATTCAATGTTAGGCGCATCTTTACCACCATTGCATGAAACCAAAAGCATTGAAATAAAAATTACGGACAGTAACCTCATAACTAAAACTCCGCAGGGCGCGTTTCAATGGCACCATGATTGTTAAAAATTTTATCTAAACTTTCTTTATTAAACCCACTCGAACATTCAGGCACAAAAATAGCAAATTTGTGACAAGTCAAATCTGGATCAATGATCACAGGATCAATTTTTGGTAAGCCATTGATGTAAAACATGGCACCAACAGAGCTCAAAGCAGCAAATAAAATTGTCAGCTCAAAAATCACCGGGATAAATGCAGCCAGTGAAAACATCGGCTTACCACCTACAATGATTGGCCAATCAACTGCCGAAGCCCACCAAGTGAAAAGCACACCTAAAGCACAACCAGTTAGCCCCATTACAAAGGTGACCCATGGTATGAATGACCTCGGAATGTCCATAGCCTCATCAATGCCGTGGACTGGAAACGGACTGATCGCTTCAAAGTTACTAACACCCGACTCACGCACTTCTCTGGCAGCATCCACCATTTGGTGTTCGTCGAGAAACAAACCGACATAGCCTTTTTTAGCCTTCGGTCGCAAAAGATTTTCTATAACAGTGATTGGATTAATCATTAGTGATGCCCTCCTTTATCCTTTCCAACAAAGAGGACCGGTTTGACCTCTGCGATAGAAACGGCTGGTACCAAGCGCAAGTAAAGTAAAAACAGTAAGAAGAACATACCAAAACTTCCGAACAAGGCCCCTAAGTCAAAGAAAGTCATGACAAAGTCGCCCCAGTTGGCTGGCAAGAAGTCTCTGTGAGTTGTAATGGTAATCACGTAACGTTCAAACCACATTCCTATGTTCACAAATATAGAGGCCACAAACATCACTGGAATACTTCGTCTGAACTTTTTAAACCAGAACACTTGTGGTGATATCACGTTACAAGAGATCATAATCCAATATGACCAAGCGTATGGCCCAAATGCTCTGTTAATGAAAGCATATTGCTCATACGGAGCGCCCGAGTACCAAGCAATAAAGAACTCAGATCCGTAAGCGTAACCAACAAGTAAACCTGTCACCATAATGATTTTGTTCATTACTTCCATATGATCGAGTGTGACGTAGTTTTTGAAAGGAGGGTAAAAATGTCTCACCAAAACCATCAAGGTGATCACCATGGCAAAACCAGAGAAGATCGCACCAGCCACAAAGTACGGCGGGAAGATAGTTGTGTGCCAACCCGGCAATTGAGCCACGGCAAAGTCAAAGGAGACAATACTGTGCACCGATAAAACGAGTGGTGTCGATAGACCTGCAAGAAGCATGTAAACCATCTCATAGTGGTTCCAATCTCTTGCTGTTCCTCTCCAACCGAGAGATAATATTCCGTATATCTTTTTGCGGATTGGGTTTTTAGCACGGTCTCTAACTGTTGCAAAGTCAGGAATCAACCCAACATACCAGAACACAATGGAAACAGTTGCATATGTTGATACCGCGAAAACATCCCAAATGAGAGGTGATCTAAAGTTCACCCACAATGGGCCTCTTTGGTTAGGGTATGGTAGCAACCAGTAAGCTAGCCAAGGTCGGCCTGTATGTAAAATTGGAAAAAGCCCGGCAGTCATCACCGCGAAGACGGTCATCGCCTCAGCTGTTCGCGCAATGGATGTTCGCCACTTTTGCCTAAATAAGAAAAGAACCGCAGAAATCAAAGTTCCCGCGTGACCAATACCAATCCAAAAAACGAAAGTGATAATGTCTGTTCCCCAACCCACTGGATGGTTCACACCCATAAGGCCCATGCCTGTTGATACGATAAAGGCAAGAACTACGAGATAAAATACGAAAAGCGCCTTCACCCCAAGGAAAAGACCCATAAAATGGATCCCGGGTGGGCGCTCGATAAGTTCACATATATCGTCAGTAACGTCTTTATAAGTTTTGTCGCCAGTGACTAATGGTCTGCGTTTTAACATTAGTGTCCTCCACCATGGTGTTTATCTTTTTTGAGGCTAGCAACATTGCGAATCTTTGTTTTGTACCTCACCGATGGAGTGTTGTTTAACTCCTCTAATAAAATGTAAGTTCTTTTGTCGGCAAAATCTTTACTCACTTGCGAGTTTGGATCGTTCATATCACCAAAGACGAGAGCATCAGTCGGACACGACTGCTGACAAGCTGTCAGGATGTCGCCATCTTTGTATTTTGTTTTTGCCACTCGCTGTTTGTTTTGAACTTCTTTGATTCTGTGGTTACAGAAAGTGCATTTTTCCATCACACCTCGGCTTCTCACAGTCACTTCTGGGTTCATTGCCATATGGAGTGGAGTTTTAACACTTGTGTAACTAAACCAGTTGAAGCGTCTTACTTTGTAAGGACAGTTGTTGGCACAGTACCTCGTTCCAACACAACGGTTATAAATCATGTCGTTAGTGCCTTCGTCACTGTGAACAGTGGCAAGTACCGGACAAACCGTTTCACAAGGAGCGTTGTCGCAGTGAAAGCACATTAACGGCTGATGAACTGCACTCGGGTTTTCTGGGTCACCAACATAATAGCGATCAACACGCATCCAGTGCATTTCGCGGCCATTGAGAACATACTTCTTACCGACAGTTGGAATGTTGTTTTCCGACTGACAAGCGATGATGCATGATCCGCAACCTGTGCATGAATTCAAATCAACAGAAAGGGCCCACTTGTGGCCTGTGTACTTGTGTTTGCTCCACAAACTGAAAATTTTGTGGCGATGAATTCCAGACTCAGGATTTTTTTGGAAATCTTTTAAAGTGGTTTCAACAACTATTTGTCGACCTTCCATTGAGTGGTGGCCTTGAACATTGGCAAGTGGAATGCTTTTGCCCGTCTTTTCTAATTTGACCGGCAAAGAGGCTAATACACGGTTGTGACCCATTGTGTTTTTAAAGTCTTTGGCAAAAACTATAGAGCGTACACCCACTTTGTTGGCCACTTCACCAGCAGCCCAACGACCATAACCAAGAGCTAAACCTACAGCTTTGTCACTTTGCCCTGGTTGAATATGAACAGGAACTGTTAAACTGTTTTTACCAGATGTAAGTTTAACCACATCGCCTTCTTTCAGAGAGTTTTCAGCGGCATATTTTGGCGAAACAGTCGCATAGTTGTCCCAGCATATTTTCGTGACTGGATCAGGAAACTCCTGCAACCAAGAAACATTGGCAAGGCTGCCGTCTCTTAAACCAACCGTTGAGTACATATTTAAAGTCAAACCGCTTACTGGAGTTAATTTTTTTAAGTAATTCAGAGCCGTTCTGTTAAAACTTCTCTGTCCACCAGATGGCAAGTTGGCTTCTGTAAAAACACCGTTTTGTAAAACATTATTCCATGAAGGGCCTTTGATCTTAGACGACCAATATGATTTCACATAATCATGAGCAGTCTTATCATCACCTTCACTGCCTTTGTTTAACCAAGCAAGTAAGGTTTCGTTGAAAGAGCGCGTATCATATAAAGGACGTATGGTTGGCTGTTGAATGCTGTAAACACCTTTGATGACTTCAGCATCGCCCCAAGACTCAAGAGCGTGCGACTCTGTCAGAAGGTAGTGTGAAATCGAACCTGTCTCATCATTTCTATCACCAACATAAACCACCATTTCAACATTCTTAGCGGCTTCAGCAAAGCTATCGCCCCATGCATAAGCTGGGTTCACGCCTTGGATCACTAAAGTTTTAACAGACCCAGACTTCATTTTTTCAATTAAGTTGTACATCTGAGCATCAGAGCCAGTGATAAAAGAGTAGGAGTTTGAGTGGTCAACGGTTTTTCCGTCATTGCCAAGAATTGTGTTCAATAAATTGACAGCTATTTGTAAAGGAATGGCATTTTCGTCTTGTGACTGAGGACTTCCTGCCGCAACTAAAGCATCTCCACGGTAGCTAATAAGCTCTTTCGCAATGGCATTGAGTGCTTTAGCAAAACGAGGCTTCATCTTTTCGTGATGACTGGCTGTAAAGCTTGTGACTCCTTCAAAGCCACCTGAAAAGCCAAGTTCAGAAACCACCTCGTGAGTTAAGGCAAGAACCAACGAAGCCTGTTCACCTGGATGAATCACAAACCTCTCATCAGCGTTTGTTCCAGTTAGAGTCATGAGTGTTTCAAACACAACGAGTTTATTCATGTCATCATTGAGCTTCTTTCGCCCTTGAGCAAAGCCTTTGCTTTGACGAGTTGGATTTAAATAAGATCCCAATAAATCGGCATCAACTGAAACAATGTACTTAGCTTTATCTAATCTATACGCAGGGACAACAGATTGGCCGTAACACAGTTTTTGCGCTTGTGAAACATGACCTAAACCGATGGAGTCCCAAGCATAGTGATCTGCAGAAAATGCAGTCTTGAAAGTATTCAATAACGCTTTTGTGGTCGGAGATGAAACACTCCCCGTTAATACCGCTACGCCACCTTTAGCTAGCTGTTTAGAGATCGCAGCGTCAGCACTTTTCCAAGTGGTATTGACTGTGTCTTTGTTTGTTCTTTGCTCGTTAAGTAAATTATTTTTTGGGCCGTTGGCACGGTCAGGATCATACAGGCTTAACACGTGTGAGTGTGCCCTCGCCGACATGCCACCAAAGTTGGCTGGGTGACTTTTATTACCCTCTAATTTAATAGGACGCCCTTCTCTCGTTGTAACTACGGTTCCAAAGCCTTCAACACCATCTACAAATGAAGAGGCATAGTAGTTAGCGACGCCTGGAACAATTTCATGAGGCCTGTTGGCGTAAGGTACAATCTTTTGCGCAGGTCTTCGAACACAACCAAAAGTTGTCAACGCCATGCTTGCGCCCATCAACTTTAAGAAATGTCGTCTTGCTGGACCTTCTTCTTCTGTGACTTCACCGTCACCAGCAAGTGGACTTGTCATAAACTCAGAGTTAACTAGCTCCTTAAATTTAGGATCATTTCTCCACTCTTCTAAACTTTGCCAATACTTATTTGATTTTTCCATAGCTCCGTTCTCCGTTAATAGTGACAAGTTGAGCAGTTAAGGGGTGCATTGTTCTCAGGTTTGCGGTGACAGTTCACACAAAAACCCATGGATAAACTCGACCACTGATAAACCTCAGCCATTGTTTCAATGGGCCCGTGACACTCGTTACATTGCTTGCCTGCAAGTGTGTGTGGGGCGTGATTAAACTTTACGTGATCAGGTAGTAAATTGACTTTTTGCCACTCAATAGGCTTGTTGTTGTTGTAAGCCTCTTTGAGTTTAGTGATGTGCGGACTTTCATTGCCGCTGGCGTCTGTGATGGCCAAGTTATTGTGGCAATTCATACAGACATTTAAACTTGGAACACTGGCATGACGAGTGCTTGCAACGCCTGTATGACAGAACTTACAGTCAACGCCCATCTGTCCCGAGTGCAATTTGTGCGAGAAAGGGATTGGCTGTGTCGGCTGATAACCAACGTTGTATCCAAATGTTATTTTGTTATTCGATAGCATATAGATATAGGCGGAGAGTCCACCTAAGAGTGCTATCGCTATTACCGCTGCCGTCACATGTTTCTTCATATATAACCTACATATGTTAACGAACATTTCTACACACGAAAGAATGCAGACCTACGTTTCAGTTTGTTTTCATTTGCAATTAGTTATTATTAAAATGTCCTTCGAGTTTAGGCAATAAGAGATTGATATTTCAATGAATTTTGTAAGCAACTAGAACTTTGTGTCAAAGCTCCTACTAACATTGGGACATAGTTTTTTGATCAATAAATCAGCAGGACTCTGTTTGTAATTCTAATTTGTTATTACAAAGATCATTAATTCAACTCCATAAAACTTGAAAAGACTTCAATCGCGTAGCTTTCACAGTCATCAAGTGCTAATTAATTAAGCACGCACAAGCTAACTATCTACTTATTAGTTACTATACTCAACCACTGCCTTTATGCAGATGTTTATAGCGATAGAGTTCAACAAATTAGTAAAGTTGTCCCTTTTGAACTCTACAGCGCCCATGGTTTTTCACGAGAAATTATTTCACACTCTCACCTCGGCACGCCACTCACTCCGAGAGATGTGGACATTGCAATCTTCGGATCCAACTGGACAAAACTGCAAGCAACAACAGCTCTGAGCAAATTAGGTATCATTGAAAACGTCAAAGACATGAAAACGGGAATCATTACCACCGACCAACAAACTCAAGAGATCACTCAAGGCTTTTTTGTTCACCTTGAGATCGATGGGATTATTTTTGATTTAAAATTTTATGACACTGTTCAAATTGCTCTAGAACGAGGCTACACCAATATAGAAAAAATATTTATAAATTTAGACCGCCCACTTAACGAAATCACATCGATGCTAACAAAAAACAAAAGATCTCAACTTAAAATCATTGACCCGCACCAGGGCTACAAAAGCACACTCAACAAAAAAATGAAAATCATCAACTGGCCCGCTCTTAAGGTCACCCCTATTAAACGAGCTATACACATTGCAAGACTTCATGGAAAAGGATTTAATTACTCTGATAAAGATTTTATAAAGCTAAAAAATGCCATTAGCGATAAACCTTTTAACCTCAATGGTGTTGATGACTATTATATAGAGCGATTGTTCAGCAGGGACCAATCTTCAAAAACCTACAACTTTTTAAAAAGACTTGATGTCTTAAGCCATATTGAGAACCAAAGAAGCCAAATCAGCTTCGACTTAAATAAATGGATCAATGAGCACAATACACAAACAAATGCCAAAGCATGCTACAATCAAATTAAGGGCGCTTAATATATAGTTAAGAAAAAGTCATAAGCTGATTACTTAAAGAAATGCAGAAAAACTAAGCGCCATTATAATTTAAAAGCAATCTTTAAATGCTCAATTTTTATCGTTTTTCTACAACCCACCCCTCACTGAGGTTCAATAGCAGAACAACTTTTTTTCTGTAAAATTATATTTGGGTGTGAAAAAAAAAACCAACTCAAATCAAACTTCTTAACAAATACACACTTCTACCAATTGACCAAAGTAATTTTATTTTGGTAGATTTTTTCATCCATATTTTAAATTTATATTTTAGGAGAAATCATGAAAAAATTGAATTTGCTTATAATTATTATTTGCACTCTAGGGTTCACAGTTGGCTGCGCTAGTATCTCTAAAGAAGAATGTGAAGTTGGCGACTGGGCTGCTATTGGTGAAAAAGATGGAGCCAAAGGTGTTAAAAGTAAAAAATTCTACTCTTATGTTAAAGAATGCAAAGAGTTCGGTATCACAGCTGATAAGAAAGCTTACGACAAAGGTTACAATAACGGCGTCAAAACATTTTGTACACCTTCTAATGGTTACGACTTAGGCTCCAAGGGACGAAGCAATCCAAACGTTTGCCCTAAAGGAATGAGCGCTGCTTTTGCTGCTGCTCACAAAAAAGGAATGAGAATCTATGATGTGAAATCTCAGATCAAGAAAAAAGAATCAAAAATTGAGTCTATTAATGATCAGATTGCAAAAATGCAGGATGAAATGGTTTCAGGCCGCCTCACTGGCCCACAAGTTGCCATGAAATCAATTAAAGTCGACAAGCTCAGACAAGAGCAAAAACTAGTCGAAAAAGAAAAAGAAAGCCTCGACAAAAAACTCATGCAAATGGAGTCTATGTAATCTCTATGAAAAGCTACAAAGTAAATCATTACCTCATTTTATTTTTTTGTACTTTATCAATGAGTGCCTGCAGTTCTTCATTCAAAAAGAACTGCGATAGCACCAACTGGTATGAGCGCGGAAAAAAAATAGCTGAGAGTGGTGATTTTCTTGATAGCGATAACTATGTTAAAAGATGTGAGGCTGCCGGTGTTAACATCAGTTACCAGCAGCTTGACCGCGGCTTTAAATTTATGCGCGAAAAAAAGTGCCAACCTGATTTAGGCCAACAACTAGGGCAAGCTGGTAAAACTTACGACTTCCCATTGTGTGAAAACTACAATGCCGTCACCATGAAAAACGCCTACAACAAAGGCTTAAGAAAATACTGCTCACCAACCAACGCAAAAATTGCTGGAGCCAAGGGTGAAGAGTATTTAAATGTCTGCCCAAAAAATGTAGAAAAAGAATTTTTGGCAGCTTACAACCAAGCAAAGCAAACCTTTGTATCTAAAAGCATACGGAAAAAAGAATCCAAACTAAACCAGATCGATCAACAAATAAGCCAGTTAAAAGATAAACAGAACGGCCTCAAAAAGAAATTGCAACAAGCTATCATCCACGGTAATGATGGCGGCCGAATCAGTTTGCAAGATCAGATCAACACAATAAAGTATCAAATCCTCGACCTTCAATCGAACAGCAACACCATTAAAAGTGAAATCACAGAACTCAAAGCTATAACTAGTAAGTAAACTATTTATATATTTAGCTTAGTAACTGATTTAAGTCTTTTATAATTCCTAACCTATAATTAAACTTAATTACAAGTAAAGCTCGGTAAGTTTCCTGGGTAAGCTTTAAATTTCTACTCAGATTAATCATTGAAATGCTTTTTTAGAAATAGCTTAAGCAAACTTTATCTGTATTCATAAATGAATATTTAGCATGAATGAATCCTACGCTACGCTCAGGATGACATCACATAATAACCTTTTTTATCCTTACTCATTGCTTTTTGTTTATTTCCTTTATTAAAACCATAAACTAAAAGCGTCTTAACTCATGGCAAATTCATTCATTTTCTCAAAAAGTCATCATTATTTTTAAAGTTCATTTAAGTGAGTTTAAGTTGCAACTAAACACCTTCTTTGTTCAGATTATGACTCAAGCTAAAATCAAATCATCTCAACGAAGGAATTTTATGAAGTTAATCGTCACTGTCGTATCTTTATTACTCATCTCTTGTGGGTCTTCAAAAGATAATAAAGCTAATAATGATAATAATGCTGCCTTTACTAGTAATTTGCCCGACACATTTGTTGGTCTGTGGCTCGACAAAGAAGATGTTGAAATCATCAATAATCTAGAAGCGAATGATTATGAGTGCACATTCTTTTTTGAATACGATAAAAATGGCAAACCCCTTGAGCCAAAGACTTATTACATCGACGGCTTTCGCATTTATAAAAATGGCAAGGTCACTGATTACGATTGGTACAGTTCATCAAATTTTCATATCGCCACAATTTCTGATGATTTAAAGTACAGATACATCGACCTCATCGAAAAAGAAATAGATGGTGAATACAACTCCTGGGTAGAAATGACCAATGATGAAACTTTAATTAGGTATGCCATTTATAAAGACTACGAAAGTGACCCAATGAAATATTCAAAGCACACAAACAAAGAAGCAAAGTCACTTTTACGAATATTAACTGAACTTTGTAAAGATGCTGAAATTTAATTTTTCAACTCAGGTGTTATTTAAAATTATTAACATTATTTAATGATTCTGTTTAACAATATTTATTTGTTCAAGACTCGCTCTTTCTAACACTTTTTGAGTGATGTGTTTATGAAGTGCGTTTACGGTTGCAACTTCAAAAGGCCTCCAAACCCAACGCGGTGTTAACTTTGGCTGATAAGTTGTTTTGTAGTGAACTGAAGTTTGTTTTGAACTTATGCTTACCGCATTCACAGAGCCACCTATCAATTGAATAGAACGGTCTTCTATGTTTTTTTGCTCTAACACTGAAAATTGCAGAAGTTTTTTATAACTCATATTATTTATTTTTGTAATTTTCTTTATTAGGTAGCCTTTGTTATAGACACAGGTCGTGATGTCCCCGACCTTGTTTCTAGAGCCTATGGTTTTAATGGGCTTTGGAAAACCAATAGCAAACAAGAACGGAGCCTCCTCGCCGGTGTCTTCGTAAAACATAAAATTGTTCCAGAACTGGTTGACGCTGGTATTCACAGTGAATTGATTCGCCAAAGTCTCAGTTTGTACTTTATCTTTAAAACCCAATTGATTTTCAATAAAATCAAAACCAGGTGGTATTAACAAACTTAATATAACGACTGAAACAAGTTTGCTTGATGACGACTTGTCTATTGTTTTTAAAATCCAACGCCCCATTAGCAAAGCCAGTGAAGCTCCAAAAAAAATCAGAGGCACAAAAACAACGACCCCTAATGTAAAGCAAAACAAACCCGACAAAGCAATATCAAAGGAGCGCTCAATAGGGCTCCCCTTTAACATTTCATTTATAAACGACAGAGTCAGAATAGAAATAGTTATAAATGCCACAATGAAGAAAAGTCTTTTTGCTAGAAGTTTCAAGTTGATGAGCTTTGTTTCACCATTATTTATCTGCTTATGTGACAAAAGTGAAAAAACACCCACATAAAAGCCAATGACTGTTGGCAGCCCTAAAGTGAGCCCCCAGCCAATCACATGGCCCTTAGTGTAAAAAAGCATGGTTATGCCAAGAGCTGCAGTTATAAAGATAAAAACTGTAGCTAAGCCACTGATTTTTTTGACTCTTTCATTAAATACAAGCCCTTTACTTTGACTGGATTGAGGCACATTAGACATTTGAACTCCTTTTTTGAACATGTTCAAAAATAGAACAAGACAGCCCTGTGGTCAAGAAATATTTTGAACACGTTCAAAAAATGAGGTAAACCATTAATATGAAAGAAAAAAAGCTTAAAAAATCAGAAGTCACCAAAAGCTATATTTATGACGGGGCTATCGCCCTATTTGCCAAAAACGGATACGAGAAAACCACGATCAGAGGTCTTGCCAAGGAGCTCAATCTTTCTTTGGGTAACCTCTACTATTACTTCAAAAGTAAAGATGACATATTGATTCATTACTTTAAGACTCTACACGATGAAACCACTCTGGCTGTTGCAGAGATTTTATCGTCAAATGAAAGCTTTAAAGTAAAAGTGAGAGCCGTCATTGAAGAGAATCTAAACCTGTTAAAAAAAAGCGAAGGCATCACTAAAGATTTGATCAATACCACATCAAACCTTTCTCACCCACTGTCTCCCTTCGGTAAAGAACTACAAAATTGTCAAGAAGGAGCCATTGCAATGTTTAAAACAGCCTTGAAAGAACATAGCAAAAGTGACGATTACCTTAATGCAGTTGCTTTTATGTATTGGTTTTATTATTTGGGAGTGTGCTTATGCTGGGCCAACGATTCATCGCCAAACAGTAAGAATACAAAAAAGTTAATTGACCTCACCTACCCACTAACACTGAAACTAATTTCAATAACAAAACTAGGCGTCGGCAAAAAATTAATCATAAACATTTCAAACCTATTAAAATCTATTCTTTTGAAGTGGAGCTAATTAAAAATATAATTGTAATTAACAAAGTAAATAACAAAAATACATCACCTCTAACAATTGTCTTTTAAGAAAAAGACGAAAAACCGCGAGCATCTTTCCCCTCCCGTATGCATAGATTGATTCCACGCGCAGTTGGATTGACGAAGCGCTTAAGCCGCAGACTTGAGCGCTGCATGCATATGCTTGTTTGAGCATGGAAGTAATCTATGCATACGGGTGGGGAAAGATGCGGACTGGGCAACTAGGTCTTTCGCTGAGCTCAGGATGACAATTCTAGGAAACTAAGACTTACGCATTAAGAACACATAACCAATAAAGAGAAAGTGCACTCCAACAAAGGTGGCAACATACTCAAGGCCACCGGCACCAAAGCCATAAGAATGTAGACCTGCTCCAAGGACATAGTTAACACCGTACCAAGCCATGATCACCAATGAAAAACAAACCACAGAACTAACAGCCATGCCGAAGTCTTTCACCCAACCAACAAGGCGAGCATGTAAAACAGCAATATAGCCCATAAAAGCAATAAAGGCCCAAGTCTCTTTTGGATCCCAACCCCAGAAACGACCCCACGAATAGTCAGCCCAAACACCACCAAGAATGGTACCGGCAAGCAAAAGGACAGAACCAATTTGTATACAGCGGTACATGATTTGAGTGAGCTCTTTGATTTGTTTCTTGTGTTTTTTCTCTCCAAGTAAGAAGTAAACCAAAGCAAGATCACCCAACAAGAAGGCCAGGAAGTAAGGGCCGTAACTAGAAACAATAATGACCACGTGAGTGAGCAACCAAAAGTTATCACGCAACACAGGTTCCAAAGGGGTGAACGAAGCGTCTAAAATGGTCGGTGCCAAATGACAAAGAATCAAACAAAGCACAGACACCAAGCTCGCCCCAAGTAAGATGATCTTAGAGCGCGCTTTATACTCATAGTAAAGAGCACTGATCATGGCCACCAAAGGAACCCAAATCACCGTTTCAAACATATTTGAAACTGGCGGACGCTCACTAATAAACACACGCAATGAAATGCCGTAAATGTGCAGAGCTAGACCAACAAGAGCTGCCCCCCAAATGGCCATAGAAAGAACTTTGCCCTTGAACGCCAAGTGCAACAACACCAAAATGGCGCACAATAAATAAAAAATCCAAGACCACATGAACGGTTTGAACGAGTTGTAATGAACTTCAGTTTTTACTCGCGCAAATGGCGCATACTTATCACCGTGTTGACTTTTTACATTAGTAACAAAAGCAGCAACAGCCCCTGGAAGCTGTCCATTTTTGTCAGAAGATTTCAGTGATAAATCGGCAGCAAAAGCGGAAACAATATTTAAAAAAGCTTTTTCACGGTCGCCCTCAAGTTGTTTCACGGACAACCACTTATCGCCCTCAACAGGAGGAGATACGCGCACATCAGACCCTCCAGCAATCAAATGAAAGCGTTCAATTTGGCTGGCCATTTTTTGTACGGCCTGAAAGTAAGAATCTAATTTTTCTTTTTTAGCCAGTTTGCCACGCAAACTGTTGATCGCTAAGCCAATGCGGTCGTTATCAATCAACTCATTCACTGAATAAAGCTGCCTATCTTTTTCAAGCTTCATGCCTTCTCGTAGGCCACTGTGACGAACTAAAAATATTTTTTTATCGCGCCACTCTTCAGGTGCAGCTAGTAAAGTCATCAAAAACTCAACAGGTCTTTTGCCGTCCAATTTAGATTTTCCATAAATGAGCTGCAAACTTTCTAAAGCAAAAGTATCAAGTGGTTTTATGCGACCACCATCTTGAACAGGCAAGTTTCTCAGTGCTGTGTATCCGTCAGATGTCAAAGAATGAGCTGGAAAGTGAAACGTGAATAAAACTAAGACTAGTAATAATGCTTTCATAGAACCCTCTTTTAAAACGCACATTTGTATCGTTATTTACAATTCAAACACATTAAATCGCTCAACACTGCTCCCCAGCCAACTAAGACTCAACCGCCTTTTTCTTTTTTCGTCGCATGACGAACTTTTTGTAGTAAAACAAGTGGCATATCCCAAAGACCATTATAAAACAGCCCAAGTATTTTATCCAGCGCCCTGGGTCTTGGTTCACTGAAAATACGGACGCGATGACTCGATTTGGGTCATTGGGATCATTGACGTAACTGGATTGATAAAAAGTTAAGCCTTTGTACTTGAGTGGCTCGTTCATCGAAATGTGGTAATCACCCAAACCTTCAATGAAAATATCAGAGGCATACGTGGCTGCCCTGGCAGTGCCTTGATACTTGTCCATATGAAACTTCTTTAAAAAAAGGTCGTAACTTAAACGCACCTGCTTTTGACCATAAGAGAGAATGAACCCATTTTCTCCCGTGAACAAACGCAAGACCGAATTTAACCCCAACCAGTGGTCTTTGCCATCAAAATTCACTTTGATAGCAGAGTGTGTGGCATCGGAAGCACTCTCTTTTTCAACATAGGTAATTTTTTTAGTTGAGTTCTTGTAATAGTTAAAAAGCCTTAACTCAAGACCCATCCAGCCCGTTTGTATGATCGAACCAGCTGTGGTCAGCCCCTCTTTAGTGAGCCCTTTGGTTTTTTCTGAATAAATTTTATAAGCGACCTTATCCCCTTTTGGAGACAGATGCAAAACATTGCCGTAATCGTATTTATAAACGCCGTAATCCCAAATCACACGAGCCGGCCCCAAGTTAACGACATGGTCTTTTTTAGTTTTTGAAATGAACATCCACTCAGAGACACTCACCCGGTCATTACTGAGTAAAAAACGAATAGCAGCACCGTCATTTTTATTGTCTGACTCAACGATCTTTTCATCTCGCTCTGCGAAGTGATAGTACTCTTTCAAAGTGAGAGGTTTTCCGGCCACAACAAACAGTGGCTCATCCGGCTTCGGTCGATTCACTATGAAGTCTGTCGTGCGCTCCCCCACTTTCTTAGGGCGCATATTTTCATCATAAGCGTACACCGACAACAAACGATCGGGCAAAACAACGGACCGACTTTTACTGCCAATGTCCACCGACATGGAGCCGTCGATTCCAAACTCATAGGTCACCCACGATCCAAAGATCAAAACAATAATCCCTATGTGGGCACAGACAAATCCTGTGTGACGAACTTTCCAAGGCCAACGGTCAATCATAACGGCCGTCAAGTTGATGATCAAAAGAACCTGGGCCAGTATCATATATGCGGATTTGTAAACCACTTTTTGAGCCGCATAGGCCTCATTGGTCATAGATTCATAAAAGGTTCCAACAGCAGAGATGCCTGCCAAAAGAATGATGACAAAAACAGCTAACTTGATCGATGCAAGAGGTTTGATAAACTTTTTCAATAACCAGTCCTATTTTTCAGTTAACATAAACCAATTTTTTGACTTTTGGTACCTGGGTCTGATTCAGGACTCATTGCGTCTGTTTTTTAATACTTTTTACAAAAACACTGAGAACTTTAGTCATTAGTAGCGATGTCTATATATATACAGCTCCAAACACATTTATAAACTAAAAACCCGCTTCTAATAACTGGTACTAAAAAATATCTTCTATATTATTTCCTTGAATGCTGTTCCAAGCAATATAATCCGTATAAAACAACTGAATAAGGTCCAGGTAAGAGCGCGAAGCTCGTTCAAAATCAGACTGCATGAGAACAACCTGAGAGTTTTCAACTTGCCCCATTTTATAAGACTTCAAAACTCTTTTGAGCCCACGTTCTGCGGCCACTTTCCACTGTTTACTTTTAACAACTAGGGATTGGTTTTTTTGCAAGCGATCCCTGATCTGCAGAGCTTGAACTTTTAAGTTACGCTGCGCTGCCTTCAGCTTTTTTTCAAGAGCATAGTTTTTGAACTTTCGTTTATGGCGCAAATGATTGCGAGAAAACCCTGAAAACAATGGGACTTTTAAGTTGATATAAAAACTCTTAGTAGCAAATTTGCTTTGATCTAAGTCTGAAAAGTCAGTGCTCTCACGGCCATACCCTACACCAGCAGTTAAGTTGGGACGAAATTGCGTTTTTTCTAGGGCCAATTGTTTTTTAGCCAGAGCTTTTTCTGAAAGTGTCGCTTTTAAAAACAAGTTTTGCTCAAACTGGTCCACAGAGCCCTCCACTTTAAGAGAGTTCAGTTCAGGCAACGTGAGCTGACTCAATTGTTCCTTGTTGAGACCTGTCTCCACGAGAAGCGTGCCTAATAGGCGGTCGTTCTCTTGTTGCAACTGCTCGATTCGCAGTTCATAGGCCGTCTTATCACCCAAGGCCTTATCGTAATCAAAGCGGCGAGCAAGCCCAGCTCTTTGTCTTTTAGCAACTAGACTTAAAAACTGCGTTTGCATTTTTAAACTCTCTTGCAACACGAAAATGGTTTCTTTGTTGAAAGACCAGCGAATGGCCATAGACAAAAGCTCCGTAGTCAGCGATTGTTTCTGCGATTGGTACATCAACCTTGCCAAGGTATTTTGCGATTCTTTAATACTGATAGTTTCAGAAATACGCCCGCCCGAATAGATCACTTGATCCACACTCAACATGGCTGAATAAATTTTACTTTCCAAAAAATTTAGACCAGGAAATTCAATGCCCAGACTAGAAGCTGGTTGTGAGTTGCCTCGGTAAGCTAAATTAAAGTTCACCTTCGGCAAACGTTCACTTTTGGCGTCTTTCAATTCATAAAGGCTAACGTCGGTTTCACTTTTTAGCTCACTGAGACGCTGACTGTTTTCTTGAAAAGAAGTTATAAACTCTTTAAAAGTTAAGGCTTGTGTTGGTTGTAAATAAATAAGGAGTGTTAATAATGTAATCATGACTGTTTTATACTATAAAGAATAGTTCTAACGGCAACATTTATTTTGTCTTGTGTTTCGTCAAATAAATTTTGCTGAATTTTTTTTGTTGTTTCATCCATATACAAAGCTCGATTTAACTCCACCTGTATGCAATGTTGCCCAAGTTCAGGTTGACCGTACTTTTGAGTGATGCCGCCCCCTTTGTAAGGCCAATTGAGCTTCACTTGAAAACCTGCTTGCTCATAACTAGTAACCACTAAGTCTCTGTAAGCTTGCGAGCAGGACTTGCCATCTTGATCACTAATGACAACTTCAGCCCTTTGCTCACCAGGGTCGCGGTGATTTTTTGTTCCTAGTGACGGCATGCTATGTACGTCCAGTTGGTACACTTTATCGTAATCTTGAAATAATTTTTGATAGTGTTTTTGAACAGATTGATGGAAAGGATGATAGCAAAGATCTAATATTTTTTTATGCTCCGCCAGTGAAATGGGCTGCTCCATAAGTGGTTCATTGTTTTTAGTCACCACCCAGTGCAGGCCATTTTTGTGAGTTCCTTTTGGGTTTTCACTCATGCTCACAGAATTTTGATCGACATCAGTGGGGTGGCGATTTAAATCGGCCACATATCTGTGCCACTGGCTAGTTATAAAATGAATCTGCAAGTCACTGACTGCGGGCGTGTACAACTGATCCACATAGCGATCGACATCAGCCATAATAATTTTTTCAGGCAGATTGTCCAACCAAGTGACAAAGTCTGGAATTTCTTCTCCTGAATGTGGACAAGTAATAAAAAAATTCATACACAAATATTACCACAATTTAACTAGGCCAGTTCATGCATAGCGACATTCGCTCAATAAAAAAACAAGCCTAAGAAATTTTCTTTTGCTAACATTATAACTATTAAAGGATGTGATATGAAAATTTACACCAAGACCGGCGACAAAGGTGAAACCTCATTGCTCAGTGGTCACCGCGTGACCAAAACACACACTCGCCTGACTGCATACGGCACTGTGGATGAATTGAATTCACAACTTGGCCTGATCATAAGCCTTATGTCAGAAAAAAACATCGACATACCAGATCTCAAAGACTTGCTCATTCAATGCCAGCACAATTTATTCAACGTCGGAAGTTTACTTGCCTGTGACGACGAAAGCTTTTTAGATAAGCTCCCTCAAGTTGATCAAAACCTCGTGACTAAAATGGAAGAGCAGATGGATCAATTCACTAGAGACTTGCCTGCGCTCAAAAACTTTATTCTTCCAGGAGGAAGTGTCCTTTCTGCTCAAGCTCACATTGCTCGCTGTATCTGCCGTCGTGCTGAGCGCAAAGCCTGCGAAGTCGAGGACGTCTCAGCAGTGATCATTTCATTTTTAAACCGCTTGAGTGACTATTTATTTGTTGTCGCAAGGCAGTTCAATAAGCTGCAGGGCAATGAAGATGTTTTATGGAGCCAGAACAAGCATTGAAACTGGTCAAAGCCGACACCTCACTCAGTAAAGAATTGTCACTGTTTTTCAAAGACAGTCACTACCCTGCACAGACGACCATTGAGATCAACAGAAAGCTCAAATTCTTTAACCATTATGACATACAGGCTGACGACCATGTCACTTATGTTTTACTGAATGATGAAAATGAGATTTCTGGGCTAGCGACACTCATGTTTAAAGAGGCTTGGATTGAAGGAGAGAAACAAGTCATTGGTTACGCCACGGATTTGCGTGTTTCTAAAGAGCGCAAAGCCATCCTAAGTTGGACCGACCACTTTTTGCCTGTTTTAGAAAAAGAAAAAAAACAACGCAACTGTAAGTATGTGTTTACGTTCATTTCAGACAAGCAATCAAAAGCCTACAACGCTTTCATTCGGCCACGCAAAACCAACCGCCCAATACCGAGATACTTTTTGTACCGTAAGTACCAATATGTCTTTTTGCACGGCCTACTCCCATTTGCCCACGATCGCCTACCAGGACTCACTTTTAGAAAAGCTGAGTACTCAGACAGAGATAAATTAATTAAGTATCTTTACAAGAAAAAAGCAGGCAAACCCATTCGCTTTATTGATTCACAAACTGATGTGCTAAGACGTATCAATAAACTGCCCTATTTTGAACTGGACGATTTTGTTCTAGCGCTGGATTACAAAAATAATATTATTGGATGTGTTGCCCCTTGGACACTCCCTACCACCGAGTTTAAAATTGCTAACTACAACAACAAACTAGCACAGTCTGCCAAACAGTCGCTGAAGTTTTTATCTTATCTTGGGTTCACGAAACCGCTACCAAACAGTGGTGAGGTTCTTAACCTTAACTTTCTCACGCACTTTCAAGCGGACAACCCAGATATTTTTTATAGCCTTTTACACTTCACCTATGAGCACTCTAACAAAAAAGAATTGATCACTTATAGGCACTTTAAAGGTCATTTGAACACCTTTCCACCAAAAATGTTCATTCATTCCACTTTGCGCTTCGGTTTGTATTGCATGCTCTCACCTGAAGATCCCGTGCCTAGCTTTTTAAAGCCATCACCTTATAAAGAACCTCCAGATTTTGATTCGCCCTTTTTATTTTAAGAGGCTTTCTTAATAGCAGGCCAGAACCAACTCAACATTGGGTCCACGTCAATAGACTCAAACATATTGATATCGTATTGCTCTAACTGGTACTCACACAACTTATTTGATGGCAAGCCAGGCCCTATATTAACAAACCTTTTCACGCCCTTATCTTCGATGAGGTATTGTAATAACAACTCCATGTTTTGTTTTGTTTCATGGATTTTTTTATCTTCATCTGATTGCAAATCAAAGATTTGATTCAAGCCCATGGTTGAACCCGACAAAATTGGCTCGCTTGAGATAACTTTAAGTTCACCAGGAGTCTCATTGATCATAAATAAGGATTGGAATGTTTTTTCTGCAGATATGATATTCACTGTGGACTCACCACTGATATCACCGACTATATAGTCAGGGCGACCGTTCTTTTTTGTGTAGCGATCATAAAGACCTAACTGCACGATGACGTGAAGAACGTTCTTTAACTTGAGATTGTTTTTAAAAGCTTCATCGTCTTGCAAAAAAGCTAGTGAAAAATCAATTCCAGCAAAGTAAGAATTAGTCCCTTGTTCATCAGACACTTTTTGTGCCTTTTGAATTTGCTGATAGACCTCAGGTATCCTTATTATGTTGTTACGGATGTTCATAAAATTCAGTGAGTCTTGCCCACAAAATATAACGGCTTGCTTCATCACTCCCTCCCCATTGGTAATGAAAACATTGTTTTGTAATAAGCATGAAACGCATGCTGTGTTACTAAATAGCAAATGCCGTGCCTGAATTAATTTACCTTTCTGTCAGTTTATTTTGAGTTGGTGACTTTTATGCAACTAGCCAAATTTACTTTTTTACATAAGCTTGGAACAATTTTTAAAAAGCTAGTGATTTCAAGTAGTTTCACGCGAAACACTTAATAACCAAAACTTATAAGCCTGATAACTTGTGGTTTTTTTGCGGCACTTTGACACTGTGTGGAAATTTCTCCCTTCCTCGGGGTTTGCATTCAACCCGCCTCTTTTGCTGGAGCCTTCAATTCCTTAAAGCCGTTGCTTCGCCGGAAGCGGGAATGAAGGCCCAGCAAAAGAGGCGGGTTGAAAGATCGTGAGGGGAAGTTTTACTTGGCGTTTTAGGGTTCTGGATTCTTTTGTGGATATTGGTTTGATTTGGTTGTTTGGTGTTTTAATTTTAATTTTTTTTATTATCTTACTTATTCTATTTTTGCTTTCTTAGTTTGTTAACACGACTTCAGTCTTACTTTTTAATTTTCATCTCTACTTTGGGCGATGTGGTTGCAAACTATTTTTTTGTGATTTTTTTGGCAGATGGTTGTGTTAAAACACACACGAAATTTATGTTCATGACCTTGTCTTTACCCCTGTGGTGGCTAAAGTCTAGGTTTATAAATTTTGAAATAAATTCAAGTGATTACAATGCCATTACGACTTAAAATGGAAGCATGAGATTATTGTCTAAGTTTTTTGGTTCTAAAAAAAGCAATTCCAAACCGGCATTTGAATTTTTACTTCCATATGTCATCGTTTTACTTTTGGGTTTCATCGTCGCTGACATCACCACCCTTTACCTTCGCCCTTACATGCTTCCCAATGAAGCGCCTCCTAAAAAACCAACTAAAAAGATTTTTAAATCTCCGGAATCAAAAAGTGTCTACTCGCCGATTGCGTCTAGAAATATTTTTAACTCTGACGGAAAAATCCCACCGTCTCTGTCTCAACTGGCCAATAAGAAAAAAGGTGAAGAGCAAACCCAAGATGACGACGGACCAGCGTCACTCACACGCTTACCAATCAAACTCCTCGGCACGATTGTTCACGCCAACCCTGCAAAATCGATCGCCACCCTTAACTTGAGCAATCGCAACAAAACAGGTTCGTGGAAGGTTGGTGAAGACGTTGAAAAGATGATTGAAATTATCGAAGTAGAACGTAGAAAAGTGATCTTTCGCAATTTAAAAAATAGAAAAAAAGAATATGCAGAAATTCCAGAAGACAACAAACTGAACTTCGGCAAAAAAACAGCCAAAGCAGCCCCTAAAAAAGCTGGCAACGACATCGTCAAAGTCCGAGGCAATAACCGTGTGATCAAACGAGCTGATTTCCTTAAACAAACTCGTCGTATGGGTGAAATTTTAAGGCAAGCAAGTATGGCTCCGAACAAAGGGCCCGATGGCTCTATACAAGGGTTTAAATTTTTAAGCATTAAGCCTGGTAGTATTTTTGAAAAACTTGGTTTTAAAAATGGTGATGTTATCAAGGGTGTAAATGGCGAGCCAGTGAACAGTGCTGCTAAAGCCATGGAGCTTTACAACGTTTTAAAATCGGATGCCAGCAGTGTAAGTATAGACATAAATTCAGGTGGGCGTGATTCAAGTTATAACTATGTCATCGAATAGTTAAAGTCTATGTGTGGAGAGAATATTTATTTGAATGAATTAAAAGTGTGATTGATAAATATCCGTGGTTTCATATTAAAGGGAGTTAGCATGTTACAAACCATTTCAACCATCAAAACCGTCATCCTTATTGTGATGTTGTCTTTTGTTTTGCCTTTGTCGGCACAAAGTGGCAACGACTCAGATGGCCCATTAGACGCTGCCGCAAAAAAGAAATTTGCCAACGCCCAGCCTGAAGATATCAATAACGAGAACTTCCCGGAAGTGATCGAAAGTTTTGATTTTCCACAAGCTGATATCCAAGAAGTGGTCAAAGCGATCAGTAAGCTCACCGGCAAAAACTTCATCATCGACCAAGCAGCGAGCCGAGGTAAGATCACGATTTTAGCTCCATCGCAAATCACCGTGGCTGAAGCCTACCGCGCCTTCTTAGCCGCCCTTGCCATGAACAACCTAACCGTAGTCCCAATGCCTGGAACTAACATTTTAAAAATTCGTCAGGTCACCACGGCCCAAAACGACAGCATAGAAACCTACACCGACTACTTCCCTAACACCGACCAAGTGATCACTCGCATTGTGAAGCTCAAGTACATCTCTGCCGGAGATCTAGCTAGTAAAATTAAATACCTAAAATCAAGACAAGGTATCTTAGAGGCTTACCCGGCTACCAATTCCCTCATCATCACTGACTTTGGTTCTAACATTGAAAGGATCTCTCGTATATTAGCACAGCTCGACGTGCCCGGGTTTGAAGAGCAGCTCGCTGTCATTCGTATTTACAATGCTAAATCCAAAGATATCAAAAATTTGATCGAACAGATCATCAACAAAGGTGAAAAAAGCTCACGAAATGTTCCGAGGTTCCGCCGAAAAAAAACAACAAGCAGCAAATCAGGTGCTGAGTCCTACTCCCTAGTTGTTGATGACGAAAGAACCAACTCCATTGTGATCATGGGGAACAAGGCCGGTATTAAGCGCATAAAAGCTCTTGTTAAAAAGTTAGACTTTCCATTAAACCCCGACGACGCTGGGGGCGTGTATGTGTATTACGTTCGCCATGGCAATGCCGAAAAGATTGCAGCCGTTCTTAATGGTGTTGCCAGTGACGCAAAAAAAGCCAATGACGCTGCGACTGGTGGAAGTGGTGTCGCACGCCCAAGAACAACGACAACTCCTACGACAACATCGTCATCGAGCAAGTCTTCTGGGTCAGGGACAGCTCTTTTTGGTGGCGAAGTTAAAATTGCGGCTGACGAAACCACCAACAGTCTTATCGTGACTGCGAGCAAACAAGATTACGAAGTGATGAAAGGTCTGCTTGCTAAAATCGACATTCCTCGTGACCAGGTGTTTGTAAAAGCCATCATCATGGAAATGAATGCTGGAAAATCCCATAACTGGGGCATCAGTTATTTTAATTTTGACAAAGCCTCCAACGGTGTTGGCCGAATAGGTTTCTCTGGTATTCAAGACGTTGCAAGCTTAGTGAACCCACTCGGTTTAGGTGGAGCCATTCTTGGCTTTGGAAGCGGCGAAACAGTGACCATTCAAGGCCCAGCAGGAGAAGTTTCCATTCCTAGCCTAGTGAGCTTTGTGAACTTCTTAAAATCAAACAACAATGGTAACGTTCTATCAAGTCCACAAGTCACTGTTATGGACAACGAAGAGGCCACCATCTCTGTCGGTGAAAAAGTTCCTATCGCCAACAATAACAACACGTCCACCACCGGTGTCGTCTCACAAGGCGTGCAGTTTGAAGATGCTGATATTGAGTTAAAAATCACACCTCACATCAGCCCGGACACCGACCGCGTACAAATGAAGGTTGTGCAAAAAGTGGGTCAAGCCTCAGACCGTCAGGTGCGAGCAGCAAACTTAGCTAACTCAACAACCATCATCAGTAAAAGAGAAGTAGACACCACCATAGCCGTCGACAGTGGTGACACGGCCGTTCTTGGTGGCTTATTGCAAGATCAAGACACTGAAAGAGTGAGAAAGTTTCCAGTCCTCGGTGACATTCCCTTACTTGGTTGGCTATTTAAAAGTAAAACCCGTGAAAAAACCAAGCTGAACTTAGTGATTTTTATCACACCAAAAATCATTCGCAACAATGAAGACAGCGGAGACATCGTTAATCAAAAAATCAATGAGCGCATTGACTTCATTCAAAGCTTTATGAATGGTCGCGACCCTCACGGATACACAATTGATACTCTACCAAGAAAGTCGTCTTCGAACCGTGTTAGACCACCTAAAACCCTCGACGACTCAGATGACTTTGACGATGAGTTTGGTTCAGATCTTGAAGAGCCGGCTGTAGAATCTTTTTAAAGCAACCTTAAAAAACTAATATGATCAAGCGGCAAGGTGACTTGCCGCTTTTTTTTTATAAAAAGATCATAGTTAATTTATCTTTTTCTAACAAACTAAGATGACGCCGATGAGTAGTGCTTCAATCCAAATTTCCAAAATACTTTTACAAGAAAGGTATAAAGTACAGCAAATAAAAACAAAAGTGCAAAGATACCAATTTTATTTTGATCAAATAAAAATTTAACAGGGGCGCTCCCCACCACAAGTATGGGAACTACCAACGTGAACACCTTTCTTAAATAAAACTTATAAATAAAATCTGGCCAGCGACTCAGTTGTTGAAATTGCATCCTTAAAAAGTTGATGCCATAGCCTTCGACAATCCAAAAGCTTGAGATCACCAATAGAATTTCTACCATAACTAGTAAATATAGAGAGACCAATATTGCAAACGGAAGTAAAAACCATGAAATCACCGATAAATTATTTAGAATGCCAAAATGAATCAAAGCTCCCCATACAAAAATAAAGTTAAACAAAGTAGAAGGTCGCATACGCCTAAAAAAACAAGTGAACACAGCACCAAGAGGTTTCAGAAGAGTGTAATCTAAATGGCCAGTGCGCACATCTTCTGAAAACCTCCAAAAATTCTCACTCACAAAGGTCATATGAATTTGATCGATAGCCAACATAAAGGCCACAAAAAATAAAAATTGATTTTTATTCCACTCACCGATCACTTCCACATGATCAAAAATAAAGATGGCCGAGGCAAAACTGGTGGCGTAAAATACAATGTCCATCACCATGCATAAAACAAAATGAACCCGAAAAGAGGTCACTTCTGAAAAACAAGTGCGTACACATTCAAAATATACTTGTAAATAATGCTTCATCACATCCCCGCTCCAGTGTATTTTTTAAGGCCTTGCCTCCAAACAAAGGCGCAAAGAGCAACCAGCGGCAACGACCATAAAATGATATTGATCAGAGCTTTTAAAAAGGTTACAGGCGACTCCCCCATGAAGGTTTTCACAGGAATGTAAGTTAAATACGGAAAAGGGGTATAAAACAAATTGCTTGCAAACCAATCAGGAAAAATTTCGAGTGGCAATAAAGAACCCGACAAAAACGAAGTGATCGTAATAAGAATCACGCGCAAAACCCAAGTTTCATCCAACCAAAAAGCGAGAGTCCCAATTAAGTACTGACAAGCAAACCAAAAAAGGCTGACGACCAGAGTTAACACAAAGCCTTGCAAAAAAGAAACGAGCGAAACTCCAACAAACACATTTAATAAAAATGCCAGAGCAACGATCGCTAAGGCACTCAATGTTTGCATCAATTGTGAGGCCATAAATTGCGAGGTATGATACTGCCAAAAATTAAATGGATAAATTAAATAGGTTGAAATTTTACCTAAACGAATATCGACAGCAAGGTTCATTGAGGTGTGTCCTTTACCTATCAGAGCAATGATGAGGGTCCACATTTGGTACTCAATCATTGTTTCTAGACTGTACCCCCGAATGACATCAACACTCGAGGTATTAAAGATGGCCGACCACAAATTGTACTTAATAATAAAAAAAACGATCGACGGTCCGAGCACTATGAGCAAGAAATTGACCTTGTAAGCAAGCTTATTGACCAGAGCAAGCTTTATGGTCTCTGACCATTTGCTAAGCTCCAGTCGCTGGCTTATTGTTCTTTGCGATTCATTCACTGATCACTCCCGGCTTTTCCATCAAGGCTTTCATAACTCGCTCAACCGGCAACTGCTCACAGTTGTAATTGATTAAAGGAAAGTCTTGCAAAATTTTAATAGTGGCTGAACGCAAATCTGTTTCGGGTATGCGCAAGTCCACTTGGGAGAAATCGTTTGACCAGCTCGGGTCAAATTGATCAAAAAAAGTAAAGTCTTTATGAGGGTTAACTGACTCCGAAAACTCAAAGTGAACAAATTTTTCTTTTCCCAGTAAACTTTCAAATTTTTCTATTGGCCCATCAAAACTTTTTTTACCACCAAGTATTAACACAATTCGTGAGCATAGCTCCTGAACGTCGGCCATATAGTGCGAGGTCAACACAATTGTGGTGTTGTGTTCTTTTTGATACTCTTTTAAAAATTTTCGAATGTTTTGTTGGGCTAAAACATCAAGCCCTATCGTGGGCTCATCAAGAAAAATCACATCCGGTTGGTGCAGCAAACTGGCCATGATTTCAAGTTTCATTCTTTCACCTAAGGAGAGCTTCCTAACATGAATGTGCAATTTGTCAGTGACATCTAAAAGTTCACTCAACTGATCTAACCTGGATTTAAAAGACTTAAACTCAAGCTCATAATACTTTTGCAACAACATGAACGAATCATAGGCCGGCACATCCCACCACAATTGAGACTTTTGACCCATCACCAAAGCTATTTTTTTTCTAAACATTTTCTTTCGCTGAAAAGGCTCGTAGCCAACGATACGAATGTGGCCTGAGCTCGGAACAATGATCCCAGTCATCATTTTCATAAGTGTCGTTTTGCCAGCCCCATTTGGCCCTAAAAGACCTACGAATTCCCCTTGCTGTATGTCTAAGGTGAACTCATCCACAGCAGTGTTCACAAACTCTTGTCGATTGACAAAGGATTTTAAAGAGCCAATGATCCCGGGCTGTTTTTTATAAGAAATAAATTTTTTGCTTAATTTATCGATCTGTATAGACACTGTAACCACTTCCTGTCTTATTAATAACTAAGGCTGATTGCCTTAGCTATTTAAACATTTAGTGACTAAAGTTCAAGGGTTGAAATCTAAAATACATAAGAAACGAGTCTACGACTTAAGGTTTATAGAATAAGCATTTTAAGAAGTGGAAATGACCCTAGATTAAAATTGCCACTTTTTCTTTAGCGTTCTCCACAGGCGTCTTAATTTCTGGTTGTTGGGCACAGACCTAAACATCAGGACTTCATAGATATTGCCATGAAAAGGCTCAACACCTTTGGGCTCATTGTCACAACTTGTTCTTTCTTCATTGCTACGAGAGGCTGTTTCCCAACATGTGTTTCCATTCCAGCCAATTTCGATGTCAGCTCCATGAGAATACAAAGCTGACTTTGCTTCAATAGTTCCAAATTTTTTCCCGTTTAAAAAGCAATCAACTGTGCCTGAAATACCTATATTATTGTAAGGATCAGTACCTGTGTGAGTGTACTGATTAATATTTGGAAAGCCAGGATAGTTTGAGTAATCAAATCTCCAAGTGATAACATATTTTTTATTTGATCGAATTTTTGTTTTTATAAACTCTGGTGCCTGCCCGCCATCTTCATTGAGACTGGGCATATTCCAAAAACCACAATACAAATGCCCTTTACTAATAAAAATATTCATTCCACGTGTGGCACCACCGCCATCCCAGATCATTTGCCGAGATCTCACATCTCTACTCGTTCTAAAGACGACAGAGACATTTCTTTGGTTAACATCAGCAGTGTTTAACTCGGCGTGGTTGTTTGGGCCCAACCTTGTATCAAAGCCATTAAATCGAAGAGACTGTCTTTTGTTTATATAGTCAGGTGCCGTATTTTCTTTATGACTGTAAAAGTCATGGGTGTGCTTACTATTGGATATATCTCTCCACACAGACACTCTGCCATTGAACTCGCGTTGATTTGCTGTGTTTCCAAACTTATCTTCAACAGACTCTTTGTTCGAAGCATCTAACCATAAAATAAAATCTGAAGAGTGATTGTTGTAAAAAAACTCATACTCCGCTTTATCTTTTGCAAAAACCAAACTCAAAGATATTAATATTAAAAATATAAAATGCATACTCACCTCAGAGGTAATGAATTGACGACTCTTGATTAAATTTTAAAGGCAGTTTTTCATCTGTCAACTTCAATTCCCTTAATTAAAAAGAAGAACATGCAAGCTTTTAAAGTTGTACGGACTACTAGATAATATACTTCTACAACTTTTATTTTTTAGCTTCTTGCTATTTAAAGCCTGCAACAAAAACTCGACCTTCCTACAGGTTTATTATTGCAAGAAAAAAAAATTATAAACATCAAATCACTAAATTTTAATTTAAGACTTTTCACAAAAACAACAAGAACCTAATTTTTAAAGTATAAACTTTGCTAAGATATAACATCTTCACTGTTTAAAACCCTAGCTTTTTTAAAAAATTGTATCTAAAATAATGCTATGGCTAGTAAAACCACCTTTGAAACACTGATCATTAAAGGCACACGCATTAACAAAGAACAGCTCGAATCTATTTTAGATCTCAAAACAGCTGATGGAGAGCGTTTTAGAGAGTTGATGCGCGAGAAGAGTTACTCAAGCCTTGATGAAGTTTTGATCCACCTGTGCCAACTGATGGACCTTGAATTTATCGATAACATTCCCGCCAATGATATTTTAACAGATCATGTGCGTGAAATACCCATCAACTATTCTAAGAATCACGAAGTGCTTCCCTTTAAAGATGAAAAAGAATACATGCTGGTCTTAACGAGCAATCCTCTCAATCATAAAGCTTTTGATGATTTGCGCGTTCTATTTGGCAAACCAATTAAATACTTAATGACCTCTAGTCAAAGAATGCAAGACACCATCAACCGCGTTTACGAAAAAAGCACCTCTGAACTTGAAGGTCTCGACGACATTGAAGAAGACGACATGGACCTTGACGATCCCGTCATTGACCTTCTTGAGGCGGGAGACGACGATGCTCCTGTGATCAAGATGGTCAACCGCTTGCTCTTCCGTGCTGTGAAAGAAAAAACTTCCGATATTCATATTGAACCTTATGAAAAAGACATGGTCGTTCGTTTCCGAGTGGACGGTGTTTTGACGGATGTCTACAAACCACCTAAGAAATTACAAAACGCCATCACCTCTCGTATTAAAGTTATGGCCAACCTCAACATTGCTGAAAAACGTTTACCTCAAGATGGCCGTATTCCGCTTAAACTTGCAGGTAAAGACATTGATGTGCGCTTAAGCACTGTACCGACAGCTTTTGGTGAGCGCATCGTCATGCGTTTACAAGATAGATCCAATGTCATCTTAGACCTCAACCAGCTTGGTTTTTCTAAACGCAGCCTCGATCTGATCGATGACATTTTAACTAAAACCTACGGCATCTTTCTTGTGACGGGTCCAACAGGGAGTGGTAAGTCAACCACCCTTTACTCCTCTCTTTCTAAAATCAATACGATTGATAAAAACATCATTACTGTTGAAGATCCAGTGGAGCAACGGATTCACGGTATTGGTCAAATTCAAACCAACGCCAAAATTGGTTTAACCTTCGCAAAAGGCTTAAAATCAATTTTACGTCAGGACCCCAATGTCATCATGCTGGGAGAGATTCGTGACTTGGAAACAGCAGAGATCGCCATCAACGCATCTCTCACTGGTCACTTAGTGCTATCTACTTTACACACCAATGATTCTTCAGGTGTTTTCCCGCGTTTGATCGATATGGGTTGTGAGCCTTTCTTGATTGCTACTTCTCTTCTAGGAATTGTGGCCCAACGATTGATTCGATTGCTTTGCCCACATTGCAAAGAGCCACACACTCCGACAGATCTCGAGCTAGAAAGCCTTGAGTTAACTCGAGATCAAATTGCAGGAACCAACATTCACAAACCCGTGGGATGTAACGAGTGCAATGGCAAAGGATACTCAGGCCGTACGATCATTCAAGAGCTTTTAATGGTGTCTGAACCCATTCGAAGCTTGATCATGCAACGTAAAGATGGTGCTACCATCAAAAAAGTAGCCATCGAAGAGGGCATGGTTCCCTTCCGTGATCACGGCATTCAAAAAGTATTGAGCGGACTGACTTCTATTGAAGAAATTCTCTCCAACACGCAGGTGGAGCAGTAAATGCCCATTTATGAGTACAAAGGTCTCAACAAAAAAGGGACCACATCTAAAGGTACGGTCGATGCTGATAATGTTCGTACAGCTAAGTTAAAACTGAAGAAAAAAGGCATTTATGTTCAGTCGTTAAAAGATCGCTCAAAAGGTGCCAAAGGTAAAAAAGCAAAAAAACGCAACAACTCTAGAAAAGCTAACGTTAAAGATTTAGCAATGATGACTCGACAGCTTGCGACCCTGTTAAAAGCAAACATTCCTTTAGTGGATTCCCTGACAGCTGTGAGTGAACAAATTGAAAACGAAAGCCTTGCTGAAACTATGGCAGAAATTAAAAACATGGTGAATGAAGGACAACCCTTATTTAAATCAATGGCCAAATACCCTAAAACTTTTGACACCATCTTTTTGTCAATGGTAGAAGCCGGTGAAATGTCTGGTACTCTTGACGTGATTTTAATTCGTTTGGCTGAATTTACTGAGTCAGCTAACGAACTTCAGAGTAAATTAAAGTCAGCCATGATTTACCCAGTTATTATGATCATTGTGACCATTGGTATTTTAGGGGTAGTGTTTACTTATGTTGTTCCCAAGATGGTTGAAATCTTTGAAGCCAATGAAGATTTAATTTTGCCTTGGTTCACTCTCTTGATCATTGACCTCAGTGATTTTGTGGTCAAGTACTGGATGATTATAATCATCGCTTCAATCGCTGGCTTCTTTATTTTTCGCAATTGGAAAAGCTCCCCGGCAGGACGAAAAGTTTGGGACCGTTTTATTTTAAAGCTGCCCATCATAGGCAAACTCACCCGCCTTGTTGCCGTATCTCGTTTCGCCCAAACTCTTTCAACGTTACTCAATGGAGGCGTGCCGATGCTTGCCGCTATGGACATTGTACGTAATGTTGTTGATAACGATGCTCTGGCCGTTGCCATTGATGATGCTCGTGAGAACATCAGTGAGGGGGAATCCATTGCTGGCCCACTCAAAAGATCAGGGCAGTTTCCACCAATGGTTTTACATATGATTGGGATTGGTGAAAAAACAGGAGAACTTGAAAACATGCTCGAACAGGTCAGTAACGCTTACGACTTTCAGGTCAATACTGAGGTAGAAGGCCTCACCGCCCTGATGGAGCCTGTGATGATTGTTATTATGGGTGGGGTGATTGGATCCATCGTTGTTGCCATCATGGTTCCCCTCTTCGACATGATGAACATGGGCACATAGCACCCACTGTCATCTTAAAAAGAATGACACTGGGCTTTGGTCTTATTATTTTTATCAAAAACGACTCGACTCCTTTTCATTGATTAACAAGTGGCTGACTAAATATTGCGCAAAATGTGACCTAGCCTGAAAAGCAAGAGGAAACTCAAATTGTCACTTCTGTTTCAAATTTTTACAATTTTTGCCGTAAATTAAGGCCTTCCAATAAATCATTGAGATAATTTTACATTTATTTAACAATCAGAATATAGTAATACAGTACTTTCATAAGTGCCTTTAGTGCTTTGAATTTTATACCGAAATAGTATTATGAATAAACGGAGGAAGAACCACATGATGAAGAAAATATTAACAACAAAGCTTCCAAGCCTTAAAGATGAAGAAGGTATGACACTCATTGAGATCATGATTGTTATGGTTATCTTAGGTGGCTTGATGGCAACTCTCGGCACAAAAGTTATGGATAACTTTAAAAAATCTAAAATCTCGCAAGCAAAAATCACCATGGCTGAACTTGGCAAGGCGATTGAAACTTACTACGCAGACTGTGGCACTTACCCGTCTGAACTAGATAACTTAGTGTCTGCTCCCTCTGATTGTTCTAACTGGGGCCCAACGTCTTACGTTAAAAAAGACAACTTAAAAGATCCTTGGAAGAATGAATTCGCCTATGAAAGTGATGGTGGTTCTTATACAATCACGTCGTACGCTGCTGATAAATCAGAAGGTGGTGATGGCTTTGATAAAGATATCTCTTACCCAGAAGAAGATGAAGAGTAATACTCCATCTGATTCAAACAAACAAAGCGAAGATCAAAAATCTTCGCTTTTTTTTTAACACAATTCGATGAGGATGCACCATGACTGCAATTTTAAAAAATGAAAAAGGAATGACATTGATGGAAATCATGATTGTTCTTCTCATCATTGGCGGCAGTGCAACCATGTTTTTTTCTAAAATCCAAAACTCTAACAATAAAATTAAAGAAGCCGTCAGACAGTTTGGAGTTCTCACTCGAGACCTGCACTCCAAAGCAAAGCTCAGCAACTCCACCTACCGCCTTGTCATCGACATGGGTGAAGGAAAGTTTCACAAAGACAAACATCGATATTGGGTTGAGAGTGCGTCTGGCAGTCGAATTTCTTCAAAGAGCAGCTCTATCTCTGAGTATAATAAACTCAAGCTTAAAGATGACAAACAACCAAAACGAGACGATGGTTTCTCCCCAGATTCAAGGCTTGGCAAACCCAGGCAGTTGCCAGGTGGAATTTTTTTTGAAGACATTGAGCTCAAACATTTAGATAAAACCATAGATAGCGGCGTTGTTTACATTCATTTCAGGCCTGAAGGCTTTGTTGACGAAGCCGCTATCCATTTAAAGTACGACGACAATTTAAGATGGACTGTCAGCATTCACCCCTTGACTGGAAAGGCCTACATCTCCACAGAGTACCGCTCATTGAAAGACATCTCTCCGAAATGATTTATTAACATGACTTTTACAATTTTTTTAGTAAAATTATGTTATGAATTTAAGGATGAGTTCTCACAATGATTTAAAAAAAAACACAAAGATCTCTCCTTTTGAATTAGGGTTCACTCTCATCGAAGTGATGGTCGCAATGCTAATATTAACAGGCGCAATTGTGACCCTCACCACCTCTTGGTCGGGCAATTACTTTCGCTTAAATAAGTCACAACTCAACCACAACGTTGCCGAACTCCTGCAACGAAAAATGACAGAAATAGAAATCATCCACAAAGACAAAAGCTTTGAAGAGGTTAAAGAGGAAATGTCTGGAACATTTGAAGGCTATCCTAATTATCGTTGGACTATGTCGAGTCAAGAGTTTGAAATCCCAGATTTGGGCCCCATTCTCGCCTCACAAGATGACAATGTCGACGAAACCATCGGAACTATTCTCAAACAGATGAGTGAGCACATTAAAAAGTCGGTCAAAGAAATCAAAGTGTCCGTTTTTGTAAAACACAAAAAAAAGGAGATCGAATTTTCAGCCACAACATACCATATTGATTACAACAAAGAGCTTGATTTAGGTGCTCTTGGAGGACTGGCGTCTGCTCTTGGCGGCGGTGGAGGTGGTGGTGGCGATGATAGCGATGGCGGAGGAGACTCTGGCGATGCGAACTAAAAACTTATCCTCTTCTGGTTTCACTCTCATTGAAACTATGATCGCTTTAGCAATTCTTTCATCTCTTGCTCTGTTGTCGTCGCGTTCTATACAAAGCTCACTGACCAATAAACGCAACATTCAAGCACGTATTGACCGCGAATCGATTGTAAGAGATGCACTCGCTGTTATGAAGCGCGATATCGAAAAAGCCTTTAACTTCTATGATTACCATGCAGAGTTATACAATGAATCTTTCAAAGAACGCATCATCCGCTGCGAAAAAGAAAACAAGAAAAAAACCACGACTCCTAACACAACTAACCCAAACGGACAAACTCCAACAACTACGAACCCAACCACAACAAACAATACTAATGAAACTAAAAAAGACCCCTGTGCTAGCCTCAAAGAAAAATTTAAAGAAAAAAAAATGGTTTCAAACACTCAGTTTTTAGGTGAAGAGGACAATCTGCATTTTACCAGCGCCAGTAACATTCGCTCTTTTGCTGAAAGTATGGAGAGTAACTTAGCAGAAATTGGTTATTTTATTGATGACTGTAAGTCGCGCAAGACTGGCGACAGCGTTAATAAATGCTTGTGGCGACGCTCAAGTGCCTTCATCGATGATAAGGTCGATGAAGATGGTAACAAAATGGTGCTAGTTGAAAATGTAGATCGCTTTGAAATGAAGTATGCTGGTGACATCGAGGGTGACAAAGAGGAGCTTGACTGGAAAAAGGAATGGAAAACAACAGACAAACAAAGTAAACATTCAAATGGACAGTTTCCCAATGTGGTTGAAATCACTTTAGGAGTTGTTGAGAAAGCTCAAAAAGCCAATTTAAAACCTAAAAAATTTGCCCTCACCGTTGTTGCACCCATACGCTTTCCAAACAACATAGCTAAAGTTCGAGAAGAAAAACGAGCTGAAGAAGCCGCTCTCAAACAACAACAAGAACAGCAAGAGCAACAGCAACAGCAACAGAATCAAAACAACACCTCCCAAGACACAACTAACCCAGAGGGGAGTGGTGGATGAAAACGTTCATAGATTTTAATAAAAAATTAAAGCAACAAGCTAGGAACGGTGTTGCTTTGTTGATGTCTTTATTTTTTGTCGTTATCATGACCTTTCTTGCCACTTCTATATCCTATGACACTCTGATTGAGTACAATGTGTCTGCAAGGTCTATACACAAAGTGCGCGCCTATTACGCGGCGAAGTCGGGGTTAGAAATCGCTTTGTTGCGAATTTTGATCTTTCAAAAAGTCATTGCCCTGATCCCAGATGATGCCGATATTCCCGACATAGCAAGACCTCAAGTTGAGGCCATCAAGCAAAAGATTGATCTGATCTGGCAATTCCCGTTTGCCTGGCCCATCTCTTCCTTCATTCCTGAAGACTTGGGCAATATCGAAAAAGGAGAGGTCAAGGCCATTGAAGAGGAATCTATCTTTGAAGGATCTTATCAAATCACAATTCAAGATGAAGGTGGTAAGATTGATATCAATGATTTGGGCTCAGGATCTAAAAAAATTCGAGAGGCGACGACCAAGCAACTCCTTAAGATTTTTGAAATTGAAATGGAAAATAACACTGAGTTTGCCGACAAATATGGAAGCACGGACTTCAATGAGCTCGTTAATAATATCAAAGACTGGGTCGATGATGACAAGATCAGTGACCTCGGGGGTGATGAAAAATCAAATTTTGACGAGGTGCTAGATCAGTTTGAAGACAGCAATACCGATGAGTTCCCACCCAATCAAGCCTTCCGCACAATAGAAGAACTCTACATGATTCCAGGTATGAACAATGAGTTTTTCAACATGCTCAAATCACGTGTCACCATTTATGGCATCAAAGGCATTAACATCAATACAGCTGAAAAAGACGTGATCAAATCTCTCGACAGTCAAATCACCGATGAACTTGTCGATGCCATTCAAGAGCGAATCAACGATCCCGAGCAAGGGGGACCTTTTCAAAATGACGATGATTTTGAAGGCTTTTTAGAAAACCCACCCAAAGGGCAAGGTATTAATATTGAAGACTTTAACGAAGAGGGCATTCCTCTTTTGTTTGGCAATGAACACAACTTTGTGGTGAAAAGCATCGGCACTTACGGGGGAATTTCTCGAGAGATAACGGCCGTCACTTTTGATTTAGATAACATTAAAGAAAGGTATATTAAACTCCTCGAAGAAGACGACGAAGAGGAGAAAAACGAAGACGAAGACGACAACGACACCGGCAATAATAACGATCAAAACCCCAATGATCCAAATAACTCTAATAACAATAACGATCAGAATAAAAACACGACCAAAGCCAAGAAAAAAACACCTAAAGGAAGACCGACAATAGTTTTTATGACAGAAAATTGATAAAATTTAAACGTAATAAATACATGAGATTATTTGTACTTGTTATAATAGCATCAGGTCTTCAATCGTTTTAAAGGTGTAAAAATTTGAGTCGCGCAATCGGTATTGATATTGGTAGTTTTAGTGTAAAGATTGCCGTCGTAAATTATCGTAACAGATCCTATTCTTTTGATGATTTTCATGAGTTTCCACTAAACCCAAACCCAAACTCTGACCATGACATTGAGATCATCGACATTCTTCGTAAAGTGGCCGAAAAGTATGACGACGGTCACACCAAGTTTGTTTTGGGCTTGCCTCAAAAATTTGTCAGTTCTCGTATTTGTAGTTTTCCCTTTAAAGAGCGACACAAGGTTTTAAAGTCAGTCGCCTTTGAACTTGAGGATGACATTCCTCTCACCTATGAAAATGCCATCTTTGATGCCAAGATCACTCGTTACTTTAAGAACGCTTCGGAAGTTCTTGCTTTTGCTGCCCCTAAAGAAGTGATTCAAAATTTAATTAATTTATCAAAAGACAGTTTGATTCCCGTTTCAAGTTTGTCTGTTGAGGGGCTTGCTTTTGCCAACCTGTTTGAAGCTTGGCAACAAGGACCCGTGGACGCTAAGAATAGCTACAACCCTCATGAAGAGCTTGAAGATGACGAGGATGACGATTTAGAGGAACCTGATTGGGAAACCACGGCCATTGATATGATTTTACACATTGGTCACAGTCAAACGATTGTGCTTTTCGTAGAAGGCCAGCGAATCATCGACACCAAGAGCATTGATTGGGGTGGTATAAATATCGCCAATACCCTTGGGAAAAAATATAAAATTCAACCTTATGAGGCTCTCAAAGAACTCATGTCGAAGTCGTTCATCTTACTCAACAACAATGAGGGGGATAAAAATCAGGCTGTTTACTCTGACACCGTCAAAGCATCTATTGATGATCTTTACAAAGAGCTAAAGCTTCTTATCATTGCCGTAGAATCAAAGTTTCGCTTAGAGCTGGATAATATCAAAATTGTTGGTGGAGTGAGCCGTATAAAAAACATTGGGGCTTATTTAACTCAAAAATTAGAGCGTCCGGTGAATCGCCTCACTGAGTTCAGTATGGCTCCATTCGTCGAATTCTCAGCGGGAGCCCAGTACGGAGTGAATGGTGGCCCAGCAGTGGGCTTAGCCATTGAGGCTTTTAAAAAGCCCATCAACCCTGCCGCTAACTTGCTCAAAGATGAGTTTGCTAAAAAAAGTGAACAATGGGTTAATTTTTGGAACAAATGGGGCACGACAGTTAAGTATCTCTCAGCTGTGTTTATGATTTTATTAGTTTACGGCATAGCCCGCGATAGCATGACAGCAACCATGAAAGAAACCGCACGTAGCACATTGAAAAAACATGCTACAAAGATTGCACAACTTCCAAAATCGAAAGCTAACGCTAGAAACGTCGAGAAGTACATAAAAAACCAAAAGAGCGAACTCAAAGCTATAGAAATGGCAGACAAAGTGCAAACTATTGGTTCAGCCTTACAAGTATTAAAAAAACTTTCCTCATCTATGCCAGCAAAGAGCGCTGTTAAACTCAACGTAAAAAGCTTGAACATTGTGAATGGCTATATGGACATTCAAGGCGAAGTGGCTTCAAGACAACAACTTCAATCTGTTGAAAGAAGCCTCAAAGGCATGTCTGTTGATGGCAAAGTGAAAAAAACCAACGCTCGCTTGCAAACAAGCCCGGGTCGAATTCCGTTTTCATTTCGTGTGAATGTACAAATTGAAGGTGGTGTTTAATGGCCTTTGACGATTTAAAAGACAAACTTGTCGATAGCTTCACTCAGACCAAAGAAAAGTTTGCAGAAAACCCACATGTACAAACTATCAAGGAAAAGTTTGAAACTCTCCCCGCTCAAACTCAGAAAATAATTCTAACTGCTCTAGGCGTTCTTGGTGTTTTGATTTTACTTTATTTGCCCTACTCTTTTTTAAGTTCGTCTGCTGACAATGTGGCTGACTTTAACAAGCACCGCAATCTCATTCGCAGCTTATTCAAATACAGCCAGTTGCCAAAAGGAAAAACACCACTTCCTGCGACGAGCAACGCTAACAATGTCACCAGCCAAATTCGTTCATCATTGGGTCGATTCGATTTGCTGCCCAACCAAATCATTAGCATTGAAGAAACTGATCTTAAAAGCACTGGTAAGTCGCTGGTTAAAAAACCCATTCAACAAACTGCCATCAAAGCCTCGTTCAAACAGCTCAATGTAAGACAGGTCGTTGACTTGTCTTTTCACTTAAAAAACTTCAAAGATCACATCAAGCTGATCAGTACAAGCATGAGTGAAGACACTGATAAAAAACAATACTACAACGTCGATTACCGTTTAGTGAGCTATGCCTTCCCTGTTAAAAAAGTGCCTTTAGATAAAGGCAAAAAGAAGAAAAAGAAAAAATCTAAAAAGAAAAAGAAGAAAAAAACTAAAAAATAATGGTTACTGATTTTTTTAAAAGGAATCTATTGTGAGCGAAGGTATCAGCAAAGTCCTCGGTTTGATTAAAAATCTATTTAAATATCATAAACTCAAAATGTTCCTGGTTTGGGTTTCAGCTCTTGTTTTTCTAGTCATTTTATTTCCTTATTCAGACCTCGCCGATTTCACTACAGCTCAGGTTTCTAAAATGACTCAAAACCAAGTTTTTCTTTCATTTGATGACATGAGCATTGGCTTAGTGCCAACTCCTTCTGTCGACTTAGAGAAGGTGCAAGTTGAAACAGCGCAGGTCTCTGGTTTGAAAGTTGGCAGCCTTTCTATTGCTCCGTCAATAGCTGCTTTGCTTTCTTTTAAAAAAGGTGTTTCTGTCAATGCCAAGGGTTTATTAAAAGGAAATCTCGATTTAACTTACAAAGAAGGCGATGCCGTCAAAGGAAAGGGTAAAGACAAATTCAAAGAACAGCTGATCGATGCAAGCTTTGAAAAAGTAAACCTGGCTGAGATTGAAAAGTTAGTCGCTCTCCCCGTGAAACTCAAAGGCTCAGCTACGGGTGAACTTGAAGTGAACATTGACCCCACTTTCTTCACTCAACCCGATGGCACCACAGAAATCAATGTCAAAAACTTTGTCATGCCGGCAGGATCAATCAACATGAATGGCTTGCCCGTTGAAATTCCTGAAATCATGTTCAAAGAAGTTAAACTCAAAGGTCGCCTTGCTGGCTCAAGTTTTGTTTTACAAGAAGGCTTACTCGGTAAACCCACAGATGAGATCAACGGCAAACTAAAAGGAAAGATGACCATTAAGCTCAGTCGCAGAGGTCCTCGAGTTGTGCCTAACTTTGGCTCTTACAATATCAACATCAACCTAAACATCTCAAAACAGAAAGAGTCTGAACTTTACTTCTTAGCGCTTTTAGAAGATCAGTTTAAACAAAAAACCAACAAAGGCATTCGTGTCCTAATGGGTGTCAGCGGAGCTAAGATGTCTAAATTTGGTCCACCACCTAAGATGAAACCGATTCAGGCCTTCTGATTTTTTTGTTTTGCATGTAGCACTTGCTTTGTTCGTAGAGCCAACGGTTCCACCCAAAGAAAACCAACACACCCTCTTCGTACTCAAACAGCCGCGGGCAGCACCGCTCGCCCTGCGGACGAGCAGCGCACCCACGGAACTGCGTGCGAAGAGAATGTGTTGGCTTTCTTTTAGCTTGAATTGTCCCTCCTCACACTTTGAATAATTCATGCTCTCATCTTGAGTGACAGCGAGAGACCTATGGTAAAATTCAATTTAACGTTTTGAAGATAAAAAAAAGCTCCCTTAAAAGGAGCTTTTCTTTTTTGAGAGCCATCAAACTCTCATTTATTTTTTTAAAGTCGGTTCTTCTTTACTTAGAACGGAATGTCATCAGACGCTTCAAACGATGGCTCTGGGCCGAAGTCTTCTGGCATTGGAGTAGACATTCCCGGGTTTGCATTCTGCTGTGTGCTTCCTAAGAACTGAACGTTATTACAAACAACTTCTGTCGTGTAACGTTTTTGACCTTGTTGATCTTCCCATGAACGCGTTTGCAACTTACCTTCAATAAACACTTGGCGACCCTTTGATAAATACTTGCCGCACAATTCAGCCTGACGTCCCCATGTTACAATTCTATGCCACTCGGTCTTTTCTTGCTTCTGCCCCTCTTTATCTGTCCATCTTTCACTTGTAGCCACACTGAAGTTGCAAACAGCACTTCCTGAGGACAATGTCTTCAACTCAGGGTCATTTCCTAAACGACCAACAATCATAACTTTGTTCACTGACATAGTAGTATCTCCTTAATTAAAAAATTAGCCTATAAACTCTCAATAAAGCTGTCATCAAGAATCTGATGAAATCCCCTTACAATTGATTATTATTTGAGCATAAAAATATGCAAAGTATGAATATATGAACAAATTGATCGGCCATCAATAACAAAGGAAGTCATGTTTATTTACTTTGATTGCTTTAATTATTCTTAGTCTTCATAAATGATCGCTCATTATAAGACTAAGGTCTTAAAATAACTATGTAAATTAGCAGCTCTGAACAGCCCATAGTATGCTACAAAGTATGAAGTTGCTTTTTTACTCTGCCATATTAGTCATTATTTCCAGTTGCAACGTTTACACCTCTGAACCCAGAGACTTCATCAATGAGAACGGGCTTATTCAAAATGGTAAAATTGTGGTGAACTCGACTGACAAAATCAACACCTCTTACTGCCTGTACAACCAAGAGCTTGATACCGAAGAACTCATACCTATTGATGATGGCGAGTATCAAAAGCTTGAATACGTGCTTTACAAGTCCATACAAAATATTCAGTTAAGTCTTAATTCAAAAAGTGATGAACTTAACTGTGACTTTAGTGTTAAAGATATACAATCTCTAAAATCAGATGACTTAAAAGTTCTCCTCGACTTAGGTGTTGATATATTAAGCCGTCACAGTCGCAATTGAACACTTTGCCAATTTGATCAGCACACCTATACAAACTGTATTAGCTCTCTAAAAACCTTTACCACAGCCACTTTTATTTTAGTCATTTTGGTGCTTAAAATCGTTTTCACCCAATACAATTTATTTTAACTTTTTTGAGCATTCGCTGCTCAAGCCTTAAGACCATAGTTTGATGGAATGCTTTTAACAATTTGCTCCGAAATAATAATTTTCTTACAATATTAGTATCTTATAAGATTTGGTTTTAAGCATAACTATGAAACCACTTGATGGAGACAACTATGAAATTCATAAGCTTAATATTTGTATTAACCCTCTCATTTGGTTTGTCAGAAACCTTGCATGCTGCATCCATTGCAAAAGTGAAAGGCCGTAAAGTTTTAATTAAAGCTGAAGGCACGGAGCTTGAAGCTGGCAAAGTCTTTTTCATTATTTCTGAAAGTGGTAAAAAACGAGGCCTCGTAAAAATCAAAAAGGTCAAAGGTTCTAAGGCCATTGGGGTGATCTCAAAAAAGAGTCGCGCTAAAAAAGGGTGGACCCTTCGCAAGCGTGTTCGCAAAGTGGCTAAACGTCGCAAACGCATGCGTAAGGATGATGAGTATGATCCGCGTTCTAAAATGAAAAACATGGCCATTGGAGCTGTGTTAGGTATGAACATGGGTAATATGAGTGTTGAGCAAATTGGTATTTCTCCCAACTATAACACATCAGACCTTTCTGGAAGTGGTTTCAGTGCCAAAGTTCTTGCCGACTACCGTTTATTTGGTGGTCTTTGGTTCCGCGGTATGTTTGGTATGGAGATGCTCACACTTGAAGATGATCCAGCAAATGCCGTTTGTAGTGAAAGTGACTCCAATGTTTTTGATAAGCCTTGTGTTGTTGAAATCAATTATCTCACTCTTGATCTTCACGCCCGTTATGTTTTCGGCATGAGCACTTTTAGACCATGGGTTGGTGGAGGTATCGATCTCTTACTGCCAATTTCAAACACAACAACAGCTCTTAACGAAGACAAGATTCAAATAGCCAACACCTTCGTGGGTGCTTTTGGTGCTGACATTCACTTTTCACCGACCCTTATGGCGCCAATACAGGTCGAATACAACTTCTTCCCACCAGCTGATACAGTGAGCGCCAACTTCATTGCGATTCGCTTAGGACTCGCCTATAAATTTTAAAAACAATTAAAAAATGAGTGAATACTTAAAAAGCCTTTATATTTATAAAGGCTTTTTTTATTGAAGTCTTATCCCCCTTTAATAACCTCTTCTCTATACCTATAGAAAATCAAATAACTTTTTCTATGAAAAGCTTTTAGTCTTAATTTAATACTTATAGTAGTATTGATAGTATAATTTGCAAAATTAAGGCCTCAGTTAGAAGTCATTAGTCCTCCGTGATAATAATTATCTTAATTGGAGTAAAATATGTTTAAAAAATTTCTTTCAACATCGGTCTTATTATTCTTTTCAATAAATTCAAATGCTTTTGAAGTTCCATGCTTTGATAAAATGCACTCTCTTCTAAATGAGTACGTAACTGCCATTCAAAACGGTGAAATAATCAATTCTAAAGTTATTATCAAGCTAGTAAACTCAGACCCGATTTACCCAGGGCTAGAAAAGTTTGAAATTAGTTTTACGCCTAAAACAAAACCAATTGGTCATCCAATAACTAAGACGATTTACAATACTGTGAATAAAAAATGTTTTACTCAATTTGATTAAGTGTCTTTATTTTGAAGTTCAAAAAACAAAAAAAATTTATGAATTTATATCTTTGAAAATACTTAAGACACTCGACTCACGCCAATGATGCCTTTGATCTTTTGTAGGGCTTGAATGGTTTGAGAAAGGTGTG
>JAHDFM010000008.1:0-68995 GCA_020628165.1 Bdellovibrionales bacterium | reverse complement strand
ACGCCAATGATGCCTTTGATCTTTTGTAGGGCTTGAATGGTTTGAGAAAGGTGTGAGGCATTTTTAACTTCAATTTCAAAGTTACAGATGGCTTTTTTGTCGCGGGTTGTTTTGATTTCCGCTTTTAAAATATTCACCCCTTGAGAGGAAAAGGTTTCAGTCATAAACCGCAATAGTCCAGAGACGTCATGGCTGATCACCTTAAGTTTAACCATCCCCCCTGTCGACAACTCTTTTTTAGTCCAAGCCACATCGAGCTGTCGGTCTTGATCTAACTCAAAAGTCTTTTCACAGTCCGCTCGGTGCACGGTGACTCCGCGCCCTCGTGTGATAAAGCCAATGATCGGATCCCCTGGCAGTGGACTGCAACACTTCCCAAAACGCACCAACATGTCGGTCACCCCGTCTACCATAATGGGAGATTGACTTTTTGATTTGCTCGCCACTTTCTTTAGAGCTTTCTGAATGAAGCCTTCGTCAGTCTCGTCTTTTTTCTCGCCAACTTCATCGGGGAAGACCGCTTGTAAAACATGAAGAGGTGTGATCTTACCGTACCCAACACGAACGTAAAAATCGTCCATACTGTTGCAACCTTGGTCTCTCAAGAATTGTTCAAAGTCTGGTGTGTTCAAAACACGGTTCACTGAGTAGCCGTTTTTGCGGAACGACTTTTCTAAAATCTCCATTCCTAAGTTGTAAGCTTTTTCTCGTTGTTCTTTTTTGATAAAAGCTCTGATTTTTGACTTGGCTTTAGAAGTCACACAGTATTTTAACCAATCTTTCGATGGCGTTTGATTTTTAGAAGTGATCACATCAATGGTGTCACCGTTTTTCATTTTGTATTTTAAAGATAACATTTTGCCATTCACCCGTGCGGCCACAACTCTGCTACCTATATCGGTGTGAACGGAATAAGCAAAATCAATAGGTGTTGCTCCGTCCGGAAACTCTTTAACATCCCCTTTTGGTGTGAACACATACACTTCAGATTCGACGAGATCTGTTTTTACATTTTCTAAGAATTCATCCGAGTTATGAGTTTGTTGATGTAAACTGACAAGTTCGCGCAGCCAGTTGAATTTTTCTGTCGCTGACTTGTCTATGGCACCCTCACCTCCACGCGTGTCATGCTTGTACTTCCAGTGAGCGGCGATTCCCCACTCAGCCACGTTGTGCATTTCAAAGGTGCGAATTTGAATTTCAATCCTCTCAGCCCCTGGGCCAATCACAGTGGTGTGTAAACTTTGATAGTTATTGGTTTTAGCCATGGCGATGAAGTCTTTAAAGCGACCCGGTATGGGCTTCCAAACGGTGTGTACAATACCGAGAGCCTCATAGCACTCTTGAATGCTACTCACACAAATACGAAATGCTAAGACATCGTAAACTTGATCGTAATCGACATTTCGATGCTGCATTTTTTTGTAAATAGAGTATAAGTGCTTTGACCGCCCCGACACTTCAAACTTTAAAGAACTGCGCTTTGCAATTTCGGAAGCTAGTAAACTTTGCACATCTTCGATGTACTTTTCTCGGTCTTTACGCTTCTTACTCACCTTTTGTGCGAGTTCATAGTAGGACTCAGGTTGTGAGTAGCGAAAACTCAGATCTTCTAACTCAACCTTCAAAGAGCTGATCCCCAAACGACTAGCAAGAGGAGCGTAAATCGCAAGAGTTTCTTTGGCTATGCGCTCTTGTTTTTCAAAAGGCATGTGCTTTAGCGTACGCATATTATGCAGACGATCAGCAAGCTTCACCAAAACAACGCGCACATCCCGTCCCATGGCCACAATCATTTTGCGAATATTCTCACCTTGTTTTTCATGGGACTGTCGGTATTTGATTTGAGAAATCTTAGTCACACCGTCAACCAAGTGCCTAACAGTTTCGCCAAACTCGGTCTCGACATCCTCTAAAGTCACTTCTGTGTCCTCAACCGTGTCGTGAAGTAAGCCCGTTACAATTGAACTCACATCTAAATTGAGTTGAAACAAGATTCCAGCCACACCTAAAGGGTGAGAAATATAAGGTTCACCACTTCTTCGAAACTGGCCTTCATGAGCTTTTTCACTGAAGTCGTAGGCTTTTTTAATAATATCGATTTGTTCTTGTGAATAAGACTCAGTTAGTTTTTCAACAAACTCTTCTATGGAGGTGATCTCTTCTTGGTTTAAACTCAAAGCTGCCAAACTTTACCCGCGGTCTTCATGTTGTCATATATGATGTAATAGTATCGACGCAACATTCTAGCAACTTAAGCTAAAACCTCGATTTTATTAAGTTAAATTGTTCTATAACTGATATAAGAAAAGCTTATGCAACTTCTTGAAATTACAAATAAACCATCGGCAAGTTAAAACAAAGTGTCTGGTGTTTTGTGCTCATTTCTATCGAAATAAACACTGCCATGTGCGACCTCACGCAAAGAATTTACCACAAACTTATTGTTTTTGTTTTGAGGAATTGTAGGACGAGCACCTTTTAAAAGTTGCTTAGCACGCTTAGACACCAAATGCACAAGCACGAAACGATTTTCCACTTTTCCTAAACAATCTTCAACAGTTACTCTAGCCATGATGAACCTTTGGTTAATACATTTTGGGTCAAACTACTTTCTATACATTATTTAAGTATTGATCAACTATTTTCTTAAATCGCCCATAAGAAACTTCGAAATCATCATTAATTATGCGATGATCGAAGTCTTTTGATGCTAGTATCTCAATTTCAGCATTCTTCATTCTGAGCTCCAGTTGCTCTTCGCTCAAAGAGGCTCCGTCACGGGACTTCACTCTTTGACGCAAAACATCTATTGATGGCGGTAGAATAAAAAAGCTGATTGATTCAGGGGCATACTCTTTAAAGCTGCGCGCTCCTTGGATATCGACATCCATGATAATGGACTTTCCAATACTTTGAATGCGTTTGATTTCACTTTTTGGGGTGCCGTAGTAATTGTCGTGCACTTTGGCCCACTCAATATAAAGGTCTTGCTTGATGCGCGACTCAAACTCTTGTTTAGAAATAAAATCATAGGGCTGACCTTGTTGCTCACCAGGACGCATGGACCGCGTCGTGTTGGTGACCGTATCAATGATCTCAGGACGGTCTACGATAATTCTCTCAAGAAAACTTGATTTTCCTGCCCCACTCGGCCCAACAACAATAAAGATATAACTTTTGCTGTCACTCATTCTACGTTTTGCACCTGTTCTCTAATTTGTTCGATCACACTTTTGCAGTTCACCACTGAATGGGTGAGCTGCTTCACTTGTGACTTTGAACCTATGGTATTCACCTCGCGTAGCATCTCTTGCGAGTAAAAATCTAACTTTTTACCGACGCGCCCTGTTTTATTGAGCAGTTTTTTGCACTCTGAAATATGCTCTTGCAAGCGAACCAACTCTTCGTTGATATCTGATTTTTCAACCAAGAGCGAAGTTTCTTGCGCGATTCGTGCCGTATCTAAACTCAAATCACTGTTGATTTTTTTAAACTTATCTAAAATTCTTTGGGCGATCTCTTTGTTGGCTTTTTCCCTGTTTTTTTCAATGCTCTGAGTTTCTTTAAACAACACTTGTAACTGAGCTTTGATACTTGTTTTAAGAGCTGCGCCCTCGCGCTTGCGCTCGGCTAAACAAGCTGTCACCGCATCTTTCATGGTTTTTAAAAATTGTTTCTTTTCACTGGCTGAAACACTTTTGTCTTCATGTAAAGACAACACAGGAACTGACTTGATCACATCTAATAATAATGGCTTTTCATCTTTTAAATTGAGCTCTTTTTTGAGTTTGTTAAACCCTGTGAGCCATTTTTTCGCGAGCTCTTTATCGACTTTAATTTCGGTTTTACTTTTTTTAGCGGAGTTTCTTTTAGAACAATAAACTTCAACGTTGCCGCGGGACAAATTCTTTTTAATAAGCTCTCGCACGTCTTTTTCAAAAAATTGATAGTCTCGTGGTAAGTTGATTTTAATATCTAAAAAGCGCGAGTTCACAGACTTAACTTGTATAACAAGCTCGCTCTCAGGCAGTGAAATTTTAGCAATACCAAATCCGGTCATACTTAACATAGAATGTCCTCATAACATCTTTAGGTGCGAACTGCATTTAAAATTGTAACACCCTGCTAAGCTTCATTCAAAAAAACCTGACATTGAGCAACGATGAGGTCTAGGTTTTCATAGGTGAACCACTCCACCTCGTCTTGCCCTCGAAACCAAGTCATTTGTCTTTTTGCAAGGCGAAGAGTGTTTTTGATCACTTCTTCTTTAAATTCACCCTCAGTTATCTGCCCATCAATTAGGCTGAGCATCTCTTTGTACCCAACAGAGCTCAAAGCTTTACACTCCCTATATTTTAAAAGATTTAAAACCTCCTCCTTAAAACCATTATGTAACATTTTACTAAGGCGTTCTTCCACTCTTGTTCTTAATATTGGTTTATCCACTTGTAAGCCATAAACTTTATAGGGATAAGGAAAGGATGTTGCCGTTTTGGCAAACTCTTGTTGAATTTGCGCCATGCTTTTGCCAAGAGATAATATCAACTCCAAAGCCCTACCTACCCGGTACTGATCATTTTGATGAATCTTAGTGGCGTACTCTGGGTCTAAACTTTGTAACTTGGCAAATAGCTCTTCTTTACTTAAAGTCTCTTTTAAGTTTTGCACTTGTAGTTGTGCTTCTTGCTTCAATGGGACTTCTTCAAACATTCCTTTAAGAAGTGCTTTTATATAAAAACCACTGCCACCGACAAAAACATAAGACTTGTGATCTGTTGTCTCTAAAATTTCGAGAGCTTTGCGACGAAAGATACCAGCAGTGAAGTCCTCATCAATGTTTACACAATCAAAAAGGTAAGAGTCATAACCTTTGAGCTCTTTTTCAGTAGGTTTGGCAGTGCCTATATCTAGCTTTTTATAAACTTGCAAACTGTCACAATTAACAATGGCGGAACCAAACTTATCGGCAAGAGCGAAGGCCAAGTCAGATTTGCCACTAGCTGTCGGGCCCACTACAAAAACAATTTTTTTATTTTTCATACGTCACTCTATACTAGACGACCAAAATCTTTTTCAATCTGAGAGAAAGGTCGCTCGACAAACACTGGGCGCCCATGTGGGCAAAAACTTGACAGTGGGAACTCATCCATCTGTACTAATAAATTTTCCATCTCTTCTTGGCTCAAACTTTGCCCGGCTCGAACAACTGAGTGACAAGCCATGGTTGCAAATACATCGGCGATTCTATTTTTTAGCTCAACACTGCCACCACTTTTTTCAATTTGAAGCGCCATCTTTTCTAAAGCCTGCCCGATAGACTTTTCTTTAATAAAGCTTGGATGCGCCCTTACGGCAATGGCATCCTCTCCGAGAGCGTCCATTTCAATGCCCAACTTTGCCACTTCATCTTGATTTGTTAACAACACTTGTACGAGATCCTCACGCAACTTCACTACGTGTGGTATCAACAAATTTTGCACTTCAAAATTTTGCTGCTCGAACTGCAACATCAAACGCTCAAATACAACGCGTTCGTGAGCGGCGTGCTGGTCCACTAATATTAAAGACTTTTCATTTTGTGTAACGATATAAGTAAGGTTTAATTGACCAAGAACCTGCAGTTGAGACCACTTTTGATTGCTTGTGACCACACCCTGGTGATTCGTTGTGTTCAAATGATCTGAATTTATATTTTGAGAAAGTTTCGTCATCATTTTTTGTGACTCAACTTTTGATTCTTCAACAACAGCATTTGTTAGATTTTCACGCACATTGTCCATGGCTAAGGTTTTGAGATCAGCCACTGTTGGAGCTGATGTTTGCTTATCGAGCATGTCTTTTTTCTTAAAGTGTGTCTTCAAAAAACTACTATCTGAAAAAGCAATGTTGGTTTCTTTAGGTGCTTTTAGCGGCTTCATCTTTAGAGTGAGCTCTTCATTTTCTGCATTTTCGTTATTATCAGGCAAGAGGTGTTTTAACCAAGGAGCCTTTTCTAGATCAGCTCTTAAGTGACGATAAACTAGTTTATAAACATGAGACGAATTGCGAAACTTAACCTGCGATTTAGTTGGGTGAATATTGACGTCGAGATCTTCTGGGTCCATATGCACATAACAAACAGCATAAGGGTACTCCCCATGCATGAGTAAAGTTCTATAAGCGTCAACAATGGCCGAAGAGACAGTTGAGTCTTGCACCCAGCGCTCTTGCACAAAACTCCAAATCTGACGACGGCTTTTAGCTGTTTTATTTGGGCTTGAGTAAATCAATTCTACTTTGGCACCATCTAGCTCACCACTGATGTGGTGCATGTCTTGAATGCCGAGAATGTCTTCCACTCGTTTCTTGCGACTGTCTGTAGATGGCCAATAAAAAATAAGCTCACCGGCCAACTTCACCCGAAAGCTCACTTGTGGATGAGACATCGCCATCGCCTTTAAAACATTTTTAATTTGCGTGCCTTCATAGCCATCAGTCTTTAAAAACTTAAGACGAGCAGGAACATTTTTAAACAAGTCTTTAATAATGATGTGAGTTCCTTGCTCTTTGTGCGATTTTTTCAAAGGGAGAATTTTTCCAAACTCACAGCGAAGTTCATAAGAGTCTTCTTCGCCTGCATTTTTTGAATTCATTGTGAAATCACTCACAGCAGAAATACTTGCCAGAGCCTCACCGCGAAAGCCAAAACTCGACAACTGCCAAAGATCATCAATCTTATTGATTTTACTGGTTGCGTGCCTAGCGAGTGCTACGGCCAACTGATCTTTTTTTATACCGTGCCCATTGTCTTTGATGCTTAAATATTTGCCTCCTTGGGCAAAATCAATTTCAAGTTCAGTAGCACCAGCATCTATTGAATTTTCAACAAGCTCTTTGACCATATGAGATGGTCTTTCAACCACCTCGCCGGCGGCAATTTGGTTGACTAAATCTTGTGGCAGAATTCGGATATCCATAATCCGAATATTTATCACACAAAATAGAATATAACCTACTTAAAGTCCCTAGAAACAGGGTGTCAAAAGGCAAACTGTAAGGCGCCACCATAAATGATTTGGCTCTGCTCATCCATCATGTATTTACCTTCAGCCTTGATAGCGAAGCTTTCTCCCAACTGAAAGGCAAAACCTGCAGCGAGAGCCCCCCCCAGATTGGCAAATTGAATATCAAAAGGTGTTGAGGTTGAATTGGATAATTTGGTGGCTTCTACTTGTTGACTTGAGTACCTAATTGATGGCCCCACACCGACATAAAGCATATAGTTCTCTTTAGCTATGAGTGGCAGAGTGTAAAGCACATCGGCAATAATGATAAAACCAGAAGCCTCATTAAATAAATCTGTGTAGTAAGTAGGAGAGCCAAAAAAACCAAGTATGTTAAGCTCTAAAGGCAAGTCGACAAACAAAGCCCCCGGCCCTGAAACTTTTAAACCAAAAAAGCCAATACTTTCAGTGTACTCTGTTTTTGCAATCTCTTCTTTATAATTCACCAAGTTATAAGAAAGACCAATGTAACGTTTTAAAAATATAGCACGCCCTGAACCACCCATAGCTTGACCGGAGTGATCATCGCCACCTGTTGGTACAAAGATGTTGCCTCCGCCATTTTGATCTGTGTTTTTCTTATTCGATGGAAACAAATCAACATCTGTGACGTAGCCATACTTTTTCTTTTTGAGCCTCACTTTATAAAAACTACCTAAGCCACCAATTCCAGGGTATTTTTTTTTTGAAGCGCGTATTTTTTTTCCCTTATTTAGGTATGCAATTATGGGAGAATCAAAATTGGGAACTTTGTAAACCGCAGCTCCATCCACTTGTACGATGGCCACTTGGGACTTTTTTGATCTTCGTTTTTTTTTGGCGAATGCAGGAAGTGAAATGGTAAAAATAAGTGCCAAGCTCAGAAGATATTTCATAGTGTTATTATCCTCTTAGGAATCAACTTTGTCTAGAGAGTGTACTCTTTGGTCGGGATTGTTATTTGACCGATGGATAAAGAGACCCTTTACTTAGGGCTAGCTTCTTGGAATTTAAAAATTTAATTTGAGTAGTTTTTATCTACCGTTCTAAGTTTTCAAAAGGATTTTTTGATTTCAATAGGTAATCCAAAGATTCTTTTTTCTCACCAAGGACTGTTTTGATTTTTTCTTCTGCAAGCTCTGGGTCTTTTTTATATAAGACGGGATCAAAACCACAAACTTGGCACTGAATAGATACCCGCCTACGAAAGCTAATAAAAAGTTCCATAACAAAAACCAATGCAAAAAAAATAAAAAAGAAAGCTGGATGTAAGTCTTGAAACAATATGAACATCAATAATAATGAAAGAATAGAAACGTAAATATAATCGACAAAGCTCATGCGTTTTTTGGTATAAGCCTTACGTCCATGTTTGCAAAAAGCACAAAAAATATATTCCATCCTAGAAACTAGTTTATACATATTTAAAGTATTTTAAAAGGTAAGTTTTGCAAAGTTAGGCCTTTTAGGGTGATAATATAAGTATGAAAATTTTAAACTTCAGTACAATACTAATATCTTTTTTTACAACGGCAAGCCTTTGGGCAAGTGAAGCAAGTTACAGAAACTACAACAATATAGTTTCTGACTTGCAAAACCAACTAAAAACCAAACGCGACGACACCACCATTACCCAACTTAAAAACAGTTCGTACAGTTTGGGAGTAGGTCTCAACTCACAAATTCACGAAGTGAATGATGACGCTAATCTTGGACTCGGTCTTTCCGCTGAAGTTGGCATTTATAACTTTTTAATTGTCCCGCTTAAAGTTGCACTTCTTTACTCAACAGGCGATGACATGACCGAGATCATGGCGCGAGTCAAAACCGATCACTCTTTTTACAAGTATAACTTCTTTGATTTAAAAGTGGGTCTAGCATCTGGATTTGCTGCCTTCACTGGTGATGACTATGACTTTTCAAGCCTGTTCATCAGCCCATCCATTGAAGGCCTTTATCAAGTGCACAGAAGTTTTGATGTGAGCCTAAATATTGCTTATCTTTTTCACAGTAGCAGTCGTGTGAACAGCCACTTCAACCCTTCAGTCAATATCATTAGTTATTTTTAAAGTATGTATTATCTCGGTATTGGATTTTTTCTTGGCTTATTTGCTATCAACTTAAAGCGCATCAGTCGCAAGCCTCATTTTGAGTTAACACCCAATTGCTTACTGACCAAATACCCTATTATTTTTGTACCAGGGAAAACTTCGTTTTTTTACTTTTTGAAGTACTGGAACTCAATCCCTCATTACTTAAAAGAACACGGCTATGAAGTCTATGAAATCAAATTTAATCCGCTAACTACATTCTTTCGAAAAAAACACCTCATAAAAACAATTAAAACTCTATCTCAACGTCATAAAAAAGTTCACCTTGTTTTTGACCACAGTCAAATGAAAGAGGCCTACTCGATCGACCAAAAAAACTTTGATGAAATTCAAGCCATTCACATCTTTAGCGAACATAAGTCAATAGAGCGCACTCATTCTCATAAAATACACTTTCATCAATTGACCTTAAAGACGGCACCGATCAATGCCTTTCACAAATACATTAAATGTGCACACGACTTATTCACGCAGTCTCCTTACTTCATTTCTCTTTCTCTGCTTGGTGGCCAAAGTACAAAAGACAACTTGACTATCGAACCTCATTACCTGCAAAGTTTTGCTAAAGTCGCCGAACAGGATTGGATTTAAACAAAAGGTTCTCTCTTTATGAGTTTAAAAAACATTCAGCTTGAAATCACAGAAATCAATAAATACATCCTCGCTTTTTACAAGAACCCTTTTCTCAATGTTAAAAAAGTGCCCGCCTGGAGCTGGCTTAGCTTAATTATACTTATAGGCCTATTCTCATCCATCACTGGAGTTTTAAGAGGGCTGATTGCAGGCAGTGGTTTGCAAGCACTGATCGGTTTTTTATTTTTACCGATAACGGCTTTGTTGCTTGTATTCATGCTATCTTGTTTTTTTTATTTTTTAATCGTAGTTTTTCAAAATAGAAACTTAAACTTTAAACGCTTAACCACTTTAACATTTGTGGCCTCTATTCCCACCATCACAATGTATGCATTGTCATTAATACACCCTGCTGTTTTTTTAATTGGGTGCACATTTAGCTTTGCACTTTTAGCTTTTGGTCTTATACATCGCTTTCAACTCACTAAAAAGTTTGTATGGATCAGTATGGGTTGCACTTACTTATTTATTGTTCTCTTACTCACATTAAGTTATATGAATTTTGGCTCGAATAAAAAAGCGAAAAAAATCATCGACTCTGAAAGTAAAAAAATCTTGCAAAAAGAGTTAGCTGATTAAACCTAACCTTTATGTTCGTACTATTGAGTCATTGGCTTTAAAAGTGCTCATTCTTTAAGGGTTGATGGTTATCTTTTTTTCCTCTGATTTTGGTGAGTATGAATTATTTCCTTTGGCTGGATCTCCGAAAGCAACAATGTAGTATGTGTGCGAAGCTCCAGCATTCAATCCTTTGTCTTGAGTTGATGTTTTATTTATTACAGTTTGAATGTATTGGTTGTCACGGTAAACATTATAGCCAAGAGCACCTTCAACACTGTCCCAAGAAATATTCACTGTGCCCGAACCTGCTTGTTGTAAATTAATTGTTTTTGGAGGGTTGACTTGAGTGTTTGTAGAAGCTCCGTTGTTATCACTACTCTCATCTTTTTGATAAACTCTGACGTAGTCAATTTCAATAGAGCTGGTTGTACCATCATTAGGAGCGCCAGCCCACTCACCACCTACAACTAAACTTAAAATGATTTCTTTAGGGTCATTGACGACAGCAGGGCCTTCCACTCGACGAACTTCTTTGTCATCTATGTACCAAATAACTATTCCTGTATCCCAAAAGACAGAGTAGGTGTGAAAGTCGTCAGAAAAATGCTTTTTATCAGGTTGTTCAAAACTCATTGTCGGAGTCCTATGCAATGGGTAGTCCCCATCACCCTGTCGCGATTTAAAGTGATACGTTTGATAAATCAAACGGCCACGATTGGGTTGTCCGTACAGAGACTCACTGCCACCTAAGTACTCGAGAATGTCAATTTCACTGGCTCCAAACTTTTGACCACTGCCAACTCCAAAGGTCGAATGAAACAAGTAAAATGTCGACAGCATGCCGTGATGTCCTGATAACTTCATTCTCGCTTCAAAGAAGCCCTTTTTAAATTTTTGTTTAGATCGCAATAACCCAGATACATAAGGGAGTTGTTGACTGGCACTGATCTCAGTACCGCTATCAGCAAAAGCAGGAGTTGACATGCCTGCAGGTTTCGGTTGAGCGGAAATTTTTAAAGCACTGCCATTTTGCGATGACTGATAAGGATTAAAAATTTGAGTGAGGCTGTCATTATTGAGATCAATCATATAGCCGGCCTCTCCATTAATGACTTGCTGATGTTTGCTGTCGTTATCATAATGGGCTTTCTTCTGTGGGTTTGAACTGTACTTGCCTTGAAGGTCCCAAACACGGCGAAACTCCCACTTTTGACTCAACTCTTGCTTGCTTACATTAGAAAAGTTTTCTTCAAACACAAGTTTGTATTGAGAGTTTGACTTCACATTATCTCTTATAGAATTGGCTGTAAGAGGTTTCATTTGCACTTGTAAACTTTGAGACTTTGCCGACTCTTTATTATCATTATCCACAGCTGCAATCTGGTAACTGTAAGTTTCACCTGGTTTTGGGCCGCTGGCTCCACACTTGGAAGACTCAATGTAATTACAGTCGATGAATGTGTTAGTGGCATGATACAGCTGCCTAAAGCTATTTGACTCACCACCCTTGACCGTATCGATGTGCTCACCATTGCGGTAAATTTTATAAGCAACCACTTGCCCATCTTGATCTTGTGACGGTTGCCAATTAAGAACCGTCCAATTGTTGGCTGTTAAATAAGAACTCACCCCGACTGGAGCACTTGGCGCTCCTGCCGCTTGCACATCTGTATTGTCCATGTCGTTGGGGTTGCCAGGGTTTGAGTTATCACTGGCATTCACTGTCACTATCAAACCGGGAACGTCCATGTTCACCGAGTAAACTTTTTTAGCACCAGTTACAAAAAGAGTTTTATTGTCCGTGCCGCCGAAAGCAGCATTCGTGGTTTGCTCACCAAAATCAAGTTGTCCAAAAACTTCTCCGGTTGGTGATAACACCGTGATCTTATGAGAGCCAGATGCATAAACATTTCCACGGCGATCGATGGCCATGCCATCAATCTTTCCTTCCACACCCTGCGCCAAAGCTGGCGCTTGATAAAACACTTTTTCATTGATGGCCTTGATTGGCTGCCCATCGTCTCGCACCAATTCGAATGACTTAATGAGGTTCGCATCAGAGTCAGAGACATACAAAGTAGATTGATCGGGAGACAAAAGAATCCCGTTGGGCTGAGCAAAACCTGAACGCACCAAATTGTGTAAGTTATTATCACGGTCGATGTAATAAACACCTTGGAAACTTAAGAACTGCTCGCCGTCGGTCGTTGCCTTACGGTTGTACGTTGGATCTGTAAAAAATATATTTTGATCGGAATCTAAATAAACATCATTGGGAGCATTGAGCTTCTTGCCTTCAAAACTCAAATCGAGTGGACGGTGCTCATCACTGTTATTTTCTTTTTTGTAGATAGTGCGACCAGTTAAAGCGCCTGCAGAGATAGTGACACCATCAGTTGTTAAGGCTTTCCCGTTCAAACCTAATGGATTTGAAACTTCGCTGAGTTCTAGAGTATTTAAATCATAGGATACAATTTTATTTTTAAGATGATCTGAAAAATTGAAATCCGTAAATATAATAGTATTGGTTGCTTTATAGTATAAAGGCCCTTCGTTAAAACCTGTTCCGGTATAAATCACCTTGATGTCGTAATTAGCCGGGATTGGGTTAACAATCATATTGTCTTGCTCGTCGGGAGGAAGAACAACTGGTTCTGGCATTGGCTCAATAACCACCGGGGGAACTATGACTGTGGGAGGATTATTGTTACCATCATCTATAGTGATTTCTTGATCATCAATGACGCTACTTTGGTCAATCACTTTAAAAGAATGTGCTTCAAAACCTTCGCCACAGTTTGTGTAAGAAAGACTGATAAGCAATAGCCCCATAATTAAGGTGATTGTAGGTACAAATGAGTTTTGACGGTTTTTCAACATAACGGACCCTCTTTTGATTCTTTAAAAGCATTAAGCTCTAGCATTATCTCAAAGTAGGGAGTCTTGGTAAATTTAACTATGAAGATCTTAAGGCTTTACAGTAAGAACCACGACCAAAGCCATGGTTCTTTTCTTCATTTCTTTATATTATTCAGCCTTACCTGTGATCTCATCAGATTTTGACGAATACACAGTCTCAGCATCATCACCATTTGGCTTTCCAAACGCAACCACATAGTAAGAGTACTCTTGGCCAGCAGACACTTCAGTGTCCGTGTAACCAACTTCCTTAATGGTTTTAAAGTAGTTGCCATTTTTATAAACGTTGTAACCAGTTGCTTGATCAACAGCATCCCAAGTGAATGTCATTGCTGAGCCACTGCGGGCTGTGAAGCGAACGTTTTGTGGTGTTCCCACAGTTCCATTAGAACTGCTATCATCGTCATTGTCTGTGTTACTACCACCAGAGCTTCCACCAACAGTTGCTGACACTTCTTGTGACTGTGATGAGTACTGCTGATCACCTGAATTAGGATCAGTGAAAGAAACAATGCTGTACCTGTGAGTTGCTCCAGAAGAACGACCTGTGTCCTCAAAAGACGTCGTGTTCAACACTGTTTTAATGTAATTGCCATCTCTGTAGATGTTGTAGCCTAAAGCGCGACTGACTGCATCCCAAGCGATTCTCACTGACGAGTTGGTCGTATTAGCAACTCTCACATTTTGTGGTGGCTGAATGCGACCGTTGTTTGAGCTATCATCGTTGTTATTATCGTCGTCGTCATTGTTGTTGTTATCATCATTATTGTTATCGTTGTTACCATTACCAACTCGGCCAGTCACTTCATCTGACTTTGGCGAGTATCTGTCGTTACCTTGATTTGGGTCACCGAAAGCAACTAAATAGTAAGATTGTGAAGAGCCACTGGCTAAACCATTATCTTGATAAGTTGTAACATTGAGAACTGTATCAATGTAATTGCCGTTTTTATAAACATTGTAACCTAAGGCATTACTCACAGCATCCCATGACAAAGTTAGCGATGAATTCGTCGAACTTGCAATTCTAAGGTTTCTTGGTGCTTGAACCTCATTGCTGTCGGCACTGTCATCGTTGTTGTTATCGTCGTTATTGTTATTGTCATCATTATTGTTATTATCGTTATTATTTCCAGCATCACACCTTTCAATTAAATGAGTCTGGTCTGGATTGATCGAAAAGTTTCTGAAAAAGATGTTTAACTGATCACGACTCGCCTTTTTAACATCTGTGATCACAGATGGGCGACACACACCTTCACCACGAATCCACTGAAACACTTGCCCTTGGAATCTGTTGGGGTCATTGTTATCACGCAATGCGATTTGATAACGACTTGATCCGTTCAGGCCAAGGTCAGCCAATAAACCACTGTAGTTGTCAGAGTTATTGTCTTGAGTTGGCTGACCGCTGTCATTAACATTGTTACAGCTCGGAGATCCTGCAAAAAACTGCTCATGGTTTTGTGAATAGTTATCTGCTGTTAAAGTGATTGTGTTGCTGGCACTATACTCATTTGAAGGCACCTGACAAAAGTTATTGTCACCTAAGTACCTAAAGTGGTCGCCTGAAAAGCCTGGTGCAACAGTCGAGTGCATAGCAAAGTGTTTGCCAATATGACTATCGTTGAATTCAAATATTTCTTGTCCGCTTTCGTTGTTATCATCTTGTTGCGATGGATTTGAGTTGTCATTGCTTAAGCCAGTATCAAAGAGTCTCTGAACGATGTATCTTTGACAGTTACCAATTGATTGGATTCTGTTTGACTCTAAGGTACCGTCTAATCTTCTAACTTGATTATTAGTGCCTGTGTTCATATTAAACTCTGCAGAGTTTAACACACAAGCTTTACGAGCTCCACCCCATGAAATTTGCCAAACATATTTAGCATAAGTGTCTGTACCTATATGGTAAAATCCGTTTAAAAACTGAGCAGGCCTGTTTGTATCACTATAAAGGATACGTCCCCCCATACGTCTATGGTTTGCAGCACCAAGACTTCCTTTATCGATTGCCGCTGAAAAAATACCATAATCATAAGGTCTATTATTCTCATCCAAGCCTAAAGCAGTGATCGTTGCGCTGATACTAAACGCAACATTAGTTTTCTTATTTCCGTTAGTATCAGTACAAATATCTGGAATCTCATCACTAGGAATGAAACTTTGATCAGCATTAAACACTGAATCACTGACATTGCCCAATCTATCACCGTTGGTGCTCCTACCAATTCTGACTTGAACAGTTTCATTACTGAATGGCTTACAGGCATATCCAACCGCTCTTAAATTTCCGTTTCTATCAACATGGATTCCCGTCAATGCTGCAATAATATCAACAGCCTCACCATTATCATTAGTCACACCATAAACGGAACCAATAGAACGAAGATCTGAAGAACTAAATGTTTGTTTGTTAAAGATTTTTTTATCTCCGTCTTTAACTGTATAGGACAACTCAGAAACATCTGATGTAGCCACTTTACAATCGTTAAATCTAGAATGTAGACAGCTGTGTCTGTTCATCACAGTGTCTGCGCTTAAGAAGTGTACATCACTACCGGGATCAAAATTATTTCTATCAATATACTGTTGCCCTTCAGCGCTCATATTGTGTCTGCGTATGTTGAATAAATTATTTTTTGAATTTGTCTGTAATGGCTCTACAAAACCCAACTCAATCATCACTTTGCGTCTTAAAAAATGTGCAATGCTTTGGTCACTGACATCATTACGAAAGGCAATATCAGGATTGTTGTGATAGGGTTGGCCACCATGTGGTTCGCGCGTCCAATATATTTCAAACTTGTCACTTCTTAACTCAGATAAAATAAGGACTTTCCTATTAGCAGATGGGTTGTTTCTATTATTTCCAGACTGAGCCAATTGAAAGTTGATATTGTTGTCTTTCATGGTTTGGTTGATTTCATCAATCTCTCTTTGAATACGAGCTCTCAATTCGTTATTAGCACGAAGTAAAGTTGCATTACCACTCACACGTGAACCACCACGCCAAACATAAGCTAGCAATCTCTTACCTTGATGAGTTATAATACTTGATTGAGCCTCTTGATCTTTTAAAACGGCTTGGCTAACATTTCCAGAACTTTGAATTTTGAGCTTACGTTGTAAATTAAGTGCCGCCATTCTTGAACTCGATTCAATTTGTGGAGTTTTAATATAACTGCCTGGCTGAATTTCATAAATAGAACCAATGTCCTCTTCACCATTTAATAAAACACGCCCATCGACGACTGTGTATGGGATCTGTCTTTCTCGAGAAGTCCCGTCGGCATCAACATAAGTTGTAACGACATGGTTTGAAACTTTGTTAAGACCGAGTGAATCTAAAAAGCTTTGCTCTAAGCTAGAGTTGGCTTCAAACTTTCCACAGTTTGTAAAACCTATGGCTAAGCCAAGGCACCCTAAGGCTATTAATATAATTGGCAATGCTGCGCTGTTTTGAAACTTATTAGACATGTCACTCCCTCCACAAGAGTTTTAGTTCTTTTCTTTTAACTTTTACTTTTTCGGTTTGTTTTTAGTTAAAATAAATTAATTTAATAATATAGATAACTTTCAAGACGTTTGAATGGTTATCTTATAAGACTAAAGTTTTAACTAAAACTCCCCTTCCCCTTTGTATTGGGAATATAGTGTTCAAAGTTTGTACCAACTTATTTTGTTTAAACAGCCTCATCTGGCTTATACATCTGTCCAGGAGCTAAACATCGTCAACTAAATGAACGTCTCAAAACTGGACATATTTATTCAGACTTGCTTGGAATTGTTAATTATAGTGACAGTTGAGTTATAAGACTTAACTGTCTTGTGCTTAAAATAAGTTAAATATTAGAAATCAAGTCCGCTGTATGGCCACTTCGTAAATTCTGATTTGAACTCACAGCAGAGAATAAATAGAGATAAACTTCTAATAAATAAGATGAATCAGAAGCAACGTCTAATATCTAATTAATTGTTGTGTTGGTAAGTAAAACGGCCATCTTCAAAAGAAAATTGATATCTAAAGATTCGAATTCTCTCACCCAAATGTAAGTCGACAAAGTTCATTTTTCTAATTTGTCGTTCCAGACAAGGTTCAATGTCTGACGAAAAGCTCTTGGTCACATACACATCTCGAGCTTTAGCTCCGTACACCTTCCACTGAATGCCTAACTGACCATTTTTTGGCTGTTGATTCCTCAAAAGATATTTTTTGTAACAGCCGTAAAGCTCACTCTTGTGCGCTTCAATGACTATATCCACTTCAGAATAAAGCGACGGAGTTTCTTCTTTTTTCTTTTCACTTTGGCAAGCAGATAAAAGGAGTACAAAAAGTATACATTTAATAAATTTCATAATAGCTTAACGAACTTTAGAAAAAACCTGCTCTTGTAGGCTCGGCTCACATTTGCCCAGCAGTAAACAGCCTGCTTTTGAAAAATCAAAATGTCCTTCGATAAACTCTTGTACGGACTGAGCAGTGACTTTCTCGATCTCATTCACTACAAAATCAACAGGGCGATACTCGCCAAACACCATTTCATTCACTGCCAGTGAATTCATTCTATTTTCAACATCATCAGCACCCAACATGATTTGGCCTTTGACCTGTCGTTTGTAAAAATCTAACTGATCCGCTGAAATGCCCGTTTTTTGAATCAACTTAATTTCCTGTAAAACCATTTCTGAAACTTCAGCAATGTGTTCTTCAGAAGTTCCCACATAAAACATCATCAAACCAGAGTCCGTAAACGACTGCAGATAACTGTAAACTGAGTATGCCAGTGCTTTTTCTTCTCGAATTTTTTGGTAGAGCTGAGAGGTCATTCCTCCGCCCAAGAATGCGTTTACAATATATGAATCAAAGCGATTTTTGCTTTTAAAAGATGAGCTCGGGAGCCCTAGCAAGTAATGAACCTGCTCTGTATCTTTTTTATAGTACTGTTGAAACACATCCATATCTGGAGACGTTCTATTCTCCATGATTTTTTGTTCACTATTGAAAAGTAAGTTTTGCTCGGCAAGCTTGACCACCTGTTCGTGATCGACAGCGCCTGCCACACTCACAACCAAATGCTCTGCCTTATAGCGGTTTTTATAAAACTGAAACAAATCATCTCTAGAAATTGAGTTTAAACTGGCTTCGGTACCTAAGATAGGGTTGCTGAGACTATTGCCAGGATAGGCCTTTTCAAAATAGAGGTCAAAAATATACTCTTCAAGTTCATCAGCAGACATTAAAATCTCTTGCATGATCACTTGCCGTTCTTTTTGAAACTCTTCATCTAAGAATAAAGCATCGGAAACTAGATCTGACAATACATCCATAGACAAGCCAACATGTTCTTTTAAAGTGCAAGCGTGAAAGCAGGTATATTCTCTGGCAGTATAGGCGTTTAAATCTCCGCCCACAGCTTCTATTTCTTTGACAATTTCGTAAGCTGAACGTTTGTTTGTGCCTTTAAAGGCGAGGTGTTCAATAAAGTGTGCAGCTCCGTTGAGGTGGGCCGGCTCGTCACGCGACCCAAGATCAACATAGAGACCAACACTCGTGGCTCTGGAATAAGGGTGGTGTTCAGTCACCACCCTTGTGCCGTTCGATAAAACTGTTTTATTAAATTTTGGCTCGTATTCAAATGCTTTTGACATTTAAATTAAGCGTCTGCAGTTTCTTTAGGTAATAAAGCTTTGCGGCTTAATTTCATGCGACCAGCGCGGTCAACATCGAGAACCTTAACATCGACCATATCGCCTTCATTCACCACGTCAGTCACATTGCGAACTCTCTCGTGAGCTAGTTCTGAAATGTGTAACAATCCTGAAGTGTTCGGTAGAATTTCTACGAAAGCACCAAAGTCAGTCACTTTAACAACCTTACCGTTGTAAGTTTGACCCACTTCTGGCTCTGCAACAATGTCTTCAATCATCTTGATCGCCTTAGCAGATTGCTCAGGGTCTGTCGCTGATATTTGAATGGTTCCATCGTCCTCAATGTTAATTTTGACGCCCGTCTCTTCGACGATGCCTTTGATAGTTTTTCCACCAGCACCGATCACTTCTCTGACCTTTTCTGGCTTCACCTTGATCTTTTCAATGCGCGGAGCGTACTGAGACACCTGACCGCGAGGAGTTGAAATCACTTTTTCCATTTCATCTAATATGTGATTACGACCCGTCTTTGCTTGCGATAAGGCTTTTTCAAAAATGTCAAAACTGATGCTATCAATTTTAATGTCCATTTGAAAAGCTGTGATCCCTTCACGAGTACCAGCCACTTTAAAGTCCATATCACCTAAGTGGTCTTCATCTCCTAAGATATCTGTAAGAATGGCAACATCGTCGCCTTCTTTGATCAAGCCCATGGCAATACCTGAAACGTTTCCTTTGATCGGAACGCCCGCATCAAGTAATGCCATTGTTCCGGCACAAACTGTTCCCATAGAACTTGAGCCATTGGACTCCATCACTTCACCAACTATTCTTAATACATATGGAAACTTCTCTTGCTCTGGAATCACTGCATGCAGAGCCTTTTCAGCCAAGAAACCGTGTCCAGTTTCACGTCGAGAAGTTCCTCCCATACGACCCGTCTCACCAACACAATATGGTGGAAAGTTATAGTGGAGCATAAAGTCTTTTTTAAGATGACCATCTAAAGCATCAATGTGTTGAACATCGTCAGGAGTTCCCAAGGTCACTGTGCCTAAAACTTGTGTTTCACCACGTGTGAACAAGGCAGAGCCGTGAGCTCTTGGCAGTAAGGCCACTTCGTTGGTGATCGGACGCACAGTTGTGGTATCACGACCATCGATGCGCTTGCCTTCTTTAAGGATCATAGCTCTAGCTGTGTTGTATTTAATGTCGCCAAAGATTTTGGAAACCTCTCCAGACCTTTGATCTTTCATGCTGTCTTCGACAGTTTCGAGAAGAGCTTCTTTAGCTTCTGTTTTAATAGCATCTAATGTTGAGTATCTTTCTAACTTATCTTTAATAGTTAAAGCAGCTGCCACTTTACTTTGAACAAAGTCACTGACAACTTTTGTAAAGTCAGGGTCAATTTGCTCAGCAGTGAACTCAAGCTTAGGTTTGTTGCCGGTTTTTTCACGCAACTCATCTTGAGCGTCGAAGATCGGAGCCATTGCTTTATGTCCAAACGAAACGGCTTCAAGAATTTCAGCTTCTGTTTTGAACTTAGCTTCTCCTTCAACCATCAAAATGCCTTTGCGTGTGCCCGCCATAAATAGAGCTAAATCAGCACGACAAAGATCTTCGTAACTTGGGTTGATGCAGAGCTTGCCATCCACTTCAGCTACCTGCAATGCAGCTGTTGGCCCGCCAAAAGGAGCTTGGCTAATATGAAGAGCTGTGCTCGCTCCAATGCTCGCCAAACTGTTGGCCGAGTACTTTCCATCGTAACTTAATACTGTAGCAACGATTTGAGTTTCTCTGTTATAACCTTCTGGGAATGTAGGGCGAATGGGTCTGTCGATCAAACGGCAGTTGAGAATAGCTTCTGCGCCTGGACGACCTTCTCTTTTAAAGTATCCACCTGGGATTCTTCCTGTGGCATAAAACTTTTCACTGAATTCAACAGTGAGGGGAAAAAAATCAGCGGTGCCCTCATTCTTACTTGTAACAGCAGTTACAAGTACGATGTTATTACCACAACTAACTAAGACAGAGCCGTCAGCTTGTCTTGCAATACGACCTGTTTCAAGGGTGACTTCTTGGCCACCCAATTCAAAATTTACTGTTTGTTTCATGTTGTCTCCAAAATGGTGATGACGATTACTTTCTAATGCCTAATTCTTGAATCACGCTGCTGTACTTTTGGGTGTCATTCTTCTTGAGGTAATCAAGAAGTTTACGTCGACGGTTCACAAGACGGATCAAGCCACGACGACTGTGGTGATCTTTTTTATTCACTTTAAAGTGCTCTGTGAGTTGTTTGATTCTTACGGTTAAAAGCGCAATCTGAACTTCTGAACTTCCCGTATCAAGTTCTGCTCTTTTAAATTTGTTAATAATTGCTTCTTTTTCTTCTTTTAATAATGCCATAGTTACCTCCAAAAGGTGTAAAGGTTCACCCAGCAAACCGTCTGGCACGAATCGGATAAGCCGAGCTTTTAGCTCTCATAAATATATGAGAATAAATGATTTCAACTATTTACCCTCATTTAACCAACCGGGTCAAGAAAACAATCAAGCAACTACAACATTAACCAAATTCACAACAAACTCTCATAAACCATTGATTTTAATAGAAAAATAACACCAACAAACAAAAAACCAATCCCTCCCCAAAAGGTGGTCCGCACTTTTTTGCGAAACTCTGCATCAAAAACTCATTAACAACATCTTACCGCTTCCTAAGTTCAATCACTTAATGCAACGTTTCGCAAAAAGGTGCGGACCACCTTAATGCAGCGTTTCGCAGAAAAGTGCGGACCACCTTTTTTAGGAGTTTTTGAAGCGGCGGAAAACTTTTGCTTTGTTTCTAGGCTGTAAATGCAAAAGCGTGATGAGTTTTCTTTCATCAGCGCCATAAATTTTTATATAAGTTTCCATGTCTTGGCGGTTCACTTGTTTTTGATCGTAAACCAATCTTTTGACTAAGTCGTTAGGTATGGCACCGTTTTTCATTAAGCGCTCGTCGCGACCGCTTATGGTGAAAGACTTAAACTTGCTAAGAATGCTCTCAATACTTTTGTAACACGGTATCTGATCTAGCTTGTTGATATCTAACTTTTCTAAATCCGTTAAGGTGATGGCCTCTTCTAATTTAAATGGCGTAGAACCTGTTCGCCTCAAGCCTGAAACTATCGCTTTTGTTCCCAACTTTAGACCGAGACAATGCACCAAGGAACGAATAAAACTTCCTTTACTGCACGACACGTTGAAAGAAAATTCATTATCCTTTATCTGCTGCAATGAATTCATATTGAAAAAATTCATGTCTCTATTGGGAACCTTCACTTCAATATTTTCTCGAGCGTATTCATATAGTTTTTTACCCTTAACTTTCACAGCTGAATAAATTGGAAGAGGGTAAGTTGTTTGGTTTAATAATGACAACAAAGCATTTTTTACGCTGTTTTCATCCTGGCTTTCAAAGGGCACTTTTGTGACCTGCCCATCAACATCCCAAGTGTCGGAGGTGAAGCCAAGCCGTGCTTTAACTGCATAGCTTTTTTCTTTATTTAAAATGATATTGGAGAGCTTAGTTCCTTCGCCTAAAAGCACAACCAATAAGCCACTCGCTAAAGGATCCAAAGTGCCAGCATGTCCAACTTCTTTTTGGCCGGTTATTTTTCGCACTCGCCAAACAACATCATGGCTTGTAATCCCACTTGGCTTATCTATTAACAAGGCCCCATTAAATTTAGGTGATGGTTTTTCTTTGTTCATGTTGAAGTTATCTCAAGACTCGCTATCATCTTTAAGGTCGGAAAGAATCGATTCGACCACTTTGGTGTTTTTGAACCCTTCGTCGTTGTAAAACTTTAGTTTTGGTATGTACTTCATGCGCAATTTACCACTGATTTCTTTTTGAAAGTATGGAGCAAACTCGTTAAGAGTTTCTACGTTCTCTTGCATATCTTCGTTTTCAAGAACTTCAGTTACAAAAATTTTTCCCGATTTAAAATCAGGACTCACTTTTACGCGAGATATAGACACCATTCCCTTTAATGGAACTTTTAAACCAGTGATCATGTACTGGCTTACAATTTGGCGGATTTCTTTTTCTACTCTTTGCAAACGTCGACTGTCAGACATGCACTTTTCTCCAAATCACCCTTCGGCGTTCATCTGAGCTTCTAACTCAGCTAGTTCTTTGGCTTCTGCTGCTGCTTTGTCTTTCTTTTGCTTTTCCTCGATGAGAACTTCGATGTCTCTTGCCACTTCTTTCTTTTCGTAGGCTTCAATCACATCACCAACTTTTATGTCATTGTAATTTTCCAGCCCTATACCACACTCTATACCTGATTTAACTTCTTTCACATCATCTTTGAAACGTTTCAAGCTAGACATACTGCCTTCGTGCATTGTTTTCCCGTTTCTGACGAGTCTTGCCAGAGCGTTGCGCATGACCTTTCCGTCTGTCACTAAACAACCTGCTATGGTACCAATTCTTGGAACACTGAATGTGTCTTTGACTTCAGCAGTCCCCATTGGTTTTTCTTCAAAGTCTGGAGTCAGTAAACCACTCATCATCTTTTTAATTTCATCCATCAACTCATAAATGATGGTGTAGTTTTTTACTATGACAGACTTTTCTTTTGCCACTCGTTGGGCATTGTTGTCGGCCTTCACATTAAAGCCAAATATCACACCTCCGGTTGTACTTGCCAGTAAAACATCAGATTCTGTGATTAAACCAACACCTGAGTGAGCAATCTTAATTTTAACCTCAGCATTGTCTAACTTAGCAATCATACCTTTAATAGCTTCGTTAGTACCAGCAACATCCGACTTAAGAATGATTGGCATATCTTTAATATTTGGGTTCAACACTCTCGAGAAAACATCATTTAAGTCTTTGGCACCGCCGGCGTTAGCTTCTTTTTCTAGCTTAGTGAAATGCTCGATCACTTGTTCTGCTTGAGTCTCTTTTTCGCAAACATCAAAGCGCTGTCCAGCAGACGGCGTTTCCGGCAAGCCGGTCACTTCTATTGGGTCACTCGGCATAGCTACTTTCATGATCTCGCCGCGTTCATTGCTCATGCGCCTAACCTTACCAATGACTTTACCAGCAACAATCAAATCACCCTTTTTAAGCAGACCTTTTTGCACGAGCAAAGTCGCCACATTCCCTTTTCCTTTTTCAACTCGACTCTCGATGACAACACCACTTGCAGAGCACTTATTGTTAGCCTTGAAGTCAGAGACATCAGCTATTAAATGGATTTGTTCAAGTAAGTTATCAATCCCTTCTTTTTTAAGAGCGGAAACTTCACAAAAGATCGTGTCGCCACCCCACTCTTCTGGGATCAATTGAAACTCAGTCAGTTGTTGCTTGATCTTGTCAATATTTGCTCCCGGGCGGTCAATCTTATTAATCGCTACAATGATTGGAACCTCTGCAGCCTTTGCATGATTGATAGCTTCTTGAGTTTGTGGCATCACGCCGTCATCAGCTGCCACAACAATGATCACTATATCTGTGACGTTCGCTCCGCGTGCACGCATAGCTGTAAAAGCGGCGTGACCAGGAGTATCGATAAATGTTGCCACCTTTCCTTCTTCTAATTTAACTTTATATGCACCGATGTGCTGGGTGATGCCGCCCGCTTCTCCGCTGACAACATCCGCTTTTCTAATGGCATCTAATAAAGTGGTTTTACCGTGATCAACATGCCCCATAACTGTCACAACAGGTGGGCGCTTAACAGGCTCAGCATCAACCTCACCAAAAGCTAAAGTTTCATAAATCTCTTCAATAGACTTTGTTTCATTCAAAACTTCGAAACCAAACTCAGGCGCAACCAAAGAAATGGTCTCAAAATCGAGAACTGTGCTCATTTTGGCCATTACACCTTCTGCCATTAATTTTTTGATAAGAGCTGGAGACTTCATTCCCATGCTACTTGCAAGTTCACTTACAGACATTTCACCATGTATCTTGATAACGCGTTTATGTGCCTTTGGAGTCGTTATTTGTGTTTTCTTAGCATCACCAGTTTGAACACGTTTTTTCTTTGGCTGAAATATAACTTCTCTTTTTCTAAATTCAGTGGCTGTAAACTGACCTGGCCCCTCTTGCTTACCTGTGCTTCCTGGAGCTTTTTTCTTAGCCTTTTCTTTTTCTTTGAACTTATCTTGTGCCGAAGTTACATCAGACAAAGTGGGTGCTGAAGCTACAAAACCTGTTCGTATGTTTCGTTGAGCTCCTGTTCGTGCAGGGCCTCGACTGTCGCTAGAACCTTGCTTCTTTGTCACTGTCGACAAATCCATACGACCAATGATTTTACCTGTCGGTTTTAAGACGGCCCCTTTTGCTTTAGCTGGCTCTGCGGAGGCTTCTTGTGCAGCCTGTGGAGTAGCGACTGTCGCTTCACTAGAAGTTTCTTCTTGCTCACTGACAGCTTCGGCTTGTTCTTGCGCTAAAGCTTGTGCCGCAGCAGCTGCTTCTAATTTTGCAGCCTCTTCTTTTGCCTTGGCTTCAGCCAGAGCTTCAGCTTCTCCAGCTTTACGACGAATCACTCGACGTTTTTTAGTCACTGTTTTTTTAGCAGCCTCTTTCTCAGGTGCTGAAGTGCGAGTCACTGGCTTTGCAATTTTACTCACTTTCTTTTTGGCAACTTTCTTTTTGGCCGTTTTTTTCTTCGCGACCTTCTTTTTGGTCTTCTTTTTCGTCGTTGTTGTCGACTTTTCCATCTCCGCTTTTAGCTGAGCTTGAATTTGGTCAATCAAATCATCAGACAAAGCCGCCATATGGCTCTTCACAGGAAGTTTCCACTTCTTTATTTTGTCCATTAAAGCTATGGTTTCCATACCTAGCTCTTTTGCATACTCATAAACTTTCGGTTGACTCAAATTAAGCTCCTTTAAAAGCAATTTTGAATGATATGATAATTATTTTAGGCGTTGTCAGCACCTTCACTTGGAGACTCCGTCTCAGCAGCAGCAACGACTGCACTTTCCTCAGTTGTAACTTCTTCAGCAGTTTCTGACTCAGCAGCAGCAACGGCCTCTGTTGTTTCGCTGTCACCTGCATCCTCAGCATTTTTTAATAACTCTAACTCTTCTTTTAATCTTTCTTCAGCTTGAGCTTTGCTGCTCGAATCAACATTAGACGCTGTCACAGTTGGTGCTTTGCCTTCTTTGATGAGCTTTTCAGCCATAGTTGGCACTTCAACACCTTCTTTTTCGTATTGGTCTACCAAGTTCTGACTTTGATCAATTAAATCGCGTGCCTTAACTTCATCGTCATAACCTGGAATCAACATAATTTCACTTGGAGCTGACTCAGCAATTTCAGAGAACGAAGCAAAGCCCGATTGGAAAATATTTTGTGCCATCGTTTCTGTCATATTTGGGATTAACATTAAGTTAAAAATAGCTTCGGCTGTTTTGGTGGCAGAATCACTTTCAGAAACAATATCGAGTTTCCACTGACAAAGCCTTGCTGCTAAACGAACATTTTGCCCACGCTTACCGATGGCAAGGCTAAGTTGACTGTCGGGAACAACCACTTCCATTTCACCACTTTCATCGTCCACAAAGATTTTTGAAATTTCAGCTGGAGCCAGTGCATTGGAAACAAAGCGAGTTGGATCTTCTTCAAAAGTGATAATGTCAATTTTTTCACCGCGCAACTCTTGCACAATGTTTTGTACGCGTGACCCTTTCATACCAACACAAGCGCCCACGGGATCAACCGTCGGATCCTTACTGCGCACGGCCACTTTTGCTCTCTGGCCTGGCTCTCTGGCAGCATTGATAATTTCAACGATTCCATCATAAACTTCGGGAACTTCACCTTCAAAAAGCTTAATCAAATATCTGCTGTCAGCACGGGACATAATGATTTGAGGACCACGAGTGGTTTGTCTAACATCGGCGATGTAACCTTGAATGCGGTCACCCGGCTTGAAAACTTCTCCTGGGATTTGCTCTCTAGGTGGTAGGTAGGCCTCTGTGCGACCCATATCAACCACGATGGCTCCACGCTCTACTCGACGAGCGATCCCAGACACAACCTCACCCTTTCTTTGGTCAAACTCCGCAAAAATGATTTCTCTTTCCGCATCACGCACTTTTTGAGTGATGATTTGTTTTGCCGTTTGTGCAGCAATGCGGCCCAAATCACCCGTTTCTAAACGAACACCTATGGAGTCATCCAACTGCGCCTCAGGGTCAAGCTCAAGAGCTTCTGAATGTTTAATTTCTACTTCTTCATCAATAAAATCTTCGTCTTTAACAACTTCTTTAAACTCAAACAACTCAACTTCACCGCTATCTTCGTTATAAGAAGCTTCAATTTCGCGGTAAGTTCCATATTTTTTTCTGGCAGCAACAAGCATCCCCTGAACGACAGCATCAACAACGATCTGCTTATCAATCCCCTTATCTTTCCCAACCATTTCGATCATTCGACTTAAGTTTGAAAAAACATTTTCTACTGACATTTAACTCTCCTTAGTCCTAAAAAATCACTTCGCTTTTTTAGTATTATTAAATTCAAAAACTACGTTGGCTTTATTTACATTTGTGTAATCAATTTTATAAAGCCTCTTTTTATTATCTTCGACAACAAAACTGTCATCATTCACCTGCGACAACTGCCCCTGAATGAGCTTAACACCCTTTTTAGTCTCAGGACCTTCAATTGGCATATAAGCAGTAGAAGTTTTGACTTTAACCGTTTTATTGATCGCCGATTGATAGTGCCAAACTTCTTTTAGGTTTCTCTCAAGACCTGGACTCGAAACTTCCAAGTTGTATTTTCCACCAGGAACGATGTCTTCAACATCTAACAGTAAACTCAATGAGTTTGAGACGTTGGCACATTGATCAATGGTCACAGATGAGTCCAGCCCTTCGATGTAAACCTTAACAACTTTTGAAGACTTAGACCCTGAGCTTTCAACATCATAAAGCTTGCAACCTTCTCTTTCACAAATAGGAGCTACGAGCTCTTTCACCTTTTCTATCCATGCGTTTGTCATTTATAAAGTCGCCTTGCTTAATAATAAAAAAGAGGACCCTTTTGAGGTCCTCTCGTCATTTAAAAAAGTAACAATGAATCTGTTTAAAGTCTATCAAAATGTGGAAAATAACTGTAAATACGAGCATTTTCACTATTTTTATAATAATTTTTTCGCACTCTTTGTAATCGAAAGCCATTTTTCTCATAAAAAGCGCAAGCACTCACATTTATTTCACTCACCTCGAGCCAAATTGACTTCGATAAACTATGAGCTTTTTCTTTTAAGTGCTTAAAATTACCCGTCATTACCCCCTCGCCACGAGCCAATCTATCGGTGATCAAGTAATCAATCTCATAGGTGTCTGGAGTCTCTCGTAAGCTCAGTACAGATTGAACTTTTCTAGAGGTGTCAGAAAAAAGCTCGCCTCTAAGTAATGAGGACCACAGTTGTTTTAATGGCCAGACTTCACTTCTCGACAGCACAGCTTCCACATTGCAAATTTGTACGACTCTTGCCCAATCCTTAGGCTTTAATAGAACCATCTATGTCCTTAATTTATAATTTGTCTCACTCGATACTTCAGTTGCATTGAAGTCACCCAGTCTTCAACACGCTTGCGTTTTCTCACCTGCACCAGTTCAGATTTGATCTTTTTTTTCACATCCGCGAAGGTTTTGTTTTTGTATTTACTGGCATTCACCTTAAATTCATTTAAAGCCTCAGAGTCTGTGATGTAAACGCTTAAGTTTTTGTCTTTAAAGCTCACGTAATCTTTAGCTAACATCTTTAAACTGTAGATTTTTTTAATTTCATTGGCTGAAAACCTATATTTTTTTGTAGGTGCTGCTTGCAACACCTGTGCAAGTAATTTTGCTGGCATTGTTTTTTTTGATTTAAAAATACCTTTCGACTCTAGGTAAGCAAGACGCTCAAAAATTGTTTTTGAAAGAAGAGTTGCAAAGGTGTCAGTTTTAATTTTTACAGTTGTTAAGTTTAAACGATCGCAATTCCCGTCCATGCAGGACGAGATCAAAGCAGACAATACCACCTCTCGACTGGTCAAAAAGTCGTTGTTTATTTCAGCAACAGTTCTTGAAATCAACTCTTGTGAGTGGCAAAGGAATAAAAAAGAAAATAAAAAAGCTAACAAGGGCCCTCCTATAGCTCTCATTAAAGAGTATAGTAAGTGTCCTTGGCCTGTAAATAAATATTTAAAGCCTTTTTAATAAATGACTTCTAAGAGCGCAAAACAGGATATTTAATGCAAAAAAAACCGGCCCTTAAACTAAGGGCCGGACAACAAAAAAAGAGGAGTTTATATTAAACTATGATACGCTCTTTTAAAAAAACTAAAATCTAACTTTTGCCTTCACTGAAAACACACTGTAATTAATGTCTTCAAGAGGCTCGTAGGTGAAACGTCCATCAGAGTATGAGTCACCCATTTCATCAGAGCTAAAGCTCTGTGCAACATTGATCATGTACTTGTAATCAAGGCCTAAAGAAAAGTTCTTTGTCACTTTGAACTCAGCACCTACAACTGGGGCAACATTCACAGAACGCGTGCTCTCATCTGAGTTACTGCTTTTATTGTTAAAGCTTCTACTACTTTTGTTGAGACCTAAATAATTTCTGAAAACAAGCCCCAAATGAGCTCCAGCGTTGACATTGAATTTTGCATGAGAAACTAAATTATAGCGACCTTCAACACCCCAATTGTACTGATTTAAATCTGTGTAACCGAAGTAATCAATTCTGTGCTGTGAGTATGCAAAAAAGGCCTCGACTGAAGTTTTTGAGCTTAAGTCTATTCCTGCACCTAACTGAAGAGCATACTTACTTTCCACATTAACTGCTTTGTAGTCCATGGCTCCAATAGCTGCAGACACATAAGACTTAGACGTTAGATCTTTTTTAGCGGGAACTTTATTTTCGTATTTAACCGTCGGAACAACTACAGTCTCAGGGGCAACCGTTTTTTCGCGGACAATTTCAACAGTCTTCACAGGAGCGTGCTCAATGATTTGAACAGGAGCTTGCTCAACTGGAGTCCAACAGCCATTACCACCATCACAGGTGACTACATCACTGTTCGGGTTCTTTTTTGCAGCAGGTGTTTCAAACTTTCTATCACCAAAAAGTCGTTGAGCTCGTCTGCGCTCATCTTCTAATCTAGCAGATTCTAACTTTTCAACAATTTTTTGCTCAGTTTCTATCTCAGCATTTTGCCTCATTTTTCTAAGGTTAGTTGCATAAGATTCAACAAGTGGGCTCGCCTCAACAATTGTCTCTGGTTGATTTTGAGCCTCAGCTGCGGCAAGCGCTTCAGCTTTTTGTTGAGCCGTTAACTCAGCGTTGTTTAAGTTTTTAGCTTTTGCTTCACTGTCATTTTTGTTCAGTATATAAATGTTCTGTGAGCCCTTTTGAGCTTTAGCTTTACCAGTTTCTTGCTGGATCTCGGCTTGAATGGTTTCATCCACCCAAGTGGTTTCCGCATTGGCCACAACACAATTAAATAAACTCACACTCAATATATAGTATAAGAGCTTCATTACAAAACCTCCTGATCACTTGTAATGCTAAATGCTTGAGCAAAGACAATGCCAAAAATTGTCGTTTTGAGAAAAACTTATAAGTACATAAGATCATAAGCTTTAGTTTAAATGAGTGGCATAAACTCTTATTAAAAATAAAAGTTATGCCAAGCTTAGAAAAACGGCTTAAGTTATTAAATTTAAATGAAAAAGACCATATTACAGGCATTTTCTTAGCAAAAAGCCACTTCAGATCGTAATTATTTATGAGGTGTTAAACTATCAGTCAGACCCTGAATATTTTTTATGACAAAGTCTGATTATTTTAGTACTAATTGAGATCCAAAAAAATGTGCCTCGGTGGCGGAATTGGTAGACGCAGTGGATTCAAAATCCACCGACCGCAAGGTCATAGGAGTTCAAGTCTCCTCCGAGGTACCAAATTAAGCCAGTGGCTTAATTTGGGAATTCACGAAAGTGAATTGTCCGAGGCAAAGCCGAGAGCCAGTGGCTTAATTTGCCAATTCACAAAAGTGAATTGTCCGAGGCAAAGCCGAGTAAAAAGAATCTAAAAATATTCCAGGCTCTCAAAAGTAACTTTGAAAATACCATTTGAAACCTTGAACCTTTCTTTAGCGATTGTTCGCCTAATTAAATTATTTACAAGTACTACCTTTATTAATAACAAACCAATTCTCATATCTTGCTTAGCAAGTTTGGTTTTGTTACAGGCACATTATAACTTAGGAGGTTATATGAACATTATACCATCATTATTATCTATTTTATTATTTCTTATTTCCCAGACTGTGTTTGCTGGAGGAGCTCCGGTCAGTTTAGAGTGCGTTTCTGATTCTGGAAGAACTCAAGTTTCATCAACATTTCCGGGTGACATTCTAGGTTCAAAATTAACTTTTGTGATTGATGGTGAGCCTATTGTATATAGAGATCAATACAGTGAAGACTTACAATATGACGAATCGTTGACTGCTAACAGTGAGTTCTCTATCAAAGACTATAGTAATTCCCTAGGGGTCTCAGTTCTTGAAATTTCTGAAAATGAGAATCCTGAGATATTTTTTGAATTAAAATCATTAAAAAAGGGCTTTAAGACAATTAAGACTCAATTTGGCAAGCAGAAGACTTTCAGAGCTACTGTCATTGGAGTTGACCCTAGAGAAAGCAAAAACGGTGCTCAATCTCCTAAAATTTATGTGAACTGTTCATACGTATACGAAATATAAATATAAGGAATTAATTTCCAAATGGCATATTTGAAAATGCCATTTGGAACCTGGAACCTGGAACCTTTTTTAAAAGTTGGTCTAAATTTTGTATCAAGCAATAATAAACACTAACTTTTGAGGTATGTTAATGAAATTTTTATATAAAACGTCTAATTTATTTATGCTTTTTGCAATCATGTTATCAATGTTAAATGTTACTCAAACATTTGCACAAGACAGTATTTCTGATGAAATAGATCAATTAAATCAACAACGCTATATTGAGGAAATCCAAAAAAGACAGCAAGCGCAAGCGACTCAACAATCAGAGCTTGAAGAGCGAATAACAGATACTTTACTAGAGTTGGCTGAAGAGCATTTTCTTAAAAGTTCACGAAATATTGATGATTACGAAACTGAGTTGAATATGACAATTGAGCAAGTTGGCTATAATTATTATACTCGTATTAACGGTGAGTTTTACAATCTTTCATTTAGATCAAGTACTGAAATTTGTCGCATGAACCAATACTATACTTATGTTAGAAACAATGCAGAAGATACTTATTTAAAGAAAACAGAATATATCAGCACTCCGGATCAGGAGAATATAATGGAATGCACAGATAGGGATAACCTTGCAGCTAAGTTTAAAAATTTAAAATCAAAATTATTTTCTAAATAAATGAATAAATTTTAATGGGTTCCAGGTTTCAAATGGTATAGTTAAAAATGTCATTTTAAGCCGGGAACTTTTTTTCTTTCACCTTATATAGTCCTCAACTGACCTTCTGCTGAGTGAATAACTTTGAAACCACCATAAATGAGTCTTTTACCATCGAAGGGCATTGGGTTTTGCTCTTCACTTGCCCTTGGGTCTTTCATTAATTTTTCCATTCCACTGTCTCTCACTTCTTTGGACGGCCAAACTATCCACGAAAAGACTATAACTTCATCTTCTCTTTTCATTACAGCCTTCGGCATAGAAGTGATTTTTCCATCTGGAACATCATCCTCCCAACAGTCTACAACATTGAGTGCACCATTCTCCATGACAATCTCAGTGAATAGTTTTGAATGTTCTATAAACTTTTGTTGATTCTGTTTAGGAACTGCCGCAACAAATCCATCCACATAAGTCATAAACGCTCCTTAGAAAAAAATTAAAAATCTAAAAGTCACTATAGTCTCTAGGCTCCCATTAGTTGCGCAGGCACACCACCAATGGAATTTTCAAGCTAGTTTGGCGTTAAAAACTATCCTGCCCAACTGATATCAAAAAGTTGATTGTAGTCTATATCGATATAAAAGTGAGTACCACTTCCATCGTGCAGACTGTTGCTCTCCCAAACTTCATCTGTTGAAATAACATAGCCCACAATTTCTTGAGTTTTTCTAAGTAGAATAGCGTAGTACGCAACTCTGTAAACAGAGCCTCTTTCTCCCATAAGTTCATTTTCACGGTTGATAATTTGAGAACCTAATTTTGAAAGCTCATGCGGGTTTTCTTTTTTAGATAGATATTTAAGTTCAAATTTTCCAAACTGAGGAACATCAAGGTACTCACCAAAGATATCAGCAGCCTCTTCAATGAGTTTAACCTTGCTTTCACTTTTTAAGGGCAAAGCTGCTATTAATCTTCCCTTGAGCCATAAACGCCATTCTGTAGTTTTCGCATAAGATCTCACTTCATCTTTGTTGCGAACTTTACGAGTGTAGGTTTCAAACTTATCCAGACAAACAAAGTACCCTTTGCTTAAATCAATAGAGTTGTGAAGCTCAGGACTGTTTTTAGGAGTAATACGATATTGTTGGCTTTCATTGTTAACTGTGAACCCTGTAATAAACCCGTCATGATCTGTTGAAAAATCGATAGCTTCCCCGCAAACGGAGGCGAATATCTGATGTGAACACACTGTTAAAATGATTAGTAATAAATTTCTCATAGTTAATTCCTTATTATGGTTTTTTGAGCAGAATTGTTTTTTCTTTTTGAGTTATTAATTTGCAAACAAAAAGATTCCAGGCCCCCAATGGCAGTGCTGAAAATGACATTGAGAACCTACCTTTTATTTAAGACTGCAAGCTCCTTTTAGGCGGCTTGCTGATCTCTTAGAACTATTTGAAAGTTTTTATCTACGTAAACTTCTGACCAAGCTCCGTCTTGATATATCTCAGATTGGCCATGCTCAATGATTGAAAAAATATAGCCAACAAATTTGCCATTTTTTGTGACTAAGTAAGTAGTTTCAATTTCAAATAAAAATGGAACTCCAAAATACTTCTTAGCTTCTTTTTTAAGTTGCTCTCTATCAGTGTTTGTATAATCCAGCTCACCAGAGTCTACGACTTGATTGAACAGTTCTTGTTGTTTTTGCTCATTCACTTTTAAAAACTCTCTAAACTCTACATATTCACTTTTGATGTATGGAGTTTTGATTTCAGTGAATTCAAATCCAGCTTCAGCAGCTTTCTGCCCTAAATATGTGCTTTGTTGAATACTAACTAACTGCTGCATTTCCTCAAAACCATTTTCTGCCAAAGCTGATAAAGACGACAATAATACTGTAATTATGATTAAAAATTTCATGCTCCCCCCATATGTTAATAATGTGAGAATTAACACACCTGAGAGGCTCCATGTGAAACGAACACTGATTTGTAAATAACACTGCACAATAAATTGTATGCATGGAAAAATCTATATGCTCATAAAAGGTACCTGTTTCCTTATCGTTTCGCAGGTGCGCTTCAAAAAAAAGCAGGTGCCTCTTGCTGACGCACTATTGCTACCAATGAGAATCAGGTACCTTTTGCTAGAAAAAAATCTGGTGATTGGTCTTTGTGTTTGAGCATGTACTCAATCACTGCAGTCGACATATGAGTCACTGTGTTTTCAAATATTTTAGGATTTAGGTTGCACTTTTTATGCTCTTGAAAATTTTCGGCACATTCAAAGGTGGTGAAATGAAAGATACTTGAAAATATGGACATCACTGCCCACTGCACAGACTCATCTGATTCTTTAAGGCCATATTTCTTTGCAATGAACTCAACCATGTGCTCACCACCAGGAGGGCCAAAGTAACTCTTGTTCATTTTTTGTGAATAACTGTGATCGCTGGCTGGAGGTGGAACCAAGTCAGATAACATAGCCCTCATCGCTGAGACTATGTAATTGGCATCCGATATTAAGTACAAGTAAGTATTGCGAGCAAGACCTTCAATATCAGTGCTCTCTTCACAAATTCTTTTAACACCACTTTCAATCCACTCGTAAGTCTCATTCATAACAGACCAAAACAATTCTGTTTTGCCACCAAAGTGATAACTCACGGCCGATAAATTCACCTCTGACATTTCAGCTATCTTTCGAATGGAAGTTCCTTTGTATCCATGCACAGAGAAAAGCTTCCTCGCTTCTGAAAGAATCCTTTCTTTTGTTTTTAATTTTTCTTCAGACGTCATGCCCTCTCCTAAATATAGATTTTACCTTGCAAGTAGTATTGCTAACAAGACTCGCAAAATCTTCAGTGATTGCATAGGCTGCAGGCACCCATAAAAGTGCAAGCAACGTTCCGCTCACCAAACCCCAAGCCATAGCAAGAGTCATGGGAATGATGAATTCATCAGAACCGCCTATACCATAGGCGGTAGGGAGCAAACCACTCACTGTTGTTAATGAGGTTACTATAACTGCTCGCAAACGCAAACCAGTGGCATCAACTAAAGCATCAATAAGGGGTCTTTCTGGATTTTCCTTGATTAAGGTCTCCACAAAGCTTATGAGCACGATCCCTGAATTCACGATAATTCCCCCCAAACCAACGACCCCAATGAGAGCCAAAAAGCTGATCGGTCTTTGATGAACAAAAAATGCCACAGCAACACCAAACAAACCTAGTGGAATTGTCGTTAAAATGATCAAAGGTTTTATATAGGACTTAAATAAAAACACTAAAAGTGCAAAAATACCAATCAGGGAAAGAATCAAAGCCTGCATGAGTGACTCAAACGACTCCTGTGTTCGCTCCGCCTCACCACCAAACTTCAGAGTCACCTCTTTGTAGTCTGATTTCATGGCATCAAAAAACTTTTCAACTTCTTTATTGGCCACCATAGAGGTGATGACATCATCATTGATATTTGCCGTCACAGTTTTTGCCTGCTTATAATCAAAACGCTTAATGAAAGAAGCTCCATCCGCTGACTGAATCACAGCAAATCGAGTGAGAGGAATTAAATCTCCACTCTGGTTCATTACTTTAAGATTTTTTAAATCAGCAATGTTCTTTCTGTTATCAGACTTCAAACGGACAAAGTAGTCCACTTCGCGGTTATTGATATTAACGCTCGTCACGGGAAGACCTGCCATCGCAACTCGCACCGTCTGCCCCACTTGTTCAGCGCTCAAGCCCAACCTTTTAGCTTTGACTGGATCTATTTTTATAGTTAACTCATTAGGCCCAAAAACATCATCCACTTTGACATCAAACACTCCATCAACGCCTTTTAATTGACTGGCCAATTTTTCTGACGCTTCTTTGAGCTGTTTTGAGTCGTTCGACCTTAAAATTGCAGTGACAGGAGCCCCGACAGGAGGCCCGTTGATCATGGCTTCATACACTAAATTCTCAGCTGGTTCATATACAATAGTGCGCAATCGCTTTAAAACATCATTAGTGATTAGGTTATTTTTTCCATCTTCAGTCATAAACACTTTGAGCAATCCGACATTATCGCCACGCATACTCTTTGGATCTGCCGGATCTTGTTCGGAAATTCCTGCTGTTGAGGTCACATGCTTCACTGAATCTCCTAACTTTTCTTTTACAAGTTGGGCAACTTCAGCCAACGATTCATCTGTCTTTTCAATCACCGTGCCTCTTGGCATTTCGACACGCACCAAATAAATTTCTGTTTGATCGGCTGGAAACAGTACGAACTTATTAGCCGAGGTCATCATGAAAATAGAGAAACTAATAAGACCAACAAAAAACACTGCGGTTAAATAACGAAACCTTACAAGCTTGCGCACTAAGGCCTTAAAGCCTGGAGCCACCCATTTTATGAACCAGTCTTTTTTTGGTTCTGTGTTTGAGTGAGTCTTTGATTCTTTTTGTTTTTTGCGAACTAAGCGAATGGGTAATAAAATAAAACATTCAAACAAACTGATCACTAACGATGCAGTAATCACTAATGGTATGCCTTTGATAAACTGCCCTAAAATTCCTTTGGTCACGAGCATCGGCAAAAAGGCTGCGATAGTGGTCATTGCTGTTGCTGTGATAGGGAGCCATAAGGTTTGTATAGAAGTTAAGATGGCCTCTTTGTCTGGTTTTCCTTCAGAGCGCAAACGAACGAAGTTCTCTGCAATCACAACGGCATTATCCACCAACATACCAATGGAAATCACCATAGCTAAGATGGTGATCGTGTTTAGACTCATACCCGAGGCTTGAATGTAACCAAAAGTTGTCAATACCGCTAAAGGCAAAGACAATGACGTCATGAAACCAGCACGACCTGGTAAAAAAAGTAAAAGAAAAATAAAAACTAAAGCTAATCCAGCAAGTCCGTTTGACTTTAAAACATCAATGCGATTTTGAACTCGCACCCCCTCATCATTGTAGACATTGAACTCTAGCTGCCCTTGATATTTTTTTGAAAAACGAGCTAGTTTTTCTTTAACAGCAGTGGCTAAGTCTATGGTGTCTGTTCCCCCTTTTTGACTAACAATCAAAAAGGTGGCTGGCTGTCCAAAGTGACGAACAAGCTCGGTTGGCTCTTCCTCTGAATCAATCACCTGACCTAAATCATTGAGAGACACTCGACTTCCAGAAAAATTGGACCTCACCACAATATTTTCAATCTCTTCAACTGATCTTGTCTTCTCATCTATTTTTATCAGTTGTTGATTTCCATTGCTTTCAAGAGACCCACCAGGAATTATGATATTTTGTGAACTTAAAGCAGAAGTCACCTCATTTAGTCCGACATAATTTTTCTTAAGCTTTTCATTATCAATGATAATTTTAAACTGTCTCTCGCGGAACCCTATGATGTTGATGTCACTGATGCTTTTTATATCCTCTACATCTTCTTTTAACTCCAGAGCAACACGGTCACGAATGCGATCCGTATTCTCCCCTACGATGGCTATTTCCACAACTGGCATCTCTTCGGTTTTTACCTCGATAAACTCCGGTGGCTGTAATAAATCTGTTGGCAAGTCCGGCACACGGTCCACCGCTCTCTGCAAATCAGCTATAACTTCTTCAACAGGATAATTGTCGACATCAACAACTGATATGATTTGACTGAGCCCGGGTTGACTGACCGACTTCACCTCTTTGATGCCTGTTATTGAGCGCACTTCATCTTCTATGGGCTTAGTTATTTTTGCTTCAATGTCTTCAGCTGTAGCACCGTTGTAAGCTGTGACGATGATCACTTGTCCCATATTCACAGTTGGAAATGATTCTGAACTTAAACTTGAAAGTCCTCTGTAGCCAAAAAATATAAAAAAGAGTGTTAAAACTGTAGTGAACTTATAGTTTTCTAAGAAAAAGCGTGAAATTTTAGTCATGTTAGACCTCGCTCATTTGGTTGAGTGGACAAGGGTGGTTGGTAAAAACTTTAAAATAATCGAGCAACAAGTGCAGAATCTGTAAGCGAGTGTTTATAACGAGGAGTTTTGTGTTAAATAAATTATCTTGTTCTAAAATATATGTGTTCAGAGGAACACGAGCTTGTTGGTATTTTCTTTTGGTTGAATTCAAACTTAAATTTAAACTTTGAACCGTTTTACTCTGTGAATCCAGTGCAAGTTTTAAAAGGCGAATGCCTTCACGTATTTTTTTATGTTCAGCATCTAACTGTAAACGTAAACTATAGCTTTCAGCGTCTAAACGAGCTTGAGTGGCTCGCAATTGTGATTTTTTTAAATTAGATCGTTGTGACCCTAAAGGGATTTGAACTTGCAAACCCACTTTATAGCCATCACGGTAATCATCAGAGTAGTTCTCTACAGCTTTTGAATATTTGTTATCGACACCACTGGCCTGATATTCAGCCACTAATTTAACATCAATATCATCAACGGCCTCTGTTTTTTTAAGCTCCCATTTTTTTTGGTCACCAAGTTTTGAAATAATAGTGCCAAGACTTGAGTGTTGGTCGTTCACCTTCTCTAGCGATAAAATGCTCGTTAAACACATAAGTGTGGCCTCTTCGGTTTTAACAATGTTTTTAGCATCAACTGTTATGGTTGATTTAGGTAATTTGGGGATCATAGCTCGTAAATACGTAAGTAAGTTTTCTTTTTGATACTCAAACTGTAAAAGTGATGTCTTCCGTGCCTGAACTTGAGCAAAACTTCTTTGCACGTCTCCACGGTCGCCAACACCTTCTTGTACCTGCTTACGTGCTTGACGGTATTGGCGCTCAGCAGTCTTAATTAATTCTTGCGAAAGTTCTGACGATAGTTCGTTGGCAACAAGAGACCAATAAGCCTTCCTAATTTCAATAAAGTAGTTTTTTCTACTAACGTTTGTTTGTAATTCAGTGATTTCTTTCTGCAAAGCTGTTGATTGATACTCACTGCGATCAATACGACCCAAAAAGTTCTTCCATAAATCAAACTCTACACCGACTCGCGTGCCCACTTGGGTGGCGTTATCAATGAACCGATCGGCAGTGGACATTTGTTGCCCAAACACTCCTGCCTGCACAGCTATTCCATGGGTTAACTTCTTTTGCACCATGGCTTGCGCTAAAGTTTGTGGCTGAAAAACCAAAGCAAATGGCATGATGGCATTTTCTCGTGATGAATCGTAGTTAAAGCTCATACTAACTACAGAGTCATACTTTACATTTTCACCATCAAGAGCAGCTTGTGCTCCTGCTTGCTGAGCATCAAGAGCCATTAAGCTGGGTGTGTTATCACTAGCTAAAGTCATTAGTTTTTTTTCAGTCAATAAAACTTGATCAGCGACTCCGTAACTACTAAAAACCAAAATACTCAGTAAAATTAGAATTTTTAAAGGCATAATATCTCCTAATTCAAACGTTTGTTTTAATTATACAATGATATATCGGACTGTCTACATAAAAATCAAACGTTTGTTTTATTTTTCATTTTGAGGCGAAGTGTTGTACTAGCAAAAGCTTTGAATTGCTAAATAACCAAGTGATTCTATTTACTTATGATGTATTCTTTTTTATATAGGAGTGCGCTGTGACTTGGCCAAGGCTCTTAAATTTGCTTAAAGTCACGGATTTTGGTTTGCGGAACTTTGCTGTACTTAGGCCCTTCGCTTTGCTCTGGATGGTGGTATTTTACTTTAGGTCACGGAGTTTTACTCAGGATGACATATCCTTTTTCATAATGGCGGAGTCTTACTTGTATTATAGGTTATTGTTTTGGGTAAAAAAAACCACCCCCAAGAGGGTGGTTTTTTTATTTAACTTATTAAATTATTCCATAGCTTGGAAAAGTTCTAATTCATTGTTGGCTTTTAAAATAATCGTTAAGTGCCCTGTGCTATGTCTTAAGTTGAGTCTCATTCCGACCTCTGTTAATCCTAATGACTTTGCTGAGAAGCTGCTGGTTGAATAAAAAATTTCATCAGGAGCAATCAAAGCATTATCTACTTGCTCATCATTCTGAGTTTCTTGAAAACGCTGATCAATGGGTCTTAAAATATGTCTTATGTCTAAAACTAGATCTGCACTGCAAAAAGTTGGTGGCAAAGGACGTCTCCAATTAGTGAACGTCGTCGGATACGCACAGTCTCTGTTTCTGATGACAGGAGCTCTGCCGTTTCCATACACCTGAATGATCACCTTACTTTTATCTTTACTCAAATAAGCTTTTAGAACGTCAGCTAACAATGAATTCTTAGAGCCAGTATCGATGATTTCAAATTCTTTTTGAGAAAAAGCATTCACAATCTTTAGACCACTCGTTGCTGTAATACCAAACTGAGAAAACTTAAAAGTTTGAGACTTCAAAGTTAGGCCATGACAAAAGATCGGCTCATCAGCTTTTATCTCATCAACTTCCTGCGCTCTTTCTTCATCTTGAAAAACAGGAAGAGGCTCAGACTTTAATACATGGTGATTCGCCTTATAAACCAGCACTGCTTTCATCTTCTTAAAAACCTTGGCAGGTCTTTTAAGGTAAGCCTCATCAGCTGCACTCTGTATTTGTGGATAGTCTAACTCATCTTTAGATACATAGTTTCTCAACTCAATGCGCCCAGACCCGTTGCAACCAAGGTTTGCTCGTACGGTGAAAGTTTTGTTTTTTGAATTGACCTGAACATTTGAAACGTGAATGTCCCTTTCAAGATAAACTTCTCTTTCCTGCAAAGTTATTATTTCCGAACGACCAAAATCATCTGTTATGACAAGTTCGCCGATCCCTCGCTGAATGTACTCCCTAGCTGTGAACAACACATCTTTTTCAACTGTTAAGTTGTTTTGAACAACATAACCAATAACTTCAGCCTTTAACTTTGCATCACAAGACATTGGATAAATTTCGCGACAAACCCCAACGTCTAATCGATACTGGACCCCTTTTAAATCGCTATGTTGTATGGTCATTGAAATGTGTTTATCTTTTGTTAACTTTGCCTCGAGTAGTGAAACTGGTAACTCAGTTTTTTCAATCTCTGGTCTTTCTATGATTTCTTTTTCTTTTGGAATTTGTGATGATTGTACTTTTTGATTGGCTTGGTCAGTGTTTTCCAACAAATCAACTTCTGTTTTACAAGCCACCAATCCTAAACAAAGACTGACCCCACATAATGCCTTTACTAATTTATTCATAATTTCCCCCTCTTTTTTCCCTTGTTATATACTTAGAATAAAATAAAGGCAGTTAACCTGATACTGACATAAATGTCGTGAGACACTTTCTATGAAAAGAAATTATCATATAGAATACAATAGCGTTAAGGTTGATTGTAGTTCTGTTCTATTGACCCAACATCACCATTTCTAGCTAAGACCAGTCATCCTGAGCACAGCAGAAGGCCTTAGAGGATGCCATACATGCACGAAGTGATTTCCTTTAACTTATCTCATATTGAGATTCGTTTTTTATTTTTATTGAATTGTTTGTTGAGATCCTTCGCTCTGCTCAGGATAACTTTTTTCTTATCTAAATCGTGCTTTGCTTAAATTATGAGTGCAGTCTAGGGACTTAATCTTCCACAGATCAGTGTATTGAGTAGGCGACGCTTGTTGTATTGTGAGTTGTAATAGTCACGCTTTAAGCCCATTACGTATTGATCTGTTGGACAACTATAAAACTTTTCTTGAGCGTCTGTTGGATACAACATTTTAACCTCTCCACGTCGATCATAAGCGGCTCCAGAAACCTTTGCACATTGAAAGTAAAAACGAGTTGAAAGTGTTGTATAGACCTCTTTGTAAGTCTTAGGTATACCGATGACTAATTGGTCTGATGCCGCTTGTACATCATTGCAGTATTTATGACCTGACTTATAGGCATAGTAGTTGGTCAATGCGCCAGTGCCAAACCAACTTGTTTTGCTAGCTTTCATCGGTAAACTACACCTGATTCCAGAAAAATTATTCAATCCTTGTTTTAAATAAATTCCAGTCATCACATATGGTGTCGCACAAATCCAGCCATTCATATCTGATGACACTCGATTTCCAGTGGTCACTCTTTGTGTTGACTGTTTATAATTCTTTGTAACAACAGAAAAGTAGGACCAGTCACTCTTTCTACTCTCGTCGAGCAAGTCATAAGCTTGCACTCGGTAATATCTAACAATTTCTTTGTAGTCCGCTTTAGTAGAGATAGAGGTTCTATCCCCATTAGTTAAAGCCCATGGAGCTCTTAAGGTTGGAGTCACTTGATTTAGCGAATAAGTCTCCCACCTAAAGCGAATCGAGTTTTCCATGGCAGCGCCATTGCCCATTTTGGCATAATCTAATTGCACTATAAATGTTCTTTCTTCGGCATGATTTAAATATTGTGGTTTTAACTCTGGAGAGCCCGAAGCTCCCTTGATATAAAGTTTACCTTTCACACTTGTATCAATCGGGTTGTTGTCATCTGCAGGGTTATTATCAGCAGCTTCAACAATCACAGGAACTGTATATTCCTTCACGGTTGAACCAATGGTAATTGTAAAAGTTAACACATCTGTTTTCTTTAAACGAGTTGATAAAGTTGGATCACGCCCTACCGTTTGGCCATTCAAACGATATTCATAAATATGTTGTTCTTTACTATCCGTATTTATATCTGGATAGATTCCAACGACACTGCCTTCCGTTGCTGGATTTGGAAACATAGTGAAGGTGACATCTAACTGATTTGGATTTTGCGAAGAATTTGGATTTGTATCTGGGTTTCTTTGCGTTGAACTTTGCTCAAGCAACGATGGATCTAAAGGCTGAGCACAATTTTGGAAAGCAACTCCAGTGCCCACCATTAACATTAATAACATTGCAACAATAATTGGCCTTCTATTGTTCGTCATGAATCCCCCGTACACTTGTTAAAATTATAACAACTTTTGTCATAAATTGTAGAATATATTAGCAAATGGATTGAATTGAGACTGCTGCCTTGTCTAAAGTATGATGACTCAGTTTGAGAAAGCTGAATCTTTCTCAACACTTTGACTTCCTGTTTGAACTGTCAATAAGTCAGACAGCAAAAGCGATTAAAACCCGCTCAACCAAAGGCAATCATTAATTTTTAAGCAGGTTACAAAAATAAATTGAATCCTTTGCCGAGGCCTGCAAACATCTTTCTCTAACTTAACTTTAACAAAGACAGCACCCTATGAACCACCCACTTAAAAAAAACTTTTCTGGAATTATTGAAACTATCTGTGGCTGCATGTACAGCGGAAAAACAGAAGAGCTTTTAAGACAACTCAAAAGGTGTGAGTACGCCAAACAAAACTACCAAGTCTTTAAACCACACATTGACCGTAGGTACTCTGATACCGAAGTGAGCACCCACGACCAAATGAAAGTGCCAGCCATAGTGATTGAAAAACCAGAAGAAATCTATCAAAATTTAAAACACAACACACAAGTTGTCGGGATTGATGAAGCCCAGTTTTTTGACAACTCAATCATTGAAGTGGCTCAAAAGTTGGCGAACCATGGTCGTCGTGTGATCTTTGCTGGTCTCGACACCGACTGGCAAGGACTCCCCTTCGGCCCCATGCCTCACCTCTTAGCTATCAGTGACATCATTCGCAAACAATATGCTGTTTGTATGGTTTGCGGCGAGGCTGCCACCAAAACTCAGCGCTTAGTCAAAAACACTGACGACATCCTTGTTGGCTCTTTCGACTTATACGAAGCCAGATGTCGCGAACACTTCAACCCCAACCTTTCAAAACAAACTGAAACTAAGCAAGAGGAAATGAACCTAAGCCCACAGCTTTGATGTAAAATAGTATTTATCTAGAAACTAACCTTCTCGCTTCGAACAATCACGCAAGTAAAATGTAAGATATTTATAAGACCCAAAGAGGTGGAACACTTACTTCCCGTACTCAAACAGCCATGGGCAGCACTGCACGCCTGCGACGGGCAGCGCACCCATGGAACTGCGTGCGGGATGCAAGTGTTCCACCTCTTTTAGCACTCATAAATTAATTCAATTTTAGCTGAGCAATTATTCTCATAATACTTTAAAATCTTATTTTATATAGCTGTGAATGAGGCACTGACTTGATCAAGAGTGCAACTCGTTGTTGTATCCACAGATTCAATAAAAGCTTTGAATGTGAAATCTCTTGTTCCGGGAACTGTGTGAAATGTACTGATACCTGAGCGAATTTCTGATTCATTAGATGTGTCTGTTGGTCCCGCCGCTAGTATCCAAGACGAACTTCCGGTGCTGTAATAATACCAGGTAACCCCATCGTCATTAGACAATTGATATTCAAAGTTACAGTTAGCACCACCCACTTCGTTAAAACTGATATCAACCACGGTGCTTGCGTATGAGAATGAGTTTGTTGCGCTGATAGCTTGTGGTCCACCAAAAAAGTTATTGCTTGCGATGCTAACGTTTGTGACTTGAGGCAAGCATGTGACACCGTCACAGCTAATATTATTTTCTGATTCTAAATCTATTTTAAATTGAAAGTACTGATTGTTGGAAACTGTGAAACCACTTCCAGCAAAGTCAGCAAAATCAAGAGTAGGGCTAACGACATTGACAAAGCCACTCCCCTGTCCACTAGCGCTTATGGCTGTGTTGTTCACGAGTTCCGAAAATGGTTTGCTGCTCGAATTATCAACACCTAACCATGTCGCAAAAAAAGCGTCACTGGTGTCGACTCCATTTAAGTTGCCATCCCCATCACAATCGGTAGCACTTCCACCGGGACCAAAACCTTGGCAGATACAGGCTGGATCTGCACAACTCTTCACTAGGAACTTCACTCGGTTAGCTCCTCTTCGATACGCTTGCTCCACTTCTTTTTCGTGCAAACCTCTAGCCCACACAGCTACCTCATCAATGACCCCTGAAAAATTCTCAACCGCATCTCCAATACTAAATGTATAAGCTCCGCCGTAACTTCCCACGGTGGTGTTGGCTATATTTGCTTCAGGAGCACCGTCAATGTAAAGAATGTATTCTAAACCTGGAGTGGTCGTGTGCACAGCCGTCACTAAATGAAAGTTCCCGTCATCAATTCGTGACGTCGAAGTTAAACTGAGTGTGGTCACACTGTCGTCAACCTCTAAAAACACTTTACCAATATCAGCAGGCAATGCCGTTGAGTTGTGGTAACCAATTTTTAAACTTCTCGTTCCGTCACCATCTAAAATAATGGTATTGGTTGTTGCCACTGTGTCTACTTGGTTTGGGTCAATTTTAAGCCAAAAAGAAATGGTTTTTGCATCAGTAAAATCTGGATTCGAGACAAATCCGGGCACATCGATATGAATGGCGGACCCATCGACATAAACTCCCTGATAAAAGATGGCGCTTTCTGTGTTGATTGAACCACCACTGGCGTTAGCAGCGTTGGTCTGTCCAGAACTATCGGCCATCTCACCGGCAACACCTGTAAATGGCCCAGCCTCATTATTAAGTCGCAACAACATAATCAATTGGCTCATATTGTTGTTGTTGATTCCTTCCCCACCACTACCGGCTACGAGTGGATACCTGCCGCCAACGCTTTCACTCTCTGTAGTGCCGTCCCCCGTGGTGTCTCCTGGGAATTCTTTAAAATAAGGTCGCGGCGTTTCCCAAGCCAGTCTTGGCCAAGGCGATAGGCTCGAGCCTGAGTCAATCACAGCCGATTCGAAAATGGCGTGGTATCTTTGCTTTTGCAAATGAAAAACCTGACTCACTTCATCGGCAGTCAAACTTTGCTTCCATATGGCAACATCATCAATGTTACCTTCGAAATATTGAGTGAAACTAGCGCAGCCTGGACCATCTCTACGCGTTCCAATATTGAGTTCTTGAGCTCCGTTAAAAACATTGCCGGTATGAGCTCCCGTATTTACTAACTCCCCATTTATGTAAATAGACATTGTAGCACCGTCATAAGTGCTCGCTATGTGGTACCAAAGATTGGGCCTGAGCGTGATTCCAGAATTTAAATTAACAATTGTCACACCATCAGCTGAGATACTAAAGCTCACGGACTCATCATTGTTTTTATTAAGCATGTAAGACAAGTCGACCCAATTAGTTCCGTCAAAACATCCTTTTGCAAGGATACGATCTGTTGAGCCGACAGTGGGATACTTAATCCAAGTTGATAGAGTCAACTGGTCAGCCATGTCTAAATCAAGGCTGTCATCATCAGGAACCGTAATGTAATCACCAGCCCCATCGAGCAACAAGCTCTCAGCACCCACTTTAAAAACAGCTGTGTCACCGACCGCATCGCCCACCGCCGTGCCATTGTTCAGCTCAGTAGAAGAATCGTTAAAATTGCCTTCAAAAGTCCAGTAACCTACTAGTTCGCTGAACTGGGGTGAATTGTTGGCTGTGAGTTCGTTAGTGGCAGAGCCCGAGTCGATAGTTAAATTTGATGTCACACCATCATAAACTGCGCCTATCAATGTACCGCCGCCAAAGTCTGCTGCATCGTCAATTTCGAAACTCTGTAAAAGCACACGAGCCTGTCCGCCGCTCACTTCAACTTCGCCTTCTGTTAGGTTGTAGTTAGATACTAAATCAAAATCCCACTGGAAAGAAACCGCTGGTGCTGTCGACCCACCTCCGCCGGAGCCTGTTCCTTTCGGGCTAAAACCGCCACCACAACTGACATGAAACAAAAAGAGACTCGCAATTAAGATAACTAAGTTCATCTTTCGAGTAGACATAACTATAGCTATGGTAATAGAGAAGGCTTGATATTAAAACGCAATATTTGATTGCTATTGAACTTAAGTCTGTAATAAGGGGCAGTATGAATTAATTTGCGACAAAAGTGAAGTCAACACTTAGATCTATCTCTAGGAAAGAGTTTCCTGGGCCAAGACGTTTTATCGATGAGCTGAACACACTCATCGACAATTGATTTTTCTAATATGTAAAAAATTATTTATTTATAAGGTTCTGGAGATAAATCTTTGGTCCAATTTTCAATTTGATCACTTACTTCATCAGCAACATTTTTAAACTGAACACCATAAGATTGTTTATCACTCTCCCATACAATCTGGCCACTCACTTCAATTTGCTCTGACCCATCAGGACTTGAAATCACCATCTTGATAACGCCGCCTTTTTCAAGGAGCTCTTGGGTGTTCATGCGCACACCACCTTGTGATATGCAGTTGACATGTCCATTGACTTTTTTACCGCCAATTTCCATCGACACCGTAGACTCCATTTTAAAGCGCTCATGCTTTCTGCGGTTAACTTGTGTTGATACAGACTTCTTTTTCATAAACTGGGCAATCGCAAATGGCAAACCAAACAAACCTAAGATCATAAAAACTGACCATGGGATTTTCGTACTCTTAGCACCACCGTTGCCACCACCAGCTTTTGGTTGTTGTTGTTGATACATATTTTTGACCAATCCACAACCACCACCAGAGCTAGAACTTGCTAGGGTCCGTAGAGGAGTGAAAGTGTAATCTGGTTGGGTTGCATCAATCGATGCCGTTGAAGCATTGGTAACTGATGCTGTTCCGTTGATACGACTTTCGGTATTGATCAAGTTGTCTAAGTCAGCAATATAATCTGATTCACCAAAAATAATTTCCTTAATCTGATATGGCAACATAGTTGGAGCTTCTATTAACATCATCGCAGCAATTCCAGAAACAAAAGGCGTTGCCATACTGGTTCCCGAAGAAGTCCCATGCCCGCATGTTCCACCTGAACACGGGATTGTACTTAAAATGAAAACTCCAGGACTACCTAAATCTACAGATGCGTACCCATAATTTGAAAATGAGGCTAAATCATCTAGAGATGTTGTCGCTGCCACGGCCATCAAATGTGGGACGTCATAGCTTGCAGGGTACATAGGTGAACTGTCATTGTTCGAGCCAGAGTTACCTGCCGCTGCAGTGAAAGACACTTCATTAAAGTAACTGTAAGCAATGGCTTCGTGAAGGGATGCACTGTAACCAGCCCCTCCCCAAGAGTTATTGATAATGTGCGCGCCATTATTAACAGCATAATAAATAGCAGAAATGGCGTCAGATGTTTTTCCACTTCCTGTGTGATCTAAAAATTTTAGTGGCATAATTTTCATCGGCGAAGCTTCATAGGGGGTTGTGAAAATATCCATACCCGCACTTAAAACTGTACCAGAAACGTGAGTGCCGTGCCCTTCATCATCTAACATATTTCCGTTCTTAGAAACAAAGTTCCACCCATTCACATCATCAATGTAACCGTTTCCGTCATCATCTATGCCGTTACTTGGGATTTCTGCTGAGTTTGTCCAAATCGCTCCGCTATCAACAAACACATCGTGATTGATATCTAAGCCGGTATCCACTACGGCAACCACTGGCACAAATGAAAGTGCAGTGACCTTGGAAGAGACTGAGTTCTCACCTTGCTCCCCTAAGTTTTGCCGTCCCGAAGGTGTGATCGGTAAACCAATGTCAGATGTTTGTGTGCTCAGTGCCGTTGCTTTCATTAAAGCCACTTCTTCTGGCGTCATTGACTGCAACTGATTATCAAAGACGGTCGCCTTTCTAACAATATAGTTTGGTTCCACAAACTCTACATCTGGGTCCATTTCTAAATCACTAATAGCGTTGTGGACAGAATCTTGATCGTCAATTTTATAGTGGTACATGTTCATATCTTTGAACGCTTGCTTTAACTCCATCTTGCGATCAGTGCTCACTTTACTTATAAAATTTTGTATAGAATTTTGCTGGCCAGAGGATGGCTTCATTTTAACAATAACTTCACCGGGAACGTATTCTAAAGAATACACAGGGAGCGACAACAATAATAATAACAATACACAAATAGTTCTCACGTACGGACCTCTCAAGCTTTTGAAACTTATCGGGGCCTAGACTAAAAACTTAAGCCTTAAATCCGTAAACACAAACTATTTATTTTCTCAACATGAAACAAAGGCTTTAAACCATCTGAAAGATTTATTAAATCCATAAAAGTCTTTAAAATTAAGCCTTTTTTATTGATAGATATATCAAATTTTTATTTTAAATTGAGACACAAGAAACAACACAATTGAGTGGCACGAAAAGAACACATTAGCACTTAATAGAGTTAATATTTATTAATTAACTCTTACTATAATCAATGATTGGGCCTTAGTGTCGGCCCAAACAGTTTCACTTAAAAGTTAAAAACCTTTAAGTTTCTTTTAATAGATGCAGAGTCTTTTTGACTATCAACCCAAGCTTGTACAGCTAAATTTGTTCTTTCAGCACTGAGCTGGTCGATTTTATCTTCAAGTTTTTCATCTTTTTTAGCGGCTTCAAATTTTGAATCTTTCACCTTAATAAGATAGTACTTCCCACCACTTTCAACCATCTCAGTTGCTTGAGTGGTCAATGCTTTTGATACTGTTTCCCAAATCTTACTGGCATCTCCCAACTGTGGAACTTGATTTTGAGACAAACTGAATTCACCAGTGTTTTTCCATTTTAACCCGTAATCAGCTTGTAGCTTTTTAAGTTTGGTTAGGGATGAGTCTTCACCCTTCATTAGTGCGTCCATATCTTTTTTAACATTTTCATCAATAATGAATTTTTTAGCAATTTCATCAGTCACTTCAGCAAGAGGCTTAACACGTCCGTCTTTCTTACCAGTGACTTTGATCACATGATAACCGAAGCGAGTTTTTACCGGTTGGGAAAGCTCTCCAACTTTCAGTGAAAACACAGCTTTTTTAAATGGCTCAACAAAACTGACATTTTTATCGACTTCACCAAGAGAACCGCCCTTAACTTTACTGCCAGTGTCCTCACTATACTTCTCAGCAAGATCGGCAAAATTGGAATCTGTGATTTGTTTTCTGATGTCTGTAATTTTATCTAAAGCAGCTTTGTAATCTTCATCACTTTGAGACTTAGTTTTTATAAGGATGTGACTTACAGCCACTTTTTCAGGCAGAGTGTATTGAGATTTATTGTCGTTGTAGTAGGTTTTGATCTTATCCATTTGCTTCGACTTAAAATCTCCAAGCTGACCAGCATCTACTTTCATGCCTTTTTTCAGCGCATCTTGAGAGACCTCGATAAAATCAACACTGACTTTTTGACTATTCGCATACTTGTCTAACTCAACATCGGCATTTGTGGCTTTGACTGAATTTAAGAAAAGGCGTTGAAAACGAGAAAACGCAATGTCCCCTCGAATGTTATCTTCAAATTTTGCGGGACTTAACTGATTCGCTTGCAATAACTGATGGTATCGTGAGGCTTTGAATTGACCATTCTCTTGAAAAACATCCATTTTAGAAATTTCAGTTAGCACTTCTTTGTCACTTACAAATACACCAGAATCACCTGCAAGTTGAGTCGCCAATTTATTTTGAATCATTTGCTCAAGCACTCTCTGAGCTCTTTGCTCGCGCGTACCAAATTGACTCTCGTACATACTACGCATCGCAGCAGGAATGTTCTTCATACTTTGCTGCATTTGGCTTTCCTGGCGGCTAAAAGTGGTTGAAAAGTCTCTAAAACTGATAACCTCTCCGTTAACCACAGCAGCAATCCCTCCAGCAGCTCCACCAACAGGTGCCCCAGTGCCAGTCATGAATACAAAAGTGAGTATGATCGCGGCAAAAAGAATCAAGTAGAAAAAACGTTTTACACTGCTTTTATTTTTGGTTGGATCTCTCAATTTATCTAACATTTTATCTCCCGATAACTCTTTAAAAGTATGATGTTAAGCCCTGTTTTATGATGGGTCAATTTACTGAGTCAATTTAAATAATTTCAATTTCGTCGGTAACTTGACGCATATATTATTTATTTCTAAATTAAAACCATAACAGACGAACATGGACTTAAAATTTTACAACGACAACGGTTTTCTACGGCTTGATGTTTGTATTAATTTAAGAGTGTCCTCGCAATATTGAGAAACACCCACTGTTCACTTCAACTCACTGTCAACAAGGACCCTATTTTGTTCAATTTCAGCATTGATTATAAAAAAATTATTATCTTTGTCTTTATTGTGATTGTTCCACTTATATCAGCTAACATTGAACATAACCCTCAAGAGTCGCATTGGAGCATTCTCCCCTTTATGATCATAAGTCAAGGCATCCAACGCTCTTATTACAAGCTCAGTTCAGGAGTTCGGGGAACCACTCAAACTTATCTCAACCTTATTGGAACCAAAAAAGAAAATAAATTTTTAATTAAAAAAAATGAAGAGCTCAAAGCACAGCTCGGTGCTTTGTCTGAGCTAAAGCTTGAAAATCAAAGACTCAATAAGCTTCTAAGTTTTAAGAAAAACACCAATATGGATCTGCTCGGCGCTAAAGTGATCGCAAGCTCCGTCCTTCCCGATCAAAGTGCCTTAGTGATTGATAAAGGTTACAAACACGGAATTGAAAAAAACATGGCGGCAATCACTCCTGGAGGGATTGTAGGGTATGTTGTTGAAAGTCTGCCCAAAACAGCTAAAATTTTACTCATCACAGACCGTTACTTTGTAGCAGATGTGATCGTACAAAGAACCCGAGCAAGAGGGCTGCTCGAAGGCCATTCAAAAAACTTCAGTCGCATCAATCAAATTGACCAAGACAGTGAGATTAAAATCAATGACAACATCGTGACCAGTGGACTTTACAACGTTTTCCCAAAAGGTTTTCCCGTTGGTAAGATTGTTGAAATCAAAAAAGGCGCACAAAACTCTATCGATCATTTACTGATTAAACCTGCAATCAACCCCTACATCACAGAAGAACTTTTTATTATTCTGGCTACAAATAATGCCGATTTAGAGCCTGTTGAGTCGACAGAGGAAGAGGCTCTCAAAACCATTCAAGAAAAATACATACAACTTAAAAACCAGGACTCAGGCGATAACAATGAAATCACTGATTAACAATGGCTTGCATTTTATCTTATTTTTTTTAGCCTTCATTTGCCTGATGTCTCTGCAGGGAAGTGTGTGGATGCAGCTTTTTACTCAAGCCCCAAACCCATCCTTGTGGATCACCTTGATTGTTTTTACTTGCTTCTATCGCAACCTCTTTGAATTTATTTTGTCTGTTTACGTTATTAGTTTTATTGCTGCCCCTTTCACTTCAATTCCTTTAGGCCTATTTATTTTATGTAACTCAAGCCTTGCTTTTGCGCTCCTGCTGATTCGCTCACGCTTTATCATACAAAGACCTATTTATTTGGCTTTTGTTACTTTTTTTATGACTCTGATATTTCCGATCATTCACTTTTGTGCATCACAGTTGATAGAACTCAACCCAATACATCAATTTGAATATTTAAATTGGTTTATCAGTGGTATGATCACATTTTTATTATCTATCTCACTCTACCACTTTTATATTTGGTTTGACCAAGTCATGTCTAAAAAGTGGCCAAGAGAAGTGGGGGTTTAATTAATGGCTGGCGCATTTAACGAAGACAAATACTTCACTAAAAAAAATAATGTCAGTTATAAGCTGGTCTACCTACTTGTCATCTTCAGTATGAGCCTCATTGCCTTTCGACTTTGGCATTTACAAATCACCACAGGTGATGAACTCAAAACTTTTTCTGACAGAAACAGTCTTAAAAAAACCAAAATACTGGCTCCCCGAGGAGTCATTTATGACACTGAAAACAGAACACTCGTTAACAATTACCCTGGATATGTTGTCACTATATCGCCCCAATACACTAAAAAACTTGATCACTTGAGTGAAACAATTGCTCCTATCTTAGAAATGGACGCCTATCAGATCAAAGAAAAGGTCGTGAAAGGCAAACGTCGTAATGGTCCCTTCCTACCAGTTATTATAAAAAAGAACTTGTCACGCGAAGAAGTGTTTAAATTAAAACGATTGCGTGTGCAATACACGGGCCTTGAAATTGAAAAAACATTATTGCGCAAATACAATTTAAAAACGAATGGGGCGCAACTGTTTGGCTTTGTGCGCCCTATCTCAAAGTCAGAGATCATAAAGCTCTCTAAAAAACACCCTGAGCACAATTTTGAACGCGGAGACCTTGTCGGCAAAAAAGGTATTGAGCTTTCACTTGAGCCTGTCCTTAAAGGCTACAATGGTGCAGAGTTCATCGAAGTGGATGCCAGAGGTCGCAAAACATACAAAAGCTCAAGTAAGTTCTTAAGCATTAAGCCTCAACCACCCACACCTGGCAAATCGCTTGTGCTCACAATAGATAAAGACATTCAAGAAGCCGCCTACAAAGCGTTCCAACGAGAGGACTGGCTGGGTGACCGAGTTGGCAGTATCGTTGTGTTAAAAAACACGGGTGAAATCCTTGCGTGGGTCAGTGCCCCAGCTTTTGACCCCAACAACTTCACCACTGGAATTTCTGTGAAAGAATGGTCAGCCCTGACCAACAACCCTGACCGCCCTTTGCGCAATCGAGTGATCCAAGACCCGTTTCCACCTGGCTCGACCTTTAAACCCATCATTGCACTTGCAGCCCTGCAAGAAAAAATTATCAGTGAATACACAAAGCTTCACGCTCCTGGCAGCTTCAAATTAGGCAAGGGAATTTATCATGACTCCCACCGAGAAGGTCACGGTCACATCAACGTTAAGCAAGCCATCGAAGCTTCCAGCAATGTCTTTTTTTATAAAGTTGGACAAACCTTAGGAATTGATCGCATCCACAACTACTCAAAACTTTTTGGTTTGGGCGAAAAAACCAACCTCAATATTGGCTATGAATCTAGAGGCATTATGCCATCAAAAAAATGGAAGAAAAAAACGTTTGGTGAAGTGTGGACTCCGGGAGAAACCATTCTTTCAGCTATTGGTCAAAGTTATGTTGAAACCACGGCATTGCAAATTGCCAAGGCCTACAATGTTATCGCTCAAGATGGGAAAATATATAAACCTTACCTCATAAAAAAAGTTCTCGATCACAACAACAATGAGCTCGAGACTCACCAACCCGAGCTCATCGATGACTTGACTCAACAAAATTCAAGTAGAAAGTACCATATCAAAGCCAAACATTTTAAAGCTGTTAAAATGGGAATGAAAGATGTCTTTCATGGTGATAAGGGTACAGCCAAGTGGTATCAAATCAGAAATTTTGAGATGGCTGGTAAAACGGGAACATCTCAAGTTAAAAGGTTCTCTGCCCAGAACATATATAAAAAATGTAAAAACCGACCGCGCAAGTTTCGTCATCATGGCTGGTTTGCTGGCTTTGCACCTTACAAAAACCCAGAAATCACCATAGCCGTGCTGGCAGAGCATGGCTGTTCAGGGGCTCTTGGGGGCGCAGGAGTCTTCAAAGACATTGTTCTTGCTTATTTAGAAAAGTACAAACCGGATGTCTTTTTACAAACACAAGGCAAAAAAATAGGAGCCCTCAATCATTGAGCCAAATTAATATCAAAACTAATTTCTCTATTTCAAAATTCAATTACAAATTGGCATTGATTATTTTTGCTTTAATGTTTGTCGGCTTGATCAACCTTTACAGTGCCACTCACAGTTTGCACCTCAATCACAACACCCAACTTTTTTGGAAACAATTGCTTTGGGTCAGTGTGGGTTGGTTTATTTTTTTTACTGCCACTTTCTTAGATTACAATTTTTTTAAACGACTGGCTTACCCATTTTACTTTTTTCATATCGTAGCACTCGTCTGTGTTAAACTTTTTGGTGTGACAATTCTAGGAGCCCAACGCTGGATCGATTTAGGTGTATTTATGTGGCAGCCATCCGAAACGGCGAAAGTGGCCGTGGCCTTAGTTCTTGCCAAACACTTCAGTGAACGGAGCTACCCTCATGGGCTTAGTGTTAAAGACCTCATTATGCCTGCAATCATAACTTTATGCCCGTTTATGCTAACATTAAAACAGCCTGATTTAGGAACCTCCCTATTGATCATTGGAATTGCCCTTTCCATCATTGTTTTCATTCGAGTGCGGCTGAGTATTCTTATTTTTTGTCTCATCGTTGGTATTTTGGCAGCACCCCTTGTTTGGAACTTTGGTTTGAAGCCATATCAAAGAGATCGCGTAGAAACTTTTCTCGACCCAGGCAGTGACCCTCGAGGAAAAGGTTACAATAGCATTCAATCAAAGGTGGCTGTGGGCAGTGGACGATTGCTTGGCAAAGGTTTTCGAAAAGGGACACAGTCACAGCTTGAATTCATACCAGAACGCCATTCTGACTTTATTTACAGCGTGCTGAGTGAAGAGCATGGCTTCATAGGAAGTATTTTTACCTTAGGTCTATTCACCCTTCTGTTTTTTAGCTGTTTACGAATTAGCCAAGAAGCTAGAGATAAATTTGGGGCACTCTTAGTAGTTGGTATCACTTCATTTTTATTTTTACACACTGTCATTAATATTGGAATGGTCATTGGCATATTACCAATTGTGGGAATGCCCCTACCACTGCTTTCATACGGTGGCTCAAGCATGATGACAGTCATGTTAGGTTTAGGACTCATATCTTCTGTGGGTTACAATAGATATCTTTTTTAAGAAATGAGGAAAATTGAATGTTGGTCAGTTTCATAAGACTAGGACTGCAATCATAGCAAAAAAAACCTTCAGCATTTTGACGTTCTTAAAAACTATCAGTGCCTGAAGGTTTGATTTTTTTAAATTGCGTAGCAAATGACTTAAGAGTGTTTCTCAATCATTGCTTTGATGTTGTCGATGGGCTGATTACCTACAACTTGGTCGACCTCTTGGCCGTTCTTAAATAGAATCATTGTAGGGATTCCGCGCACACCGTACTTAGCTGGCGATTCTTTATTTTCATCAGTGTTCACTTTCACAATCTTCACTTCTGACATTTCATTAGAGAGCTCTTCTAATTTTGGAGCTAATGCACGACAAGGTCCACACCATTCAGCCCAAAAGTCGACTAGAACTAATTTGTCACTATTTAAAACTTCTTCCTCAAATGAACTGTCTGTCACTGGACTTGTTGACATAGCAATACTCCTTTCATAATCGATTCAAATCTATACAAAAAATTGTCTTAAAAACACCAAAAAAGCAAGTTATTTCTGTATACAAGCATCATTTGACACTGCAGCAGCCCCGCCTAAGATATTGATTTTAATGAAGTTAATCGCCAGGCTTTCCGGTCAGCAGGGCTTTCATAAAGCGATCTCTCTCAGACTCTTCAGAAGCGTCTAAGTCCACAGGTTCTGCATTTTTTTTGAACTCTTCAAGTTTGTCACTCGCTAAAGACTGATTGGGATCTACATCCACTTCTTCTAACATTTGCGTGAAACTATTGAGATAATCTCGTTCGGAAAATTTTTGTTCTACTTTACTGTTTTGCTGAGCTAAAGAAGCTGTTTTTTTATTGTGCTTGGGTATGTAATCTGTTTTTAAATACTTATCAAAGTACTCTTGTGGGTCTAGCCCCTTAACCTCTAACATGTAGGCAATCAAATGGTCTTGCTCTATTGGCTCCGTAAAGACTTTAGAGATGTTTGATGCCATCACCTTGCCCGAATTTAAAATTTCATCTTCATTTTTAATGAGTATAATTGTCGGAGGTGATAATAAATGATGTAGTTTTTCAGACATAGCAAAGGTTTCATCGGGGTCTTTGCCAGTTTCAAAAATGATAAAGTCTGCGTTGAACTCAATTGTCTGAGATAAAACTTGATTGGCTGACTGATGACTTCCTACGTCAATGCCAATCTTCTTCATCTTTGTGACCATCTCAACGAGTTTGTCATAAGCACTATAGTATATTAAGACCTTAAACATAATTACTTTAATATTTTAAAGGAATTCCCCCTTTCAGCAAGCAAAAAAAATGTCAAAATTGTATCTCAAACTGAAACCTAAGAATTAATAAAGCACTCACAATATTCAATTATGAATGCGTGAGTATATTGAATGACTAAAAAATTAGGATTTATCAAAACTCCACACCTTTGGAAATATTTGCTTTCACTATAAAATACTTATTAAATCAATCAGAGTGATATATATTAAACTATGTCCTTTTCAAAAAAAGCATTCCTTAACATTTTAATTGATATTTCTATCAACTTTTTTTTTGGACTCATTGTTTTTTTACTTTTGCTCGTAATGATACAAACATTCTCACTTTCAGAAGATATTATTAATTTTGGGGCGGATACAAAAACAATTTTACAAATCTTATTTTATATCTCGTTAAGTTTTTTACCTATAATTATCCCTATGAGCTTTTTGTTTGCTGTTTTGATGACATTTTCACGCCTAAATATGGAATCTGAGCTCATTGCTTTAAAATCTTTAGGACTTAGTCATGTTTTTTTATTTCTAGCACCATTCCTATTTTCTATTTTCTGTGTTTTTGTATCATCCAACTTGTCGTTTCATATAGCCCCTTGGGGACAAAAGAAAATAGCTGAGATATTTAAAAATCTCGCCCAAGATAGAATTAAACTGAACATCAAAGAAGGGATCTTCACCACCCAATTTAGAAACATAGTCATTTATGCCAACAAAATCTCTAATGACTCGACAAAGCTCAGCCAACTCTTTATTTACAGTCGAGCCATCAAAAATGAACCCATCACACTCACAGCTCAAAATGGGCGCATTGAGACCAGTAAAAATAAAGATGGATCCTATGGGCATATAAAATTGACCGATGGACACATCCATCAATCCAATCACAATGCCCATACAAAAGTGTCTTTTGCAGAAAACATAGTGAACCTGTATGACCCTGTGCAAGCCACTTTTGGCAAGAAAAACATAATGAGCCTATCCTTAACAGACCTCAAATCAAAATTGACAAACAAAGATACAAAAAAGAAAGATCTCCTCAAAGCGAACATAGAAATCAGTAAAAGATGGGCTCTTAGCTTTGCTAATATTTTCTTTGCTTTTATCGGTTTTGGCGTCGCCACCCTCGTACAGCGACGACAATCAAAGTCTAATGGTCTCGTTGTTTGTGTTGGTCTTATCGTGCTGTATTGGGTTCTATTTATCAGTTCAGAAAACCTAGCTAAAACAGAAAAGCTACCAGTTCTTACTTCTATTTGGTTTCCAAACTTTCTTTTTGCTATCACCGGATTATGGTTTTTCAAAAGGTCCACTCAAGTTTAAAGTGATAATTGCTGATTGAACTCTTGATAAGATCTATTTAAAACCTTGGATAAATCAGATTGGTCTTTTAAAAAGGGAACCCCTTTTTCGATCAGATCAAGACACCCGAAATTTCCCTTTCTTGGTGCCTGTGGCAACGTGTACAAAGGCACTCCATACTCTGAGGCAAGAGTGGCCGTCATCATGCTTCCACTTCGTCTCTGAGCTTGTGCAACCAAAATACAGTCAGACAATAAAACAAGTATTCTATTTCTGTAATAAAAGTTAGAGCGGTAAATGGGAAAATCAGGTGGAAAAGGAAAAATAACAGTGCCTTGCTCTAGCAGAATTTTATTAGCCAGTCTTTTTAAGTTAGATGGATAAATGTTGTTTATCCCAGCGGGAACTATGCAAACAGTTGGCACTCCGTGAATCAGAGCAACGTTATGGGCTTCTTGATCGACACCATAGGCTCCGCCACTAACTATTTTTAAATTTTTATTCTTACCTAAATAACTACCTAGCTCCCCTCTCATCCAAAATTTCGTGTCTGTAGTTATTTTTCGACTCCCCACCACTGAAAAAGCGAGTGCATTCAACGGCCAAACTCCTTGAACTAGCAAAGGAGTTGGACTTAAAAATACAAATTTCATTTTCTTAGGGTAACTTTGATGTAACGGGCAGATGAGGTCTGCACCTTGCTGCAATGATTTCTTCACTTGCACCGCAAGGGCTTTTATATTTGTTTCTGTGAAATTTGAATTGATCTTGGTTAATTCCATTTCAGCGATAGACTGATTCGATGCCTGAATCTTTAAGAGTTGATCTAAGTTTAAAGCTGGAGAGATCCAATTTAGCAAGCTCGGATATTTTTTGAAAAGTTCCATATAAAATGGAATTGCAAACAATAAAATAGTTTTAAAACAACTGATTATCGAGAGGTCAATTATAAATCTTAGTTTCGAACAATAGGAAACACCACCCGAACATCATCTTACAAATTGTAATTTAGAGTCTAACTTAAAATTAAAAGTCACCGAAATCGGCATCGACATCTGATTCATCATCAAAATTTTCTTCACTGAATTGCGCATCGTCATCAAAACCTTCTCCGTCCCCCTCAGAAAAGTCACCCTCTCCGAAGCCCTCATCAGAACCTGAGTCAAAGTCTTCATCACCACCAAAATCGTCGTCGTCCTTGGAGCCAAAATCATCATCGATAGAGCTGTCATCGCCCCCAAAGTCATCCGAGTCCCCAAACCCTTCATCACTTTCAAAACCCTCGTCTTCATCTCCAAAAGCATCGTCCGAGTTGCTACTGGCAGCACCTTGTGAGCCATTTAAAAAGGCGGGCTCACCAATATAATCACCTACAAGGATCTCTGACTTAGCCTTATAAATATACACAGTTGCCACCTTGTCATCACTGTCGACAACAAGCCCTTCACCTGTTTTAAACAAGCGATCAATCACTTTTGATGAGGTCTTATAAGTTTTTCTCTGAGAGACAAACATAACTTTGTCACCCTCTTCTAACCCATCAGCCGCACCACGATTCACAAAAGCAAACATCCCTTGAGTCAAAACCATAGAGCTCTTGGTGAAGGAGCCGCCAATGACTTGTCCAGAGGTGAAATTAAAATCACCACCCTGTCTAGGCACATTAAACTTCACTAAGTCTTCTGGAATTAACATGGCTCCGGCACTGATTGGACTGTAAGCAGTTTCAACGTAAGCGCGATATAAACTTTTATCGTCTTCTGCTTTGACTTTGTCAGAAACGGTCACTTCGCCTAAGACTTTATAAGCAAAGCCAAAAGGCCCTTCAACAGTGCTCCAATCTTTGTTCGGTGTGATTTTCCCTAAACTTTCAACCACTAAAAAGCGATCAGCGTCTGAGTTTGGCAAAATATCCAAATAAACATACTGTCCAGCAATAGCTAAGGTTTCTGTGGCTTCGGCCTCTGTCACCTGCCCACTACTGACAGCTTCAGTGTCTCTAACAAAATATTTAACAGCAGACCTCATAGTGTATTTAGAAGTATCACCGGCATTAGCTCCGTAGTGCTGAATATCAGTCACCATAGGAGGGTTGTAGTTCCATAAAGGCACACTGTTTGGCAAAACTTGTAAAACACCTTGTCTTTTGATTTGTGGCGGTGGAATCTTTATCTCACCATTAGCGGCAAGAAATGCATTTCTGTTAATGACTTCTTTTGCTTTTGAGTCTCTTTCAACCTTCACAGCCCCTTCTGCAGTGGTGTTGTTTTCAGGCGAAATTGCAAACTGTGGAGGAGTGTTCACTGTTCCTATGTTGAATGCTATATTATTTCCTGTCGAAATAATATGAGGGTTTGTGATTCTATTGTTAACAGACCAAATTTTTGGCCAAAAATTCCCGTCACCAAAAAAAGTGGCACTGATATCCCACAAGGTGTCACCAGATTGTATGTTATAAACTTCACTGTATCTATCGCCTGTGAGCTGAGCCCAGTCTGTGCTAGGCACTGGAAAGCGATAGAATTTCTCATAGATATTGAAAAGGTTTTGCTCATAGGACGAGTTCGGTGTTGATATATTTTGAGGCTGAGGCACTTGAGTGTTGGCAACATCTTCTACAATTGGTGGTTCACTGAAAATCTCTTCTTCATCAGTAAAGCTATCTTCATTAGAAACAGCTTCGTTGGCCGCTTCATCTTCATCACTTCCAAAGTCATCAAAGTCGGCATCTGAAACTTCAGACTCACCAAAGTCATCAAACCCTTCGTCACTATCACTTTCATTATCACTAAAACTGTCACCATCATCAGAAAAATCTTCGTCATCGAAATCAGCAAAGTCTGAGGACTCATCATCGAAGTCTTCATCAAAATCTGAATCATCTCCGCCAAAGTCGTCATCAGCATCAGCTAACTCGCCTTCAATGTCGTCAAAGTCATCGTCAAAATCTTGAGCGTAAGCTCTTTGAGCATTGATCACCACTGAGGTGTCAATGAGTGCAAACTGTATAAAAATAAAGAATAAAAAACACCATCTAGGTATCATGCGCGAACATCCTTGTTCTAAAATCTCAGTTGTTAGTAAAACCTATTGTAAAGTTTTAATTTCTTTAATGGCTTTTTTTGCAGCTTTAGAAGAGGGATACTTCTTAGCCACAGTTTCAAAAGCAGTTACGGCTTGATCCTTAAGCCCTAACTTTTTATAAACCAACCCTTTTGCATAAATTGAAAAAGGGGCTTTGTCCTGCGTTGGATATTTTTTAGCAACTTGATCAAAGTACCTAATTGATTTCACATAGTCTTTATTTTTTAACTTTAAAGACCCCATCATATAAAAAATATTATCTAAATAAGTGCTTTTAGGAAATTTCTGACGAAAGTTCTTAGCGGACGACTTTAGCATTCTCTCGTCGTTCATCTTGTAATACGACATCACTTTTTTAAAAGCTGATTTTTCTGTCATCGATGAAAGATCAGCACGTGCTCTATCTGAGATTGATCTTCTTTTTAATTTTGTTTCGCGACCATCTAAAACTAAGTTCTTAGCTTTTAAACGTTCAATGACTTTTTCTTGTTTTTTAATTTTAGTGCTCATCATGCGCATTTTTCTATGAGCAATTTCTTGCTCCGATTCAGAGCTGGATACACATGAGCTAACAACAAAAGATAATATCAAAATTAAAAAAAACTTCATCTTGGCACTCCTTGACCTACACTTTAGGCACTCCACCTTTAGTACATATATAATGATTAACCAAAAGGCTTGGCTTTGCAAAAGCAAACCTCCTTAAGTCCTGACAGTTTTCTACAGCGCAAAGCGTTAACAGTCAAGTGCATGTGTTCAACTCCTCCTTGTTTGAAGAGAGCTTAATATGAGGTGAATATGTAAAAAAGTTATCAACACTAAGTGTGGATATGATGAGTTTCAAAACCTCAAACCTTAGTCCTGTTAAGGGTTTGCATAAATTGATTAAACTTTAGGAATATATATTAAGCCAGAAAATGATGCTCCCCATTTAAAAAAAGTCTGTACAGAGGAGGCCTTAGGTATGCAATAATCGTACAGCTCTTGGCTTGTCTCAATTAAAACTCTACAGACTTATGATCATCTCTTGAATAAAGGGGCATGGGTCGTTTTTGCTTTATATCTATAGGGTTTCTACTTTGGGCTTTTCTCATTCACAATACTCAGATCGCTAGACAGCTTCACTCCGTTTGTCAGCGACAAATTATTAAGAGCAATAAACGTTTTGTGAACGAAAAGCTCGCTCTGATTTGTGGTAAAAAGATCAATCAACACTTCGAAAAATCTTTGATCACCCAAGCTGGCCTCATACATATATTTGTTGTTTCTGGAGCGCATCTTAATTTTTATAAAAAATGTTTTGTTTTTCTTTTTGGTGCTCGTTGGGGAAAATATATTTTAAGCCTGTTTTTAATACTTTTTACATTCACATGTAACAACTCACCCCCAATCTTAAGAGCCACAGCTGAACACTTTATAAAGCTCATCAATCATTACTTTAAATTGAACTTCATCGACAATGAAACAATTCTTTTGTCGGGCATTTTAGCAATCGCACTTTTGCCTGCATACAGCCAGTCTTTGTCATTGCAGCTCAGCCTCATTTGTACATTGGTGATGAGAACTCAGTATTTTAAGGTCAAAACTTTTATACTTTATTTCATCATAAGCCCAGTCTTACTTTTATTCACTGTTCCTAATCCTGTGATCACCATTCCAAGTTTTTTGTTAACTTTGCTAATTACCTCTCTGTTGTTTCCAATGACATTGCTCACATCTTTATTTCACAATCCATTACAAACTGTCACAGATCTCCTTTACACTTTGATGTACCGGGTCCTGGAAGTCACAACTGTTGAAATTCAAACTCTCGAATTGTCCCAAAAACTTGATTCTCAAAAGATGATTTTATTAATTTGGTTATATATAGCCATTCTTATTTATTACTTCATGCACCTGGAGAAAAAGCATAAAAAAATTCGTCTATAAACTTTTAAGTTTTCAACTCATCATGCTCAGTCAACCCTCTCAAATCCATCTGTTTGAAAAAAACTATTACTTTGTTTGGGATGTGGGCCAAGGGTTATGGACCACTCATTATTCAAAAGGACGTTGCGTTCACTATGATATGGGAGGCGAATACGCTCCCCTCAATGAAATCATTCACCTCTGTCAACACAGTGAAAACATCATTCACATCACCCATGCCGACAAAGATCACATTAATTTTGTGAAGCCCTTCGTTAAAAGTGTCAAAAACCATTGCTTTGCCAACTCTCCACAACAACTGCACTTCAAATTAAAAAAAAAAGATCTTAAAAAGTGCCGAGAACTTGCAAACTCGGCCATCTACGTGCCGACAACAAAACAAAAAAAAGCGCTCAACGACACGAGCCAAGTTTTTATTATCAACGAAACCATTCTTAACCCTGGAGATAGCCCAAAAAGCAGAGAAATGCGCTGGGCACAGAAAAAGAGTCTAAACCGCATTGCTGTATTGATCCTTGGCCATCACGGAAGCCTTACCAGCACATCGCCTTACTTACTCAAAAAATTGAGACAACTCAAATACACCATCGCTTCTGCAAGAAAAGCAAAATACGGTCATCCCCACGGACTCATTCAAATCCGCCTACAAAAAAACAAAACCCCAGTCATCAGTACGAATGATTGGGGTTCTTTAGTTATCGAATTGTAGTTTAAATATTAATTAAGCTTGGTATGGTTTGTATTCAAGATTTAAATCTTTAGCGACTGGCTCATACGCGACATATCCACCGTAAACGTTCAGGCCTTTGTAAAGACTTGGGTACTTAGCTATGGCATCTTCAACTCCCATTGCCGCAATTATAGAGCCATATTTAAAGGTGGCATTCGTTAAAGCGTAAGTTGATGTTCTCGCCACAACGCCTGGCATATTGGGAACGCAGTAATGAATAACGCCGCCCACTTCAAAGGTTGGTTCTTTGTGACTTGTTGGTTTGCAAGTTTCAATGCAACCACCTTGATCTACGGCCACATCAACAACAACACTTCCTGCCGACATAGATTCAACCAACTGTTTGGAAACCAAAGTCGGAGCTTTTTGTCCGGTGAGCAACACAGCACCAATCAAAAGATCAGATTGCATCACTTCTGTTTCAATGTTTTGTGAGTTGGAATATAAAGTCTTAATTCGACCATCAAAGATATGATCCAAGTATTCTAAACGCCCTCTGTTCACATCAAGAATTGTGACATCAGCTCCAAGTCCGACGGCCATTTTGGCAGCGTTAACTCCAACGACACCACCACCGATCACAGCGACTTTAGCTTTATGAACTCCGGTGACACCACCTAGTAAAATGCCTTTGCCGCCTTTATCTTTTTGTAAATAAAATGCTCCCACTTGAGTGGCCATGCGCCCTGCAACCTCACTCATAGGTGTTAGTAATGGCAAACTTCCATCAGCATCTTGAATGGTCTCATAAGCAACTGCTTTAACTTTTCTTTCGCAAAGGACTTTGGTTAATTTAGGCTCTGCCGCCAAATGCAAGTACGTGTAAAGAATTTGATTCTCTTGCATGAGATCGTACTCATCAGGAAGAGGCTCTTTCACTTTGATGATCATTTCCGATTTTTCGTAAACGTCTTTAGCTGTAGGAAGAATTTCGGCTCCCGCTTTGACGTACTCTTCATTGCTGATCTGACATCCTAGCCCTGCGTTTTCTTGAACGAAAACTTTATGACCTTCAGACACAAGTTGCTTAACTCCCGCTTCGGTCAAACCGACGCGGCTTTCACTGATTTTAATTTCTTTTGGAACCCCAATAATCATAAGCTTACTTCTCCATCGCTATAATTGTGACCTTTAAATAATATTAATTTTTAACTTTGGCAATCCTTGCTATAACATCAAATATTTTGTTATCTTGGCCAGCAAGGTGTTGCTCAGGAGCTAGGCTGATTGTGCGACCAAAGATTGCATTGTTAGGCAATTCTAGTTTCGTAAAATATTGATATTGTTAGAAAAAGGGTTATTTATGTTTCTGCAAAGAACCATTCGTAAAAAAGTAGAAGTGAAAGGCGTAGGCATCCATACGGGCAAAGAAACCACCCTCACATTCCACCCAGCTCCTGCCAACTCAGGCATTTTCTTTATCCGAAACGATCTCCAAAACCAACCGTCTGTAAAAACCACCGCTGACAATGTCACAGCCACTCAAATGGCGACCACCTTAGGGGGCAGTGACTTTCACGTCTCTACGGTGGAACACTGTTTATCTGCATTAACGGCCAACCGAATCGACAACATTCAAATTGAAGTCAACGGGCCAGAGGTTCCCATTGTAGACGGCAGTGCTGACCCTTTTTTGCAAGCACTCTTATCAGCAGGCTTTGTCGACCTTGATTACCCAAGGAAATACGGTTTTATCAACCAACACTTACAACTTGGAGATGACGAAAAATATGCTTACGTGGCACCCTACAATGGCCTTCGTATCACCTGCACTATCGACTTTGACCACCCAAGGATTGGCTATCAAAAAATTGACCTCGACATTGATGAGCACACTTTTAAAAATGAAATCGCCCGTGCGCGAACTTTTGGGTTTTTAAAAGATGTTGAGTATTTGCGCTCTAAGGGCTTAGCTAGAGGTGGAAGTCTCGATAACGCCATCATTCTCGATGAGAAAAAAATCATGAACCCAGAAGGTCTTCGCTTTGACAATGAGTTTGTCCGCCATAAAGTTCTCGACGCTCTCGGTGACTTAGCGACTCTTGGCTTTCCGTTGATGGGACACATAGTTCTATTTAAAGCCGGTCACGATGTGATGAACCAATTGGTTAAAAAAATTCAAAATACGCCGTCGTCCTACAACCTCAAAGAGCTTGGCAGCCCGACTCAGTTGAATTAGTTTTTTTTGCAAGCTTAAGGTCACCAAGAGCTCCCCCACTCTGGCAGTTTTCTTTTTAATAGCTTTTTGATATCTAGGAAAATTGTCTTACGTTTTAAAATTTATTTTAGTGACAAACAATTTACAATTTTACCTGTATAATTTACTCGGCCAATGATAAGCCCTACTCTTTACGTCACAATGCGGCTAAACCCTTTTAAGAGAAGATTTTATAAAAGAGGGAGCCTCACATATGAAAAAATTTTATATACTCATTGCCACTGTACTTGGCCTAAATTTAGCTTACGCCGACAGTGCTAACATTGAAAAAAAGGTGATTTACCAGAATGATGATAAAGACTGGGTCACTTATGAGACTACGGATCTAAGCAACACAGAAATTCCATCAACAGTATGCCAAGCACAAACAACAGTTGAAGCTGAAAACTCAGAATACACATTCAGTTTAAATTTCCCAAAAGACGCAGATACATTACCTAGTATTACAATTGAAGTAAAAAGTGATTCAGACTTAAGTGAGATGAAAAAAACAGCAGTTGAGGTCTTAACAGATGTAGCTCTAAGCCAAGAAATCACAATGTATGCTTTACCACCACAAGAAATAACTCCTGCTGATAGTTCAGATGGTGAAGTGACGTACTCACAAACTTTTTATGCACCAATCTGGTCCGTGTCTCGTTTTATTTATGATGTTGTTAAAGACAATCAGCTCAATGCAAACTTCCTTGCTTATAAACAAGAAAAAGGTCAACAAATCGCTTTCTCTTTGAGCGGTTCTTTTAGGTCAGTAAAAGCCCTTGCGGAAAAGTGCTTAGGAGTTAAAAACTTTGGTCGTCCATACCCTATGTGGGACTTAATGACCAATGATGCATCCTCATATATCAAAGCCGTTTCAGCTCTTGATTACCCTGAAGGGCCTGAACCAGTATGGACTGACCTTGAATTGTCTGAAGTTTGGGAGCTAAGTAACAGTATCTACACAGAGTATGTGAACGGTTATTACTATTATCTCAATTCGGGTGAAGCCCAGATTGCATTAACTTATGCTCAGGGCCAAAAAGAAGAAACTGAACGTTTGCTCTCTCTTTTCACTAAAGAGTTGCAAGACCTTGAGAGCGAGAAAGTTGCTGTTGCGAATGCACTTTTAACTCTTCCAGATAAAATGGAAGTTTTAGATGATGAAATTGAAGCTGACGACAAATTGCTGCCAGGCCTAGAAAACGCTAATACCAAAGCCCAAAATGAATTAGCTGCCGTTAAATCTTTGAATGCAGAAGTTCAAAAAAGAGCAGACCAACTTGATGGTGATGTTATTGAGTACGAAGGACAGGTTTTACTTTATGAAGGCAAATTGGAAGAAGCTACAGATCAATTGGCTGGCTACCGTCAGGACTATGCCGATGCCGTGGAAGAGCTTGCATCTCTTAACTCACAATACGATATCGTCGCTTTAGATAGCTCACTGGCTTCTTACCAGAATCAACAAGCCGACCTGGAAGACACCTTGGCTGGATATGCGACACAGCTTGCTGAACTAGATTCTAAAAAAAGAGAACTTAGAACTACTGAGCGAAGACGTAAAAAGAAACTCACAGAAGCCAAAACGGCTTGGGCTGAAAGTAACAACAAGCTTGCGAACATTCCCTCTGAAAATGAAGAATTGCGTGCATCTATTGAAGAGAAAAAAGCCCTTAAGCAAGAGAAGCTTGACCGCATACCACAACTTCAAGAAAGAAAAAGTCAATTTGAAGAGAGGTACAATGCCAGGTGCGCACAAAATGGTGAGGCTCAAGTTTGCAAACAGGCTCTTGCAAGAATTGAAAAATATCGCCAAGATATTGAAGGTCTTTTTAGCGAGGAAAGAGAACTACTTGCTGAAATTGAAGTCTTAGAAGGCACCATTGAAGACAACAACACACTTATGAATTCACTGCCAAAAAAAATTAGCCGACTTAATGAAAGGGTTCAACAACGTCAAGAAAGTTACGACCAAGTTGTCACACAGATTAGCAATAACGCCAGTCGAATTGAAGGTTTTGCTGTTGCTCAAGCTAGGATGGAAGCAAAACTAAACAGAGTTGATGCAAATCTTGCAACTGTAGCTGCTTCGGTGGATAGCTATTATTCACAAAAAGAAGTCATAGACGCTGATTTAGTCACAGCTGAAAATAAAAGCGAGCTCGCTGCTGAAAAAGTGGTTGAATACAAACAAGAGCTCACGGCCTATGAAACTAGTCTGCGCGATACAACGGCTGCTAGAGACGCATATTTTAGTACGGATGATTATATCAATGCCGCTCAAAAACTTGCAGCAGCTCTTGAGTCAGCCAATTTAACGAGCAAAGCCTACAACGAGATCAACAGCCGTTATAACAGCAATGTTGAGTTAAATGAGCAATACCAAGAAGAGTATGACAGTGCTCTAGAAAGAGACCCGTTGCTTCCTCAAGAAATTGAAGATGCACAAAACAGTCTGACTCAAACAGAAGAAGACTTACTTGCTAGTGAAAATGCGCTTGAAGAATTAGAAAAAGATCTTGAAGAAAAACAGACTGTAAGCGCTGATTCTATTCAAAAAGTGCTCGATCAAGAAGAGGAACTCATTGGTGTACTTTACTACGGACCTGACGAAGAAGATGTTATCGACTAAAAATTAAGAGTTGAATGAACATTTCAATTTAGTATGAA
>JAHDFM010000033.1:23737-28346 GCA_020628165.1 Bdellovibrionales bacterium | reverse complement strand
TTAGCTTTTGACTCTAGAGATTCAAAAACGATGGCCTCACCATCGTTATACATTGCGGTGGTGAGACCAAATAAAACCAATAAACACTGAATGGTTATGAACGTTTTCATTTGCACAAGTAGCTGACTGGTTGATTGTTAAAAGTTAAAACTGCAGTGTACTCTTTGATTTTGCCTACCTTATCAAAGTAACCTAATTCAAAACACAAATCTAAAGTCATTTTAGATGGGCAACCATTCATGTTGTCGCCATACACTGGAGCTCTGGAGTTAAAGTTATGATTGACTGCTTTTTGATACTTGGTTGGGATCAAATATAAATACTGCTTTTTGAAGTCACTGTCATAAGCATAAAATTTTAGTATTTTTTTATGATCAGTAACACCACCTTCATAGCCTAAAAACTGACCCTTACCTTCCATCTGCAGACTGTAACTCACTCCACGCTGTTTATGCACCAACACTTCAAAACTCTGCACTTTGGCCTCCTTCTCTAAAGACTGACATTGAATGTCTTGCTCCAAAGCAAAGCCTGTTTGTGATAGCAACATCATTGCAATCATGATTATTTTTTTCATTTTTTCCTCCCTTTTGTTTTAATAAGCTCATTGGTTAAAATGGATGAACTTTGTTGAAAACAAAACTAAAGGCAAACTTTAATTTAGTAAAATTAATTGATTTAATTAGTTAATTAGATTAACTAATCATTATGAATTCACTCAACTCCAATCATCTCGATGCTTTTTTTCAGGTCGCGCAAGACAAGCACTTCACCAAAGCCGCTGAAAAGCTCAACATCACGCAATCAGCCCTTTCTCAGCGCATACACAGCCTTGAAAAAGACTTAGGAAAAACTCTCATCATCCGCAGCAAGTCTGGGATTCGCCTCACCGAAGAGGGGAACTCCCTCCTTCGCTACTGTCAGTGCAAAGCTCAACTGGAGCAAGAGGTGCTCAACGAAATAAATCATGCCACAGACGAAATTAGAACCACAGCAGGCACCATTCGCATTGGTGGGTTTTCTTCAGTGATGCGTTCACTTGTTCTCCCCAAAATCAGTCCCATTTTGAATGAAAACCCAAGTGTTCAACTAAAAATGATCACCAAAGAGATTTATGAATTGAAAGAACTTTTAAAATCTGGCGAAATTGATTTTGCCGTCACTTATGAACCCCTTGAGATCACTAACTGCATTGCTACTAAAATAGGCGAAGAGCTCAACCAACTAGTGCAGCATAAAAAGTACACCGGGCCCGATGTCTACCTAGATCACAATGAAAATGACGAGATCACCAAAAAAGTTTTAAAGCGAAAACAACTCAAAATTAATGAGCGCATGTTTTTAGATGATGTCTATGGCCTCATTGATGGGGTTAAAAATAAATTGGGCTACGCTGTGATTCCGGTTCACTTAATCAAAAATGAAAAAGATATTATTCCTGTCTCCCCAGCAAAGACTTTAAAAATTCCTATTTACCTGAACTACTACCAGCAAAGCTACTACACCCAATTGCATCACCTAGTTGTAGCTAGCCTAAAAAAACTCATCTAAGATAAGAGCACACCTATTTTCTTGACTGTTTTTAAAGCACACAAGGCGTTACAGACATTAAATTGCCTTACAGATTATTAACATCCACCAAAAATTATGTTCCATTATAAACATCAAAAATTTCAATATTTCAGAGGTTTTAATATGAGAAGAAGATCCTTTTTAAAAAAATCATCGGCAGTTGCTGGAGCAAGTGCTGCGGCTGTGAGCTTTCCTCATGTCGTAACTGCAAAACCAAAATTTAAAGTTAAAATGGCTACGACTTGGCTAAAAAATGCACCTGGCTTTGGAACTGGCGCCAATTACTTAGCTAAAAAAATTGAAGAGCTTTCTGGTCGTCGCATTCGAGTGAAAGTTTATGGCGACAAAGAAATCGTACCAGCCCTACAAGTTTTTGATGCCGTCCAGAGAGGCACTGTCGATATGGGTCATGGTGTTTCTTATTACTGGCAAGGAAAGATTGCTTCAGCTCCTTTTTTTGCAGCCATTCCTTTTGGGTTCACAGCGAGCGAGATGAACGCTTGGCTTGAGTTTGGAGGCGGTCACGATCTTTGGAAAGAGGTTTACGACCCGTTCGGTGTGATCCCATTCAGTGCCGGCAATACCGGCGTGCAAATGGGTGGTTGGTTCAATAAACCTATTGAGACTGTCAAAGATTTTAAAGGTCTAAAAATTAGAATGCCTGGTCTTGGCGGAAAGGTGCTGAGCCAGCTGAATGCTGCCGTCGTGACTTTACCAGGCAGTGAAATTTTCCAAGCCCTCAAAGGGGGCACTATTGATGCCACAGAATGGGTCGGCCCCTACAATGATTTAGCGAGCGGCTTTTATAAGGCGGCTAAATTTTACTACTGGCCAGGATGGCACGAGCCCGGAGCTAACCTTGAATTTTTAGTGAACAAAAAGTTTTACAACAGCCTGCCTAAAGACTTACAGCAAGTTGTTCAAGTGGCAGCTAAAGCGGCAAACAACAGAATGATCTCTGAGTACTTATCGAGAAATGCACCTGCCCTTAATACATTGGTCACCAAACACAAAGTTCAGCTTAAAAAATTCCCTGACCCTGTGTTAAAAAAACTAAAAAATGTTTCTAAAGAAGTTGTTGCAGATGCCGCCAAAAAAGACAAACTCTCTCAGAAAGTGTATCAATCTATGATGAAGTTTGAAAAAGACATTCTCAGCTGGCAAAAAGTTTCTGAGATTGCCTACGGAAAATCGCGAATTTGATGCAAAAATTAATCATTAAAATTGGTGAGTCGGTCAGTTGGCTGAATTTACTATTAACTTTAATTGTTTTTGTCATCGTCGTTTGTAGATACGCATTTGGCTTGAGCTGGGTTTGGCTACAAGAGCTATCTATCTACATCCATGCACTGATATTTATGTCGGCAGCCGCCTACACCTTGCAAGCCGACCAACATGTTAAGGTCGATGTGCTCAGTTATAAATTGTCTGAAAAAATGAATAGTGGTTTGAAAAAGATAGGCGTCGTCTTATTTTTATGGCCAACTTGTGTTCTTATTTTTTATCAATCTTGGAGCTATGTTGTTAACTCTTGGCATGTGCTTGAAACTTCAACTGACCCCAACGGGTTGCCAGGGATTTTTTTATTAAAAACCTTGCTCCTTGTTTATCCAAGCCTACTCTTCATGCAAGGCCTATTGATCCTGCTAAAAAAGGAGCCCATCAGTGACTGAATGGATGCCATTGCTTATGCTGGTGATGTGCTTTGCCTTTTTACTTATTGGCTTCCCGGTGGCTTTTTCGCTAGCTGGATCTGCGCTTTTGTTTGCTGGCATAGGTTTATTAACTGGTGACTTTGATGGCGTGTTTATTTCAGCCATCCCTAACCGCTTATTTGGCATTATGTTCAATGAAACCTTAATGGCCGTTCCACTCTTTGTATTTATGGGAGTGTTGCTTGAGAAGTCCAAAATCTCAGAAGACTTGCTTAAAGAGATGTCATTAATGTTTGGATCCTTAAAGGGAGGCTTAGGAGTCGCCGTTTGCATTGTAGGTGGCTTGTTAGCAGCCTCGACAGGAATTGTTGGAGCTACTGTAGTAACAATGGGTTTGATCTCTTTGCCAACAATGCTGTCTCATAAGTATGACCCTAAGTACTCAACAGGCATTATTTGTGCTTCAGGCACCTTGGGACAAATCATTCCTCCGAGCATAGTTTTAGTTGTTTTGGGAGATGTCATTGGCACAGCCTTTCAACAAGCTCAAATAGATCAAGGCATATTTAATCCTGAGGCCATTTCTGTAGGAGATCTTTTTAAAGGTGCCCTGGTTCCTGGTGCCCTTCTCATGTCACTTTATCTCATCTACACCTTGATCATGGCACACTTAAACCCTGAAAAATTCCCTAAAATTCCCTATCAAAAAAGCTCTTTTAAGAACCTCTTGAAGGTTCTTGTTGCTCCATTATTACTAATCCTAGGTGTCTTAGGTTCAATTTTATTAGGTGTTGCAACTCCGACAGAAGCTGCCAGCATTGGCGGGGTTGGTGCTCTTTTATTATCATTGCTTAAAAAGAATTTAAAGATCGGCAATTTAAAACAAGCATGCAACAGCACCACTCATATCACCTGTATGGTGTTTTCTATTCTTATTGGGGCGAGCATCTTTTCACTCGTCTTCAGAGGCTTTGAAGGCGATGAATGGATCAGAGATTTACTATTAAACTTTGAAGACAATGTTTATTTGTCATTTTGGATCGTGATGTTAGTCATTTTTCTATTAGGGTTTTTTCTAGACTTTTTTGAAATCACTTTTGTAATCGTTCCTGTCGTTGGCCCGTCCTTGCTTGCGATGGGAATTGATCCTGTTTGGCTCGGGGTGATGATCGCCATTAACTTACAAACTTCATTTTTAACCCCACCCTTTGGTTTTTCATTGTTTTATTTAAGAGGAGTGATGCCCAAAAGCATAAAAACAACTGAGATGTACAAGGGCGTTTTGCCTTTTATCTGTATACAGGTGTTTTTGATTCTGATTTTGTTTTTCTTTCCAAGCCTTATCACTTGGGGAAAATAAATTCATTTTTCTTTTTATTTGA
>JAHDFM010000033.1:15283-23637 GCA_020628165.1 Bdellovibrionales bacterium | reverse complement strand
TTTTATTTGAGTGTACCCCGGTAGAGCTGGAGGTCTTTGAAGTATTCTTTGTAATCTCTGACTGGTAGGTGTTCGTCGGGGTGGCCGCCGTGCATGAGGCGAATGTAGTAATTGACTGTTTTGGCATCAACTGGTTTTTTATCATTGAGCCAGATGTTTATATTGTCTTTTGCCAAATAAAGTTCTCCATCAACATAAAGCCTATATCCACCTTTGTTGATATCATTACTCTTACCCTGAACTTTTGCCACTATGTCGACAGTTATCCAACGATTGAGCGGCCACGGTGTTTGTTTGCCAGTAAAGGTATCGCCAAAGGGTGATTTCTGTTTGTTGTAAGAACACAATAAACGATAATAGTTTTTATCATCAATTTTTGGGTGCATGGAATTAGCTCCCCAACCACCTGTTCCACGTATGTTGGTATTGCTAAAGCGATAGCCGTCACCAGCGTATCCACGACCACCTTCAAGCTGTATGATTTTACCGGCAGCTCCGCTATGAGCTGTCACATAATGCTTAAAGCGAAGCAAATAAGCATTGTCTAAAGAATTATTTCTTTTTATTGCAGCACCTTCAAAACGAAAAGGGTAAACAAGTTGATCTTTCTTAACTGTATGTAGAAAGGCCACTCCTCCACCCGGAGCATTTTTGACAAGACTCCCACGGCGGATAGTGTATTCACCACTGATTTTTCGATCGCGATTTTTATCTAGCCAATCTTGAGTGATACCTAAGGTTTTATGCTCATACATCAATGACCAGTTGTATTCACTTGGTAAAGAGCTATTATCAAGATTTATATCTGGCACTGGTGCTGCAATGACCTCATCTGCAGGTTTGACCTCTTCTTTTTCTGGATCAAAGACTTCTCTTTCTTCATGAGACATCATGTCTTCTTCCATTTGACTCAGCATTTCACCTGTCATTTGACGGACTTGTTGCTCACCATAATGTGTGTTGCAGCTAGTTTCTTCTGGTCTGACTCTTTCACAGTAAGTGCTGCACCTTTCTTTTTCGATCTCTTTGAAAAACCTAAACTCTGTACCAAGGAAGACGTTGCACACAGATGATTTTACTTGCTGAGGTGAGGCTGCAAGGTCTTGTTCAAACGATACCTGATCATTTACATTGACTGGATTGTTAATGTTAGCTTCCACGTTTTGTTGAGATGTGCTTTGAGAGGAAATTGAGTTTGATCCAAATTCATCACAGTTTTGATAAATGACCAAAGTGAAGGAGAGGCTTAATAGTATGAATATTTTTTTAATAGTCACAGTCATCACTCCCCTATCTAATTTTCATATCCTGGTTAGATTTTAAATTAAGTTTTAGGTTTTTTATACTTAATTGAATCGGGGTTATTTAATTGAGACGTGAGTGTCTCAAATTGAGAGGAATTTGGTTTTGTGGTGTTTGATGAGGTCCTTCGCTGCACTCAGAATGACGATTGTTTGCTTCTTGTTCTTTGGTGTTAGTTTAGGTCCTTAGGCTTCGCTTCAGGATAACGGCGCTTCACCTCACGATGATTTCTCTTTGCAATTGACTATTTTTTAAGGGTTTGGCCGTAATTTACTTTTTTTGGGAGTTTCTTGACGGTTAGGTCTTGAATATTTTTTGGTAGGAAAAGTAAAACTGTGCTTCCCATGTTGAAGGTGCCAAGCTTGTCGCCCTTTTTTATTTTAATTGGGGTGTCATATTTTTTGATGCTTTTTTTGCGGAAATGTTTATTATTGGTCGCAAAGTCTTTCTCAAAAGCTAGGGTCATCTTACCGACATTAGTGGCCCCAACTAATGTAACACCAATTGTTCCAAGATGATTTTTTATCCACACAGTCACTCTCTCATTCACAGCAAACAGTTGCGAAATGTTTTCGACACTCCAAGGGTTCACCGGCCATAGCCTGCCTGGGTGATAGGAGTAACCAATGATTTCACCATCAACGGGTGAATGCACTCGATGATAATCCGTGGGGCACAAATAATACGTCAAATGCTGTCCACCTTCATAATAACCAGGCTCTACAAAATCATTTTCAATGATCGTTTCGTAACTATAGGTGATGCCCTTTACTTGTAAAAAACTTTTGTCTTGAATGGTGTTCATCACAGTGATTTCTGAATCAGCGGGGTGAACCAAAACAGCTTCTTGATCAACAGGTCTAACCCCTTCTTTAAGCTTGCGAGTAAAGAGATCATTGATGCTTTTGTACTCTTCTAAAGGCTTTTCTGCCTCATCCATATTGATATTATAACGGTTTGCGAACCATCTCATTGACTTAATACGCAATGAGTCCGGCAGTGGCAAACTCACTAAAATACCAACGACAAAACTCACTAAATTTTTTGGCACTCCGTAAAGTATCCAGCCCCATTTATCCATAAACGCAAGCTAGCAAATGATCTGCTCCAGACCAAATGATTTCTTCGTATTATTTTCAAAAGCATTCACTTTGCATGAAAATAAAGCTATATTACTTATCTTGCCTCTTAACACTGGGCCCTTAAAATATGAAGAATTTCAAGAATTTAAAAGTTGGTCTCGATGAAGACCTCGAAGAAAAGTTAAAACTATTAGAGCCCAAGGTCTCTGACTACAAAATCCTTAGAAAATCTCTCGATGCCAGAGGTTACAAAAAACCCTATTTTGTCTACGAAATTGATCTTTACAAAGATGGCAATAAAGCTCCAGCTAAGACATTTCCACTGGAACGTATTAACACCAGTGAAAAAATCAAACCTGTCATCATTGTGGGCTCTGGGCCGGCTGGACTGTTTGCCGCTTTAAGACTTTCAGAACGAGGTATCCCAAGCCTACTGCTAGAACAAGGAACAGAAACCAAAGAACGACTCAAAGACATCGCCCAGTTTTGGCGAAAGGCTAAACTCAACCCAAAAAACAATGTTTGCCACGGCGAAGGTGGCGCAGGTTTATTTTCAGATGGCAAGCTCATCACTCGCATCAAATCCCCTCACATTAGCTATGTGATGAACCGCTTGGTGAAGTTTGGAGCCCCTGCCGAAATCGAATACCTCAATAACCCTCATGTCGGCTCAGACAAAATAAGACGAGTGATCCCAGTGATGCGCTCTTATCTTTTAAACAATCTTTGTAAGATACAATTCAACACCAAAGTGAAAGAACTTGCGATCAATAAAAATTATGTTACAGGCGTAGTGGATGAAAATGGTGTCACCTACGACAGTGACCAAGTGATTCTGGCCTGTGGCCATTCAGCCAATGATTTATTTTCGACTTTAAGAAATCAAGAAATTTATATGGAAAGCAAAAGTTTTGCGATCGGCTTACGAGTAGAACATTCACAGACGGACATCAATAAAATTCAGTACAAAGACTATTACGATCACCCAAACCTCGATTCTGCCAATTACAAACTCACTTACAACAACAAAAATAAAAACATCGGTGTCTATAGTTTTTGTATGTGCCCAGGAGGGTATGTTCTCACTTCAAGCACCGAACCGGGCACGGTTGTAAGCAATGGTATGAGTAACTACAACAGAAACTCCCCATATGCCAACTCTGCCATAGTTGTAACTTACACCCCACCTGAAGGGGATGTTTTTTCTGGCCTAGATCACAGAACACATCTTGAGAAAAGAACGTACGATGTGCTCAAGTCGGCCGGTGGTGATCGTGAACTCCCAGCACAAACACTCATTGATTTTCTAAACAACAAAAAAAGCACTGATCTCGGGAAGACCTCTAGCCTTTCGGGAGCGGTGCCAGTGAACCTTGTACCTCTGTTTAGCAAAGAAATGCACAGCGAACTCAGTCATGCTTTTCATAATTTTGATAAAAAAATGAAAGGGTTCATCAATCCTCATTCAAAAGTATTTGCGATAGAATCGAGAACTTCGTGCCCTATACGCATCACACGCGATAACGACACTCTTGAATCTTTGAGCCACAAAGGCCTGTACCCGTGTGGCGAGGGTGCTGGATATGCAGGTGGCATTACAAGTGCCGCCTGTGATGGGGTTAAAATAGCTGACAAGATTTACGAAAACATTAAATAAATAGTCTGTTCTTACACAGTTTTACGAGAACAAGTCATTTTATTTTGCAAATATCATTTTAAATAACTCAATCAAAATATCTCCAGATCTTAACTAGAAACCTATAGCTTAACAGGTCTATACAACAGCTTTTTATCTCATTTCAAGACAGTGCTTTAGTATTGTGTACACATATAAAAATATTAATTATAATCTTAATAAGTAGCAAACTTGTTTTGCTAGTGAGGGGATAAGTGAAGTTTAGATTTAAAACTTTTTTAGCTTTTATAACAGTTTCTATATTGCTTGTGACTTATCAAAATTGTGCTCCGTACAGTTCTGAGCCCACTCAAAACACAAATATTGCAGCTCTCACTTCTACAAACACAAACAACAATGAAAACGTTGAACAAAATGAACCAGTAAACAACGCACCACCCACCCTACAAGTCCCTAAACTGACATCTGACAATCGACAGGAAATTTCTTGGCCCTACACTTTTAAATGGAGTCTCGAAGGCTTCACCGAGGGATCTAAAGTGGATATATGGATCAACGATGTTGATCAAGGCTCGGCAAAAAATTTTATCATCGGTGAGTGGCTCATTGAGTCTGGCCCCATTGGCGAAATCAAAGTGGAACTCATAGAAGTGCTATCTGATCAGTCCACTAAGTCTTTGGATATAAAAACCTTTGTCGCCAAAAGTAATGACGAAACAACTGATATTAACAACCCTCCTTTTTTATCATTGAATATACCAAAGCTTGCATCATCAACTATCGATAACAGACTCTGGAACCAACTAACTAATGACAACCATGTTTTTTTAACTGGTGACCCAAAAAAACTACAAGTGATCAAAGACGACAGCGACTGGTGGATACGAGCAGCTCACCTCGCTGGACAAGTCGCTGACCTAACTCAAGCCACGAGCATTCCAACGGCAAAAACAACCAACGTCTCACACACCATAAAATTTGCTCCCAACTGGACAACAGGTTCCGGTCATCTTGATAGCGGTAAACTTGGTTGGGGTCTGGCCGGAGGTTCAACATCAAGAAATATCATTGTCTCTGGTGGTTCCACAGAAAACACAGGTTGGTCCATTCGGTGGGGGTTTGATGCTGACTATTTAGCAGTCTACGCCTATTACGCCAACCGGCCAGGTATGAACTACCCAAACACTCCTCCGTCGAGACTTATTGGGCAAATCATTTTAACTGATGTTAAAATAATACCTGGCAATACCTATGATTTAAAAATGACAGTGACCACAAATGATCCAGGAAAAGCCAATGGCTCTTTGCGTGTCTCGGTTGATGGTGTTGAAAGAATAAATTTAACCGGAATGTATTACATGTCTGGAACGCCAGAAACAACTCGCTTGTTCTTTGCCTCAAACCACGGCGGCAATGCAAGCAACTTAGACTGGGCTCCGCAAGAAGACACATGGGTCCAGTACAAAGATATTACTGTGCACAGATAAATTCTAAGTTACATTAACTTTGAATATTCATAAGCTTGTAAGTTAAGCATCTCTTAAAAATAAGTCTTAAGTGAATATTAATTCAGTCAAACATTTTTTAATTACGGTCAAACACTTAATAGACATAAGAGAGTCAAAATCACTCTTGAATGAAATTATGAATATAAATTGTGACTTTATCTATAGAAAAGCACCAACATTGAGACATGTTGGTGCTAAAAGGAATTTACTTTAATATTAGCTTCTTAATTTGCTCGTCTTGGATTTTGTTCCACTGATTAAAGAGCTCTGGTAAGTGCAGGCTCCACTCCTCTGTGTAACCTGTGATGCTCAAAAGCCTTTCTCTTTCTCTTTTGCTTTGCTCTAAATAATTAGTGAGTTTTGGGTCTGGCAAAGCTTGTCTTAAGAACGCCTCGTTCATTGCTTGCATATCTGGATCGTTACATTTGAGGTGAATAGCATCATAGTAGCCTGCGTTCTTAAAGAAACTGCAATACTCGTTATGAGAGCTTATAAAACGGTTTACATTTTTAAGCACCTTCACTGACTTGTTGTATTCTGCTTCAACTAACATAGCATCTTTATACCAAGAGTAATCAGGAAGTTTATCTGTATTATTAACTAAGTACTCTTTGTAATCATAAATAGAGACGAAATCTTTTTGTTTTTTTACTGTTGTGTACGGAATTGCAATCTCTACACTGCGTCGGTACCTACCCGTCATTTTTTGAAAAAACTCTAAGTCAAAGTAAGATGAAGACACCCAATCTCGCACATCAGACTGATAATCTTTATAAGACGACCTCGTCTCATCATAAATCCAATGCATAAAATCTTCAGCTTCTTTGTAAACTAAAAATTCTTCAAGTTGCTCTAACTCTTTACCTAGAAGGGCCGGACCTACACTTTCGTTGTATTCAAATTCTTCTATGTCTAGTTTATTTTTTTGATCTTCCAACCAAAGCTTAGTTTGCAAGGCATCAAGAAGGTGAGTCCCTAAATCTTCAGAGTTTGCTGAGTTGATATCTTTCACCAATTGAAGTGCTTGTGGGCTGGTTGATTGATAATCATCAACTATGTTTGCAAGATCCTGACACCCATTACAAACACCTTGTCCGGTTAAAAAAGCAATCTTGTTATTTAAGTGGTTTTCTAAGTTTAGGTAAGAATTTTTACGGTCACTGGCTTCAAGGAGTTTTTCAGCTTGTAAGTTGAACTCATAAAAAGCACACAAGCTTTGTATATAAAGTTTTGCCTCATCTCGACCTGTTTCTGAAACATCAAATTTATAACCGCTGTTGTTCTCGTTGTATTCATAAATTCCACCAAGAACCCCTTTTAAAGCTGAAAAACCTACACTTAACGGAGCACCATAAGGACCAACAACATTGCCTAAACTCGATAAGGCGTCAAAAGCGATATTGATCAATGACTTATACATCAAGGACTTTTTCTCTTCATGCACAGGGCAGTCGGAACCACCCATGAGACTGAATATGTCAGTCACAGCTAGAGTCACTTGATTGGCATAGTTTTCAATTTTTGTGGCATCTGATGCAGAAAGCATTTTGCCGTTATTTTTCTTAACGATCTCTAAAGCGCCACTTCTTCCTGGCAAAACTAGGTTTTCTAGGTGAGTTGTTGCCTCACTGGCAGTTTCACAACCTGCTTCTTTTAAAATACTGTTTTTCATTGAACGCAATGTCGTTAATGCTTCTGCATAATCTGAAGATATTTTAGGGCACTGAGGAGCTACATAGAGCGCTTCACCCTGTGATTCGACATTTGAATTACTAAAATCCACCTCTGTATCTGCAAATACAGGCTGTATTGCAAATAAAGTAAGGACAACAAATAACAACTTTTTCATAATTCCCCCTCCAAGAAACGCTCAACGAGATGTTTGAGCTTTATAAGTCTGTGAAAATATACATACTTCACTTGAAAGGTAATAAACAAGTCACTTTGAAGATTCTTCCAAAACCTAAGGTGAAACTATTTCCAAAAAAACGTGATCTTTGAAGAAAATAAACACTTTATATCATCTAAAAAGTTTACGTTTTTTTTGAAAAACTAGATATTTCTTCTGTACTCCCCTCCCACTTGATAAAGAGCTTCGGTCATCTGATACAAGCTACAAACCCGCGATGCACTCATTAGTGCTGAAAAAATATTCTCGCCGTTGAGAGCTGCCAACTGCAGTTTTTTGAGTTCATTTTTAGCTTGCTCTGTATGTCTTTTTTTGAAGTCATTGACGTTGTCGAGCTGTGTTTTCTTTTCCTCGTTGGTGGCTCGAGCCATTTCAATCTTTTCTGGCACATAGCCCTCTTCAAGAGTTTTTGGATTGATAAACGTGTTCACGCCAACAACTGGAAAAGCTCCACTGTGTTTTAAGTGCTCATAGTACATAGACTCTTCTTGAATTTTACTGCGCTGATACTGAGTTTCCATTGATGGCAAAACTCCGCCCCGTTCGTTGATGCGCATAAATTCGGCAAGAACCTCTTCTTCAACTTTGTCTGTGAGCCAATCGTAAAAATAACTTCCTTGCATGGAATTTTCATTCTTAGCGGCACCAAACTCTTTGTTGATGATCATTTGAATGGCTTGAGCTCGCCTCACTGACTCTTCCGTTGGTGTTGTGATGGCTTCGTCATAGGCATTCGTATGAAGAGAATTGCAATTGTCGTTGATCGCAATCAAAGCTTGTAAGGTTGTTCGAATGTCATTGAAATCAATTTCTTGAGCATGCAAAGATCTGCCACTGGTTTGTATGTGGTATTTCAACTTTTGTGATCTTTCATTGCCGTTATAAAGGTCTCTGATGGCAATGGCCCAAATTCTGCG
>JAHDFM010000033.1:0-15183 GCA_020628165.1 Bdellovibrionales bacterium | reverse complement strand
GCGGACCCTTTTTCTTTTTCTGCAAGCTCCACTTGTTGATCAATTGCCGTGTTCATAAAAAAGGCCAAGATCATCGGAGCTGGACCGTTGATGGTCATGCTCACAGAGGTCTTTGGGTTGCACAAATCAAAACCACTGTAGAGTTTTTTCATATCTTCAAGACTTGCGATACTAACACCACTCTCTCCGACCTTCCCGTAAATGTCCGGGCGCAAGTTCGGGTCTTGACCGTACAAAGTCACGCTGTCAAAGGCCGTTGAGAGCCTTTTCACTTCTGAGTCTTTTGATAAAAAGTGAAAACGCTTGTTGGTGCGTTCGGGTGGCCCTTCGCCAGCAAACTGACGAATAGGGTCTTCACCTTGTCGTTTTAGCGGAAACACACCCGCTGTGTATGGGAAAACCCCTGGTACATTTTCACTGCGTAAAAATTTAAAGCGTTCGCCCCAGTCGTTGAGATCAGCAAGCACTACGCGCGGAATATCAACTCCTGACAAGCTCTTCACGGTCATTGGTTGTTTAACTTCTTTTTTCCTGACTGTGTAAACGAACTCTTTGCCTTCATATTTAGATTTTAACTCTTCATAGTTATTGAGACTTTCAAGCTCTAAAGCTGTGAAGTCTCCTTCTAACTGTTTTGATTTTTTTTGAAGTTCGTCTTGAGTGTCACCAGCAAAGTCTTGCTGTACTTTTTTAAGAGCTCCTAGAAGACTTGCTTTTTGCGCAAGTTCATCTGTGCGCTGATGGTATTGCTTCACTGTGTGCACAATTTCTGCAAGATAATTCTGCCTTTCAGGTGGCACAATGGTTTGTTTAGTTCGCCCGGACAGCACATCTAGTTTTTCCTGGCTCAATTGCCAAAAGTCATTGGCATCAGCAAGTTTTTTTGTGAGTCCAACAAAGAGTTGATTCACTCCCTCATCATTAAAGTTTGAAGCTTGAGTTAAGTGCACTGGCACTTCCAAATCTGGCGGGTCAAAAAGTTTACGTGATCTTTTATATTGTTTAGTGACATCTCTTAAAGCATCGAGAGCGCCCCTGCGATCTGCTTTATTAATCACTACAAAATCGGCATAATCAATCATATCAATTTTTTCAAGCTGACTTTGAGCTCCGAACTCTGAGGTCATCACATACATGCTGACATCACAAACATCTAAGATAGCGTGGCTTGCCTGACCAATTCCAGAGGTTTCAGCAATCACCAAATCAAAGTCTAAACTTTTACAATACTCTAAAACTGGAGCTAATGATTTTGAGATCTCTGACCCGGCACCACGAGTGGCCAGTGAACGCATAAAAACACCCTCACGACTCAAGCTGTTCATCCTTATGCGGTCTCCAAGAAGTGAGCCACCTGTTTTCCGTTTAGACGGATCTACGCACACCACAGCAATCTTACTGTTAGGATAATTATTCAAAAAACGAGACACCAGCTCATCAACTAAACTTGATTTCCCGGCGCCACCTGTTCCGGTCAAACCTAAAACTGTGGGAGGACTCTTGGTCGCTTCCACTGAGAATTTTTGTTCAATTTCTATGTCAGTCATTTTTAGACCGAGCTCACGGTGTCTGACCACCTCTCTAGTTGCCCACGAGTTTTCTTGCGGCGTCCACTTTTTGGCTTCTTCAGTTAGATTGTAATCACAAGCCTTAATGATCATTTCGATCATACCTTCTAAGCCGAGCTTGCGACCGTCATCTGGGTGAAAGATTTGCTCTATGCCGTAGGCTTCAAGCTCTGCCTTTTCTTCGTGAATGATGACCCCGCCGCCACCGCCGAAAATTTTTACGTAACCTGCGCCAGCTTCATTGAGTAAGTCCTTCATGTATTTGAAGTACTCCATATGCCCACCCTGATAAGAACTGATGGCAATTCCTTGCGCACCTTCTTGCAAAGCAGTCACCACAACTTCACGCACTGAGCGGTTATGGCCTAGGTGAATCACTTCAGCACCCATGTCTTGCAAAATTCTGCGCATGATATTGATGCTGGCATCATGACCATCAAACAGCGATGCTGCCGTAACAATTCTTATTGGATTTTTAGGCTGATATGACACTCGTTAGTTTCCTTTAAATTGTGGTTTTCTTTTTTCTATGAAGGCAGTTACTCCTTCACTTTTGTCATTGGTAGTGAATGTTTTAGCAAAAAAATGAGACTCAATTCCTAAACCTTCACCAAGAGTCGTGTCATAACCGTTGGCAATGCTTTGCTTGGCGAAACTGATAGCAAGGGGAGCTTGTTTCACTATTTTTTTAGCAAGCTTCATACAAGTGGCCATGAGCTCATCAGAAGCTACCACTTGAGTTGCAACTCCCCAATCATAAGCTAGATTAGCTGGCAGCATTTCTCCCGAAAAAATAAGACGTTTTGCCTTTTGAGCTCCGACAATGCGAGCCAGTCGTTGAGTACCTCCGTAGCCTGGGATCAAGCCTAAGCTCACCTCTGGTAAACCGAATTGAGCCTTGTCGCTTGCAATAATCACGTCACAAGCAAGAGCCAACTCAAAACCTCCACCTAATGCGTAACCATTCACAGCGGCTATCACTGGCTTACTGCAAGTTTCAATTTGCAAGAAGACATCTTGGCCTTTTTTTGACATTTTTAAAGCATCGGACTCACCAAGGTCAGTCATTTCTTTAATATCTGCACCTGCTACAAAAGACTTGTCACCAGATCCTGTTAAGACGATACAACCCACCTCGGAATTTGTGTTCAAAGAGGCAAAGAGCTCACCCATCTCGGTGAGCAATTCACTATTGAGAGCGTTCAATGCCTTTGGTCTGTTAATTTCAACGGTAGCTATTTTTTCATCGATACATACGTTTAATAAATTAAGATTCATAGTTATAAAACCCTCGGCCAGATTTACGACCTAACCATCCGGCTTCGACGTAGTTAACTAAAAGCGGGCACGGCCTATACTTGGTATCACCTAAGCCTTCATGCAGAACATTCATGATGGCTAAACAAGTGTCTAAACCAATAAAGTCTGCAAGAGTGAGCGGACCCATTGGCTGATTTGTTCCTAGCTTCATGGCAGCATCAATATCTTCAACACTGGCAATACCTTCATGCAAAGTGTAAACAGCCTCATTGATCATCGGCATTAAAATGCGGTTCACGGCAAAACCGGGCATGTCATTAGCTTCGACAAATACTTTACCTAGATGCTCTGCAAAGGTTTTTGTTTTTTGAAATGTGTCTTTACTTGTTTGCAAACCCTTGATCCCTTCCACCAACTTCATGATCGGTACCGGGTTCATAAAATGCATGCCACAAACAGCTTCAGGTCTTTTTGTAGCTGCAGCGATTTTTGTGATTGAAATACTCGAGGTGTTGGTCGCAAGCAAAGCGTCTGGCTTACAAACGTCATCTAACTGCTTAAAGATTTTTAATTTAAGATCTACATTTTCTGTGGCCGCTTCTACAACAAAGTCACAATCAGATAGAGACGACATATCAGTTGAAGTATTCACATGACTTAATAGTTTTGTTTTATCATCTTCGCTAATTTTTTCTTTTTTTATCAAGCGATCACAGCTTTTACTGATAGTTGCAACTGCTTTTTCTAGAGCTTGTTCACTGATGTCAGTTAATACGACATCAATTCCTTTGCCGGCGACCACCTGTGCAATGCCATTGCCCATTTGCCCGGCACCTACAACACCTACTTTTTTAAACATATTGAATCTCCTTACAAGTATTTAAAAACAGGCCAATATAACATAAATTAGAAGGTTGGCTAGAAAATCCAGGGGCTTGTGAGTTTAAACAGGAAAAATCATCCAAAATTTAAGGGAACTTTAGTTTGTGATGCTTATAATTTAGGCTTCACCAGAAAGTCTCCCTGTAACTATTGTTACCAATGCTGACAGTGACTGCATTCAACGATGGTGTTGATCAAGTTGTATTTTTTAAAAAATAATTTGTTTTAGTTAAAATCTATTTAAATTTGAGGGTGCTTAAAATAAGAAAGATATTCTTTATGTCCTTCTTTTTTTACGTGTGAGTGTTTTCGTTTTGTGTAAATAAATTTTTGAATTTTTTTTCATATTTATTTTTGAAAAATTCACAATGTTTATCTCGAAATGCATCTTTTAAAGCAACATCTAGCATGATTAGTTCTGCTTTTTAAGTTTCACTTAATTTAACTTGCTTGTGTTTTGAGTCTGTCGCAAACAATTAATACTTATCAAGAAATAAAGTTACTTACATCGGGGGATTTCTGAGTGACTCAAAACTATCTGAAACTTATTACACTAATGCTTTCATTTTTATTATTTTCTTGCGGACCTCAATCAGATCCTAACAGTACTGATTCTCCTCAAACTCACTTACTCGATAGCGAGTTCATAGATACTTATCCTCACATAGGACTTGTTAAAAACAGAAATGGAGCTTTTTGTACAGGCTCACTCATCGCACCCAATATTGTTTTAACTGCTGCTCATTGCATTTCCGATCCAGACACACTCGATCTCAAATCCACTTGTAGTAATAATTCTAGAAAAAAATACTATACCGGCAATTTAAAACTTAGCTATACATTCACAATTGGTCATTTGAGTTATGTTGGAATTCATGCTTACTCCTACGGGAGTGAGTTAAAAGAAAATGATGTCGCTGTTATGGTTTTAGCCACGCCTGTTCCAAGTTATGTCGCAACACCAGCTCCAATCATGAACGACCGACCTGAATGGGGCGAGGACGTGGCTATCATTGGATTTGGCTGCAATAAATTAGATTTACAAAATCGCTGTGGTAAAAGTTTGTACTTAAAAAGCAAAAGATCAACATCATCTGGGATGAAACAAATTGTTTACCGCAAGTATGGTGATGTTGCGTACCAACTGTGCCCGGGTGATTCTGGTGGTCCTTGGTTCCGTTTGTCAGATGGCGCCATTTACGGTGTCTCGTCCTCGATGAGATCTGATTTAAGTAAAAATGAAAAAATAAACCTTGGAAAAAGCTCTTCAAGTTTTGGATCAGTTAGAAAGTTCTATCAAAAAATCATGAAACGAATTGATGCCGACAAAAATCTATGCTCTATCCCAGAAACAAACAGTGGCTCTACAAAGTACCTTTATGGTCAGTGCCAAGATCAAAACGCTTGCCAAGACAAGGGCGGCTACTTTGAGACCGGATTTTGCCCTAACCACCCTAGCTCTGTCATTTGCTGCGTCGAAGATAAATCAAAACATTTTTAGTTATTAATACAAATCAAGAACTTTTGGTTGGACTCGCCAAACCAAAGAGTAGCGGTCGTTGGCTTTGTCTTTAGCGCCCTCATCGATCACTTTTGTTGCATATAAAAATATGCGACTGTTTCTTTGCTTATCCCTCAATGACAAGCCAACTGTGTACTCCCTGATAGCATCTCCACCAAAGCTTCTATTGGGATCGATATAATCTACGCGCGCAAGAGCATCCACACGGCCTGTTGACTTGTAAATCACATCAGCGTGCCAAGCATGCCATTTTTTAATATCTTCTCTTTGCTCTACTTGTCCTAAGAAAAACTCACCCAAAATATCAAAATACTTAGAGCGCACTTGCGTGTAAATAGAGCCACTTCTAATTTTTATTTTCGATGTGGGGTCAAATAAATTTAAATTTTGAGTGATGTCTGTATTTAAAGACTCTGTCTTTACTTGCCCGGTTAAGCCAGAAAGACCTACTTGAAAAGAGTTGCTCTCCCAGCCCCAAAAGCCAGTGTAAAAGACTCGCCCATCTGGATTGCCAGGAACCCCTTCACCATTCGTCACAGTCACTGATGTTTTAAAATGACCATGTCCTGTTTTATAAGAGATACCAAAATCTCGTAAGGGAATTAATTTTTTTGTGAACACTAAACCGCGATAAAAAAATCGCTCGTTTTCTTTGAGACGACCCTCGTAAGAAAAGCCTATCTGTTGCAAACCCATACTGACTTGGCCATAAACTCCCGAGTAGTTGGCACTGGCTTCTAGTAAATCAAACTCATTGATGTCAGTGTTAAAATAGATAGGTATATTTAATAAACTTGTCGGTCCCACAGAAAGTAACACATAAAGGTTTTTTTCATTCTCCCACTTCAATGTGAACAAAGAACCATCGATAGAAAATTCGCCATTTCTTGGGTCCGTGTATTCAAAACTTGCATTCAAAACCACTTCATCCACTGAAAAATTGCCCAACTTTTCAGCCATGATAGTTGTTGAAAATAACATTGTTAAAAGTAGCTTAAACATCTTGGTTCATTTTATTTTAAGTGATCTCCAAACAGTAGTTAAAACAGCCATAAACTCTATAAATCACACTCTTTTTCTTGGAATTTAGCCTTAAGTCCTGTGATGCAAAATGTTACTCATTAATTTACCTACGGACAGGGCAAGATGAGTTATATGATGCTCAAGTGAATTTAGAATTTGATGAACTTATTTTTAAAGCACTCGTTGGTGGACACCCGCCAATGGATCTGCCTTTGTCACTAATAAAAACAGATGAAGATGCGACAAGTTTTCTAGATGGTTATGGTTATAGCTTAACGGACGAAGTTCAAAGTGAACAACTTTGGGGTTACTTTGAAAAAAGCATTGAGTATATTAACAATTATTTACTGGATGAAACTTTTGAAAAAGTGCCTGTCCAACTATCCAGCCGTGAAGAGCTCAAAGACTTTCAAAAACTTTTACTTCATGCCAGCAATAAATTAGAGCAAGACCCTTATATTTTAAATTGGGCCTGTGCCATTTTAAAAGTCATTCATGTTCTAGTTCACTTAGACAATGATTTATTTGCTAAATTTTCCGAAGAAATTCAACAACAAATTTTACAACCCATATCCAACCAAGTTTATCAAGACAACTTAACCGGAACTCTTTTGGGCAGCCCTAAAACTGAAGAAAAAATTGTTTTGCACAAATTTGCGACCAAGACATTCAAAACATCTAACTCGTCAATCACAAAACTTTTAGCAAACCCAGAAAAAGTGGCTTTCACCATATTAGATAAGGTGGGTGTGCGTTTTGTGACTAAAAACATTTTTGATAGCTTTCGTGTTATGCACTATTTGGTGAAAAAAAATATGATTGGTATCTTTCACATAATACCTAACGAATCCAACAATAACCTATATCCAATTAAAAAATTTATAGAATCTGTCGACCAGATTAAACATAAAGATTTAAGCAATAATGAAATCAACGCGTTTTTACTAGAAAACAACAAAAACAATTCTGGCAATAATGATTACTTTATAAAAAGAAACGTTTTTTCTGACCGTAAACACAAGTTTATAAAGTTTATTTGTCGAAAACTCATTCGATATAAAATTAGTGAGGATAAAGAGTTTTCTTTCTTTTATCCATTTGAAATACAAATTCTAGACTATGAATCTTATGTTAATAACCTTTCTGGCCCAACCGCACATAGTGAGTACAAAAAAAGGCAAAAACACAAAGCTCGCGAACGTGTGCTTGGCTTCGTAAAGAAAGTTCAATGATATACTTACTGTCCGCACTGCGATCTATTCTTGCCACTCCAATTATAATTATCTCAATTATAATTTACGGAACCATTTCGTTTATTTTCTGCACTGTTTTTAAAGGGGTTCGTTTTTTTCCAACCTTTTTTACTGTTTCTTGGTGCCGATTTGTCACTTGGGTTATTGGGATAAAAGTGATTGTTGAAGGGCGCGAAAACCTGCCACAAAGCTCTTGTATGATTGTGTTTAATCACACAAGTTTGCTCGACATACCTATCATAAACTCTCAACTCACCAATCACATTCGCTTTGGCGCTAAAGACTCTTTGTTTAAAATCCCTATATTTGGACAAGCCGCTGCCTCATTCGGAACAATTCGTATTCTGCGTGGAGACCGCCAAAAAGTGATTGAGCAGTACAATAAAACCTTACCCATAGTTAAGAAAAAAAACATGAGTATAATACTTGCTGCTGAGGGTACGAGAAACCCCAACCCACCTCAATTGATGGACTTTAAATCTGGTCCTTTTATTTTGGCCATTGACGGTCAAATGCCCGTAGTTCCAGTTATGGTTTTTGATGTTTACAAACTATTGCCAAAGCACACTTACTTTACAACTTTTGGTCAGTGGCGAAAAACAGTTCGCCTAAAAATACTAAAGCCCATCAGTACTGACGGGCTTAAATTTGAAGATCGAACTCAAGTTAAAAACGAAGCATTTAAAGTGATGTCGCAAGAAATTAGCGACAATTCTTAGACACTTCTTGAGTTGGTATATAAAACACACCTAAATCACCATAATAAGGCTGCTGACCCGACTGGTCGATATCATTGTCAAAACTAAATTTACCTACAATAAATTGTCTGTCTTGAGTGTAGCTTCCGTTTAATTGCACAACTCCATAATCATTTTTAAAGTTCAGTGTGACCTGCTGGTTACTGATAGAAGATCCAGTCAGTTTATAATCATGAACTCGGATCACACCAAATTCACCATCTTGCCTGGCTGCAAATGAATCGACGATAAATATTTGTAAATTTGCTGTGCTTGCGTCGGCTTGATTATTTCTCGCGTTTAATATGGACTGACCACCGGCACATGCATTAAGAGAGAACCTAACTCCTGTCGCCCCTTGTGTTTGTAAATTTTGATAAACAGAACTTATGTTTCCAATGCCATTTTCTATAAAATCTGGTTTTAAAAATGCGGTTGCAAACTTTTTTGTACTTTCTTCAAGGAGACCATCTTCTCTGTTATTAAAGTTACTAAGAACAACACCTGCAATAAGTCCTGAGTAAGCTTCAGAATCAACAACTTCATCCACTCCACCACCACCTGTGGTTCTAAAAACGCCAGGCTGTGTTCTTTTTTTCTTGTCTTGTGAACAAGCCAAAGTCACATGTATCAAAGTGAAACATAATACAATTCTTAAAAGTAAGTTTAAAGTTTTCATACTTCCCTCTCCGTTACAACCTTGTAGAGCAAGCAAGAGGCCAAAAAAACAAACATAATTTCAAGTGGTTAAGGCGAGCCGATTATGCAGCGGACGTTTTTAGTCACCCCTTTGCTCACTGTTTTCACAGGGCTTTATACCTAGGTTGGTTGATCTTGATTTAAAACAAAATCACAATTTATTCTGAAGACTTTACCCAGATGACTTATAATTAGAGCAATGCGTGGGTATAAGTTATCAAGTGTTATCACTTTTATATTTGTTGTGATTGTCAATGTCGTTTTATGGCAAAACTGCGCTCCTGGCTTTGAATCTCAATCAATCTCGACAGATGCGAATAACCTTGGAAGTGGAACCAACATTGGTGGTAGCAGTCCTGGAGACAATCAAACACCTGGTAGCGGTGGTACACTTATTTCCAACAAGGCAGATTTTGAAAGCTTTCAAAAAATCATTCAACAACGTTGTAACTCTTGCCACGGCGGAGCTGACTCAAACTTTCCTGAAATCTCTAACTTTGCAAAATTAAAAACCTTGAATGATTGGTTGCTGCACCCTAAGAACCTCCTTGTTGGAGGCGAGCCCACCCAATCTCTCGTATATCGTAGACTTCGTCTCGCTCGCGGGATCAATGACAGTGCCATTCAAAATATGCCTGTGAGTAAAAATGAAATGACTCAAGGAGAGGCTGATTTTGTCATGTCATTCATCGGTTCACTCAAAAAGGTTGAAGATCGCTGTAAAGATCATAACGTGGTGGCTGAGGAATCCTCTCTAAGGCGTTTAAATAAAACTGAAATTGTAAATTCAATCAAATTGTTAACAAACATTGATCACCCTTTTGCTAACATCAATACTTCAGATGGCGGAGCTTTTGGCCGCAATGGCGATTACCAAGTCACCGATCAAAACTTTTTTGAAGTTTACTTTAACGATGTCGAGGCTGTCGCCGACAAATATGTTAATTTAAGAGCCAACGAAAACTGTAACAATCAATCAGGCAATCGTTTAAGCACTTGTTTACAAAACAAACTAAGACCAATTGCTGAGCTTGCATTCAGAAAAGAACTTAACCAAAACGATCTCAATATCTTTCTAGATAGCATCAATAAGCTTGATAGCAACAAAGATCACTCCTACAGTGTTAAAGAAAAATTAAAGGTGGGGCTCATGAGCATTTTGACCTCCCCACAATTTTTATATGTGATCCGCGAGGGAACTGGGTCTGGTGATAAGTATTTCACTGACTTTGAAATCGCAACAAAGCTCAGTCTTGCACTTTGGCAGCAAATTCCAAATCGCAACCTTTGGGACAAAGCAAAAGCTGGAGATTTTACTAATAAAAATAAATTAGCTGCCGCAGTGACTGAAATGCTGAACCATGCAAACACCGTAGAAAATTACAGTTATCAATTTTTAAGAGGCTGGCTCAATATAGATAAGATTTTCGAATTTTCCCCCGACCCGCAAGTTTTAGGCGTTTCAAAAAATCAATTCACTCCACTGGCAACTGATTTCCGCAACGAGAGCATTCAAATTTTTAGAGATCACTTTGCAACTAATAAAAACATTGACCAACTGGTCACCGGCAGCACTCGATTTTTGTCGGAGCGATTGGCAAGGCACCTTGGCATCAACAGCAACGTGCGAGGCAATGATTTACAGAAATTTGAATTGCCACCAAACTCTCCATACGCAGGCTCCGGATTACTGACATCTTCTTTGCTTGTGAGCACATCACTGCCTGAGCGCTCTTCGATTGTTTTTCGTGGAGAAAATATTCTTTACTCCTTTTACTGTGGTCATGTGGGAGCTCCACCAGACAACGTTGAACCCATCAATTTTGAAGACCTAGGACCAAACGCTTCTCAGCGTGACATTGCCATTGCCCACAGTAAAAACCCTAACTGCGCCAGTTGTCACAGCCAAATTGACCCTTTTGGCTTAGCTTTAGAAAACTTCAGTCCACTAGGGCAATTTAGAAACATTGATAAGTTTAACAATCGCATCATTGCATCCTCAAGTTTTGAAGGTGAAAACTTCAACGGCGTTAAGGAACTCTCTCAAGTGCTCACCAAAGACAATCACTTTAGAAAATGCTTTACAGAAATCAATCTCAGTTATTTTTTAACTAAATCTCTTCGCTCGAAAGAGTCATTGAATCAGTATTGCGCCATCAAAGACATAGACCAAAAAGTGAGCGCCAAAACTGATAGCACCAAGTCGTTACTGCAAGAAATATTAACCTCGGATTACTTCCTTAAATGGAAGGACAGGTAAAGGGTACAACATGAGCGTTAAAAAACTAATTTTAAACAGACGATTATTTCTCAAATGCAGCTTGAGTGGGGCATCAACTCTAGTGGGCCTTCCATTTTTAGAATCGATTCAAGGCAATAAAGCCTTTGCACAGAACTTAAACAACAGCACACCTCTAAGGTTTGTGTGCATGTATCATCCCAATGGTGTGATTCAAAAAAAACACGGTAACAACGAAAACGGTTGGGCTTATTTTCCCGACAGAAGCTCTGAGACCAACTTTAATTTAGCCAACTGTAACCTTAAAGCCCTCAATGACAAAGGCCTAAGAGATCAACTCACAATTATTCGCGGAATAAACACCAACGGCAGTGGTAACGCTCATATGGTGGGAATTTCAAACTTTCTAACAGGCTCTGCTATTCCTAATGACGACATTAGAAAGCATCGCATTTCTTTTGAAACTCACTTTGGCAATGTCTTTGCAAAGAACCTGCCTATTAAATCAATGTTTATGGCCGGCAACCCAGAACTTGATCGCCCGAAAGAGGGGTCAAAATATAATAACAACTTAAAAAATGCTCTTAGTTTTTCAAACGATGGGTCTTTACGTAAACCGCAAATGGATCAAAAGAGTATCTTTGATCAGCTATTCAAAGGAATAGGTCAAACTGAAACTGAGTCCGTGATTTCAAAGCGTGACCAGTTAAAACTGAGCGTACTAGACACTGTCAGTGAAGCTCGTGATGCCTTGAACCGTCGAATTAACTCGAGTGACCGCAAAGTTTTAGATAACTACTATACACGCATTCGTGAGCTTGAAAAAAAACTCAATGTGCAATTTAACCAAGCACCTACGGGCCAAGCTTGCCAGGTCAATCAAAATGCCTTTAGGAGCATTCGCAATCACAACCCTAATAATCGCATCAGTGACCTCACCAACGTTGTCGACAATGCCATTGAATTAATGGTGCTTGCCTTTGCTTGTGACCGCGTACGTTCTTTCAGTTTTATGTTTGGCGGCGAGGCTGCAGGGTGTGAGTACTCACACATCGGTGTGAACAGGCACTTTCACAACACCCTTTCTCACACCAACGCCAATAACAATTCCGGAAACATTCAACTGCACCGACGAGTGGATCGCTACCATGTACAAAAAATTGGAGAACTCGCTGAAAAACTTGGAGGCATTCGCGAAGCTAACGGCGAGTCTATCTTACACAACTCAGCCATTGTTTCTGGTAGCGGATTAGCCACTGGTTACAACCACAGTCGAAGCAATATCCCGTTCATAGTTCTTGGACGTGCTGGTGGTGGCATTCGCGGGGGTCGTTTTTTACAACTGAGTGGTGGCAATAGCAATGTGGCCAAATTTTACTCAAGCCTACTGAGAGCCTACGGAGCCAGTGACACTAAGTTTGGCGACAATGGCAATGGTTCTACTTATCAATTGTAAAAAAAAAAGCTCCCCTAAGGGAGCCTTTTAAAACTGGGCTTGTTTTTTTATTATCACTTGCTTCTTCTTACAGTTTGGCAGCGTTTCTTTTGTTTTGCTTTTCTCACCAATTGATCCACTTCTGAAAATGTGAGAGCCATTGGTGCAAATCGACATTTAAATTTACTTTCTCCTGTGAGTCGGTCGTAGACAGAGTCATACTCTTCACGCCCCATGTCCCACATGTATTCGAAGTCACCGAGGAAAGAATCAAGCACATCAAAGTAAGAGGCTTCCATTTTTACTAGGTTTTCAAAATGATTGTACTCAGCGCTGTAAGACCAGTTGAATGAACCTGTTAAGACCTCTTCGTCATCAACGATCATGTACTTTGAGTGCATTTGCTTGGCAATATTAATTAAGTTGTCACGTCTGAGGTCAAACAACTTCACTCTGACTTCAACATTGTCTTTCCCAACATAGTCTTCCTTAATCAAGAACTGAGCAAAGTTTTGACTGGTTGAGCATTTTTTATCAAAAATGTTCTGGCAAGCTTTCATTTTTTTATTTACAAAAAGTGGTAGGTATTCCCCTTGTGTGACAATGATTTGAACTTGCACACCTCTGTCAGCCGCTCTTAAAATCGCTTCGTAGACGGGTCTTAACTTTAAGCGAGTGGTTGCTATGCGAACGCGCCTTTGAGCTCTATCGATGGCTGCAACGATTTCTTTAGTTAGTACATAAGAGGTGTCTTTACTTTTGCGAAAACCACGGTCTGTGAGTTTAAAATTATCTGTGTTAAAATCGACAGAGATGCCACTTTCTAAGCTTTTGTCATAATCTGAAAGCAGTGACTTATAAGTGTTTTTCTGGCCAATTTCCTTAGCTTCCCCCCACAAAAGTTCAAACTCTTTCTGAAAGTTCAAAGTGATGCCTGGCTGATCTTGAAAGAACAAGGTGTTTTCGTTGTAATTTCTTTGAGACATCATAGACCAGTTGGCTGAACCTGTGATCAATACAGGACTTGATGTGTAAGCATCAATGGTAGCAAACTTATGGTGCATTTTCTTACCAATACCTAAATACTTCACATCAACACCCATGGCTTCTAGGTTGACCATTTTTTGTTTGTTTTCATCTTTGCTCATATAGCCTTCAAAAAGCAGTCTGATTTTGAGTTCGCCGCTTTTGATTTTGCTTTGTATAGCTTCACTTTGAATTGCTTTAATGACTGGATTGCTTTTTTTATCATCGATATTATAAAGAGCCATGTCGATGCTTTCAGAAGCGGCTTGAAAATGTTCAGAGATTTTAGACATAGTATCATCGTATGGATGAAATAAGACCTCGACCTTTGCGTATGTATTTAAAGAAAAGAACAACACCATTATTGCAGTTGTAATTTTGTTCATTTAAGCCCCCCGAAATGAATTGTAAGTTTGTAAGTGATGAGACTTTTATAAAAAAACTTTTAAAATAATTGAAATGAATAGAAGGAAACTTATTATTCATCTTGTGAATATTAAATAAATGCAAGATAGTTGTGTAAGATCAGTGCCTTACATGGGCAAAAAATGAATTGTTACGACTTAATTTTTAAGCAAAGTTTTTTGTTGTTGGTAGAAGGAAGCCACGAATGAGTGGTAAAGTAAGGCAAGGGTCATCACCACACTCACAATCAGTTGGTCGATCAAGGTGTTAGGAACCACAAACGCACTGAAGAGATCTAGGGGAAGCCATAAAATAATAATTGCGAGTAATGCCAACATAATTTTCCAAGAAGCCATCAATAGGCTGGATTGTTTTAAACTATCAAACTCTTTGATGGATAAGTTTTTATCTCTTTCCATAGCAATGTAAGGGACAAAAATAAGTTTTAGCTGCTTATAGATTCCTGGCAAAATGAGCATCAGTGAAAACAAGAGTATGACGTTATAAGCGCGAACGACGTCTGTGAGCACTGCTAAAATATTCTTCTTAACAAAACCTAAAAAATTCAAATTTTGCTCAGTAAATGCTGAGTACCCCACTAGCATCAAAATATAAAAGTAATTAAATATAGTGACGGATAAAAACATTGAGATTTTTAAAAGGTCTTCTGGGCGGATTTGTACTTGTAAAATTTCAAGATCTGGAAAGAAAAAATAGAGATTACAAAAATTGAGTGCCAAAAGCAGCCCCACCAAGTGTGGCGACTTTTTAAGCATTTTAAAAAAAAGGTTGAAACCATTGCTGACTGCTCTCATAAGATGTCTGATATTTTATAAGCGCTTATAAAAGTCTGTCTACTAAACACTGAAAAACATTGCTAAAATTAAAATTGAAAGCAACGTGTTAGAGCTGATCTTTTGTTTACAGCTTCCCTAATTGAATATATAACTTCATCTTCTATCAAGAAACCACACAAAGCCCGAGTGGCGAAATTGGTAGACGCACAGGACTTAAAATCCTGCGACCTTCACCGGTCGTGCCAGTTCAAGTCTGGCCTCGGGCACCAAACTTCTTCTTAATATCAGTAACTTATAAAAAATAATTTTTCTCCGGGCCAATAAATTGTGCCAATCG
>JAHDFM010000032.1 GCA_020628165.1 Bdellovibrionales bacterium | reverse complement strand
CCAGGAACAGGAGGTGACTGTGGGGCCACTCTTGGTGGAGGCGGAGCCACTTGTGACATTGTTGTCGAGTTTGCGCCGACAGCTCTCGGCACACCGGGAGGTCTCATTGACATCACTTACAATGATGGAGTCACAGGACAAAACACCACACGTAATATTCAAGGAACGAGTGGCGCACCTGCAGTCTTAGACATCAGTGATGGTCCACTTTATAATTTTGGAACGCGCTCAATTGGTTCAACAACAGAGCACACCTTTACTGTGACCAACACCGGAGCTGTGTCAGCAGTGTCCATGGTCGATACTGGAGGAGCTCTCGCTTCACCTTATGATTACAAAGGGGGAGCTTACCCGGGAACTGGTGGAGATTGTGCCGCAACTCTTGCAAGCAGTGCCACTTGTAACATTGTCGTTATTTACTCACCAACGGGTTCAGGAACTTTCCCTGAAACTATCAGTTTAGATTACAACGACGGAGCTGCAGGACAAGTGTCTACCAGAGACATCACAGGTGATGCGGCACCTCCTGCCGTGTTAGCGATTTCAGAAAGTGATCCGTTTGATTTTGGCAGTGTCACCGTGGGAGCTAATTCAACTCATGTGTTCTCAGTGACTAACACTGGTGGAGTCGCAGCCAACAGCATTGCAGAAATTGGTTTGGCGTTGCCATACAGATTCACTGGTGGAGCTTTCCCAGGAACATTGGGGACATGTACAACAAGTTTAAGTGCCAGTTCCTCTTGTGACATTGAAGTGGAGTTTGTACCAACAGCAACAGGTTTACAGAACGATCAAATTGAAATCAGTTATGACAACGGTACGAGCACGGTCAGTGCAATCAGAGATGTCACGGCCACAGGTATTGCAGCCGCTTTATTAACGATTAGTGATGGGCCAGCGGCATTTGATTACGGCACAGTTCCAACAGGAAGTACAAATTTACACACCTTTACAGTCACAAACACAGGGGCTTCACCGGCAACAGTTTTAGTGGGTGGAGGTTTAGCAGCTCCTTACAGTTTTGAAGGTGGTAGTTATCCTGGAACAACCGGGACTTGCACTGGAACGTTAACGGCGGGATCCAATTGTGAAATTGTTGTGGTGTACAACCCAACAGTGGTCAGTGCACCAACAGACGATGACACTATCGACATCAGTTACTTTGATGGAGCTGCTCCAGCGAACGCCGTTCGGGATGTGACAGGAACAGCAGTTCCTCCAGCAACACTCACTATCACAGAATCAGATCCATATAACTTTGGAACTTTTGCCATTGGTGCAACACAAACGCACACCTTCACGATCACTAATACAGGTGGCTTCTCTGCCAACTCGATAGCCATGGCAATGATATTGCCGGATTATATTTTCTTTGGCGGAGCTTATCCGGGAACTGGTGGTGATTGTGCTTCTAGTTTAGCTCCTGCAGCCACTTGTGACATTGTCATTCAGTATGGTCCAACAGGGGCTGCCGTTCACAACGATAACATCACCATCAATTACAATGATGGTGTTTCAGCACAAGTCACCGCGCGCGCCATTACGGGCACGGGTGTCACTCCTGCCAACATAACTATTAGTGAAACGAACCCTTACGACTATGGTACGGTCGCCATAGGATCGTCTTCAAGTCATGTGTTTGTCCTTAACAACACGGGCGGACACATTGCCAGCGCTCTTTCAGAAGTGGGTTTAGCCGCTCCTTTTGAATTCACTGGTGGCGGCGGTTACCCTGGAACGGGCGGAACGTGTGGAGCGACATTAAACCCAGCAACAACATGTACTATTTTTGTAGACTTCTCGCCGACTGCAACGGGTATTGCCAATGACGAAATCCAAATCAGTTATGATAATGGTGCCGTCACACAGATTGCAACCCGACAACTTCAAGGAACGGGTTCAGCAGCAGCACTTATTACCATCAGTGATGGGCCAAGCTACACATACCCTGACACAACCATTGGTAGTACAGTTTTAAAAACGTTTAACTTGACCAACACCGGTGGTGTGCCAGCAACGTCATTAGCTGGTGGTGGTTTGTTAGCACCATTTACTTTCGAAGGTGGAAGTTACCCAGGAACTTCTGGGAACTGTACAACCACTCTCGCCGTGGGAGCCAATTGTCAAATAGTTGTAGAGTTTGCTCCGACAGTGACAGGTCTTGCTTCCGACTCAATTGATGTCACATATTTTAATGGAGCCGGAGGGGATTCAACAAATCGCGTGATCTCAGGAACAGGTTTAGCTCCAGCAGTTTTAACTATCAGTGAATCAAGTCCGTTTGATTACGGAGTTGTCGCCAACGGCGGAACAGCAACTCATACGTTTACAATTACAAATAGTGGAAATAGCACAGCCACAGGAATTCTTGAGTCAGGCTTAGCAGCTCCTTTCAATTATTTAGGAGGAGGTTATCCTGGAACAGGTGGTGATTGTACAACCTTACTTGCAGGCGGTGCCACTTGTAACGTCGTCATAGAGTTTGCTCCGACTTCGTTAGGTGCAGCTCTCGATACTATCGATGTTGCTTACAACGACGGAACAGCTCCACAAACCTCCACTCGTGACATTCAAGGAACAGGTGGTGCTCCAGCTAACTTAGTCATTAGTGAGTCGGACCCTTACAACTATGGGTCACAGGCTACCGGCAGTGTGACGGACAGAACCTTTACTATTACTAACACTGGCGCTGTTGATGCCACATCAATTTTAGACGCTGGTGGTTTAGCGACTCCTTACGATTACAACGGAGGAACATATCCAGGTGTTGGTGGGTCTTGTGGAGCCACTCTGTCTACAGGAGCCACTTGTGATATTGTGGTTCGCTATCAACCAACCTCACCAGGATACACGACAGACACTATTGATATCAATTACTTCACGGGAGTTGTGTTAACCAACACTACACGCGATGTTGAGGGGACAGGAGAAACTCCTGCAAGCATTGCTATTAGTGAGTCTGAACCTTTTGATTATGGCACGTACCCAGTGGGGTCTGTTACGAGTCACACATTCACTTTGACAAATAGTGGGCAGATCACCGCAACAGCACTCGCAGAAATCACTTTAGCACCTCCATTTAATTTTGAAGGAGGCACTTATCCAGGGACAACTGGAAACTGTACTACAACTTTATCGGGCAGTGGCGCTACTTGTGATATTGTTGTTGAGTACACTCCAACAGCCTCGGGAACAGCAAACAGCACAATCACAATATCTTACAACAATGGAGCAACAACACTGAATGCTGCACGTGGTGTACAAGGTCTTGGTGTCGCACCAGCGAGTCTAACTATCAGCGAAACAGATCCATATGATTACGGAACCGTACCTGCAGGCAGTGCCAATGTTCATACTTTTACTGTGACAAATACAGGTGGCTTCCAGGCGACTTCAGTCTCTGGCTTAGGAATTGCTGCTCCGTATAGCTTTGAAGGCGGTAGTTTTCCTGGAACAACGGGGACATGCACTGCCACTCTCACTGCCGGTGGCAACTGTGATGTTGTAGTTATTTATAACCCAACAGTGGTGAGTGCTGGAGACCCAGACACTTTACAAGTGGATTATTATGACGGTGTGAGTTCGCAAAGCACTAATCGTGATGTCACTGGTGTTGCCGTCGCACCAGCTATGTTAACAATTAGCGAAACTGACCCTTTCAGTTATGGTACACTTGCAACAGGTGCAAGTTTGTCACACACCTTTACAGTCACTAACACTGGAACTTTCACTGCCACAGGTTTGAACGAAACAGGTTTAGCAGCTCCATTTCGTTTTGTTGGAGGAAGCTACCCAGGAACAGGTGGTACTTGTACAACTAGCCTATTAGGTGGAGCGACTTGTGACCTTGTGATCGAGTATGCTCCAACCATTCCAGCTATCGATGCTGATACCATAACAATGACGTACAATGATGGTGTTTCTGGTCAAAGTTCAACCAGAGATATTGATGGAATAGCGGTGAACCCTGCAAGTTTACAAATCAGTGAGAGTGATCCATTTGATATGGGTACGATTTCTGTAGGTAGCAATGCCAATCATATTTTTACGATCACAAATACAGGTGGAATCGATGCCACTGCAATGGCTGAAGTGGGTGTAGGAATTCCTTTCAGTTATGAAGGAGGAAGTTATCCAGGAACGGGGGGTGATTGTGCAACTACTTTAGCACCAGCTGCGAGTTGTACTATTGAAGTTCGATTCGACCCATCAGCAACAGGTCTGTTCACAGATGCAATTCAGTTCACTTACAATGATGGTGCTTCTCCACAAGTGGTGGTTAGAAATATTCAGGGTACAGGGGCAACACCTGCTGTTTTGACTATAAGTGAAGTTGATCCATACGACTTTGGCAGCGTCACTCAAGGGGCGAGCACATCGCATGTTTTTACTATCACAAATACGGGAGGAGTTACTGCCGGTGCCATGGGTGGTGCAGGTTTAGCAGCTCCTTTTCAATTCTTGGGTGGAGCTTATCCTGGTACAGGTGGAACTTGTGGTGGCAGTTTAGCTCCCACTGGAAGTTGTACGGTGGTTGTTGAGTTTGCACCTCTTGCCAACACTCCTTTTGCAGACACAATAAATATTAATTTTGACGATGGAACATCAGCTCAAACAGCAACCCGAGATGTTGCTGGAACTGGCATACTGCCAGCCATCTTATCTATTAATGATGGTCCTACTTATGATTACGGTTTAATTGCAAGCGGTGGAATATCACAACATACATTCACTGTTTCAAATACGGGTGAAAGCATAGCGAGCTCAATCAGTGAAATTGGTCTCGCTTCGCCGTTCCAGTTTTTTGGAGGGTCTTACCCTGGAACGGGTGGAGATTGTGGTGCAAGTATTGCCCCAACAGCAAGTTGTAATATTGTCGTTGCCTATGCACCTACCAGCACGGGCACGGATGCCGATCAAATTGAATTGAGCTATGATGATGGTGCAACCACGCAAAGTGCAACACGCGATGTGCAAGGGACTGCTGGTGCTCCAGCTACAATAGCCATCACACCAGACCCATACGATTATGGTTTGGTTGCAACAGGTGGAATTGTTTCCTATACATTCACTTTAACAAACAGTGGGGGTGTTCCAGCAAACGGTCTTGCTGATTCTGGGTTGCTCAATTTACCATTTGAGTTTAAAGGCGGTAGTTACCCTGGTGTAGGAGGCGACTGCGCAACGAGTTTAGCGGCATCAGCAACTTGTGAAATTGTTGTAGATTATCGCCCAACAGCTGTTGGACCATCAACTGATCAAATAGAAATCAATTACAATGATGGTGTTATCATTAACAGCGCAGTTGCAGATGTCTCAGGGACTGGAGCCTTGCCAGCAAATTTACAAATTAGTGAAAGTGATCCGTACAACTATGGCACTTTCGCAGTGGGTGCCACAGTAACACATGCCTTTACAGTGACAAACTCTGGAGGGGTGACAGCAACAAGCATTGCTGAAGTAGGTTTGTCAGCACCTTTCACTTTTGCGGGAGGAGCTTATCCAGGCTCAGGTGGAACTTGTGCAACAACTTTGGGGGCTTCGAGCTCATGTCAGATCGTTGTTGAATTTGCACCTACTGCAACAGGTGCATCAACACGGACAATCACTATGTCTTACTTTGATGGCTCGCTCACACAAAATGCAACTCGAAATATTGTCGGTACAGGAGCTGCACCAGCAAGCCTGTTAGTCAGTGATGGTCCTACTTATGATTTTGGTGATGTCACTGCTGGAGCTAATGAAACTCACACGTTTACAATAACAAATACTGGTGGAGTCAGTGCTTCGAGCATTTCAGGTTCAGGGTTAGTTGCACCTTTTAACTGGGTGGGAGGGTCCTTCCCGGGAACAGGTGGTGATTGTACTGCTAATTTAGCTCCTGCAGCCACTTGTGAAGTGGAGGTTGAGTTTGCTCCAGCGCTTGCTGGCGCCGCAACAGGAGTGTTTAACATCAACTACAACGATGGAGTTTCAGTACAAACTAGTTCAAGAGACTTAGATGGCAATGGCATCACTCCTGCTCTATTGGTAGTGAGTGATGGTCCAACTTTTGACTTTGGCAGTGTTGTTATTGGCGAAAGCGTTGATCATGTATTTACTATCACTAAAACTGGAGCCACTGATGCAACCTCTATCGTCGAAACAGGTTTAGCAGCTCCTTATGACTTTGCTGGTGGAGCTTATCCTGGTGTGGGCGGAACGTGTGGTGCAGTGATCAATGCTGATTGTACCATTGTAGTGCGCTTCACTCCTACAACAGCTGCAAGTGGAATTAATGACTCAATACAATTAAGTTACTTTAATGGTGCTTCAGGGCAAATCGCCGACCGTGATGTCACAGGTACAGGAGTGAACCCAGCATCTTTATCTATCAGTGATGGTCCGACCTACGACTATGGAACCGTCCCAACTGGTGGAACAGGCACTTGGACATTTACAGTTTCAAATACAGGTGGATTTCAAGCAAGTGCAATTACAGAAACTGGTTTAGCTCCTCCGTTTGCATTCACTGGCGGAGCCTTTCCAGGAACGGGCGGTGATTGTGGACTCACTCTCGCTGCCGGTTCTGCTTGTCAAATCGTTGTTGATTTTTCTCCAACATCAACAGGAACACAAGTTGATAGCATAGATCTTAATTACAATAACGGTACAGTAACCGTTGTAACTAATCGCAATGTGCAAGGGTCTGCTGGAACACCAGCTCTTTTAGTACTGAGTGATGCTCCTGAGTACAACTTCGGGACCTTAGCCGTTGGTAACTCTGCAACTCATATAATCACTGTTACAAACACAGGTGGTATAACTGCCACATCTATGTCAGGTTCTGGTTTAACTTCACCGTTTGGCTTCACAGGAGGTGCATATCCTGGAACGGGTGGAAACTGTGGTTTATCTTTAGCGCCAACTTTGTCGTGCACTATTGAAATTATTTACAACCCAGGGACAGCATCTTCTCATGCCGATTCTCTAGATGTTTTTTATAACGACGGCTTAACGGGAGTGGTTTCACAAAGAGCTCTTGCCGGAACGGCGGTGAATCCAGCCCTTCTTGTGATCAGTGATGGTCCAACATTTGATTTTGGTTTATTGCTCGCTGGTGAAACTGTGACGAGAGTGTTCACTGTTGAAAATACGGGAGGAGCGGATGCCACGCTCATGTCTGGTATTTCTTTGTCGGCTCCTTATAGTTACACTGGTGGTTCTTACCCTGGAGGAGTTGGAACTTGTGCCGCGACCTTAGCATCCGGTGATACCTGTACTATTGAAATAGAATACACTCCTTTCGGAACTGCAACAGATACAGAAACATTGAGCGTTCAATACTTTAATGCGGCGGCGACTGTAACATCAGACCGACCGTTAACAGGTGATGGTTATTTCCCTGTTCCAACTTTAAGTTTGTTTGATCCAGCAACCTCACCGAACAATGACACCACTCCTACCATTCGTGTTACGGGTGCCGTTGATGGTTTGATTGTGAGACTATATGCCGATAGTAGTTGTGCAGGAGCTATTCAAAATGCAGGCTCAGTGACGGGCACATCCATTGATTTAACTTCGGCACCGCTAACGGATGGCTCTTATAACTTTAGGGTTGTCGTGCAAGATTCTTACGGAAACTTGAGTGGCTGTTCGGGCTCTAATGTGAACTATGATTTAGATGCGACTGCACCTGTTCCATCTGGCTGGGCATGGGCATTCACCAATGGTATAACTGATGGTGGTTTTTCAAATAACTTCAACCCACAAATGCAAGCAACAGGAATTGCCACAGAAAATGGAACAACCATTCAGCTTTACGATAACAACACCTGTGTTTCTGCTGTTGGTTCAGCAAGAACTGTAGCTAGTGGTCAGGCGACATTTTTAGATGTTACTTATGCATCCGATGGCAGTGCCGACGGGTTGAAAGAGTTTTATGCCGTTGCAACAGATGTTGTCGGTAACGTGAGTGCTTGTGAAACAATAACTTTAGATTACACATTAGATACACAAATATTTAACCCACCGATCACAGCAGGAATCATTTGTAACGAAACTTCTGGTCCAAATCCAAACATAAGTGTTAACTGTGAGGCGAATGCAACTGTTCAAATTGCACTGGGGGGTTCTTCAACTGCAGTATTAAATCCAGACCCAACCACACAAGTTTGTGGTTTGGCTGGAACAGCAGTGATTCCACTGAACTTTACTGCTGATGGATTGGCCTCACTTGAAATCACACAGAACGATGCTGCAGGCAACGTCTCTACTATTACAAGTTGTATATCTACTATACAGACAAATGCAACAATTGCTTCAACGACCCCTTCAACTAATGAAATTGTATTTGATAATAAAACAAGTTTTCCTCTCTCAGGGACATGTTCTCACGTAGGTACTGGCAATGTCCGCATCACTGGTATATTCGCTGGAAGCCCAACGATCCTTGATTGCAGCCCCGGTGGTACGTGGACGACAACTTTAGATTTCTCACCACTTCCAAATAACGATTTAACTACCGAAACAATCACCATGACTCACTTCCCAGGAAGTGGGGCCATTGATGGTGTGACCACTCAAGACTTTAACAACTGTCGAGCCGTGGGAACATTCCAAACTTATTCACGCATAAACAACATGGAATACGAAACTGTCGGTACAGCTGATCAAATTCCTATTTGGGATTTTGGAGACGGCACCACCATTCAGCAAGCGACAAATATGAGTTACACATACTCAGGGTCATCTTATCCTTATACAGTCAATGTCAGTCATTGCCCGCGAGAGATCACACGACTTTCATACACACGTGGTGGCACCGGTGGTTCGAACCCGTATAACCAAATCGTAGGTGACTTTGGAACTTTTATGCCTGCACCATCTGATCAGTACACCTCATTGAATTATATCTATTTAAATAATAATAGTAACACAGCAGATATATTTGGAATGAGTGGAGATGTCCCAGAAATTGATGACATGCCAGCCTTGAACTCTTTTAACTTATTCTATCACAGTAATATTACTAACCTTCCAACCAGCATGAGTTGTCCTGGAAAAATATTACGTCGCTTTAGATATTATTATCCAACACAAGGGACCAATACCATTACCCATCCCACTATTGGTGCTGATTGCTATGACTCTCTAAATTACTACGATATTTATAGTAATGGCGGCAATGGTGGCAACTTCAGTGGCACAGCCATGGATATAAGTAATTTCACCAGTCCTATCACATATTATCGTTTGTATCGTGTGGGTGTGACGGCTCCAATACCAGCAGCTATTACACAGACAGCATTAGCAACCTATCAAATTTATCAATTGCAACCTTATGGGGGAACTTCAACGGGGACGACCATTCCTGACCTGTCTGGAGCGCTGGCATTGAGCTATTTTGACATACGAGACATTGGTTTTACTGGATCTTTACCTGCGAATAATGCCGACAACTGGCCTTCAAGTTTACGCACATTCTACATTGGAAATGATCCTATTTCAGGAACTATCAATGAGAATTTCTTAATCAACGCACCAGCTGGTTTCCAAAACTTGTACATTTCAGGAACAAGCATTTCAGGAGATATGCCGACCATCAGTCATATGGCAGCTCTGAGAAATTATCAGATGCACGCTAATATTATGGATATAAATACTTTCCCTGATCCAACCGGTTTATCAGCGTTACAGGTTTTTTACATTCACAACAATCCACTCACGAATGCGACAGGACCATATACATTACCCAACTGGGTGACCTTAGGATCATTAAGATATATGTATTTGAATGGAGCCAACTTCTCTGGAAGCTCGATGGGCTTGAGTGATTTCTCAACCACAAATATTTATGATTTCAGAGCACAAACAGCAACCAATATTAACTTCACCAATTTAAATTTCCCAAGCACGTCAGGAAATGATTATCGCTACTTCTTTATTGAGAATAACAGTTATACCGGTGGAACTGGAGCAAATATACAACCAGGTGTACCAACCAGTTACCGCATGCAGTACTTAAGAACTCGCAACATGGGTAAATCTCAAGCTGAGTGCGATGAAATGTTTGATGATGTTTGGAATAACAGAGTTGCAATCGATGCTGCCGTCACTTCTGTGCAACCAAGATTCGAAGCTTTCAGTGGTCAATGCACATTTAGCACCGACCAAAATGACCGCCGCAATGGAACTGGTATCTATGTCGGCGATGGTCTTCTCCCAGACCACAACATAAACTTCACCAATTAAAAATAACAGTCACTCTGAGTTCAGACCTGTCATCCTGAGCGAAGTGAAGGACCTAACCGCAAACCATAGAATATTGTCAAAGATCGTCATCTTGAGCAAAGAGTTGTCACTCTGAGTAAAGCAGAAGACTATACTGCAAACCAAAATAAAAAGTAAAGAATGTCATCCTGAACGAAGCAAAGGACCTAAACTAAAACCACCAATTTAATTTTAAAAAAGCTACTAAAAAAGATTACTTTAAAACAGAATGCTGACCAGGGCGATATAAAGCAGTTCGTTCTTTACATTCCATATGAACATATGAGCCAGATAAAATTCCAGTTGAACCATCACAAACTCGCACTTCTTTTTCACAAGGAGCTTCAGGGCTTCTATAGGCAACAATTTTTTGTTGGTCATTGAGAGGCTCGTGGAAAAATGGATGCTCACAAGTTCTTTCGTTAAGGCAACTTTCATAAATGGCTTTTGGATTACCACTTAAAGTTCCATCAGATTGACATTCACGAATGGACTCAACACACTCGCGGTAATCCTGCTTGTATTCTGTCGTGAACAAAATCAATGAATCGCCAACAGCCATAGGTTCCCCCGTCGGAGATTGACACTTGGCATAGGACTTAAAACCTAAAACTAATATAATTAACAATAAAAATCTCATACATAAATTTTAACAAGAGAACAATAACGTGGAAACATCAACATAAACACTTAGACCAACGCCCATCATTTTAGGTAAAGCACTGCTATAAAGACTAAAGCACCTTCATGTTGAGTACGTATTTGTCATACTGAACGCAGCGAAGGATCTAAAATAAGCTATAATCACCCAGACAAAAGGCACCTGTAATCCTGAGCGCAGCGAAGGATCTAAACGAAAACACCTCACCATAAAAAAAGCCCGGTCTTTTAAACCGAGCTAATTAAAATTGAGATCTTGTATTTAACTGTAAATATGATTTTGTAAATGAAATTATCTCACTAAGACAAAGCAGCTATTAAAAATAGCCACCGTCATCATCTAAATCTTCAAAATTATCAAGAGCATTGGCGTAATCACTTTCTGCTTCTAAGCTGTCTTCAGCAAAGATTTCTATTTCTTCATCTTCTTCCTCGTTAAGAGCATCCAAGTTGACTGTGTCACCGAGGTTCATTGAGTCTTCAAATTTTGTCGGCTTAGATTCTCTAGGGTCCTTCGATATAAAAGGATTCACCAAAGGAGCTGTAAAACCTGATTCTGACTTTTGAGCGATCTCTTCTAGACTCGGAACTTTAGGCTTTTTAGATTTTTTTCTTTTTGGAGCTTCTGATTTTGCACTAGCTTTCTTTTTAACGACTTTTTTAGATTTCTTCTTAGTCACCTTTTTCTTAACAGCTTTCTTTTTAGTGACCTTTTTTTTAACTTTTTTCTTAGTCGCTTTCTTTTTTGTGGTTTTTTTCTTAGCTTTTTTCTTTGTGGTCTTTTTTTTGGTCACTTTTTTCTTAGCTTTCTTTTTAGTGGCCTTTTTTTTGGTTTTCTTTTTGGTCGATTTCTTTTTAGCTTTTTTCTTGGTTTTCTTTTTAGCTACTTTTTTCTTTGCCTTTTTTTTTGTGGCCTTTTTCTTGGCTTTCTTTTTTGTAACTTTTTTAGCAGCTTTTTTCTTAGTTACCTTTTTTTTAGATTTTTTAGATGCTTTCTTTTTTGTTGTTTTTTTCTTTTTTGCCACTTTTTAGGCTCCTTTTCTATGTGGTTATTATAAATACAAATTCACTGCAGAAAGCAAGAATAATCAGTGGGCATGTGCTTTAGTCTAATATCTTTAAAAAAGAATATTTATGTCGCTTTGCGTGGGGTTTTGGGTATTTCTTTAAGCAGTTTGTTTGGGGTTTGTTAGGTGGAGGTGGTGGTTTGGTTGTGTTTTTTTGTTTTTGTTTGTTGGCTTGGTGGTTGTTTTATTTGTTGGTTTTGTTGTTTATGTCAGATTGCTGCTATTGATAAAATTAAATGCCACACTGTCCGATGGGACAGTGTGTTCATTGAATTTTGTTTTTATCGCCTGACGTAAAGCTTCGCTTTACTAGGGCTAACCAATCAAGCTTAGGGCTAAGTTGTTCTTTTGATTGGCTTGTGACAGCATGGCTGTTGACGCTTGTAATAAAATATTTTGTTTCGTCAGCTCCGCAGAGGCTTCCGCAAAGTCTGTGTCACGAATTCGACTTTTAGCGGCTGAAGTGTTTTCTTCAAAGACCTGTAAGTTTTCTATAGTGTGCTGCAATCTGTTTTGTAGGGCTCCAAACGAAGCTCTTGCGTCGGCCACAATTTCTTGTGAACTGTCTAAGTATAATAAACCCTCTTTGGCCGACTCTTTGGATGAAAGGTCGATCAAGGTCAAGCCAAGACCTTCTAAAGTTGTATCAGCTTTTGACGGGTCAAATTTAATAGTGTCTAAGAAAGGATCGCTGTGAATTCCCACTTGAAAATCAAAACTTGGGCTGGAACCATCTAACAGGGGAGTTGTGTTCCACTTGGTGGCTTTAGCAACACGGTCAAGTTCGAGTTTTAAAGCTTGAGCTTCTTGGTTGATATAGCCACGCTCTTTATCGCCCACTGTGTCTGATGCTGCCTGGATGGATAACTCTCTCAAGCGGATGATCATATTGTTAACTTCGTTGAGACCACCTTCGGCAACTTGAATAAATGAAATACCATCATCAGCATTACGTCGGGCCTGTCTTGCTGAGCGCAATTGAGCTCTCATATTTTCTGAGATGGCTAAACCGGCGGCATCATCTGCTGATCTATTAATTCTGTTTCCACTCGCAATTTGAGAGTAGGTTTTATCAATCATTCTTTGATTGCTACCCATTGTTCTTTGCGCGTTGATGGCTGCTAGGTTTGTGTTAATTCTTAAAGACATATCATCTACTCCTGTTTCTTGCTTAAGTCTTAAATCGTTTGTCCTAAGCAATTGGTCTTGAATAGCTCTTCGGCCAGTCGAGGCCAGTCTTAACGGGACAGAGGTCCAGAAGATCAATGTCGAGTCGAGATTTGGCTAAAGGTCCAGAGACAAAGGTCTAGTGGTTTACGCTCTAGCTCTTATATTTAAGAGATCAGCTAAAAAGGCTGTCTATATATATTTATTGATTAATGAATAAACCCATTCAGGTTCATCTTCCATAATGTGATGCCCAGCCGTTGGGTGTAAGTGAAATTCTTTTTGAGGGAGTTGTTGTAAAAGCTTATCAATACTTTTAGTAGGAACACTCTTATCCTTTTGGCTAGCAATAATAAGTGGTTTAATTTTAATTTCTTGAAACAAGTATGGGAGTCTTGGGTCCATTATAAGTTGAGCCGACTTAACAAAGGCTCGTACACTTTCTGTCTTATTGTATAAGTAAGGGTTCAAATAACCATCAATACTTTGGTCTGTGACCAATTCCTTCTTACTAAAAACCTGCTTCAACATCATGGCCATGAATGTTCTATTAAGTACCCAGTTAAAAGTGAAAGAGACATTTTTAATTTTTCGCAAACCAGGGGGAATGAGCTCTTTGCCCGTTGCTGGAGCTAAGGCGATCACCTTTTTAAAATTGTCCGGATAAAGGCGAGACATATTTAGACAGATTGTTCCACCCATAGAAGATCCGACCAGAACAGGTTTCGTTAATTGTAACTCCTCACAGAGGCTTGCCAAATTTTGACTTTGTTCATCGAGGCTATAAGTTAAATATTGATTTTTACTGCTGTATCCAAAACCAGGCAAATCAACAAGAGTTAAACGGTATTTATTTGTGTCAAATAAAGGAGCTAACAGACGCCAGCAATATGTGTTCGCGCCGATGCCATGGATAAATAAAATATTTTTACCCTGACCAAATTGACGGTAAGCGATGTGAGTGTGTTCATCTCTTTGATAATTGAAATCGGGAGGTGTCAGCCATACAGAATCATTGATTTTTTGAGCAGGTGACTTTGACCCTGATTTTTTTAAAGCGTATAAAATGACCAAAGTGATCACTGCAAAGAGAATGAGAATTATGGGGCCGTTGTCGACAAAGAAATTCACCATTCTCAAAAAATATATGAGGTCACGCTAAAAAGCAAATCCACAAGAGGTATAATGAATCACTTGAAACGAGTTCAACAAATCATTGCATTGGTCTTCATTCTTTCAACACTCAGTTGTTACGGAAACAAAAAAAACAACAGCACGACGGTTGCTATTAAAGATAGTTTATTTATCATGACTTTCAATGTGGAAAATCTTTTTGATACCAAACATGACTCTGGCAAGGTGGATTACACCTTTTTGCCAAAGTCTTATAAGTCACAACAAAAACACATCAAAGGTTGCAATAAAATCAGTCGCAAGAAATGGCGCGATCAATGTTTGTATTGGGATTGGAGTGATAAAGTCTTAGAAGAAAAACTAAAAAGAATTGCAGACTCCATAAAACAGGTTAACGGCGGACTAGGGCCAGACATCATCGTTTTACAAGAGGTTGAAAATAAATCAGTTCTTGAAACACTAAGAACAAAGCACTTACAAGGCTTAGGTTACACAGAAAGTATTCTTGTTGAAGGTAAAGACAAGCGCGGAATAGATGTCGCTTTTTTAAGTAAATTAGCCCCAAATGGCCGAGCTAAGCTCAACTTTGTACCTTTTAAAAATGTCAGTCAAAAAAGAAAAAGTGACACTCGAGGTATTTTACAACAAGACTTCCAATTGCCCAATGGTGACATCATTACAGGTTTTGCCGTTCATTTTCCAGCGCCTTATCACCCCCATGAGCTCAGAGTTCAGTCGTATCAATATATGAACTCCTTGATTGAAAAACTACCTAAGGATCGACTTGCTTTTGCGGCTGGTGATTTCAACACCCCGACTAGGGAAAATAACAAGTACAATATTTGGGAAACTCACACTGCCAGCCACTGGTTTTTACCCCATAAAAGTCATTGTAAAAATTGCCCGGGCACAGCTTATTATGCGCCCAAAAAATCTTGGTCTTTTTTAGACACGATTTTCCTTTCAAAAAGTTTTGCCAACTCACACTGGAAGGTGAAAAAAGTGAGTATCGCTAACAAAGCTCCACATCAAACAACCCCTAAGGGAAGGCCAAACTCGTTTAAACTTCAAGGCAGTAAAGTGTACGGCGTGTCTGATCATTGGCCAATGGTTGTTCAGCTACACAAGACTCAAAAGTAATTGATAGATTTAATCAATCTCCAAGAAGCGGCACAGAGCTAAATGACCGGATTGGTTGTAGAGCTTATCTTGATTCTCTTTCAAATGGGGTTTTGTTTTATAACCTAAACAGCAGGCTTTTTGGTCTGGAATAAAGTAAGAGCAGTTTTCGCAGTAGTATTGAAAGTTGAGGGCGTTAAGGTCATTGGCCTTAATTTTTTCTAAAATGATTCCTTTTTTTATCACCTTCATAATTCTTATTTTTATAAACTGAGTTGAAATAATAAGCAAAAAAAACATTATTCTGTTTGCTTGTGAGCCGTTCTCATTTATCATTGAACAAAGGGAGGATAAGTGCTGGATATAACTGAGCTATTTATTAGCGGCAAACAATATTATTTTTTAGCGCCTTACCTGTTTATTATTTTGTTCAGTGTTATGTACAAAAGTACCATAGCAAATCATTTTTTTTTAAACTTTAGTCGTTTTTTGTACACCACCATTCTTGGGTTTTGTTTGTTAAAGTTACTGGGACCACCAAAGATGCCTCCGGAGAACTTTTATCATGGCTTGGTTGTTGTGGTGTTTAGCTTAGGGCTCTTATTTTTTATCGAAAAAAAACAAAGATACCTTGTACAAACACTTTATTTAAATGGGTTGTTGTATTTGTTATTTAAAAATCAAATACAAGCCAATTTACTTTTTATAGTTTCAGTCTGTGGAGTAATTAATGTTTTGTTTTTATTGTTGTACGGTGTTTCTACTGGAAAGAAGCCGATAGCACTCAAAGTCATTCACGCTTTATGTTTACTTGGTTTATGCTTTTGGGCTTATAAATTAAATCAAACATTTATTTTATATGTTGCCATAGTTTGTGCTTCATCAATTGTTTCAGTTGCACTGTTAAAATTAGTCTTTTTGGGTGGGTTGGTGCCTAACTTTTCAAGACAGTTAATTGATACAGGCATTCCCTTAATTTTGTTGTGGCTTCTTATAAATATATCTGGTGTTTTTTACGAATACGTATCTCCTTATATAAATGTAGATGTCTTTTATAATTAATCAAAACATCCTTTCGCCTCTCCTTACATTCCGTTGTAAAGAGAGGCTGTCATTTAAAGAATTAAAAGATGTAGGGCGGGTACAAGTAAGATATAAAAATCAAGCTCTGTGTATGTCATGAGGTCATAAACATCTTGTTAAGAAAGTTTAAAGTTTTTGTCATGTGATAAGGTTATGATAATACTAAGTTTTATAGCTCTCAAAGGGTTCTTTGCCGCAGTTATCAAGCCATTCAGGTGATGATTGCCACTGACCTTTGTTGAGTAGAGTGCGCATTCTAATAGCAAATTGCCGATTAAATGAGTTTGTATTGGTCATACGTTTTGTTGAATTGTATGTTGATTTCTTATGAGTGAATGGCTAGAGGGGCTGAACCCAGAACAAGTGAATGCAGTGAAACACGACTACGGGCCGCAGCTCATTTTAGCAGGAGCGGGTTCTGGTAAAACAACGGTGCTAGTTGCAAGAACGGGTCGATTGATCTCTGAACAAATAGTAAAGCCTAACAACATCTTAGTTTTGACCTTCACCAATAAAGCCGCCAAAGAATTAAAACAAAGGGTGAGTGCCAAAGTTGGCCGAATTGGTAACAAGATTGTTTCTGGAACCTTTCACTCTTTTGGTTTGGGGCTTTTAAAAAAACACTACAAACAAGCTAAATTGCCCAAAAAGTTTGGCATCATTGATACCTCTGATGCCAAGTCCATTTTAAGAAGTATCATTCAAGACATCCGTGTCACCGGTAAAGACAGTTTTGATCTTGATAAGTTGTTGTCAATCATTTCGCATTGGCGGGGGGTCGGCAAAACTTATGTCAGAGATGATGAGCCTGACGATCCTTATTTAGATCTCGTGCAAATGGTGCTACCAAAATATGTCGAACGCTTAGAGCTTCTCGGGGTGGTTGATTTTGATGGTTTGCTGTTAAAGCCTATTGAGGTTTTAAAAGATCATCCAGACATTAAAGAAACGTATCAAAACCTTTATCAACAGGTGATGGTTGATGAGTTCCAAGACACCAATAACATTCAAATGCAACTTATTGATTTGTTAACCAGTGAACATAAAAATATCACGGTGGTTGGTGATGATGATCAATCCATCTATGGCTGGCGGGGAGCCAATGTCAGTAATATTTTAAACTTCCCACATAAATATGAAAATTGCCAAGTGGTGCGTTTGATCAGAAACTACCGTTCGACTCCAGAAATTTTAGAGCTTGCTAATCACTTGATTGCCCACAACAAAGATCGACACGACAAAGTGTTGAAAGCAGAAAGCCAAGACTTACAAACTCACTTCAAGCCAGAATTGTTTACTTACGAAGATGGCGACAACGAAGCTTTTGAGGTAGTTAATCAAATTGAGCACTTTCAAAAGCAAGGGTTCACTTTTAAGGACATTGCTATTTTGTATCGTTCCAACAGTTTAGGTGATTTGCTCGAGAGTTACCTCAGACATTCGCAGATCCCGTATAAACTAACTGGGGGAGTTGGTTTTTTTGATAAAAGTGAAGTGAAAGATGTCTTAGCTTTTTTGCAAGCGACCTTCATGCCCAATGAAGTCTCTGTGAGACGAGTGATCAACCTCCCACCGAGAGGCATAGGCCCTAAAAAAATAGAATTCATTCAAACCTACGCCGAAGAACACAAAATGACGTTTGTAGATACAGTTAAAAAATATCAAAGGCACCAGTCTGAAAAACCATATGAAGAGTTATTTACCTACAAACAAATCATAGAAGATTTAAGGGTGGCCATTCTAGAAAGCCTAAGTGATGACCCTGGACGAGAATTGCTCACCCACTTAAAAAACATTGGTTATCAAGATTGGGTTTATAAAAACTATAAAAACCCACAAACAGCGCAAAAAAAATGGCGCTCCATCGAAACTTTCGCTCATGTATTCAATAAATTTGTAAGCAAAGCTGAAGGCAAAAGCAAAGGCATTTTTGATTTTATCCAATCAATGAGTTTGCGCGAAGAAATGACCGAAGATGACGACGGCAAAGACCAAGTGCAGTTAATGACTCTGCATGCTTGCAAAGGGTTAGAGTTTCCGGTGGTGCTTATCATTGGTTGCGAAGAAGATATCATCCCTCATAAAATTTTAGGCACGGACATCGCAGAAGAAAGGCGTTTGTTTTACGTTGGCCTTACACGGGCAAAGCAACACTTAGTTCTCACCAAAAGCAAAGCCAGAAAAAAATTCGGCAAAAACCAAAAGGTCGCCCCGTCAAGGTTTTTACTAGAACTCCCAAAAGACAGTTTTCACGACTACAGCGAGGGCTCTAGACCCCTAGAAGAGGGGGACCGCGAAGTGCTGCTTGCCGATCTTTACAAAAAACTAGATATGAAAATACAGGATCAAGACCTTAGTTAACTTTGCTAGGATTACTTACCAACTACATTTAAACCATCTTATTAAATGGTCTCTTTTTACTGGATCGATTGTTTAACTGCCCATGTTTGGACTTGTAGTTGTCCATTTTTTGCAATTGATCAGACACTAAAAAGCGAAACGCCATCATTAAGGGGTTATTGTTAATATCATATTTATAGTTTGTGAAGGGTGAAAGAAGGTGAATGACTTCGTTGATGGCTTCAAGGCTCGACAAACAAAACTCCTTAGGCTGTTTGCGTACTTTGAACTCTGAAGGGTGACTTGGAGTAAAACAAATCTTTGGTAAAGTAGCTAGGTTAGGGCTCAGTCTTAGCATTTTATTAGAGTTGCCCCAAGTGCCGTCGATAACAAATATATAAACATTTTTATTAAAATCTATGCGTTGTTTTATTTCAGTGTCTGAGCAGTCACTAATATTGAGTGAGCTTCTTCCAGGGTACAACACATAACAACTATTCTTGTCATCGGCGATGATGTCATTGATCTTATTTTTATTTAAAAAATCGTAACCCCTAAAAAAGTGTGAATCTTGCAAGCAAGCATGGGCAATACGACCGCTGGCAATGCGCTTACTGGCTTCTACCGGGTGAGTTAAAATCACAAAATGCAAGTTGGGGAAAAATTGATCGGTGAATGAACAAATGCAAGTGTCTTGTGGCTGCCAACAGGCTCTGCACTTAGACTTGTATTGTTTTTGTGAGCTTAGTAACAAATCTTTTTTAGCTTTGTACTGTTCAATGTTCATCGCTCAACCCTTAGTTAAAAAAACTCAAATTTAGCTTAGATAAGATCAAGTCCTCTGTGACGTTTATTTATTGTTTAAATTCAAGCACTTGTTTAGGACCCTTTTTACCTGGACGCTCTGTCCAGTGATAAGCACAGTTTTTAGAACAAGTTATGCTCTTAATTGGGTCATCTTTGATCTCTTTGGCAATCATGGCTTTCGAGTCGCAGCGAACGCAAGTGATTTCTAAATGTCCAGGTTGTCCCGTGTGAGGACACAGTTTAAACTTTTTAGTGGGCATAAGATCTTGATCTACAGCCACGCGATGATCAAATACAAAACACTCGCCTTCAAACTCATCGTTGGGGTACTCTTCAATGTATTTTAAAATACCACCTTCAAGTTGGTAAACATTGTCATAACCCATTTTGTTGAGTTCAAGCTGTCCTTTTTCACAGCGTATGCCACCAGTGCAGTACATAAGAATTTTTTTATCTTTAGGTATGTCGTTGTCTTTAACGTATTTTGGAAAATCAGTGAACACATCAATGTTCGGGTCGATTGCGGACTTAAACTTACCAATATGAGTTTCATACCAGTTGCGAGTATCAATCAATAAAAAGTCTTCGTCACTTTTAAGCACTTCATTCCACTGTTTTGGACTCAAGTGATGATTTTTTGTGTTATCTGGCACGAGTTCAGGAGTGTTCAAGGTAACAATCTCTTTACGTTGCTTCACCTTAAACATGCGGAAAGGTTGTTTCTCAGAGTAAGAGTTTTTAAAATTAAGATCTTGAGTTGTGAATTCAGACATCAAAAAGTTTTTATAGGCGCTTAGACTTTCAGTGTTGTCAGATGAAAAGGTGGCATTGACGCCTTCATTAGCAAGGATAAACAAACCACGCACACCGAGCTCAGCAGCTTTGCTTTCAAGAGATTTTTGAACCTGGTTGATGTCATCTAAGGGTCTGAATAAGTAAAAAGTACTGATGTGAAACATAATACTTTTTTCTTTCATTTGCGCTGGATAGTCAATAATTTCTATGGGTTAAAGCCCATATTGAGTAAAATTTATGTGGGCGAAAAGCCCACATAAATGTATGTAATTTCTAAAGAACTAATTATTTTTCAGTCCCGTAAGTTTCAATCACTTTTCGTTGTTCAGAATTGTTATCACAATTGATTTCCATGATACGAACGTTATCAAAGTTAAAATTGAAGAAATTGATCTCGCGCAGGAGTGTTAACGTTTTAAAGTCCATAATGCTTGTGGGATCAAACTCTTTTTCGCCGCCAACTATTTTGCTACCCGGAAAAACGACTCTTTCTAAATTTAATCGGTTGGAGCGAAAGATAGCAAAAAAGTACAAATATTTATCGATATGATTGAAAACATATGGGTTAATCACCTGTCTGTAAGGATCACTTTTGTAAAAGGTGTAGTACAGCACATATGGAACAATGACAGGAGAGATATCTTTAAAGTAGCGTTCTTCTCCATCGACAATCACCCCTTTTGATGAGTAGCCATTACTGATGAGTGAGTTAAAAAGGACGTACTTAGCATTATTAACAGAGCCATAACGTTTCTTTTTAGTGATGTTTCCACCCCAGTTGCGTTTATAAAATAACACCCTCACTTTAGGAGTCATTTCGTCAATATAATTGTAGTATTCTTCTTCTGTTTCTGTCTCAAGAAATATAAGAGTGAGCTTTATGGCAATAGATTCCATAGAGTCTTCAATTTTCTCAACATCTTCGTAGGGGTCCAATGAGGCATCACTCGAGTTCTTTTTATTTCCAAATCGCTTCGCATCGAAATAGCTTCTGTAATAACTGAGATGTCCCGTGCATGGGATTTTATCTTCAAAATTGGGGTCTTTTTTGGTCATACAGTTATTAACAATTTTTTTCATGAAATCAAAGTTTCTATGTTTTTTGAACTCTTCAGTCACTCGTTGAGAGATCATTTTGAAGCCTTCACTGCTGAGCATAGCTTTGTAGCCAACATAGGCTTGCCCTTTTAAAAACTTTGGCTCCAATTCTTTATACTTTTTTAGGATCTCTTCATTTTTGTGACCACGGGGAATGACTTTTTTAACTTCATTTTTAAAACGATTTGATTCCGCTTTAGAAAGGGACAAGTCCGAAAATGAAAATGATTGCCCTAAAGTGTAAAACTCATAGATACCTTTGTTTTTTGCTGTGCGCGTAAGGGCAAAAAACTGGCGGTCACTGTCTCGCTTCTCAAACAACCTTGTATTTTTAAAATCAAAGAGTTTTTTAACGAGCTGCGGATATTTTCGTGATAAGTTAGTGTCTAAAATAGATTGTAAGTAATACTCAAACTGATCACTTTGATTTCTGATCTCATAAAACTCATCTCTCCAGCTTTTTTTGTACTTTACCTTAGCAGCTTTAATAAAGTTGACCTCAAAGGAGAAAACTTCTTCGACAACATCTTTTATAACACTTAAGTATTGTGTGAGTGGGTCTAAGCGAATGACGTCACAAGTTGGCGTTTTGATAAAGCCGGGTTTTGCTTTATATAGATGGGAATAGTCTTTATGATCCCCTTGATACTGAAAGCCCTGATCATCTGCAATGCCCTTAGACACCTCGGCAAGTTCTGTTAAAGGTGAAATGATTTCTCGCAATCGTTTATCTAAAAATTCTTTTCTGGCCTCGTGGTCACCAATTTGAAACAAAATTTCTGCAGACGTTTTAATATGGTGCCAGCTAGGTATAAAATAGTTAGCGATAAGATTGTCGTAGGCGTCTCGAATGTCATTCAAGTGTTCGTTGAATTTTTGATAATGTGGGTCGGCCAGTGAAAAGTAAAAAGACGTTAGATATACTAATTTTTCTTTTTTACTCATTCGAATATTTAATAGCTCCTCTCTCAGCGGTTTTTTGAGGGCTTTATCAAGAGCTTTCCAACTAACAATTTTGCCATCCATCATTCCCATTTTTGCAGAGATTTCTGTTTCTAGAACTGTGTCTGTGGAATCCAGGAAGGCTTTCATATGATAAACAGGTTTGCCCTGATACAATTTCTTATTCACAATTTTATTGATAGTGACAACACGACCTTTATTGATACTGGCTCTTAACTGAGAATAAGAATTGACCTTAGAAATACCTGCTGACAAGCCTAAGATTGATTTTTTTTGATAGGTGAGAGTGTCATTAATTAAAAGTTGATTGTCGAGTTTATCAAAGGTGTTTGGAATCATGATGTTGTCGGGTAGGTTAACAATGTATTGAGTTTCATTCTGCTGGCAACGTGGTCTAAAGAAAAAAGGTGTGGTTTTAAAAACTTCGCGTAGAGAGGCCACGTACTCTTCGTCTGTTTTTGCATCTTCCTCGGGTGTCGCGTAACCTACATATTGTCTCGATAGTGTGTAGATATAAGATGTAGAAAGTCGACCAGAAACATTAAAGCTATTCACCATTTCTGAATGAGTGAGCTCAGGAGTAAAGACAAGCGAATCATCTCTGTAAATGTCGCCAGTTTTGTCGTTTGGTCGTATTTTAATGACATATTCCGCTTTAAAATTAACAGGCAATTCTACAGAGTTAATATCAAATACAGAACTTAAAAAATCTTGAATAGTGTCCATATCTATAGGTGATTTGATCTTTATGGAGACTCCATGGTCTCGCACAAATTTGTAGAACGTGATTTTAGATTTGTGGCCAGTGTGAAGAGCTTGTTTAGTGATAACTGTATTAGATTTGTCAAAAAATTCGATGGTGTCTTCAGAGAAAACATTGTTAGCACCGGCAGTGACGAGTTCTCCGGCTTTATTGGCGACTGCAGCTGTTGATTTCTTTGCTCCAGCAACAACTAAGTCACGAGCTCCGTAAAAAGCTCTGATAATGGCTGGTGCTTTTTCAGGGTCATAATTAAGGCATTGTCTGTTATCAGCATGAACATGCGATAAGGGTATAAAAAATAAAGTTATTAAAAAGAGTGTTTTTATATTCATGTCAATTTTTGTCATCGCATTGTTTAATAATGCAACTTCAAATCCTCCCAAATTGATTTCACAGAAACAGTTCTGATCATATATTTATTTCATGCACTCTTGATGCCATATCCGCAAAGCCGTTTAAATTGGGCATTCTGGGAGCTTTTACTTGCACTTCATGACAATTGCCGTTAATTTGCTTTAGATATTGAATATTCTTAATGTTTTATGGATTTTATATGTTTACTGGAATAATTGAGTCCACAGCCAAAATAGTTGAGTTTGAGCAAGGTGACCAAACCTTGCAAGTCTATCTAGAAAAACCAAGCTTTTTTAATGACTTAAAGGTCGGAGACAGTGTTGCCGTCAACGGCGTCTGTCTGACCGTTGAAACCATCACTGACAAAACCCTTAAATTCACCATCGCCCTCGAAACTTTAAAGGTGACCAGCTGGAACGAAGAGAAGTTATCTGAAATGCTTCTAAATCTTGAACGACCTCTCAAAGTGGGTGATCGCTTGCACGGTCATTGGGTCACAGGTCATGTTGATTCTCTGTTAACGGTGAAGGATGAGTCTTGGGTGGGTGAGAATAAAATCATGCATTTAGAGTTGCTCGACGATTATAAGTCCTATGTCGTTCCCAAAGGGTCTGTGACTTTGAACGGTGTGGCTTTGACCATCAATGATGTGGAGGCCGATCATTTCACCGTTTGCCTGATACCAGAAACTTTGAAAGAAACAAATTTAAAGCAAAATTTTAAAGGTCAAAAAATCAATGTTGAATTTGATTACTTAGCTAAGATTGTGAAGCAATCGATGGCGACCAAAAATGAAAATCCCTATGCACCTGCTGCTGGAGGTAAGATTGGATAAGATTCAAGATATAATCAGTGATATGAAAAAAGGAAAGATGGTCATTCTTGTCGATGACGAAGATCGCGAAAATGAAGGCGATCTCATCTTAGCGTCCGATCATGTTTCCCCTGAGCACATCAACTTCATGGTTAAAGAAGCAAGAGGCCTTGTTTGCTTGACCTTAACAACAAAAAAAGTAAAACAGCTCGAACTACCCTTGATGGTGAATGAGACAGACAACCTATCACCCAACTGCACCGCTTTCACTGTCAGCATTGAAGCATCTTCTGGCATCACTACAGGAATTTCAGCAGGAGACCGAGCGCACACTATTAAAGTGGCCACACAAGAAGGGGCTAGTGCCAAAGATATTATTATGCCTGGCCATATCTTCCCAATCAAAGCCCAAGATGGGGGCGTGTTAAAAAGAGCAGGGCACACGGAAGCAAGCGTAGATCTTGCAAGACTTGCGGGATTAACTCCGTCAGCGGTGATTTGCGAAATTATGAACGAAGATGGCAGTATGGCTAGAGTTCCTGAGCTCAAAGAGTTTGCCAAAAAATTTGATATTAAAATAGGAACCATCGCAGACCTCATTGAGTACCGACTCAAAAATGAAAGCTTCATTGAAATGGTGGAAAAGAGCCAAGTTGAAAACTCAGAGCTGCAGCTATACACATTTAAAAATGTTTTAAACAATCAAGTCCACTATGCCTTTGTTAAAGGGGATCCCACTCTCAATTCAGAAGCTGTCGTTCGCGTTCAAAAGCAAAATGTTCTTGTCGATGTATTTTCTCAGTCCATAGAAGGTAAGCCAAATCATATCAATGACTTTATGTCAGTGATCGCTGAATCACAGATTGGTGTTTTTGTTTATTTAACCAACGATAAAGACATTGGTGAGTCTGGCAAAGATATGGAAAAAAGAGATTATGGTGTCGGGGCGCAAATTCTACGTAAGCTCGGAGTGGAGAAGCTCCGACTGATAACCAACCGTCCTCATTCTAAACTTGTTGCTTTGGCAGGTTTTGGTTTAGAGATCACAGAGACCTTAAAAATCACAGACGGCAAGATTCAATCTTCAAAATTTGATCAGACAAATTTAGAACAAGAACAAAGTGTGGTTCACTGATGGGTCAGTCCTCTCAACTTCCAAATGAGCTTTTAAAAGCTGACAGCTCTTGGCGAGTTGTTATCGTACAAGCTTTGTTCAATGATCATATAACAAACAAGCTTTTAGACAGCTCTAAGAAAAAGCTTAAAAGCATAGGTTTGCAAGATCATCAAATAGAAGTTCTACCAGTGGCGGGTGCCCTTGAAATTCCACTCACTTTATCATGGGCACTCAAGAATGGCTTTGATGGTGGGATTGCCATTGGTGCTGTTATTCGCGGGGAAACCACTCACTACGAATACGTTTGTAACGGAGTTGAGCGAGGCTGTTTAGATGTGCAGTTGCAGTTAGGTAAGCCGATCATACAAACTGTACTGACAGTCGAGAACGAGCAACAAGCTCTAGACAGGTGCGGTGGTCATCATGGTGATAAAGGCGAAGAAGCCGCCGATGCATTGGTTGCCATGCTAAATACAAAGAAAAAATTAACCACATAAGATTTAAACATGGAAAAACAACAACTGAGTCAAGAACAGATCCATCTTGAGGAAAAACGTAAAAAGAAAAAAGAATATTTGCTGATAATGTTCTTAGCCTTGCTATTTTTATTTCTCACTTGGTTTGAGTTTAAGATTTTTTCGGTGAGCAGTAGCTTACCACCTCAGTACTCCATATTCTTTTTTGGTTTAATTAATTTTAACATCATCCTTTTTTTGCTGATTCTTTATTTCTTATTTAGGAACTTAGCAAAGAGCTTTGCCACCAGTCAGCGTGGGGTGGCCTCGCGTTCATTAAAGGCAAAGCTAGTCACCTCTTTTGTGGCTTTTAGTTTTATTCCAACGGCATTGATGTTTTTGGTCTCTGTTTTTTACATCAATAACAGTTTTGAAAAATGGTTTAACAAAAAAACTATGGCAGAACTCAAGAGCTCCTTAGAGATTTCTAATTTATACATCACTAACATTAAAGAAAAAAACTTCCACTTCGCTGAAGAAATTTCAAAAGTGGTCACTCGTGAAACCAGCTTTACGGCCTTACAAACCAGGCTAAAGAATAAAATGAGTTTGTTTAACTTTGAGGCCATAGAGTTTTATGAAGGTTTGGATGGCCGCAGCATCATTTACTTTGATGAAAAAATATTTTTACAAGGGATGCAAAAAATCAGCTCTGACTTTTTAAAAAAGGGTGTCTCTGAAAAGCTTGACTCTAGCCGCCTTGTTGATTTTGATGGCGGTAATCTCATAAAAGTGATGGTCCCAACCAAGTTTAATAATGTCGACAGCGCCATTGTTGTTACAAGTTATGTGCCTACGTCCATGATCGAAAAGGTCAACAGTGTGGCCTCCGCTTACGAAAACTACAAAGACACAAACCCACTGGCGTATCCGCTAAAATCTATTTATTTGATCATGTTAATTTTAATGACGTTGACTATCTTGCTTTTTGCCACCTGGTTTGGTTTTTACTTGGCAAAGCATTTGAGTGTTCCTTTGGTGCGATTGGCGGATGCTGCTAAAGGCATTGCTAAAGGTGACTACCAAAAAGTTGATGTACAGACGACATCGCCAGAGTTCAACCAGTTGGTCTCAAACTTTAATATCATGTCTGAAGACCTTGAAGCTTATCAAACCCGGGTTGAACAAGCTAACAGAGACTTACAAACCACTCTGGATCAGCTCGATGAGAGTTCCAAATACTTACAGTTCATTTTAGATAACGCCCAAACAGGTGTTGTGTCGGTCAACAATGATGGTGTGATCACTATGTTAAACACCTATGCTTCTAATTTATTGAATGTGAATGGAGAAGATTACATTGGTGAGCCTGTGACTAAAATACTCAGTGTTGAGAAAGCAAAGATCTTAGAGCTTATGTTGCGTGAACTTAAAAGAACCAACAGAGAGCATGTTGACAAAGAAGTGCAGATGTCTATTTCAGGACGAATCATTCCTTTGCAACTCACCCTTTCGATTCTTAAAGATGAAGAGGGCAATGAGCAGGGGCGAGTGCTTGTGTTCCATGACCTTACAGTTCTTGTCAGTGCACAAAGATCAGCGGCATGGACGGAAGTGGCCAAACGCATCGCTCACGAAATAAAAAACCCGTTAACTCCCATCAAACTTTCCGCTCAACGCTTAAAGAAAAAGTTCTCAAGCCAAATCGATGATTCCGCCTTTGACGATTGCACGGAAACTATCATTGACCAGGTAGACAATATTAAAGGGTTGGTCAATGAGTTCAGTTTGTACGCGCGTTTGCCTAAGCCAGATTTAAAAGTAGATAACCTCAATGAATGCATCGCAGATAGCATAAACTTATTCAAACAAGCTCACAAAGAAGTCCATTTTGAGTTTAGCGACGATAAACAGTTGCCAAATTTTTATTTTGATAAAAGACAAATCCAAAGAGTGCTCACCAACCTTATTGATAACTCCATCGCTGCAAAGAGCGAGAACTTCAATCTAAACATTAAAGTGAAAACAAAGTTCGAGGAGCTCAATTCAGTGGTAAAAATATTTGTCGAAGACAATGGTGCGGGTGTGTCTGAGGGCGTGCTATCACATATTTTTGAACCCTACGTGACCACTAAAAAACAAGGCACAGGTTTGGGCTTGGCGATTGTTAAGAAAACCATTGAGGATCACGAGGGACAAATATATGCCAAAAGATCTAGCAGCGGTGGTCTAGAAATGATTATTGAGTTGCCGGTGGCAAAGTCAGTCGATACAAAAGGAATCATATGAACAAGAATGCAAATGTAAAAATTTTAGTCGTTGATGATGAACCAGCCATTCGCAAAGTTTTAAGTGAAGCTTTGAAAGATGAAGGCTTTCAAGTGTTAACTGCCGTTGATGGTTTGAATGGCCTTAAAGAAATCAGTGTTTTCCGCCCAGACATCGTTTTGCTAGATATATGGATGCCGGGAGATCTTGACGGTTTGGATGTCTTAAAAAAATCGCGTGTAGAGTTTCCCGACGTGCAGTTCATCGTGATGTCCGGTCACGGCACCATCGAAACCGCGGTCAAGGCCACTAAACTCGGAGCATGGGACTTTGTCGAAAAACCGATCTCGCTCGATAAAATAAATATTTTAATTAAAAATATTCTCAACTACCAATCTGAGAAAAAAGAAAAAGAATCTTTGCTCAATCGTTTGCGCAAGAACTTCGCTTTAATTGGTGGCAGTGGCTCTATGAAAAGTTTAAAGCAACTTGTGTCGAGAGTGTCTCCGACCGAATCGTGGGCTCTTATCATGGGGAGCCAAGGTTCAGGTAAAGAGTTGGTCGCCCAGAACATTCATTATCTGAGTGAGCGCTCGAGTTATCCGTTTGTCAAGATCAGTTGTCGTTCTGTGCCGGTTGATCTTTTGCAGTACGAATTTTTTGGTTATGAAAAGGGCGTGTTTGCTGGAGCTGAACAAGCAAAAAAAGGAAAGATTGAACTTGCTAACAAGGGCACTCTCTTTTTAGAGGAGGTGACCAGTCTTCCTATCCAATTGCAACAACAGATCATTAACATATTTAAATCTGGCAAGGTCAGCCGAGTTGGTGGAAAGAAAGAATTTGATATCAACATTAGGCTACTTGCCTCAACCAGTGAAGACATCGAAGAGAAAGTGAAGTCAGGTGAGTTCCTTGAAGAACTTTACAACCGCATTTCAACCATCAGAGTGAGCCTTCCTGATTTAAAGGACAAAAAAGAAGACATTCCACTTCTTGTGAACCATTTCGCCGAAAGGTTCGTTCAGCAAGGTGGCGAGTTTTACAAAACCATTTCAACCAAGGTGATGAACACTTTAATGCAGTATGAGTGGCCAGGAAATATCAATGAACTTAAAAATTTCATTGAGCGCGTTTATATTTTAACTCCTGGTGATAGTATTGAGCTGCATGACCTTAAGTATGCGGGCCTTCCCATCATGAGCGATTTAACTAGTGGGATTCCATCAGACAAGACCTTTAGAGAGGCTAGAGCTCAGTTTGAAAAGGAATTTTTAATTAAAAAAATTCACGAGAATGATGGTAATATAAGTAAGACAGCCGAGACCATTGGTCTTGAAAGAAGTTATTTACATCGCAAAATTAAATTGTACGGAATTGAATTATGAAGTGGAGCCAAACATTTTTATACACTCTCAAAGAAGACCCTAGTGATGCGGAAATCCCAAGTCACAAACTCATGCTCAGGGGTGGTTACATACGCAAACTGTCATCGGGCATTTTCACGTACGGGCACTTGACCTTACGGGTGATTCGTAAGATCGAGAACATCATTCGCAAAGAACTCAACTCTAAAGCCTGCACTGAAATCCTTATGCCCATGGTACAACCCAAAGAACTATGGGATGAAACCGATCGTTGGGATGACTGTAACGATATTTTGCAAAAGCTCGAGGATCGCAA
>JAHDFM010000031.1 GCA_020628165.1 Bdellovibrionales bacterium | reverse complement strand
GCACTTTCAGATGTGAATTGATGATTCATCCAAGCAGGATTTGCGACAATAACAGACTCTGCTTTACTGCTTTCTAAGCCAATTATTCCATTATCGCTACTGATTGAACCATATTTATTGCTTAAAGAATTTCCTATACTTCCGGACCCATTCAATGAACCACTTGCAAATACAATAATCGGAAATAATAAAGCTAGCATTAAACTAAATTTCATTTAAAACCTCCTCGGTTATTTCACAACTCGCTAAAGAAATGCAACGTACTTTACCAGGGTTGTTAGTATTTTGAATATTAAATCGCTTATTAGACAAGCTGCCTAGTTCGTTCAAAAAATTATTATAGAGACTAACAACTTTTCTATATGTTTCATCATCATTATAAAAAATAAAATTATTAACAGATGAAAATTTATTTTTGTTTTGAAGACCTTTTATTGCCTCTTCAGTTGTTTGCTTAGCAATTTCTTTATTCTTTTTTAATAGTGTCATGTTTGAAGTAATATTATTATGATCAACTTTATCTAGTAGACCTCTATCAACCTCTACTACACCATCTGTTTTAACTTTTATTATTTTATATTCAATAGCAGCTGTTAGCCATCTATCGATATAACTAGCAAAAGTTGGGTTGTTTTTCTTTAGCCTTTCTATGTCACCTAAGTCTTTAAACATCCCTGAAATAAATGAGTGTTTAAAAAAATAAATGAACGGAATGTCTGTATCTCCATACATAAATTCCTGCACTGCATACAGTTGTTCTGCAGTGGGTTCAAAGCTTTGGTTTTCAGGGGTTTGAGACCCTGTCGCACAATTAGCTTCTAGCATTACGCCTCCCGGTTGTAATTATGTCAGGACTATCTATTTCGCTGATTGCATTTTCAAGCAAATAATAGTCTCTAAATAGTTTAAACACCTTCCATAAATAATACTTATAAATAGTATTTATTTAGGTGTTATACATCGCTGTCTAGTTGATAATCCGTTTCATAATTTTGCGATGAGATTCCAACGTCTGGGCAATGGCCGGGTTGAGTGCGTCTAAAAAGCCAATGACCTTAAAACTTTCAGTAGCTAAACTTTTTTTGAATCGCTCGGGCAATTTCTCATAAGTGTCAGCTATATACAAAGCTTCGCGACTGAGGGAACTCTCTTTTATGTCGTCGGGTGAGATTTGTCCGTAAACCTTACCTAGTAAGTTTTCGACCTCATTGATGAGTGGAGTGTCGACCCTCCGCAACTCATCTTTCACTCGCAATAAAAGAGCCTGCAGAGCTTCTTCTTTTGTGAGCTTAAGGTGAGCTATCAATAGTGTCCAGGAGTCCAAGCTGATATCAAAAGCCCGAGTGTATTCACCACTTCTGTCTTTTTTAACCACTCTGGATAAAGTGGAAATAGAAACTACATTTTTAGTCGCGTTGGCCAAAGACTTTAAAGACAGTTTATGCTTTTTAATATAGCTGTCTAAAAATTGGCGGTGGCACCCAAATAAGTTTAAATCCACTGTTTTTCTCCTAGAAACTTCAATATTTCACACCTGAAATATTGTCAATAAATCCTCTATGTTGTTTTTATATAGGTGATTTAGAGCTCTATTGCAAATTAATAGGATTTGGTATGTCATTTTTGCAAAATATTTCATAAGAACGAACTGAAGGATTTTCACCTCAAAACAAACGTTTTCACACGTGAAAACAAAGTGAATGCACATAAAAAAATGTTTTTTTTAAAATCGAGCCTTATATTCGCAAACATAAATGATTGAACCACTTATCAAATGGAGACCAATATGGAACAAATCAGTCTTAACTATATAACTGAAGAGGTCACAAACCTTCCTCACAAAAACAATGGCACTAAAAGCATTCTACATGGTACGAACCTTACTCAACTCAAAAACAACAACGCAAGCTCTGCTAATCGTAAATACAACGAATTACAAAAACACTATGAAGAGACCAACTCCAACACTGTCGCAAGTTTACAATTGAAAGAGAGCAACAAAAAACTTCGAGCCACCATTGAGTCTGCAAGCATTTTAGCTCACAGTTTGCGCTCTCCTTTATCAACTATCAGTTTGCTTGCCGAAAGCAGAGAGCTCCCTCCTAGTTACCAAAACTTACTTAGCATAGCTTTTCATCGCATGAATGAAATCATCGAAGACATACAAGTTTTAGACAGCGCTCACGCAATCACCTATGAAAATGAACTTGTCATGCCAGAAAACATTAATGAAGTCTTAAAAGACCTTTGCAAACATTTAAAGTTCATCAATCAACAAGATCAAAATATTGATTTTCAATTTCAACTTTTAAATGAAGACGTTTTTGCTAAAATTCCACTGAAGTCTTTTAAAGATGCCATTTACAATTTAGTTAAAAACTCGTACGAGTCTATTGAGTTCAAAGGCAACGTTCAACTCAGCCTAAAAATCGTGAAAACTCAACTGAACATTACTATTACCGATAACGGTTGTGGCATTCCTGAAAAAATAATAAATAAGCTAGGTGAGAAAAGAGTCACCTACGGAAAAAAACAAGGCTCTGGAATTGGATTGTATCAGGTGAAAAAGATGCTTAAAAAGTGCAATGGTAAAATGCTTGTTGAAAGCAACCCTAAAGGAACAGAGATTTGTTTAATTTTTGATATTGATTAATCTTTTAATAAATTCTTTATTGTTAAAGTTTTATTGCAACGCTGAACTTTAAAAGACTTGTGGGCCTTTCTTTTAATTTTTATAAAATACTCTCCGACCAAATCAATGCTTTGATTCACTGGGTTCTGGTCAACGTGTGTGATTATATCACCCCATTGTAAACCGGCCTCATTGTATACAAATTCAGTTTTAATAAAAGCAACCTCGTAGCCAATTTGCTCCGACTGACTTTTGAAAGTTGGTACTAAATGTAAATTGCCATCGTAATAATGTTGACCACTATGGATAGTGATATTTTTCTTTTTGATCTTCGTACAAGAAGATATAGCTTGCGGGCTTACTTCTTTATCGCTGTGACCACAGCTAACAAACAAAAAAAGTAATAAAAATAACACTGCTCTCATTAAATAATTATAATATCAAATGGGACAGATACGCCAACTTTAATGAGTCATTCACCGTTAAATTTAGAATTAAAGTTTATAATCTAATTTTTTAAGATAACCATGACAAACAGCCTTGCCCCAAGTTCTATAGGAAAAGTTACTGTATTTTTGAGTTTGTATTTCTAAATACTCCACAAACCCCAGTGATGCTTGTAATTTGCCAAAGTGTTGTTCACACTCCGTATGCAGTATTCCACGAAGCGTTTGGTTATAGAGTTGGTATTGATTAAACCCAGGGCGCGCCACAACTTCTGTTGGTTGCACCTCGATGATCATAAAAATTTTACCTCTTTCTCCGGTAAAGCGTAACGGAGAGAAGCGAATGTGCTCAGCAGGGATTCCGTTATTTAGTCGGTACTCACTTTCTGCTGGGTTTTCTACTAGTTTTCTATCAGGACTTTTACAAGAACTGAAAACAAACAAAAGAAGAAGAATTAAAAACTTATGAATCATATAATGTGCCTTAATAAGTTCTAACAAATGAACTAACTTCCTTTTTTGCTATCAGCGTATCCAAAAACTTTCTTTAACAACGAAGATGTTCTTTCGATAGGGTTTTTACGAATAAGAGCTTCTTGTTTTTTGACTTCACCAAATAGTGCTGACATGGCTTTGTCGGTGACGTAGCTCTCTAAGTTAGGGTTTACTTTTTTCACAAACGGAATCTGATTATAAGCCTTGGCTACATCGGCCCAGCTGCGAGTGGCATTCACTTTATTTAAGCTAGTGGCAATAACTGGTGAGTAGGTTTGCTTGATTTGACCTGAGGTGGCTTTCATTAAGTATTGTGTCGCAGAGTCATCTGCACCTAACAAAATATTCATGGCATCTGTAATGGTCATACTTTTAATGGCACTAACAAAGATGGGCTTTGCTTTAGAGCTTGCGTTTTCGGCAGCACGGTTAAGTGATTGAATGAAGTTATCACACAAATGCCCGAGGCCTAGTTTCCTCAGTTGTTTTTCAACTTTTAATGCTTCTGGTGGAAATAATATTTTAATGGCTTGGTTTTTAAAGAAGCCGTCCATCTTTGATAAGTCAGCAACCGCTGAAATGACACCTGAAACTAATGACTCTTTCAAGCCTAAAGAGACTTCGGCGTTTGTCGGCACCATAGACTGACTAGCTCCACCTTCAGGGTTGAGTAAAATACCAGCCACTTGCCCCACTGTTTTTTCATCGATGGTTTCACAACCTGTGATCATTATGATTGTTAAAAATAAGGCTAATAATTTCATGCTTGAGCTCCGAAGATTAATATTTAAGACTTAAAGAAATGCTATTATATTGATGAAATGTTGTAAATAAGTATTTAAATGAGCCAAGATAATTAATTTTAAACAAATATGAGGGCCCGACTAAATTCAATTCTGGATACAATAATATAATACTGAACTAAATTATCGTTCATTAAAATTATTATTAAATAATTTTTCTTTGATTTTTTTAATACACTTACTCAACCGTTTATTACGCTAGTTCAATTGCAACTTGAACCTTCCATCACACTTTACCAATGAATTGCGAACTTTGATATTAGTTCGTTAATAAACAAGCTTATTTGATAATTTGTTTACAGGCTTTTTTAACACCCCACCAAGCAGCTCTCCCCGTAGCTCTTAGTGCTGCCTCTCCAACTGCGCCAGCTGCGGATGCCGCTGCATCAGGGACGCTGTTCAAAAATTCAAACATTGGTGTGAGAGTCGCAGACTTAACATCTGATAAGGAGTTGCTTATAAATGCAGATTCAAAGTTATTTAACCAAGTCTCTTTAGTTTCGTTGGCTCTGTTTATAAATGTTTCTTGATCAAAGTTCTCATATTTTAATTTACTAAAACGCTTATTCATCGCATCGATCAATTTTCGGACTAAAAATTTGGACATACTGCTGGTTAAATCAAAGCGAACTAATTCTAAACTTGAATCAGACCCATTGTTTTCTAAAGCGTCAGCATGCAGTTGTGTAATTTTAGCTTTGATTGTTTCACTCTGAGCAAGTTGATCATGCATTTCGGACATAGTTGTAAGCAATGTTACTAAGTAGCCAATTTCCTTTTTAGCTTCACGCTGGAGACTTTCATCTTCTTTACTAATTATTTCTTTAACAAAACTCTCATCTTTAAATTTTTCTAAAACAACCTTAAACAATTGAGAGTCATCCAAGTGAACAATCAAGGTCGCCATGATTTGTAACGCCTTCGAAAACTCACCTGCAGCCTGCATTCCGGCAATTTGTCTTGAAAGAGCATAGCAATCTAACTCAAACTGAGTTTCATACTTTGCAAGAAAACTTCGAGCGTGATTCGCCAATTGATCTCTATCGTCATGGCTCCAAGGTAAATGTTCAGAATGAGAAATCAAACGATCATTCACATCATAAACCAATTGAGCTTGTTGGCTCAGTAATAATAAATTTTGAAGGGAATTAAACTTAATGTCTGCATAGGGAATCTCAACACCTGGGCGAGCGTGACTATCATTGACAAAAACACTATGCTTGTAACTGTCAGCGTAATTACCTAAACCAGTACCTGCTTCAAATATAAACTCACCAACCATGAAACTTGGTGAAAATGGAAAGCTGGTAAGTGATTTGAAAAGACCTAGTAGCTGTAAACCAGTCCCGACACCACCCAACATTTTCTGTCTAGCTTCTTCTCTTTTTTGCCTCGCCAACTGCCCTCTGGTAGTTGGGTATTGCTCTAAGAGTGCTAGTGATAAAAGTGAATCTGGGTACAATATTGACCTTAACTCAATTTCTTCTGAAGGCATGGTTTCGCTCGATAATAACTTAATAACAGCAGAAAAAATGACATTGCCAGCATCAAAAATATTTTCGCGTTGAAGCTCTGAGTAATCTGGATCTGAATCTATCACACTTACGTCTATAACGCCGTCTTTAGCATCACTTCCATCAGCTAATTGAATTAATAAATTTTGATTCACTGGCGTTAAATTTTCAATATCAATAGACACGTCAGCTCTAAACCATGGCAATAAATTGGATCGATCTTGTCTTGCATTTTCTACGGCTAATATTGCTAAGCTATTTTTAAGCTGAGATCGAACTTCTGTTGAAGGGATGTAGTAGTTTTGCATATCAAACAAAGTTGTTCCTATTCCGCCCCAAAAGCCCGTTTCGGCAGAAACATTAGATGGCAATAATGGGTTAACATCTAACTCTAAGTCAGTGACTTGCGCATGAAGGGCATTCACCGCAAGACATTTTATCAATAGGACACTGAGAACTAATTTTTTTATAGACATAATCAAACCTCTTATTTAAGGAGTATTTGCAACTTATGTTCCAGAAATTTGGTGGTTCGTGCTTACTTTAGCTTTAGCTGAGCTTGAATTTTTGTTTCTTTAAGGCTTTAAGGTACTGATATGACTTATAAATTTTTTGTGGTCTTTGTTACATAGAAGTGAATGTGTTGATCTGAGGTTGAGGTTGCTTTTATTGCTGACGATTTACCTTACACCTATTGAAAAATTTATTGTGTGGAGTGATTTTATTTTAGGGCTTGTAGTTTTTATTGAGGTCCTTCACTGCGTGCAGGATGACGGTGCTTTATCTCAAGGTGAGGTTGTTTAAACCAGAAATGACAGTACTTTTGCTTCACCTGACATTCATCTCTTTAACTGAATATAATTAATTATTATATGTTGTTTAGTTTTTTGATGAGCTCGGTGTCGGCTAGAACTAAATAGGTCATAGCTTCGAAGACTGGTAAGGCGCGAACTAGGATGCAGGGGTCATGTCGCCCTTGTTTGGCCGTGTCTAGAATGGATGAGGTTGGCTTCATTGCGATGGTTAGATTGATATTTTCACCCGTTGAAATGCCGCCACGGATCCCTTGATAGATGACCTCACCTTGTTTGTGAAACTCTGTGCCTTTCTTTAAGGTATTTTTAAAACCACCAGTGAGTTCGACACCAACGACTGCCCCCACTGACATATAGGCTGTGGCTAATTGTGCTTTTAATTTTTTGAAAACGGGCTCACCCAAAGCCGGTGATACGTTACTGATGTTGAGGTGTATGTGACCACCGTAGCTTTCGCCTTGCTCTTTGGCCTCTGTTAGTAGTTGTTTTGTGCCCTCTGGAAATGTATCGTTACCCTTATTTTCTAAGGGTCCAAGTTTAGTAATTTTAGTTGTCACCTCTGTGTTTATATTTGCACTTTGTAAATACATTTTTGCGAAAGCGCCAGCAATCACACGTGATAGAGTTTCACGTCCAGACGAGCGCCCGCCGCCACGATGATCGACATGACTGTATTTCAGTTTCCAGACATCGTCGGCGTGACCAGGCCGGGCTTGATTTTTTATTTTATCATAGTCTTTTGAGCGCGTATCTTGATTGTAAACGACGACGGCAATGGGAGTTCCAAGGGTTTTCCCCTCAAAGACACCACTTAAAATTTCATAGTTGTCTGCTTCGTTTCTTGAAGTGACCCATGGGTTTTGATTCGGGCGACGCCTAGCTAAAAAACTTTCTAGCACATCAGGTAAAAACTCAACTCCGCTGGGACAGCCTTGAATGACCACACCCATTGCTTTGCCATGACTCTCACCAAAAGAAGTTACTTTGAATAAATGTCCAAACTCGTTGCCTAACATAGATCTAGTTCACTCCAAAACTTTTGTTGCGCCTGAGCCTGCTGAGTAAACATCTCTAGGCCACTTACATATTCAGCATTTACCATCAATGCATACTCTTTGCCAGGTGAATCGTCGCTGTAGTTGAGATCTATAATTTTTTTAGGCTTCCAATCACTGGTTGGCCATAAGCTGTGATGACTGCGACCAGAGGCCCAAACGACAACCTCCGGCTTATCAATAACTTTAAAACCTTCTCGTGGCCTTGCTGTTCTCGCCGAGTAACAACTAAACTCTGGTAGTCTTTTTGTTAGTTCTGGTAGCACACCGCCACCTCCCCAAACAACGCCTTTACCTTTAAAATCTGAGCTTTTTAACAAACTGTCTAAACCGACACCGTCTGTGTTAGCAAAACGAGCTTTGCCACCTTCAGAGTAATAAAGAGTATTTATTGTCTGATCATCTTTGCCCGTTAATAACTGATAAAATTTTTGTTTTAACGGTGATGTGATAGCAGCACATTTAAGCCCCATGTCTACCAAAATAGAATAAGTATCTTGATCGAGTTCAGACTCCGGCAGTGGAATATTTAGCACAGGTCTTTGTTTTTTTTTGAAAAATTCGTGATGAAAAGAAGGGGTGTAACTGTGATCAATAGGATCACCTAAGATGCAGGCAAAGCCATTTTCTTGATTGAATGTATTTTTCACCCACTGATAATAATAAGGCTGATCTTGACTTGAACCCTGCTGATCAAATTTAACAAAATTCACCGACAAATTATTTTTTTGCCATAAACGGTACCACTGCCAGCGCCCTTCTTGTGACATTGGTAAAAAGTTATTTTTTTTTGGATTTTGTAAATGCCAAGCATGTCCTTCGTTGAGTTCTTTAAAGCTATTTATAGGAACTGCAAGTTTTAAAAATTCACAACTCTCACTGAACTGATCCAGCATTGCAATGGCTGCTGATAAGCCTTCGCTTTTATCATGCAAAGAGATAATATCATATTTTTTTTCGGGAGCTCCAAGTTCGAGTGGATAATCGTAAATCAAATCGTCATGTGAATTTGAATCTATCCATTTGAGAGTTTCTTTATCACGTATGGAAACCAGTAATCGCTTATTGGGTGCTAATTGAATTATTTTTTCAATTTCTTGTTGGCTTAAAATATCAGTTCGTAGCTCGAGTCGCTTTAAACCTAACCTTAAATAATACGCAAATTTATCGAGCTCTTTTTTTTGAAGCGTGTAAAAAGCATCACAAAACCCAAGAGGCTTACTTGAAAAAAACTCTCTTTCATAAGTTTCACTAGAAAAACCACCTTCTTCAAGTGTTAGTATTTTGTCTGCGGTTTCTCTATAAATACATTCGCGCTCTTTAAACTTAATTAACGATTCATCAAAAGCAGAGGTCTTGCTATCTAATCGTGGTCTATTTAAAAATACACGGCCTCTAAAATCTGTGCCTCTTCGAACCCAAATTACTTCACAATGTCCTGGGTAAGGCGGCAAACAACCTGCTCCTAAACTGATATACAAACTCTGGCCTTGAAATGATCTGCATATTTCTTTAAGAATATCTTGCTCAACTTTCCTAAAATAATTTTCACCATTATTTAAAAAAATATCTGTAATTTTTTGATTTAATCTATTTTCAATCTCTTCATCGAGATCTAAAAAAGTTGAGCTCTTTAACTCTTCGTAATTTTGTAAGCGCTTAAGCAAAGATGTTTTCCCCACACCTCGGTGTCCTATTATCAATGTAATGGTTGGTTTCATCTCAACCACCTGCAAGCCCTATAATGTTCCAAAACTCCGGAAAGCTCTTATTCACATCAGCTTTTTTAGTGAGCTGAATATCAAATTTCTTCAACATAAGTAACCCAGCCGCCATGGCTAAACGATGGTCATTTTGACAGTGGTAATTAAAACTCCTAACTGGTAAGTTAGGCTGTCCTTGAATCAAAACCCCATCCTCTAGTTTTTTACAGTCGACACCAGCTTTTTGTAATAAATTAAATGTGGTTTCTATGCGGTTAGACTCTTTGTTGGTTAAGTGTGGAGCCCCGTAAAGTTTGGACTTCCCTTCGGCAAAAGAACACAATACGGCTAACACAGGCAAAAGATCTGGGTTGTTATTTAAATCCACAGACAATGAAGAAAATTGACTTTGCTGCTGAACCAACAACGAACTGCCACTGAGCTTAAACTCTATTTGCATTTTTTTAAGAACTTCTAAAAAGTAAATGTCTGGCTGCACGCTCTCTTGCACAAATTGTTCAAGCTCAATGTTTCCTGCGAGTACTGCCGCCGCAGCTAATGCAAAATTAGAGCCCATATCTGATTCACACACATAAGTGCCAGAGGTCACTTTTTGATTTTTTGGGATTCGGTACTCTTGACCACGAGACTCTATCTGCATGCCTAATTGTTTTAAAAATTTCAATGTCATTTTAAAGTAAGACATGGAGGCCATGCTTTTTGGCACTGTAATAAAAAGATCTAAAGGATAGTTCCAGGCATTTATGAATACGGCCGTAGCAAACTGACTAGATAGTTTAGCTTGTAAATGTAAGGCATCTCCCATAACCTTCCAACCATAAGATTTAATCTTTAAACCTCTATCACTTGTTTTTACTTCTGCACCAAGCTGACTTAACACTTGCACCAAATCCTCTGGTAATCTCTTTAACAGTTGCTCTGTCCCAGTCAGAAAATACTCGCCACTCTCCCGCGCTAAACGCAAAGCTAGAAAACGCAAGACTGTACCAGCTGCACCACAATCAAATTCAGAAGCTCCGTGTTTGAATAATTGCAAAGCCTCTTGCATTCCTCTAACGTCGTCACACGGGCTTTGACCGTAGATGTTCAACTCTGGAAAATGACTTTTAACAATGAGAGCTCTGTTCATCAGAGACTTGGATGAGGCTAAAGATCCTTTATATTGAAAGGCCATCAAGTCACCCAAGAGTGCTGGAAGAGTTTCGCTATAATGTTATAAACTTTAGTTTTCTCGACATGTGGTAGCCCTAAACCTTTTAGATACACAAAGTTAAGCTCTTGATCGAGATCCATTTTTTTATCTGTCATCAGTAATTCTAAGGCACGAGCTTTAGTAATGTGAGGGCCAAGCTCTTCTTTAATGCAAGGAAAGTGAGTCTCTAAACAAAGTTTCATTTTTTTGTAGTCTTCACGACTGAGGTGTTTTTTTTCTACGCTCCAATCTAGAGTGAAGTGTAGCCCCTGTGCCACGGCCTCTCCGTGCAATAAATTGAATTGCTTTTCTAGAACATGCCCAAGACTATGCCCCAGATTTAAAATCCTGCGTTTATTAGTAACTTCAAAGGGATCTTTTTCAACCACTTTGTATTTGTGGTCAACGATCTCAGGAAGTAAAGGCCACAAATAGTTCATTGTTATTTCATCGTCTATTTGCAACTTATCCCACAAACTATCACCGGCCAATATTGCCGTTTTTAATACTTCACCAAACCCAGAAAGAATTTGATCTTCCGGTAAGTAATTTAAAATTTTTCGACAAATAAAAACTTTCTCTGGAAAATAAAAAGTACCGATTTGGTTTTTTGAAAACGAACTGTTCAAACCATTCTTACCACCGTGAGCGGAATCAATCGCAGCAAGCAAAGTCGTTGGAATATTAATTAAGCTCACTCCTCTCTTGTAGGAGCTTGCAAAAAAACCGGCAAAGTCACCAATACTTCCCCCACCGACTGCAATGACTTTTAAACCCGTACGACTGGCGTGCAGGATTTTGCGACAGATTTTATCAAAGTGTTCAGGAAAATACTTAATACTTTTAAGAGCCTCACCACCTGTAACACCATAATAATGTTCAAACATGGTGAGCCAATTTTTAAATTCAGGAATCTCAGTGAGCATAATGTCATAAACAATGATGCACTCTTGACCGGGAGTGATCACTTGTTCTTTGGGTGGTAAATTATCTTGATAAAATATTTCTGGCTTTAAATATGTTCGCATCACCGTCACTTCAGTCTAGGATCTAATTTGTCACGCAAATAATCTCCCAATAGATTAAAGCATAACACCACAGTTAGTATACACAATCCTGGAAAATAAAGTAACCAGGGAGCTGTTTCAATGTAGTCCTTGGCATCGGCAAGCATCGTACCCCACTCACTTTGTGGAGGCTGAGCTCCGAGCCCTAAAAAGCCTAGGGCTGAGATATTAAGTATAGCTTCGCTAAAAGTGAGCATACACTGAATGAGTATGGGCCCGCGGCAATTCATTAAAATATTTTTAACGATATTGCTGTGACTAGCGCCAATGCTCTTAGAGGCCATGATATAAAGCTTTTCTTTTTCATCCCACACGGTCACTCGCACCAGACGGATCATAGCAGGCATCGATAGTATTGATACGGCAATGATTCCTGGTAGTAACCCAGAGCCCAATATAGTTACAATGATGATTGCTAATAATATGCTTGGTAACGACATCAAAATGTCTGTGAAACGCATGACAAACTGATCCACACGACCACCAACGTAAGATGAAATAAATCCGAGAGTGCCACCAATAGACAAAGCAATCATCACAGCTAGTAAACCCACACCCATCGAAACTCGTGCTCCGTATACTAAACGCGTAAGTAAATCTCTACCGAGATCATCTGTACCCAGAGGAAAGGCCCAAGACCCACCAGCGTGCCAAAACGGAGGAATCAAAATATGATCATTAAAAACCTGTGACGGTGAATACACTGTAAACAAGGGGCCAAATAGCGCCACCAAGGCAAATAATACAAAAACGACAAACAAAACACTTGTGATCCAGCCCATCTCTTTAAAGGTGAAATAAGATAAAAAACTTTTGGTGTTTAAATTGGAATCAGTACTGGCAACAGTGCTCATAACATCACACCCTCAACCTTGGGTTGATCCACTTGTATAAAATATCAATAAAGAAATTAAGTAACATCACTAAAGAGCCAATTAAAAAAATGCCAGACTGAATCACCGGAAAGTCTCTAGCTTCAACTCCAGCAAGCAGCCACCTGCCTAAACCGGGCCAAGAAAAAATAGTTTCAGTGAGAATAGCTCCCGTCAGCAAGGCACCGATCATCAAACCAATCACTGTTACCACTGGTAACAGTGCATTGCGAAGTGCATGTTTGAAATAAACTTTTTTCTGAGTCAGCCCTTTTGAATAAGCTGTTCTGATGTAATCTTCACCGAGCACATCGATGAAACTAGATCTTGTCATTCTGGCAATAGATGCAAGTGGCACCGTCGCCAAAACAAAACTAGGTAGAATCAAATGCCTAACGGCGTCTTTAAATGCAGGCCAAGGTTCATCTGAAAACCAAGCATCAATGAGCATAAAGCCCGTGACACTATCAATGTCAGTGATGGCAGAAATACGCCCAGACACTGGCGTGAGTTCTAAACGAACCGAAAAATAAAGAATCAAAACAAGGCCCCACCAAAATATGGGCATGGAAAAACCAATCACAGACCCGGTCATTAAGGTTTTATCTATGAACGACCCCCGATTGGCGGCAGCATAGATACCGATGAGCAAGCCCGTTATGATCGCAATGAGCATGGCAAAAAAACTAAGCTCACCCGTCGCCACCAATTTTTCTTTAAACTCATTCCAAACAGGAGCTCGAGTGACAAACGACTGCCCAAAATCAAACTGACTCAATTTGTAAATATAATCCCCATACTGAACGAGTATGGGTTTATCCAATCCTAAATTTTGTCTGATTTCATTGTATGACTCTTCAGACAAACCCATATCACCCACCATTAAGCGAACAGGATCTCCTGGAACCATACGAATAAGAAAAAAAGAAACTAAGCTCAACAGCCACAAGGTAAATAATAGCGAACCTAGTTTATTAAATAGACTTTGTTGTTTCATTATTTAGAAACAGACACCTCATAAAAAGACTCCGTTCCAAACGGGTTCATCACGTAGCCCTTCACATCAGCGCGCATGGCTCTGAATTTTTTTGCATAGGCAATTGGGGCCCAAGGAAGCTCTTTGTTGAATATGCTTTGAGCTTCTTTGTAAAGTTTAGCTCGCTCATCTTTGCTATTAAGCGTTTTAGCTTTTGAAACAAGCTTTGAGTAGTTTTTATTACACCAACGGGCATAATTACTTCCTGCTTTTACACTATCACAACTCAGAAGTACTGCTAAGAAATTATCTGGGTCGCCATTATCACCAATCCAACCAAGTTGAATCATTTCATGCTCACCCTTAGAGCCTTTTTCTAAATAGGTTGCCCACTTGTAAGTTTTTAGCTCAACTTGAATGCCAATTTTTTTAAGGTCTTCTTGAATGAGTTCTCCTAACTTTTTACCGTTGGGGTTGTATGGGCGAGAAACTGGCAACGTCCATAAAGATATTTTAAAGCCATTCGGATAGCCGGCTTGCTTTAATAATTCTTTAGCTTTTTTAATGTCATAATTAATTTGTTTAACATTTTTATTGTAGCTCCAAATCGTCGGTGGCATTGGGTTTTGAGCCACTTCAGCATAACCTTTATAAATGGAGTTAATGTAGGCTTCGCGGTTAAGAGCATGACTGATGGCTTTTCTTACTTTTATGTTGTTGAGGGGTTTTTTCTCTACGTTAAAGGCAACGTAGCCTACATTTAACCCTGAATTTTCAAGCACGCTGATTTTTGGATGCTTCTTCATTAACTCAATGTCAATGGGTGAAGGCTCTGCAATCAGATGACACTCACCTCTTTTTAGTTTTTGAAAACGCACACTGGATTCAGGCGTGATCGTAAAAATTAAGTTTTTACTTTTGGCTGGGCCCTTAAAGTAAGTGTTGTGAGCTGTGTATCTGATCACCGTGTCTTTCACGTATTTTTTATACTGAAACGGACCCGTTCCAATGGGCTTGTGATCAATCTGTGTTTTGTTGTTCGCCTTGGTCAATTGATCGCCGTACTCCTTTGATAGAATACTGGCAAAGTCTTTAGAAATGTTTGCTAAAAATGGAGACTCTCTGCGAGTGAGCTGAAACTGAACTTCATAGTCGTTTATTTTTTTGATATCTTTAAGGAGCTTGTCCATTCCCATCGATCTAAAATACTCATACGTTCCGCCATTCACTTTGTGATATGGATGTGAAGTTAAACGCATGCGATTAAACGTCCATAAGACATCGTCGGCGTTAAAAGTTCGTGTTGGTTTAAAGTATTTTGTAGTGTGAAAGGTCACACCTTTTCTTAATTTGAAATTGTACGTTTTGCCGTCCTTCGAAATTGTCCAGCTTTCTGCTAGGCCAGGCTCAAGATCTGTTGTGCCGTTTTTAAACTCTACTAAGCGGTTATAAATCACGCTGGCCGTAGCGTTAAATGTTGGGCCATCCGTTGCTAATTGTGGATTAAAAATCTTAGGACTTGCTTCTGAACAATAGACAAAATTATCTTTGGCGGCATGAGCTTGCATGACCATGGCAAAAGTTAAAATGGCGAGGGCGAACACTTTTAAAGTTTTCATAGGTCTTCCTTTTTTTGATGTCTTTAAAGATTACCTAAAAACTATTTAAGTGCATACAAGAAATCTTAGTTTTTTGCCCAATCAATAGGTGTTTTACCTTGTTTTTTTAGGTAAGAATTGCACTTTGAGAAATGTTTACACCCCAAAAAGCCTCTATAAGCTGACAGTGGTGATGGATGGACTGATTTCAAAACTAGATGTTTACTGGCATCTATGTTTTGACCTTTTTTTTGCGCATAGCTCCCCCACAGCATAAACACAAGCCCTGACTTTTCTTCATTCAAAGTAGCGATGATTTTGTCAGTGAAAACTTCCCAGCCTTGCTTTTGGTGAGACCCCGCCTGCCCCGCTCGCACTGACAAAGTGGCATTTAATAAGAGCACTCCTTGTTGTGCCCAACCTGTCAAACAGCCACTTTTAGAAATAGGAATGCCTAAATCATCGTTGAGTTCTTTATAAATATTCTTGAGTGACGGTGGTGTTTTCACTCCATCGGGAACTGAAAATGAGAGCCCGTGAGCCTGCCCCTCTCCGTGATAGGGATCTTGTCCTAGCAACACCACTTTTGTGTTGGCAAAGGTGGTTTCTTGCAATGCTGCAAAGTAGTGTTTCTCTGTCGGATAAACACTGGACTCTTCTGATTTTAAAAACTGGGTTAAGTCTTGAAAATAGGTCTCACTAAATTCAGGTTGTAGGTGATTCATCCAGTCTTTCGGTAAATTCTCAATAGCTTTTTGCATATTTCATAGCTATCAAGAGACGTTAATAAAATCAAAGAGTTGGCTTGCCTTTTTACCTTCACTAGAGACGAAAGTAGTCATTTTCAGCTTGAAACTTAGCCAGTTTTTGTTATGTTGCGTCGATATGAGTGAAAACAAGAAACCCTTATTCCTAGTGCATTACAAAGATCCGGTCGATGGTAAGTTGATTTCGCTAAAAGCAAGATCCATTCATGATTCAAGCCTCGGGTTAAGTTTTATCTCTATTTCTGATTTTGTATTTGAAACAAACCAGCTTGTGATCAAACCTTCTGAAGAACAACTGCAAAAGAAATTGGAAAATACCAAGAGCTTGCACATTTCTATATACTCTATCGTATCCATTGAAGAACTCAGTGAAAGTAAACTCAAATTTAAAGATGATAAATCAAAACTTTTGATGTTTCCGAGTGATAGCACGAATACGACTCATTAACTTTCCACAAAACTCATTTCGACTTTAAAATCTCGGCCTGTAAAACATTTTACGTCGAAATTGAATATAAATTAAACACACTACTTTGAACTCATCGCCAAAACTGACTCGTTGAAGTAGGAAAAACCTATCAAAGGGCATTTGTGGATCATTATTTGCTCTTCTAGCGCATATGATTATTTTACGTACTTTAAGCATTCTCATTGTTTTTGCTAGCATTCATACTGCTCAAGCAAAGCTTTGTCAGTGGACGGTGCCTGGTGGAAAATCGACTGGAGTTTATATTGATAAAATCATGGCTATAGCTGAAAAGCTTCCTTTTTTATCTTCTTATGCACAAGCTTATAAGCAAAAACAGCAAGAAGAGTTACTTCAAGATGAGATTAGAAAAAGAACTCTTGTGACAAAACTTTACGAAAATTATTTTGTCTGGTTTTTTAATGACAAAGAGTGGATCATACCAGCTCAGGTTGATAGAAAGTCCCTATTTGATGAGACAACAAACCCTGGAATAAGAGCCAATGTATTAAATCAATTCTTAAGGTATGTAGATAGTGTTTCTAGTGATGAAGACCTCAAGCTTGATTTAGATTACGTGCAGTACGACCAGAGTGAGTTTGAAGAGTTAAAAGCTCTTGCTCAACAATTTTATGGATCCCTACAAGCACATGTAAACAGTATTGAAGAAAACCAAACTCCATACACCGAACACAATTATCCATCTGCTGAACTCTCGCAAAATGCTCACAAACATGATGATATCATTCAATACATGAGAAGTATCTATTTGAAAGTTAAGCCAAAGCCTATCCCAGATGACTACGCTTACCCACAAAGATACCAGCAAGAACTCGATGAATGGAATTTAACTCAAGGAGTCCCTGATTCGAATAAGGTTTTTAACACTTTTGAAGCCCGTCTTTTTGACCCAGAAAACTCATTAAATCCTCTAGAGCCATACTACATAATGATTCCTTACGGCATGCTTATGAGCAGTCTTAAAAATCTCTTTGCTGAATTCCTTAATATCGATAACTCATTGCTCAACCAATAAAACTTATAACTGCATTTTTAAAATGACTTCTTAGAGTAGTACCACAAGATGATGTGGCAGTGGACAGATCATCATACATGTTTTTTGGTTCTTTCGCTTGGCGAGATCTATGGACCTAAGACAGGATCTGCAAAAAAAATATAATCCAATATAACCAAGAACTTAGCTTAAATATCACTCATTTTGCTCGACCATTGACCATTTTTACAAATAACATACACTTGACTTACACATTAGTTACACATAAATTGTTAATTCAAGAGTTATGCAGTATTTGCTGAAAACTAAAAAAGGACAACTTTGCTTATGCAACATTTAAGACCCCTCACACTTAAAGAAAGATCCGTTTTAGAGTTTATTGAAAGTTATTTTTTAGATAACAAACTCGCCCCTAGTTTTTTAGAAATCAAAGAACACTTTGGCTTTGCCTCTAATAACTCCGTACAACGTTACCTTAAACAGTTAAAAACGAAGGGGTACATTCATATACCACCTGGCAACCAAAAACGAGCTATCACTATTCTTCACTCGGCCAACACCTTACATGAAAATTTATTGTCTACAACAAAAACTCCTAACGATTTAACCAGCACAGGCTCAGTAATGAATGCCAACATTACTGAGCCTTGCGCCCTTCCTCTTTTAGGAAAGATTGCAGCCGGTTCTCCTATAGAAAAACTCAACTTCAACGAAACTCTTGAAGTGCCAAACAACTTTGTGAATAACCCCGATGAGAGTTTTGTTTTACAAGTTGAAGGTGACTCAATGATTGAAGATGGCATCTTTGATGGTGATTACATCATTGTTGAAGATGTGAAATCAGCCAACAATGGCGACACCATTGTAGCCGTCATCGAAGACGAAGCGACCCTTAAAAGATTTTATTTTCATAACGACAAAAACTTAATTGAGTTAAGACCCTCTAACTCCTCAATGGAGTCAATGTGGCACCAACCCGAAAAGGTGAACATTCGAGGGATTCTTAAAAACTTGTTAAGAAAATATTAATTACTTTTAAATATAACTAATTTTTATAACCGTTAAAAACCTTTAACTAAGGAGTGTTTATGCCTTTGTATATGGATAACTATAAATTCGAATCTGTGGAAAACCAAAGTTATCAAGACTTTCACCAGACTTGTCCACAAAATAGAGTAAAGAAAGATTACATGAAACGTTCACTTGAACATGTTTTTGATGTGCCAGTGAACTATTGCCCCTACTTGATTTTTGAAGTCAATAATTTGATTAAAGACAAATTGAACACTAATTGTTTTCAAATGGAGTTGGAGATGTTTTGTCTTTACGACAATCAGTCATTCACTATTAGTCTCTCGAGTAAAAGTGGCCCACTCAGCGTTGAAAATATTTTCTTTGAACTTGAAAAGTACATGCGAAAACTGAGTCTCAATAACCCAATTTCATCGGTTAAATTAACTCTTATTGAATCCACTAAAAAGATTAAGTTAGTGCATACAAGTTCTGACAACCGCTATAACGTGTTCACCACAATGAACTACAAAGAAAGTTCTGAAGATGTTTACTTAGGCTTAGTAAAACTCGATTTAGATACGCGCAATTAAGGCTCTTGATCGTTCAATCGAGAATTAATTTCGCTAATATCTTTTAAACCACTTGATTGAGAAAAACCCGATTCATAAAGGTTCGGGTCACTCAAGGAGTAAGACTCATCGTGTTTGTTACTTTTCTTATTTTTGTCTTTTTCCTCATTGTCTTCTACGACAGATTCTGAGGCTATGACCCTTTGGGTTTTATCTTCTACTCTTGGATTTGTGTCTTCAAACAATGTTTGCGGTAAGGCATGGCTCTTTGAATCGATCTGAATGCTATTTACTTTTTGTTCACATGCTATAATCGATAGCGTTGCTACGAATATAGAAAAAATTAAAAATGACTTATTCTGATACACTTTCAAAAAAATCAATCCCCTCTAAACTTAATAGTTACAAAAACTAAGCCAAGCAATGACTTATCGGTAAGTGTTTGATTTTATTTTAAAGTGATTGTTGCTAGACTTTGGTCGCATAGAAAAACCGCCTACATATAAGACAGTCTTAGTTTTTATAAATTCAATTTTCTTGTGATTACATTAAGTTATCTGATTGTAGCTTTTTTTCTGCCTGTCGCTTTAATTTACACCAGTCAACTCCACCTTTATTGCCACCATAGTACTCAACGGCTAAAGACTTCTTTAACATATGTCTAGAGATGGACCTTCTATTGACGTACACGTCAGCTAGAACTCGAAAGTATTTGCCTCTTTGAGTGTCTCTTAACTCGATGACGTTGGCTTTTTCTAAAATGCCAGCAAGCTCTTCTTTGGCCATGATTGCCATTTCGTGCTCACACTTTGTTTTGCCTTTGTAGTTTTTTATTTCGCCAGTATTAATACCGCGAATGCGAATAGATATGTCGGATCCAAAAAAATGATGAACGTCAGGAATATCTACAACGAAAGTATCTCCATCGAGGTTTCTTACAAACTCGACACACTTAAAGCTTCCGTCTCCATGCGAGCAAGTGTTTGCAAAAGCCATATTCATTGAAGGAACAAAAGTAAATGAAAGTACCAATGAAACTAAAGATGCTTTTACTAGTTGTAGGTTCATAGCCCCTCCGTATGACTAAATGTAGTAAAATTTCACCGTAATTATGTATTTTTTACAATTAATTATTCAGCTAATGAATGACATGACCTAGTGCGAAATCGTTAAATGCCTACAAACACTGGAGCCAAGAGTGTGATTAAAGTATATGCAAACTTAAACCTCATAAAAGATCGTTTAATAAGTTTATTTTTTGCTTATTTAAGTAACAATCTTTTTAAAGTTTTCTGGAGTAGATTTCTTTCAAGGCCATTCATTGCTAGAATGGGTTTGTTATGAACCACGAACTTCTTGATTACAAAGTCCAAGTAATGAACGGCACAGGCAATAGCTTTGCTATCACAAGTTTTATGAACCTAGATCATGCGACTCAGTTCCATACGCTCTATGACTGCAACACTATCGAAGATTTTGTTGTGCGTATGTGCAACCTTTTAAAAGTGGATGGCTTTATTCTTCTTACGGAAGCTGACAGTAAAAAAAATGATTATAAGTGGTTTTTTTATAACAACGATGGGTCTAAGGCAGAAATGTGTGGAAACGCAGCCCGCTGTGTTGGCCATTTCACTTTTAAAAATCATGTTTCAGGTGATGAGCACAGTTTTGAATCATTAGCTGGAACCATTGATGTTATCGTTGAGAACGAAGACCAAGTGACTGTAGCAATGCCAGAGTTAACCGCTGTTCCAGTAAAAGCTCAGGTCGCTGATCTCAATTATACTTTTTTAGACACCGGAGTTCCTCACAGTGTTATTGAATTATCTGACTTAGAAACAAAGAAAAAATTACTTCCTATTATCAAAGAATTGCGTCAGTCCACTCAACACCATGTCGGTGGCAGTAATGTAACACTGTTTGAATCTATTAATGAAAACTTAATCAAGAGTGTGTCTTTTGAACGAGGAGTTGAAGACTTTACTCAGGCCTGTGGCACAGGTGCCGTTGCGGCTGCGCACTGTCAATTTGTCAAAACAGGAGCTGTTAAAATCCAAGTCCAAATGCCTGGAGGGGCTGTATTTGTTGATTTCTCGAAAGATAAGCCTTACCTTATAGGACCGATCGAATACGGTAAGACTTTCTTCCCAGAGGAATTAAAAGAATTATGGACGAACTCGTTTACGGCTTAAAACTTATTGATAAAAAAACAGAAACCTCCGACACCTCAACTCTCGTGTTTGAAATCGGTGAAGAACTTGTTGATCAATTTAAATACACAGCCGGACAGTTTGTTACTTTACATCTGATGATCAAAGGTGAGCTCGTAAAGCGCAGTTATTCTTTAAGCTCAGCCCCATATGAAAATGCTTTTAATATTACTATTAAAAAAATTCCAGGTGGAAAAGCTTCAGGCTTTCTTGTTGAAGATTTAGAAATCGGTAAAATTGTACCCATGACTCCACCTGCAGGCTTATTCACTTACACATCTAAAAAAATTAATACCAACAACATTACTTTGATTGCAGCCGGAAGTGGCATCACGCCGCTCTACTCGATCATTAAAACTGCTGTTCTTGATGAAAAGAAAATTCACCTAATTTACTGCAACCGAAATGAAGACAATGTTATCTTCGATCAAGAAATCAAAGCGCTGGTCGAGGCTGGGAAATTAAAACTCACATCTATTTTCAGTCAACCTTCAAGTGCTTGGGAAGGCCTAAGAGGGCGTGCTAACCAAGAAACACTCAAGAACATTTGTAAAGAAGAAGACCCTACCAATACGCATTACTTTATGTGTGGACCCACCGGCCTCATGGATGCCACGCTAAGTGCCCTACTAAGTCTAAATGTTGATAAAAAACAAATTCACAAAGAAGACTTCAACCCTGCCATCTACGACCAAGTGGAAAGTGAAGATAACGAAAGTGTTTTCATTGGAGACCTTGCCCAAAAAAGTGCACCTGGTTCACAGATCACTGTGGTTCTCAATGATGAAACTTTCACTTTAGATATTGATAACGAAAAAACAATTCTAGAAAACCTTATAGAAAACGATAAGAACCCACCGTACTCATGTATGGACGGTGCTTGCATGGCCTGTATGGCGAAAATAACAGATGGTCTTGTCAGTCAAGATGACCCTGGAATCTTAACTGAAGAAAGCATCGCTGATAAAGAAATCCTGACTTGTAAAGCAAAGCTTGCTAGCCAAACAGCTAAAATAGATTACGATAATTTATTCTAACTGAAAAACTGTCATCCTAAGTGAAACGAAGAAACTCATAATAGATCAATAGGTCCTTCTATCCGTTCAGCATGATAGTGTTGCGCTCAGTACGTCAATCTGAGCAAAGGCCCTAAACAAAAACCTCCATTAAAAAAAAGAACAACAACTTTATATTGTCCCTAACAAACATTTATGTTTCACTTGCTAAATATTTGCTAAAGGATAAGTCTGTGGAAAAAGTCGCTGGTTTAGAAGTCATACAAAAGTTAAATCCCAACTCAAAAAAACACTTTGTAATTTTGCATGGGTATGGAGCCAATGCTCAAGATCTGTTTAGTTTACAAAAACTATTTGATAACAAGGGTGAACACAACTGGCACTTCCCAAATGGGTTCATCAATTTGGCACTTTCACCTATGTTTGATAGTCGCGCATGGTTTCCCATTGACATAGAATCGTATGAGAAGGCTCAAAGAGAAGGCCGACACAGAGATTTGGCCTCAGTCAGACCTGCTGGTTTAAATGAAGCCAGAGACCGTTTACTAAAATTTATTAAAGAAATCATCAATAATGGTGATGAGCTCGTATTAGGTGGTTTTAGCCAAGGAGCCATGCTGAGCGCTGAGTTGTCTTTTCATTTAAAACCCATCCTAAAAGCTGTGATCTTATTATCTGGAGCTATCTTAGATGAAATTTCATGGTTTCCAAAATTTGCCGAATTGAAAGGTTTAAAGTTTATTCAAACCCATGGAGAGCAAGACATGGTCTTGAGTTTTACTGAAGCACAAAGGCTCTCTGAAAAACTACAAGAACTTGGTTGGGAAGGATCTTTTCATCCATTTCAAGGTGGACATGAAATTCCAATGCACATAGCTCTTGAAGTTAGAAACTTCATTGAATCGTTATAAAATTTCATAATGTTATTATTATGAGTTTAGCTCCTTCGCTGCGCTTTGGATGACAGGATTTACTGTATATGATGGGCTTTCTTGTGAGTGACGTGCTTTGTTTTAGGTGATGGGCTTTGCTTAAGGTGACAGTGGTGGTTTGGTTTGCTATCGTTTTTGTATGAAGACTCATCTTACTAATATTGCAACCAGAGCGAAAGCTCATATGAGTGTCCTTTTTTTTCTCAGTGGCTTTTTATTCGACCTATTCACCATTGGACGCATTGATCAAAAACTTCTTCTTATTCAACAAGCGATTTTTTTGCTGCTTCTTGTAGGGCTATTGCACCTAGATATTCTTGAGCGTTTCGGAAAAAGCTTTAATCCTTTTGTTACACGATACAAAATTTATGTGATGCACTTTTTATTTGGAGCTTTACTCAGTGCTTATCTGATTTTTTATTTTTTAAGTTCATCTGGTCTTAACGCATTTATATTTTTAACCCTCATTATGGGTTTAATGATTATTAATGAAATTCCGAGATTTCAAAAACTTAATATTCCTTTCAAAACAACATTACTTTGCATTTGCTTGATATCATATCTATCCTACTTAGTACCCACACTCATTGGCTATGTAGGTCTTGCACCTGTTTTTATATCTGCCATTTTATACTTCTTACTTATATTTTTAAACTGCTACATCTTATCTAAAAGCACTCAAGATGAAAGAATCATCACCAGATATATCACCATACCCAGTGTTATTACTCTCATTGCTTTTTTTGGTCTTTACTTTATAAAAGCCATACCACCGGTGCCTGTTTCAATCAAAAAAATGGGCATTTACCGTAGTGTTGAAAAACAAGACAACAAATACCTGCTGTCCTATGCAAGAAATCCTTATAAATTTTGGCAGAACAGTGAAAGTGAGTTTCATTACTCAGCAGGTGAGAAAGTTTTTTGTTTTGCCAGTATTTTTTCACCCACTGCTTTTAATGACCATGTCTTTTTTGAATGGAATGCCTATATCAATGGTCAATGGATCGTTAGTGATAAGCTTAAAATTAAAATCACAGGAGGGCGTGATCAAGGCTTTAGAGCTTTCACATACAAAAGCAATTTAACTGCGGGACGATGGCGAGTAAAAGTCTTAAGCATGGATGACCGTGAAATTGGTCGTTATACATTTAATATTATAGATGCTTCAAACCCGTATGATGTGAGATCTACTCTTTACTAGGGCCAATACAAATATATTTATTAACTGCAACTGCCAAGGCCGTTTTTTTCGAGGTAGCACTGGTGATACTCTTCGGCTCGGTAAAATTCACTAGCACGAGTGACTTCTGTAACAATTGGTTGGTCAAACTTAGCTTGAAGTGATGAGATCACGCTTCCAGCTTGCTGTTCTTGACTTTCGGAATGAAAAAAGATAGCTGAGCGATATTGAGTCCCTATATCTGGGCCCTGTTTGTTTAACGTTGTCGGGTCATGTAAGTTAAAAAAATAAATGAGCAAAGACTCATAGGTAACAACACTTGGGTCATAAACCAACTGAACAACCTCAGCATGGTTAGTTTCACCAGTACAAACCTGTTTATAAGTTGGATCCACGGTATCACCACCCATATAACCAACGGATGTTTCGTTAACACCTTCTAAACTTTTGAATTTTTGTTCGACGCCCCAGAAACATCCAGCAGCGAATGTAGCTTTTTCCATAATCACTTATTAAGAAAAGGATCGTATTCTGTCAATGAATGTGAATAGAATTTAATCTAAATGAAACTTTTAATTTATCTAATCTAGATTATATGTCATTGGAGTTTGCTGACTGGACTCTTAACTTTCGCCCGTTAATGGCATAACCATTGAGAGCTTCTAATGCTTTCTCAGCATCATGGTCGGTCACCATTTCGACGAAACCATAACCTCTGGAAGTTCTATCAAATGGATCTCTTACAAGTTTCACTTTATGAACACCACCTACTTTGGAAAAAATATCTTTGATATCTAACTCACTCAACTGAAAATCAATATTGCCTACATATAATTTTGATCCAACCATGCCTATCTCCGAAATGTTATTTGGTGTCTTCTAGTAGTTTATTAATAGCAAATTTGATTTTCAAACTGAGGAGGACAAGTCTGTTGTAAAGCCCAGCCTAACTAGCCTTTGGAGCACTTACCTTTGTCTTTTCTAGTAACTTATTGATGAACTCTTCCGAACTTAGTACCTGACTTTTGTTATAATTAAACTTCAAATGCCTCATTACAGCTCTTGCGATTGATATGTAAGATTCTGGATCAAAGGTTTGGTCGGGCTCTATAATGTCACGAACAAAGTCTTTTTCAGAAGCAACCACAGCCAAGCCACAAGCTTTGGCTTCAAGCAACGGAAGACCTAAAGATTCAATTTCTGAAGGGTAAATCAATGTTTTGTTTTTTTTATACTCTTCAAGGACTTGCTTGTGGCTCAAACCTTGTATGAGCACAATAAGATCCTGAGCTGGGCTTTGCATGATCATTTGCTGGACATGATCGCTCTTACCTGAAGTGACTAGAGTCAACTTTTCTTTAACGCCATTGTATACTAGATATTCCCAAGCCTTGATTAAATTTTTATGGTTTTTATGTTTCAAACAAGAAGCAACGTATATAAATCCACCCTCTGATTTTAAAGGTGTAAGATTATCAGTGTGCATATCAAAAAAAGGTGCGTTCACTACAGCAGTGTTATGACTCCCATGCTTGCTTAATAACCGCCTCATCGTTTGATTTTGCACAACAAACTGATCTGAGTTTTTCTTTAGCAATAAAAACCACAATTGATTTAGTTTAGCTTTCCAATCTAAAAGGCTTACCTTTTCTAAAAGCAATGCATTCTGATGAAACACACTCACCTTACAAGGAAACTTAATCAATGGCGGACGGTTTGAAAAAAATAAAATATGATCTTGAGGCTGAACCCTATCTCTCAGTTCCATTTGACTTTTGTATTCACTAAATAAACCATGTTTATAAAAATAAATATTCTCTTTATTTGTGACTTTAGGACGGACTCTTTCGTCTAAATAGATAGCACCAAAGGAACTTCCATTATGTTTGAGTAACTGTCTAAGAAGAACAAAGCCCCCCCCAACATTAACCCCCAAAGCATGCAAATGTAACTGTCTCATTAAAATAAGTATCGGATTTTAAACCGACATATTTAACTTTTTAACGAATCATGAACTAGATGTAAGTACAGTCTTGAGGTTAATAATTATTATTTAGAAATAAATTTTATAGATGTTAGTTTGTTTTATTAATTTATATTTAAATGTAAAGAAATGTTTAATTACTAAACTACTGTACTTTGTTTTTACAAAATCGTTTGATAGATGAGCCTTTTAGTTCTATTGAAATTTGTCCATTATCGGTATTCTCAACTTTTTTAACAGTTAAAATTTTTCTTCCCTCTCTAAAGACCAGTCCCGGCGCTACGCCAACACAATTTTTTGGTAATAACGGAATAGAAGCAAAAGTTCTAAAAATACATGTTTTTTTATAACTACCTGTCATTAAAAAATTTGCGACCTCTGACGTTTTTTTAGGGGGAATTTCAACCCTTCCATAATATTTAGAATTTATGCGGTACTCTGAGCCTAGTTTTATATCTTCACAGTACTTAGGTGGATTTGACAATGAAACATATTTTCTGCTTAGACAGGTTGCCTTGCTACCATTCACAAATCTTACACTTTCATTTTTCATTCCTTGTGTCATTGATTTTACAATATCTAGATTCTTACCTTGAATGATATATTTTTGTCCAACAACTATATCTTCACAGTGCTCAGGTAGAGTTAAAACTTCCTCAGCATCTCCGACCTCACAATTAACCTCATCACCATTAGTCAATATAAAGCGAGGCAAAGCCCCCTTAACCATGACAGACTCTATGGTAACTTCTTGCCCTTTATTGTCAAATTTTTCACCTCTTTGCGCCTGATCACAATACTTAGGCAAATTGGTCAACACTTTATTGTTTTCTAGTTTTGGACTCTCTTCTGCTGGATTTTTAGAGTTCGTTTTTATTGTTTTTTCTAAATTAAAAGGGTTGTACTCAACCTCTTCATTCACCGTACCATACACTCCTACTAAGGCTTCAAAATCTGAGGCAGTCAGATTAAGGACTTGCTCACGTGGAGCAACTGAAACTTCATCACTATTATTTGAAACATCTAGAGTATTTTCATTCTGGTCAACATAACTCATGATAGATGATTGATTCTCACCTCTTGTATGACCAAAGCCTAACACGTGCATTAACAAATGTGAAACTCCTGCTTGTGTTAAACAATTTTCAGATAAAATCATCTTAGGATTTTCAGCGTGATACCCAATCGTAGAACGACATTCAGTTCCAAAAGCAAATGAAATAATTAACTGACTTTCTTGTTCTTCTGTAGCTTGTATAAATTTTACGTTGATTTCGTTTTCTAATAAATTTTGATTAAAAATTTCTATATAGGAACTGACTTCTTCTTTTTGGGCATTATCAAAAGTTAAATCATAGTCATAAATGACTTGACCGTTGGGCCACAGCTCAAAAAGTAATTCTTTCTCAATTTCACCAGCCTCATATTTTTCTATTAAATGATCAAATGAATCTTGCTCTTTCACAAAACTAACATGAACTTGATCCATACCCATTTGTGTACTTGTGTCTACATCTAAAATTAAATCATTAAGTACAACATCACCATCTATTAGCTTCAAATCTCCTTTTTGTGAAATCATGTCTGAACTCGAATCAAGAGAAGAGATTTCAGCCTGAAAACTTTCAATACCTCCGCAATTTGTAAAAAAAGAAGCCAGAACTGGCCCAGTAATAATAAATATAATAATAAGATTAATTCTTCGACGTACCAAAATTTTTCCCCACTAATACTTAAGTCTTATCGGAGGAAATAACGATTACTAAATTAGCTTTTTAATTCTGTTAAAGCTCTGAGTCATTTGAGATAGGTAAAATATTAATATTGCTATACTGATACGTTATTAATTAAATTTTTTGTTTTCCCATTCTGAATCATGTGTCTCATGGTGATAGACTTAACTTTTTTCAGAAAAAAAATTTAAATACTATACAAACGTGACTAACATACGACCTTGCACTTTTCGTTGAAGTAACTTTTGAGAATAATTTTCAACGTCTTTCAAACTTACTTCCTGTGTCTTATAAAACTTAAACTGTGAAATAACTTGAGCAAAAGATTGCCATATTTTTTTCCGCCACAGCATAGGACAGTTATTAGAGCTGACTCCTATCAAACTGACTCCTCTCAAAATAAAAGGCATAACAGTTGCGTTTAATTTAAAACTATCAGCCAACCCTATAGAAGCCACATGGCCATATAAATCTGTTTGTGCCAGCAAACTGGTGAGCACTTGACCACCTATATTATCTATTGCTCCTGACCATTGAATGCTATCCATTGGTTTATCAGTTAAGATTTGTTCTGGTTTTAAAACCTTATCAGCACCTAATTGCTTTAACCAATCATGAGCGCTCTCTTTTCCAGTCACAGCTATGACATCAAAACCTTGAAGCTTTAGCAGTTGAACTGCAAAGCTACCAACTCCGCCACTGGCTCCGGTCACAACTACTGGTTTTTCCTTACTCAGGTTATTGATTTGCATTCGCATAATAGCAAGAGCAGCTGTAAACCCTGCTGTCCCTATAGTCATTGCCTGTTGCGGAGTTATGCTTTCAGGCAAAGCTAAGCAATTGGCTTCATTAAGGATCACCTCTTCGGAAAGTCCGCCATCATACTGCTCACCTAAATTACAGCCAGTTTGCAAAACAAAATCACCCACTTCGAAAGACTGTGAATTAGATTCGATCACTTCTCCACAAGCATCGATTCCAGGAATCAATGGAAAATTGCGCAGAATTTTACCTTGCCCAGTGACAGCAAGTGCATCTTTGTAGTTAATGCTTGAATAATGATTTTTGATGAGCACTTCACCTTGAGTAAGTTCACGTCGTACAAACTCTTGAATGACAGCTTGATTTGTTCCTGGCTTTTGAACTCTTAAACAATTTGCCATTAGTTTATAAACCCTCTCGCAATTTTTTTAATAAACCGTCACAAGCGTCTTCTATAATGTCCATGGTTAACTCAAAACCATCAACGCCTTTGTAGTACGGATCTGGAACATGGTTGACATTATGAATGTGACAAAAATCCGTCATAGCATGAACTTTTTGTTGAGCTTCTTTATTTGGAGATAAATCTATAACATCTTGATAATTCTTATGATCCATCGTAATGATCAAATCAAAGTTTTGAAAATCAGTTTTGTGATTAAACCCCCTTGAAATGCTTTCAAGAGTGTACCCACGTTCTCTAGCTACATCTTGCATACGTCCATCAGCAGGCTCTCCTTCATGATAAGCAGAGGTTCCCGCTGAATCGATGACAAAATCATTGCTAAGATCGTTTTCCTTTAAAAGGTGAGAAAAGTAACCTTCCGCAGCTGGCGACCGACAGATGTTGCCAAGACAGACAAATAAAATTTTAGTCATTCTTATTGAGTTCTAAAGCCACTGAATTGATGCAGTAACGTTTGCCCGTCGGTTGTGGACCATCATCAAAAACATGGCCAAGGTGCGACTCACAGTTTTTACATATCACTTCTGTCCTTTTGCGGAACAAGGAATTGTCTGGGCGATAATCAACATTGCCATGCTCAGACTGCTGATAAAAGCTCGGCCAACCTGTGCCAGAATCAAACTTAGTGTCTGAAGCAAATAAGGGAGATCCACAACAAACACAAACGTAAGTACCTGCATCTTTGCTATCAGCATACTCACCCGTAAAAGGTTTTTCAGTTCCTTTCTTGCGAGTCACTTTGAAGGCCAATGGTGTAAGCTTTTCTTTCCAATAGCTTTCTGGTTTGTTTTTCAAATCGTCCATAAATCACCTCTCTTTTAG
>JAHDFM010000030.1:11555-30231 GCA_020628165.1 Bdellovibrionales bacterium | reverse complement strand
CTAGAACCCACAGTAAACTCACAGAAAGGGAAAGGCAATTTTCAGATTATTCTATAAAAACTTTGAAAAGATCTCGGATGTTAAACAGAACTATTGTTGAAGGTGGATATTGTTGCACCCTACAAGAAATGAGCACTCGACAACGTTTGAGTGATTCAGATATTAAAATAAAAGACATCTGCGAAAAAAAATACCGCATTGACCGCGAAAGTGCCTTTCAATTAAAAAAAGAAAAGAAAGGCACTATCAAGTAACCTGCTCACTATTATTTATTTTTAAAATTGTATATTGCGAAAGCAATCTATAAACCTTTAAGATATCTATTCTAATCATCTTGATAGTTAACAAAACCTTACTGTTAAGTACTTGTTTTAACTAAATACTTAGGCATGAAATAACTTCATGCTTGTTTGAATTTTAGTGTTCGAGGAAGATTGGTCACTTTGGAAATTAAGAATATAAGATTTATATTTTTTTAGACACCCTCCTAAGTATATAATATTATTAATTTATTTTTCTCATCTGATGTCTAATTAATTGACATCAATAACTATTCCTTTCCGCAAAAATAGGCACAGCTATTGCTATAATATTTTTTATCCCCTAATGAACTGAAAGGATCGTTGTAGTTATATGAAGCCGAGTTATAAACTGCGTGGTGAATACGCATTCATATTTGAAGATATTATTGATAAGTCCTTAGCCATACTAAGTCGTCAATTCAATGTAGATATACGTTTTGTTGAAAACCCAAAACTTGTCTCGCACCAACTTTATAAAACTAATATTATAGAAAACAACTTAATCACCTATTCAGTTAATTTTGAAAATATTTTTCGTGGACAATTAGAACTGCATTTCACTGACCATTTGAATTTAAAAGAGATCGATAAGATTCGCGACTTTTTAAATTTATCGATCAAAGCTCCCGCTCAGTACTATGAGCGCTTTTTACTGCTTGATTCACTTCAAGCTCATCTTGAAAAACAAAAACACAGTCAAAAAAACAATATCTTAAATTTTAATTACTTCAAACATTTGAAAGAGCGCCGCAATTCCAGTGACGATGATATCAATTATATTAAAAAATCACATCCCCCCATCTATATTGAAGGTCTCAGTGTTGAGGATAAAAAAAATCTAGCCATCGAACTGCATCACTTCTTAGGTTACAAAGCTTTTGTTCATTTTGATGATATCAAAAGTGAGATCAAAAGCTGCCGAGACTTAGCTCAACTCAGCAACACCACCATTTATATTGAGAATTTTGAAACCCTAGAACAAGAGCACAAACTCATCTTCTTAGATTTCTTCACCGAACAAAACCTCCCCGAACAGCCCCTGGTTATTTCTTCTTCAAACACCGATTATGCTTTTTTAATCAGAGACATTTTAAACAGAACTTTGCTAAAATTTCTGACCACCTATCACATTCGCATGAACAAGACCTTGGACGAAATTAAAAAAGAGGGCTTTACCACTTTCTTGAATAGCATCTTAAAAGACCCAAAGATCTTCACGACTCATTAATCTAAAATAAGTTGATCCGGTTTTCCAGACACCCTTCTGATAGGGCTTGATTCCCATATGTTTCTATGAGCTAATTGTTATTGATGGAAAACTTTGTCGATTTTATCTCTACCTCAACACAAAATACAGACTACAAAATCCTTCCGCTAGCAGGAGATGCCAGCTCAAGAAGTTATTACCGCGTGGTTGCAAACAAAAAAAGCTTTATTTTAATGAGTTGGGAACCTTTTGAGCCTGAGTCCTATCCTTTTTTACAAGTCACTGAACTCTTTAGTAAGTACGGAGTGAATGTTCCTGAGATCATAAGTGTGAGTGGATCTAAAGGTTTAATGTTGCTAGAAGACCTCGGTGATCTCACCCTTGAAAGAAAGTTTTGGGAGTTTCAAGATCATGATTTGTCTATGCCTTATTATGAAAAGGCCATTGATGAGCTCATTAAAATTCAATTCCAAACTCAAAAAGAAGACAACAAAAGTTGTTGTGCCTTTACTACGAAATTTGATCACGACAAATTCATGTGGGAGTTCAATTACACCTTTAAGTATTTAATCAAAGGATTGCTTGGCTTTGATATATCGAGCGCATTAGATAAAGAGCTAGACTCTGAGTGTTCGCAAATATCTAGCGCTTTAGAAAACTTATCCACTCATATTTCTCACCGCGACTATCACTCACGCAATCTTATGATCAAACTTGGTGAACTCAAAGTCATCGACTATCAAGATGCAAGGCTGGGCCCCTTACAATACGACCTAGTAAGCCTATTGCATGACAGTTATGTCACCCTTTCTTCCGATAACCAAAGTGCACTTATTAAGTACTATAAAAATCACCTGACTGAGCTTAAACATGAATACTCAAGTGATGAGTTTGATCATAACTATAAATTACAAACCATCCAAAGGTGTTTTAAGGCTTGTGGCAGTTTTTCCAGTTTTTATTGCACTCGTGAAGACAAACGCTATTTAAAATATTTAAATAAAACATTAGCAACTGTGCACAGCGAGCTTAAAGATATGACAACCTTTAATACTTTAAAGACACTCATCGAAGACTCTGGGGCCCTTGAAAAAGACTACAACAGTTTATGAACGCCGTATTGCTGTCCGCCGGTTTCGGCACCCGTTTTCGACCTTACACCAACACCCTGGCAAAACCAGCCATCCCATTTTTAAACTTACCGTTTCTTTGTTACTCGCTGTACTACGCAGAAAAGTTTGGCTGCGACAATGCCATTATCAATACTCATCATTTACCAGCCAGCCTTAAAAGTGTTATTGATCGCTATCAAAACCACTTGAAAATAAAGAGTCACTTTATTCACGAGCACCCTGATATTCTCGATAGTGGAGGCGGCATCGTCAATTCAGCACGACACCTCAACACAGAGGATCACTTTTGGGTGTTTAATACAGATGTGGCTCATGTGCTTTCAGATTTTGATCACAACAAAGCTCTTGAAAAACACCAACGAAGTGGTTCTTTGTGCACAGTGTTCACCGTACAACTAAAAAAACCCAACACCACTCGTAGCATCTGGGTGGATGACACTTCAAGAACAATAAAACACATTGGTGATAAAAAAAATGACTCCCATGTTTCTAAACATTATGTCGGTGTTATGCTGTTTTCAAAAAAAATATTGCAACTTTTTCCAACCAGTGAACCACAAAATATCTTTTACGACATGCTATTACCACTGATAGAGTCCGAACAGGAACAGGTGTGCTTTCATGAACTCCGTGAAAATCACTGGCGAGAAACTGGGAACCTTCAAGATTATTTAAAAGCAAGTTTTGAATTCACTGACAAATTAATTGAAGAACCCAACTCTAGTTTCTCTAAAGAATTAACTCAAATACTGAACTTTTTTAACCTAACTCCCACTTTGTACAAGGGAGATAACTGCAGAGTGTTAACACTCAATGAAAATCACCTAGATGAAGACTACCAATTACAAGGGCACGTGATTCTTGATAACAAGACTCAGCTCAATGAGAGTCACATAATCTCTAATAGCGTTATTTATAATCAAACTAAAATCCAGCAAAACATCGAAAACACACTGAGCATTTTGTAACTTTTTTTGTTTACAACAACTATTCAAGCCCAATTGTATGACCACTTGATCAATAGCTGCTTTTCTTTACAAACAGTAGCAATTTAGTTAGTATTCTAGGCAATTCAGGGCCACTAAACCCTGTGACTATTTAACAAGGAGTCTATCATGAACGAATTATTTGGATTACTAACGTCGCAATTAGGTGTTAACGACAATCAAGCCAAAGGCGGAGTAGGTGCTATTTTAAACCTTGCCAAAGAAAAATTAGCTGACGGTGACTTTTCACAAATCACACAAGCTTTGGGCGGTGACGTGACTGAAGCTATGAACGCAGCTCCTAAAGCAGAAGCTGGTGGTGTTGGCGGTATGTTAGGTGCTGCGACATCGGCATTAGGAATTGACCTTGGTGGCCTTGGAAAATTAGCTTCTCTTGCTAGTGCTTTCAAAACTCTTGGTTTAGATGCAGATATGATTGGTAAATTTGCTCCCATCGTTATGGAATTTGTTAAAGGCAAAGGCGGCGACGGTGTTGGTGAAATTTTAGAAAAATTCATGAAGTAAAATCATTGCAAGACAACTTTTCGCAAAAAAGGTTGTCTTGTATTTTTTGGGCTGTAGGGTCTTACAGCCTATCAATTTTTAAAATTAAATTATCTCTTTAAAGACCCGAGAACACCACGAATCAAAGCACGGCCCAAAGAAGAGCCCGCTGACCGCAAAACAGACTTTGCCATGGCCTCACCGAAAGACTGTCTAGGACGTCCACGTGGTTTTTTTGGCTTATTCTCTTCTTCTTTTTTCTTCTTTTCTTCAGCCTCTTGCTGTGCTTTGAGTTTTTCTTCTTGGCGCTTTTTAAGTTCTTCAAAGGCTGAGTGTCGGTCAAGGACCTTTGTATAAGCTGCATTAAGAGGGGACCTAGCTATAAACTCATCTCGTTTTGTATCTTCAATAGGACCCATCTGCCCTCTTGGCGGACATACTAAAACTTCTTCGACAATCTTTGGAGCCCCTTCTAAATCAAGTGTAGATACCAAGGCCTCGCCCGTTCCCAAGTTAGTAATCGATTCCACCGTATTGATTTCAGGGTTTTCACGAAACGTTTGGGCCGCTGCTTTCACAGCTTTTTGATCTTTGGCCGTAAAGGCTCTGAGTGAATGTTGGATTCTGTTACCTAGTTGTCCTAAAATTTCATCGGGTATGTCTAAAGGGTTTTGAGTGACAAAATAAACTCCGACACCTTTTGAACGTATCAAACGCACAACGGTTTCAATCTTTTCAACCAATGCTTTGGGCGCATCATCAAAAAGTAAGTGTGCTTCATCAAAAAAGAACACCATCTTTGGTTTTTCTAAATCACCCACCTCAGGTAAGTTTTCAAACAGCTCCGACAACAACCACAATAAAAAACTACTATACAAACGACGATCATTCATAAGCTTAGTTGCATCTAAAATATTTATCACGCCAAGCCCTGAAAAATCACATTGCATGATGTGATTGAGATCTAAACCAGGTTCATTAAAAAAATTGTCTCCCCCAGCTTCTTGCAAAGTAATAAGCTTTCTTTGAATAGCACCCACACTCACTTTTGAAATCGAGCCGTAGTCATCGCGAATGTCTTTGGCGTTTTCAGCCATGTTTTTTAAAATCTCTCGCAAGTCTTTTAGGTCTAACAGAAGTAAACCCTCATCATCGGCAAATTTAAAAGCCATATGAACAATGTCTTCTTGGGTGTCGGTGAGATCTAGAATTCTAGCTAGCAACACAGGTCCCACTTCAGAAATAGTGGCTCGAATTGGCAAACCTTTTTGTCCGTAAAGATCCCAAAAGGTGCAAGGGTGACCACTGAAGTTAAAATTTTCTAATTTGATTTTATTAACACGCTCTTGAATTTTTGGATGATCTGTACCTGGAACCGATACCCCCGATAAGTCACCTTTCACATCAGCCGTGAAAACGGGCACACCCATGCGACTGAACTGTTCTGTTAAAATTTGCAAAGTGACTGTTTTACCAGTTCCAGTTGCCCCAGCAATGAGTCCGTGGCGATTGGCCATTTTGGGTTCGATGAATATTTGTTCGCCTTTTTTATTAGCACCTACAATGATTTTATCAGTCATGCCTTTCTCCAAGTGTGTAGCTATTTAATAACTCTTAACTTTTGAGAAAGAATACTGAATTCCCTACAAACTGTAAACTGATTACCTGCTTCTCAGCATTTACAATTTATAAGTAAGCAATTCATTAGGTTGATAAATATTTAAACATAAACAATTATAAGAACTTACCCTCTTAAAAATCACAAAATCAATGCAACTGTATTTTAAAAAAACTAGACACATAGATAAACTAGTCACCAATTGTCCGGTGCAGTTGTCTATTAAACTTAAACACTTTAGTCGCACGCTTTAAACATCGCAGCAACTCTGAGCCTTGTAGAAATTGCCAACTGCAAAGCATCGCATCAATGTAAAGACTTTAAGCATGAAACGATAAACATACTTTTAGCTTGATTGTACTAGCCTCTGTAAAAATCTTAAGCTAGCTTAAACCTATTCTCGGGGGGGGATAGAAATGAAATCAATTTTATTATTGTTATTTGCCTTTGTATTAGTAACGCCTGCACAAGCCGCTGTTTGGGAAAGCTTTAATCAATGGGATAATAGTTGGGAACAACGCTATTCCGATTGGGTCAAAGCAGAGTGGAATCAGTATATTTTTTCTGATGAAAAAAGCCCTTACTACGGAATTGCAACAGACTGTGCAGATGCCAGTTACGCAATGAGAATTATCTTTGCCTATGAGAACAACTTAACTTTTGCTGCCCACGATGCTACTCGAAAAAGCTCTAAAAATGTTATTTCCAATAAAATGAAACGCTTTGACAAACACCCGGCCGGTTTTCCTCGACTCAAGGCTTTTATCAATTTTATTTCTGCTGTTTTGTACACAGCTAACTTATCTGACGACACTGTTCCTGTGGCTTTAAACACTGAAGCCCTCATTCCTGGCATCATTTATGTAAAACCCAAAGTGCACAGTTACCAAATCAAAGAATGGTCTGCTCAAGGTATCCCTGTCACCATCAATTCAACCACTCCTTACAGTGTTAAAGACATGCACAAATACTTAAGCTTCCCGTCATACATTCCAGAAGACACAGTTAACTTCACCGATGGCTACCGTCGTTTTAAAAGACCTAATGAACTTCACAAACCGACATCTTCACTCCCTGGCTACTCCATCGAACAGTTCACTGCTAGTGAACACTATGACTTCAATAACAACGATTTTAATGAGTATGTCATAAGCCGCACAAGCACTCAACCGGAAACTAAGTATGAAAAAGTAAGACGACTTATGTTTAACATTTGTTACTCAACTTATAATAGAGCCAGCGTGATCAACGAATCCACTGCATACTTTAATAAAATTCGCTCTCAGGGTCGTCAGTGCATGAACTATAGCGAGTTTGATCAATACTCAACCTTCACTCGTGATAAAAGGCTTAAAGATTATTTTGTTAGGCTGCAAGACTACTTAACTTCGACTGACAATCTTCGTGGAGAAAAGTTCCCTTTAAAACAATACGCCATTGATTTGTTTAAAAATGACAGTCGAACTTATAAAAGGTCGCGTGAGCAATTCTTAGAGTTCTGTTCTGTGCCTTATAAATCTGGAGCGGAGCTGACAGTGCGTGAAATATGGCAAAGAATTGATAACAACCTTTTGGTTCAAAATCCAAACACAACAAATGACTGGCGTTGGGGCGATTACAGTCAACCGTTCACAACATCGTGCCCAACCTTTGAGGAAATTCATTAAATATGAATGAATTTAAGTACCGCTTTCTGTTAACTGTTATTTTCACTATTGGCGCCTGCGTACTTATTTACAATAAATTCAATGTGAAGACGGAAACAATAACTCCGTCTTTAACACAAGAAACTCAAATTAAAACAATTGAACCCACAAGTTCTGTTAAGAGACAAGCTGATTCTGAGCCAACCTCTGATAAAACAGCACCTTCTCTGCAACCAACACAAAACAATTTAGACTTTTTAAACGTTGTGCAAGATTGTTTAAATGTAGAAGCCAATCAAATTGCCAACTTCAATGATTTAAAAGTTCTATTTGACCTAGAAACTACAGACCCGCAACGAGTTCGCCAGAAAAATTTTATTTATATGATCGATGGCCAAGAAAAACGTGTGTCTTTGTTGCGTTCAGAAAATGCGCAAACTTGGAAAATTGATGAGTACGATGTCGATGAAGAAGGTTTGCCGATACCAGGCCCTAAAAATGCAGTGACCGAGTATCAAGAGGCTTTGAAGTTTATAAAAAACAAATACCCAAAGCCGCCAAACTTAACTGAAAGTGAAATCACCATTAATGATGGGGACCATAAAGGCAAAGCTCTGCTTGTAAATAATAACTTAGCAAATCTAAGTGTTTACAGCGTCAATCAAAAACGCCAATTAGAGTGTGAAAATAGTCGTTGTCTTTGCAATTAAAACTCAGTAATTAGCTAAAGATGGCCAAAAAATCTGAAATTAAAATCACTGATCACGCTGGCAACACTGTTTTTGTCAATATGACCGATATCAAAACTCACCGTTTGAATCAGTGGCAAGGTTGGTTCTGTGGACTCGGCATGGAAAACTTTAATATTCTTAACAGTGGTCGTATGCATGGTGGCGTTTGTAAAACTGGGCGAGAACTTGGCAATGTCTACACCAGTTTTAAAATGAACACAGAACCCACAAAGTGCGATAAACCCTCTTGTCATTGTGGGTCTGATATTTTAATTCCTAAAGCAAAAACTGAAAAAGAATTTGCAAAACTAATGAAACATCAAATCAACTCGCGCAAAGTGAAGTATGAAAATGTTATTGCCGTGGATGGACACTTTCAAATGCGCAAAGACAACACCATTGCCATTGATTGGAACGTTGGCAAAAGATGCAACTACAACTGCAGTTACTGCCCAGACAATGTCCACGACAAAAAAAGTCCACACATCTCACTAAGCAAGTTTTTAACGGCACTCAACAATATCGAAAAAAATATTCCCCGTGATAAAAATTTAAAAGTAACTTTCACTGGTGGCGAGCCCACTTTTAATCCAGATTTTTTTCCTTTTGTGAGCTTGCTCAAAAACAAATACAAAGAGCGAATCACTATTTTTACCAACACCAATGGTAGCCACACTAAAGAGTACTTGGATGCTCTTAATAAATATTCGACTTTGCTAATCTCTGTGCACTTTGAATTTACCAACGTAAAAAGACTCATAGAAAAAATTCGTTATTTGGTCAAAGTACGACAGCAAGAACAACGCTATGACCGTAAAACCTTGCTGTATGTAAAAATCATGGTCACGCCAACTACGCTGCAAAATGCAAAAGAACTCTTTTTTGAACTCACCCACTTCCGCACTCATGTTTTTGATTTGCGAGTCAATTTAGAGCCTATTGTCGACAAAGAAGATGATTACAAGCTGATTAGTTACAGCGACGACCAAAAAAATATCATTCGCAAAATCAACGAACACGATCGCTTACTGCGCACTCACTTTGAAACGATTTTTAAAAAATCATCGACAAAAAAACTATTTCGCTCAAAAGAATTCATAGAACGTACATTTGCTAATGTGGATGTCTGATATCTATATTCATCGAAATATTTTAACGGTATGGCTAAATTTTTAAGACCCAATATTAAGGCTCAAAAAAACTTTTTGGTGGATTGAGAATTGGGCCTTCTTCAGCGTTTTCACCACCAAGTTTTAATTCTTTATTATAAAGTAAGTTCGCTGATATCAACTTCACTGAATAACCAACTCGACCGCCATTCAATTTGCAAATCCCAGGTATGGGGTCACTACCACTGAAAGATTCATCCCAATTTTCGCACTTTGCGAACTTTTCACGGTAATTGTTATCGGAAAAATCCAAATACTTCTTACCGTGAAGCCAAGCAGTTAATAAATGTTGAGGCTCTTTTAAAAAGTAATAAGCCTCTTGAGCTTTTTCTACTCTGTTGTATTTGGTAATTTGGTCGGCAGCATCTACATAGTTTGTGCCACGGCTCCCCAAGTCACCAACAATTTTAATGCTGTTGATCGATGAAACCTTAGGCCCTGGTTTAAGTATTTTATCTTTATTTTGAGTTAATTTTGGTAAGTAATACTTTGAGAAAGCAGGGTCCACTGAATAATAAGTGGCATCAAACAAATCCGGTGCAATGGCTGCAATTTCTATTTTGCGTGGCATATGATCTGGGTTGTTGTTTTGTCGATCCCAAACAACAGAATCATTATTTTGAGCAAACTCTAGTGCGACATTAATATGATCGACGGGTGAAATACCACCACTAATGTTTTTAACATTGCTCATTGCAGCCAGTGATAACTTTGACCTCAAACCAAAAGGATCCCCTGGGAAACGTGAGTAATTAGGAAAGAAGCGATAATCATAATTAGAAATTTCGCCATTGCTACCAATATTGACCTCTTCAGGCTTGTATGGAACTAAACTATCAACAAGTGAGCCTGTGGAGCCATTGTCACCACGGTTCCAATTGCTTTTGTACCAAGGACCGATACGACCACCAAACGGTTTAGCAAAAGCCACTGCTGACATTGTTAAAGGCTCACCAAATGGAAAAAAAAGTGGGCGTGTTTTAACTGTAGCTCTTACCCCGGTGTAAACCCAACTCCATGGATTTTTTTCTAACCCCAAACTGTATTGATATGGATTTGATCTCTCTGTTCTAGCGGCGAAATTAGAAATCCACCCATTACTTTGCCCGTCTAATTGCGATATATATTGAGAGCCAATTTCATTATTTGGCAATGTTCCCATGACATTCGGTTGCAACTGGCACACTCGACTTCCTGAAGACGTCGCATCAACATATAACAAGATCGGCTCCACTTTCATATCGCTGAAAAATTGATCAGCTCCGCCGTCAGTTTGTTTGACTGAGTTGTAGTATTCAATTTGTGGTTCAAAATCTAAAGTTGGATCGGTGTTGCCAAAAGTGAGGTTCTTATTCACCATTTTTTGGACGCCCTCTTTAACACTGTTGCCATCGAGATCTACATAATCGCCACCAACACCTTTCATGTTGTAAAACAATGAGTACATTATATCTTTGCGCGCTTTTTGCTCTAAGCGAAAGGCAATAGCTATGCCAGCCGCGTAGAGATAACTATAAGCAACAGCTTGACCACAGCTTCTTTCAATCTCAGTTTCACCTTGAGCAATGTTCTGAAGAACGGCAATGCTAGAAGGTCTAGTATAAATACCGTAGTTCTGTCTTTGAGCGGTAGCAACGATACTACGAATGCTAAAATCTCTTCTTTTACAAATATTAGAGCCTGAAAAACTTGGGCGCCAGGGTCCTGGGTATCCAATACACACCACTGGGTATTCACGTTGCTCTGGAGAACCTCTCAATCCCGATTGAAATATTTCTTCATTGGTGTACTGACTAGCACTTCCGTAAGCTGGGTGACGGTAGTTAGAGACTTGATTTTCACCTTTTCCTAAACCAAACTGCCCCAACACTCTGTAGCGCCATGATAACAACTTCCAGGCCTGCCTGATTTGATAGTTTTGATGAGCTATGACGTTTAAAGTTTCTGCTTGTTTTTGAGCACCGTAATAAGCGGCAAGGTCCACTGAGTTTTGTAAGTTCACTTTGTCGTAAACAACTAAGCCAACATTGATTGACATAGCGAAAAGAACAAATAACACCTGAAACATAAGAGCAACGAATATAGTCATTTGCCCTTTTTGATTATTAAGAAATTTGTTCTTTATAATTGCCACACTTTTATGTTTCTTGGGGAATCACGCCATTATTGATATTATTAACAAGCTCTAAATGATCTGGGTGACCGATTAAGGTTTTCCCGGCTTCAAAAGGAATGGTTTTAACACTAGAAAGCTTTTCTTGTTTTAAGTTTATGATTTTTTTGTAAGCCTGTTCGATGTGCAACTTAAACTCACTGCTGGCATTGCCTAACATATTTTTAACAGAGTCTAAGGCAATTTCATGAGACTCGGGGTTGTTACAGTAAAGTAATGAATCACAACCCGCTTCTAAAGCTAAAATTGGAATCTCTTCGCGAGAGTAGTGCTTAGTAAGAGCCTCCATATCGAGGTCATCTGTGATCACTACTTTTTTAAAGCGCAATTCATCTTTTAATATGTCAGTGATAAACTTGCGAGAAAAGGTCACCGGATGTTCACTGTCGATATTTTTGTAAGTGATATGAGCTGTCATGACATAATCCACTTTTGAGCGAATCACTTTTTTATAGGGTATGAACTCGCGCTCTCTGAGCGTCTCTATATCGAGGTCTTCTATGGGCAAATCAAAGTGACTATCGAGAAGTGTGTTACCATGCCCTGGAAAGTGCTTTGCACAAGTTATAATGTCAGCCTTGATGTAGCCTCTAGTTAGAGCCGAACCAATTTTAGAAACAATCTCCTCGTTATCGCCAGGCGAACGGTCACCAATCACTTCATTTTTGGGGTTGGTAAAAATATCAATGCAAGGAGCAAAGTCCATATTAATGCCGACAGAGCGCATCTCTACACCCATAGATTGACTAAATTTAAACGCTAAGGCTGTTGAATCCAGTTCCGAAAGCTTGCCAACACTTGGCCAACGAGTAAAAGGATCTTTAAGACGTAAAACACGCCCACCTTCCATATCGATAGAAATAATCAAAGGTACATTGTCAGAGGTTTTGATCGTTTGAATTTCTGATGTCAGTTGATAAATCTGTTCCGGTGACTCAAGGTTGCGATCAAAAAGAATAACACCACCAATGTTATTTTCTTTGAGAAACTTTTTTTCTGACGGCTTGAGTGTTGTGCCACTAATTCCAACTTGAAATAACTGCCCGAGCTTTTGTGTTAACATAAATTCCTCATAGTCGAGTTAAAGAACCACAAACAATATAAGTATAAGCTTACATGACTACAAAAAAGCTGTAAATACATAATATGACAGGATTTTATCCCAGACCTAGGTCGCGGCTGCTCGCCTTTTTTAATTTGATTTTTTAACCAAGTTATTGTCTTTACCTGTAGGGACAGCGCCAAATAATTCCTTAAGAGCCTTTGCATCCATTTGCAGACCTTTTGTGGCTTCAGCAGGACTCTTTACCAACGTGCCTCTTAAATTAATGCTTGGAGATAAAAAACGAAAGACATGACCAAAGCTGTCCATATGATTAACGAAGGCTGCATTTTTAAAATTGTTTTCAACTTTATACAAAGTTCTACCACTGATCACTTCTGTGCCATTGATTTTAGCATAGCCACTGTAGAGGTTGCCATTTTCTTCAGCCACAGCATTGTAAGCATAGTTGGTTTTATTTTTAAGACCTGTCGCTAATATTTTATGAATGAGAAAGGTCGACAAAATCGAATCTTTACGGATTTTTAATGTTAACTGTTTGGGAGGTGATTTTTTTTTGCTATTTAAAGTGCCCTCATTCATAATTCCTGTCATGTTAAGACCCTTAAAATTAGCATCGATCACTTTGTATTTAGTACTACCAGAAGGGCTTTTGTCTCTATAGGTGTATTGAAAAGATATGGGCTTAAAATCTTTTTGAGCGAGTGCTTTTACCGCTTCTGTGGTTTCTGCAGTTCCCTGTTTAAAATGCACGTAGTAGACCGACTTATACTGTTGTTTACTTTTTAAAAATTCATACTTTTGAATGACGTAACCAATGTGTTTGCCGGCGATGTCCAATTTATAATAGCCTTCAAACAATGTTTTAGCGGAAATGTTAAAGCTGCAAAGACTGGCCAGAACAAGCACGAATAATAATTTCACCTTTAAAACTCCCTCTTTAAAGTTAAAATGTAAATTTTGAAGTAGTTCACCTTTGACGATCAAACACTACATCTAGTTGTTTCTTACATTTGAAGTTATTGAAAACTCTTATGTTATAAGATTTTTCACATCTATTATCTTAAATTAATTATGAAATCTCTCAACCATTATCTTCGGCAAATAAAGGAACTGATTTTTTAAAATCGAGATTACGAATCTGATCCATCTTATCGAGGTACTCTAAAGTTTGGGGCCAACGCTCACTCCAAGACTCGCTGTTCATAAACTTAATAATGCCCTTCATCTTTTTAATGCCATAATCATGCTGTAGAAAATCGGCATCGGACCGATGGTTGCGCTCAAGCCATATATAAAAATCGTCGTATTTTTTTGTAATTTTCTTTTTATAAGAATCTGGCAGCACTTTAATATTTAAAAACGAAGGTAAGTAAACTAAGTGCATATTAATTAAACCAGCAGCAAAGGGCCAAGGGTTTATTTTTTTAAATGACTGTGACAACTTCCAGCGGATAAAGTCTGGAATATTATAAATATTTAATAACTGCACTGCTGTTGAAATCGTTACTTCAACATGGTTGCCGGTCTGATCTAATCTTTTTAGGTTCTTTTCAATGTCATGCCAACGCGAGGGGTAACGAATGTAATCATTAAGCTCCCCGTAAGCATCTATACTTACGTGAAAACGTATTTTTTTAAATTTGGTCCATAGCTTAAAAAGCTTATCAGGCAGTTCAACAATATTACTATTGTATCTGAGTTCTATATTTTCACTCACACCCATTTCAACGCACTTTTCTAAGAGCTCATAATGTTCAGCAATAATGGTTGGCTCTCCACCTGCAAAATAAAGCTGCTTGATGGTGGGAATTTGCTCGTACAACTGGCTCCAAAACTTTGGGTTATTTTGATGCCAATTGTAACTGCCGCCGTCGACGGTTCCTTTTTTGTCCCATAAAAGATGTTGTTTTAATTTTTTATTTTCAACAGCATTGTATAGTTTTTGATGATCACTCACCCACAAGGAGCTATCATGAGGGCTGCACATGATGCACTTTAAGTTACACTTCGAACCTAAACGCAAATCGAGGTAACTTATAGCAGGCTCTACTAATCCATCATCAGATGTTTTGTTGATCAACTCATTGATATTCACTCGTTTTGACCAGTAATTCGTTTCCCAGATGCGCTTTGATTGTTGGCCCGAAGCCTCTTCTTTAAAACACTTTGTGCAAGACGTCGGCTGCTGGTCATTGAGCATTTGTGAGCGGATGTTTTTCATATAGGTGTTGTTCCAGGCAGACAGAAGATCGGATTCATTGAGATTAGCTGCTTTTCCGTCCTCGCCTTTTAAAATGCCAACCTTACTGTCCCAAACCTTATCGTTTTTTGGGCCTGCTGCTGAAGCGTTGGCCGTACAACACACTCGCATCAGACCATTGGGACGAGTTGATAAATGAATCCATGGAAGCACGCAGAATGTTTTTAGTTTTTTATAATCAAGATCTTTCACAATATGTCCTAGCTTTGCGATTTTTTAATATTCGCGACTGTTCTTTTAAAGCTCATTTTTAAACTCGCAAAAAACTGGGCAGCTCATCGAAAATATCCGGGTCGATATAGTGCCTATAAAAAATCTTGGCTGTGGTTGAGAGCAAATTATGCCGTTTCATAGAGCTATGCTTATATTCATTGCGCTCAAATTTTCCGAATTGATGATAGGCCTTCACAGAGCTCAATTTGAATTTTTTATTTTGCTTAAACAAACGATAGCCTAAATCTGTGTCTTCAAAGCCGTAATTAAGAAACACTTTACGAAAGCGACCAACTGCTAAAAAATCTTCTTTCTTTAAAGCTAAGCCAAAAGTGCAAATGTATTTCCATGGCGCTTTCATTTGCATCCAAGTCTCACCTTGCTGATAAAAATCTCGCCAATAACCATTGTTAGGATGAAAGGAGTTTTTTTCGACGTCAAACTCAGGTTTGTTAAGCTGTGAAACCTTCACACCTTCTTTGAGATAATGCCTCTGAATTTGAATGACATCATTTGTTGTGAGTTCGGCAATGATTTTTTCTAGAGAGTCTTTAGGAAAAACAATGTCCGCATCACAGAACATGAGCAATTCACCGACTGTCTGTTTGACCCCCACATTTCTAGCAAGCCCAGCTCGGAAGCGCTTATCTCCTGGCACCCTAGGGGCCACCCTTGGATAGTGAATCAACTTAAAATTTAAACTATAACCAAACTTATAGAAATTTTCTTTAATAAATTGAGAGGTGCCATCTGTGCTGCCATCATCAACCATGACCACTTCATAAGACTTTTTATCGAGATTTTGATTATTTAAGTATTTTACCGTTTGTAGCACTTCATTTTTATTGTTGTATGATGGAATCACAATAGATAACAAAATGTTTGAGTCTAGCACTTTGTTTACGAATAACGGCTGGTAAGTGGCTTCAAGCTCCATATCAACAGCGACTTTAGGCTCATAAATGTCCACGTCTGATAAGAATTGCGACTGCTCAACGGTTCTGTCTAACTTTTGTAACTTCTTGTGAAACTTATAGGCTTGATAACAGCTGAGGTATTTCACTTTGGATACACCTGTTTGCAAAAATTTAAATTTGATTTTTGTTCTGACCTTGCTCAAAACTTTAAACCAATCTTTGAGAATTGATTTGTAATTACTTTTTTTAACTATGAACAAAACACTTTCAACATGAGTCAGATCGTAAGCCTCTAAACTTATCAACTTTAAATAATCATCTGTAATTAATTGATACTTCACTTCTTTGTTATTATAAAACTCTTGCTGAATGTAATCGGATATTTGTGCCTGATAAATAACTTGATGGTCGTTAACCGTTGCTCCAGCAATGAGGTCTTTATCTAGCTGGGTTTGCTGAAAGTTACATGGAACCAAAACTTTATGGTAATGACTGACCTTTTCTTTTCTCTTATCTAGATCGATTGATGTTAAGTTAGCCTCTGATTTAGCACCGAACTCAGGACAATAATCACAGGCGTGATGACAGGTCGATTTATAAGAAAATTGATATCCAATCTGCATGTTTAATTAATAACTTAGTGGCAAAAAGAGTGAAAGTTAAAAGCTCATTACTGACCTTAATCATAAGGGGTCGTTGGTTCCTGTAAATAGATAAAACCAGTCAACTAACAACTTGAGGCGGTTATTCAAGAATTGAGCTTGGTAAATGCCTATAATCACTGGCCTGTGGAAAGCCTTCTGTTCAGACAACATGGCTTTGTTGTATTCATTACTTAACTCAATCTGATTTTTATGAAATTCAGAACTGCTTACCCCTAATGTGCCGCATTATTATAGGTATTTGTTCAGCTCAGCCACTTGATATAACTTGAGCAAATGCAGAGCTTGAGCCGAATTTCTCTTATAATACCAACCTATTACAGGCCAAAAATACTAGATAATTTGCTAGCATCTATCACTGCACAAAACTACCCAACTCACCTTATTCAAGTCGTCGTTGTATCTAACTTTGAAGACCCAAAGACTCAACGAGTGGTCGAAAAAAACCAACAAGCGCTTTTTGATTTAAAGTACTATGTCAGCGGCCAAAAGGGTTGCAACATCGCTCGCAACATGGGCATACGTTTTGCCTCAGGTGATATTTTCTATTTTTTAGATGATGATTGTGTTTTAGACGACACAGAACAATTACAAAAGATTGTCGACTCTCACAATATGTACCCAAAAGCTACTGGTATTGGCGGGGGCTACAAAGAAAGAAAAAATAAAAACACAGCTGCAGAAATCATTTATTCTAAAAACCAAAATTTATGGCTGAAAAAGTCTGCCAATGAAAATAATGAAACCCACCATCTCATTGGTGGCAATGCCAGTTTTAAAGCTGACATTTTTAAAAAGGGCTATAATTTTAATTCTAAAATCACCTTTGGCGGAGCTGAAGTCAGCTTAACAAAAAGATTGTATGAAGACGGCTATCAATTGCTTTACTTCCCTGAGCTCAGCGTCTTGCACGACTTACATGTTGGAGTTGTTGCCATCTTAAAAAAAGGTTTCATGCAAGGCAAAGGCAAGTTCACTAACTGCAGCCCCGAAGAGGCTAGAAAGTTTGCTGGCTACATTAAAAACATTGTCCCAAGAAAAGAAAACACCATTGAAATGAATTCAAAATACCAACAGGCCATTTGGTATCTATTTCACCTTATGTTTAAAATGGGTTTTCACTGGAACTACTATTGTCATGAGAACAATGTCTCTTCTAAAAATCCCTTTGGTTTTTTAGGTGGCCTTGGTTACCTATCAAAACATATAAAGTATGTTCGACAAAATAAGTCTGAACAGCTTCATAAAAACACTCGCCTGCTATTCATCAAGACTTGGTATGGTTTACTTCGAGCATGGTTTCCAACACGCAGGCTTTCACGCCTTTTTGGCATCAAAATCTTTTGGTACCTGCATGCTGTTTACAATGTTGTTTTTCGAAAACTTATCTATGGAATTTTTTATAGAAAATTTTTAGTTAGTAGTGTCTATCACAAGTTTTTTAAACGACTCATTTATTATAAGCTCATCAAAAAAATAATCTACTACCAGGTGCTGCGAAAGTTTTTCTACAAACAGCTTTTCCACAAAAGAATCATAAAACCTACGAGGCTTCTCTACCGTATATACCGCCCTCGTCTAAGAACAATAGTGACTAAATTATACTTTAGTTGTCGGAAAGTTGTTAGACCAGTTCTTATCAGAGTATTTTGGCTACCTAATGAAGTTAAAAAATTGTGTTATAAGTTTGGACGTAAAGTCTTGCGCCCTCTTATGATTCGAATGTTTTGGTTGCCTAATGAACTACGCAAACTTTATTACAAATTCGGACGAAAAATACTGCGCCCCCTGATGATTCGGATGTTTTGGTTACCTAATGAAATTCGTAAACTTTCCTACAAATTCGGTCGTAAAGTCTTACGCCCCCTGATGATTCGGATGTTTTGGTTGCCTAATGAAATTCGTAAACTTTCCTACAAATTCGGACGAAAAATACTGCGCCCCCTGATGATTCGGATGTTTTGGCTGCCTAATGAAATCCGTAAACTTTCCTACAAATTCGGTCGTAAAGTCTTACGCCCCCTGATGATTCGAATGTTTTGGCTGCCTAATGAAATCCGTAAACTTTCCTACAAATTCGGTCGTAAAG
>JAHDFM010000030.1:0-11331 GCA_020628165.1 Bdellovibrionales bacterium | reverse complement strand
CTAATGAAATTCGTAAACTTTCCTACAAATTCGGACGAAAAATACTGCGCCCCCTAATGATTCGAATGTTTTGGCTGCCTAATGAAATTCGTAAACTTTCCTACAAATTCGGACGAAAAATACTGCGCCCCCTAATGATTCGAATGTTTTGGCTGCCTAATGAAGTCCGTAAATTTAGCTACAAATGGGGACGTAAATTTTATGTTTATGTTTTGATCAAAATTTACTGGCTCCCAAATGAAGTTAGAAAGCTGCTTTTCCGCTTTGCACGCAAAAGTTACTATCTTTCGATGCAAGTCTTTTATTTCTTTTACAAATACTTTCATCTTGTAAAGTCTGTCGTTGTCTCTAAGACAAATTATTGTATTTCTAGTGTAATTATTTTCTCCACACACCAAGGCCGACAACTTTATTTTAAAACGAAGCCTTTATTGCTGAAACCTTATTATTTTGCCAGCTATCAATGGCGCAAACGGACTCAAAGTAAGAGAATCAAAAAAACCAGTTAATTTTTTATGTTATACCAACAACCATAAAACGGTTGTAATCATCAAACCTTTTTTCCCCGGCATATATGACTTTTGATAGTTGACACTGATCTTGAAACTCCGTTAACGACGAACAGCAGTTTGTATGTTGGGCATGAAACTCAAAATCATTACTTTGGAGGGCAACTTTTATGCCTGATGGCAATAAGCTGCGCCATTCACTAAAGTTATCTAGATGCTCACAAGACGTATTAATTAACAAATCAATATTCTCACAAAGCTGAGCCTCTTTGCCATCATCTTTTATTGCACTCACATTTATTTGATCATAGTTGTAGTTAAGAATGTCTCCCGTAAAGGCTTTGAACTTCCATTTGTCTTTGAACAACTCATAATTAAATTCATCAGCAATGCGCTCACAACTGGCATCAAGATCAATCGAGCGAATGCCTGCGAACTGTATTGATGAATGATCATTGAGCATAGCTGCCAAAACTCCATACCAACCACATAAAATATATATAAATTTATAGTCACTACCGAACGCCTTGTGCACTTCTTGCAAGAGCCAAACCTTGCTAGCTACTTGATTGCGACTAACGCAGTCTTGAAACTGTTGCTCAGGGAATTTTTGTATAACACGTCGTAAACCTTTTATTAGGTGACTTTGTGTATACTCTTCTAGCCCTCTAAGGATGTTGTTCATATCCATGGGACACCTTTATGGGTTCATTTAACAAAGACGCCATTTCTGGAAATACTTTTTTGAAATCTGTGTTTCTAATTTGATCCATGCGCTGAATGTATTCGCGAAACTCTGGCATTTTGTTAGACCAATCTCCTGAGTTCATAAAACGCACCATACCTTTGAGTCGCTTGATGCCATAACTGTTTTCAATAAACTCTTGATCTGCACGGTATTCTTTGATGAGCCAGTCGTAAAATTCTTCATACTTTGCAGTGATTTTCTTTTTAAAATCTTTTGGGAAAACTTTAACGTTAAGATGCGCTGGGTGGTAGACAAAGTGATAATTGATCAAGCCAGCACCCAAGGGCCATGGATTGATTTTTTTATAATTTTTAGCGATCTTCCATTTAATAAAATCTGGGATGTAATACATGTTTAAAACTTGCACAGCACATGCAATTGTCACTTCGACATTATCGTCTGTTTGATCAAGTCGATCCAGCTGTCTTTCGATATGAGGCCATTTAGATGGGAAACGAATGTAATCATTCATCTCTCCGTAACTATCTATACTGAAATGAAACCGCACTCTTTTAAATTTATCCCACAACCAAAACAACTTTTCTGGAATCTCAATGCCGTTGCTATTGTAACGCAATTCAATTTGATCTGCATACCCACGTTCAATGCACTCGTTCAATAAGTCGTAATGCTCTTGAATGATCGTACTTTCCCCACCAGCAAAATAGAGCTGCTTCATATGAGGAATCTGATCATAGAGTTGAGTCCAAAATTTGGGGTTGTTTTTATGCCAATTGTAAGTAGCACCATCAACCTTACCGTGATTGTCCCAAACCATAATTTTTTTAAGTTCCTCACTCTGAATTTGAGGGTACAATTTTTTCCAATCTGACACCCACATAGAACTATCGTGGGGCGAGCACATCACACACTTTAGGTTACACTTTGTCCCCAAACGCAAATCGACGTAATATAATTTGGGTGGGACTTCACCATCAGAGTTGGTGTCAGCAATGAGCTCATCAATATCAATACGTCGCGACCAATATTCAGTTTCCCAAATGCGTTTTGAACGATGACCCGACTCTTCTTCATTGAAACATTTTATGCAAGAAGGAGGAATCTCATTATTTAACATCGCACGACGGGTGCTTTTCATATACTCATTGTTCCAGCCAGATAAAAAATCAGTGTGATTTAAGTTCGCCGGCTTACCATCATCATTTTTTAAAATGCCAACTTCTCCACCATGCTTTTTCTTGCCTGTTTTAGTTGCCGATGAGGCATTGGCCGTACAACACACACGCAGGTGGCCATTGGGTCGAGTTGATAAATGAATCCAGGGCAAAATACAAAAGGTCGAATATTTTTTTTGCAAATGATCTGGAAGGTTCTTCATTTTTGACATAACAATTTTATATCAGGGCTGTGCTGGGTTTTGAAGAGCAATCTTAGGAGATGTTTCGTTTTTTTCAAATTGAGCGGTAAAAGGGTTGAACTCTTGTCCACAGGTTTTTGCACAAGCCTTTAACTTGCCATCATTGATCGATGAACAGCTCCAAGACTGAGGCAAAGTTTTTTGAAAAAAATCTCCGCTTAAAATTTCTGGCAATGAAGAGTGATATGCATTTAATTTGTCTAACCCCCCAGATTTATCAAGCAATTTCCAGATGCTAGAGCCTTTTGGTTTAAAATACCAAGGGTACAGCTGGTTTGCCGTCCAACAACAAGGGAATACGTGCCCAGACGCATCAATATATAGGGAGCTTTCTTTAACCACTCTGCAATCAATGGGGGTGGCGTCTAAATACTTTCCTAAACTACCATACTTCTCAACCAAGTCTTGTTCTTTTTGTAACGATTGGTTTTGATATCTTGATTGTATCGGCTTCTGTAATGAGTATTCAATGTTTTGATTCTTATCAAAAACCACTTGTTCGTCTTTGCCTTGAGATTTTGAATTACTAAAGAAACGACCTGTTTTTTTGACCACAAACTTTTTAAAACCCATCCTTTCACTCAAAGCTTCGGCTTCCTGCACCTGGTGCTCATTGTGTCTAAATACAATGTAATCCCAGACAGCTTCACCACCTGCCATAATATAACTGGCACAGTTATCTAGGATTTTAGCAAAATTAGTATTGCGCCTGTAAATATGGTTTGTGTCTCCAAGCCCATCAATGCTGAAATGCACTTTGCGTGTAAGTTGTCCCACTCGGTGCCAAAATTTTGCTGATCTTAAACCACCATTGGTAAAAAGATCTAATTTAATTTTAGGATTTTCTGATTTAAAATATTCTAAGATTTCAATCAATTCTTTAGCTGTCGCAGGGTCACCGTAATTACCACAAAAATATATGCGCTGAAGTTGTTTGATAAATTGTGGTTTAAATATTTGTTTGATATCAGTCAGCGACATTTCGGCCAGTGGTAATTGTTTGTTGAGTTCTCCCCCGCAGACTGTTCGTAAACACATTGGGCAAGCAGCATTGCATTTGCTCGAAACTTCTAAGTGAACGGTTTTAATATCTTCAATCTGATACATAGGCTCTTATTATATGTTTAACTCTTTTGGATAGAGCGGCCACTGTGTGCCTGGCTTTCTTTTGGGAATTTTGCTGTCGGCACTACTTACACAGCTTTTACTAATACAAGGCTCTGGTTGATCGAACAGTTTAAAACCTTTACCGATATAACCAAGTGGCTGATCAGCGCAGCTGTAACTGCGTTTGATAGAACCGTCGGGCTCTCTAATAATGATGCTGCGATACCCAGAAGAGCACTCCCAACCTTTGAAGTTATTAAAAGCAAAAGCATTAAAGCGCTCAGCTTGATCCATATACCATTTTTTTCCGGACGAGTCGTTCATCTCCACTTGGAATGAATCAGTAATGTTCCAGCCTCTTTTTTTTATGGCCTGTTTTTCTTTTTCTTTTAAAATATCAAACTTTGATTGCCCAACACGCACGCTGCTTTTGCGCTCTAAGAATTTTGCCTTGGCTTGTTGAGGCAGTCCTTTTTTCATTAATTCACGCATCCAAGGCTCGTAAGCATCAACCACTGCTGTAGCAGTTGTGTTGCTTTGTGGTTTCAATGTGACATTGAGGCCCTTGTGATGAAAGTAGTGAGCTGCGATCCAAAGTTTCTTAAAACTTTGTGGAACCATGACAATATTAATTGTTATGAAAATTCCCTCTTCTTGCAGCATTAAAAGCTTTTCAGCAAACTTTTGTTTGTCTGCAAACTCGTGATGAAAGCTTGCCGTGATGCTCACTTTATCAAAAGGCTTTATCGCCTCTAAATATTTTTTGAACCAAAATTTCCCAGGGCTTAAATTGGACGTCATATGTAAACTTTGATAGTTCGTATTGAGAGTGTCATCGCCGTAGAATTTTAACAGATCCAAATATCCTTTATGCAATGTTGGCTCACCACCACTGAATGAAAAATGGAATGAATTAAACCCACGTTCTCTTGCCTGCCTTTTAATTTCAGACATTGTTTCTTTAAGAAGCTCTATCGGACGATGGTCACGGTCTTTACCACTTGCGTATGGCCAACAGTAAGAACAACTATAATTACAATACCTACCAAGTAACCAGCTAACGCAAAACAAATCACGGTTGAGCAAGGTTTTCTGCCCAACACTTTCAATCTCTTCAAAGGGTATCTGCGAAAAATTATAGTTTTTCATAAAGCTGAAAATACTGATTTTATAGGTATTTCACAAGGGTTTTATGTACTTGATTTCAAAATAAATGTCTCTCTTTATGAAGCAGCGCCTCTTTGGTTCAAGTCCATGTTTTTGAAGATGATTTCTCAACCACTGAAGCCGAGAGCTTACGATATTTTTACTATATTTTTATTATGGGCATACATCTTAATAAGGTAAATCAAGACAATTAATAGCTCCACTTTTTACCAATCAAAGTCATTAGCAATAATGAACTTCTATACGGATAATACCATTTCACCTGAAAGTAATTACTAATTTTGCAAAAAATTTAAAAATTCTTTTTCAAAATGATTCAAAAAGACCAAACTTCCTAAATATGAAAAGTGTATAGAATCTGAATAGTAATACCCTTCTTCTGAAAAGAGTTGGCACTTAGACTCACTACAAAAAGCTTCAAATGGATCTAAAACTTGCACTGTTTTTATGTATCCACCAAAATCTCTCATAAAAGTTGTTGAATTCAAAGCCTCCTCTAAAGGACTGAATCGATCGCACTGTCTTGGCATGTAGTGCTTTCTGATAGGACTTAAAATACACTCATCTAAACTATTGAGCTCTTTTGGTAAACTCGGTGGGTTTGAAATCACCAGTAAGTTCTCTATATTTAATTTTTCCTTTAGTTGATCGATTTGCTCAGCAAAGAATTTTTTGTACTTTTCAGGTTGACGACTTGAGTAAAAAGATTTTTGGCTTCCTGAAAGGTCATCAATAGGTATGACAGAGGTTTTTTCACGCCATCTTCTAAAGATGATGAGATAAGGTTTTGTTTTGTTGATTCTATCAATCAAAGACTGGGTTTCTGCCTGACAATCACGAAATTTATGTTGTCCCATATTTGTGACCCAATCTGCTGAGAAAAAACCACAAACTCCACGATTAAAAATTTCAATATTGTAATTAGGGAATTTTTTAGCCATCCCGTCTTTCATCTGTGTTGATAAAGAATCTCCAACAAGAAATATGGTTTTTTCACCATTTCTATTGATTTGACAACCATATTCACATCCCATACCACCATTGATTGAATTTTTTAGATAGTCCTTGCTCTTGTACTTTTCTAGCATATCAATAGGTAACCGCACTCCATGACCGTGATTGATTGTTAGATAATATGTGAATGAAAAAAGTCCAAGACCTAAAATCATCACATATGAAAATACTGTTATATTTTTAAACCTATAACGAAATGGATGCTCAATAAATTTATAAAAAAGGAGCGCAATGAAAAAGAATATAACAAAAACAACAAGCTTCATCCATAATTCAAGGCTTTCGACAAGAATATAACTCGCAAGCACAATCAAAGGTGTCCATAATAAATAAAAGGAATAAGTTCTTTTACCAATAAATGATGTGAATTTGTTTGATAGCAGGGTGTTACTAATTTTATTATTAGGAACAAGCAATATAAAAGCGGTGATTAAACTCGCATAAGACTGGTAGTGATTCATTAGGTAGTTTTTGCTTTGCCCCGTGATCACTAAATATAACAGCAATCCTAGCAAAATGGTTACAATCACTTCTTTGATGTATTTTCTATTCGTCTCAAGGGTGAAAAAACTAGCAAGCCCTCCAAGACCAAATTCATAAAATCTGAGAGTTGAAGAAAAGTATATTGGAGTTAACGGATCATAAAGAGTTAAATCAACTAAGTTATGATAATTATAATAGAACAAATAAAGTGCAAAGCTTACAAATGATATTATGAAGGTTGCCACAAAAGCTTTTTTTATTCCCCATATTTTACTCACCAATAAAAGAAAAAGGGGCATGAAAATATAATAGTGCTCTTCAATTGACAAGCTCCATGTATGGTTAAGTAGTCGATCTTGGTGATCTGCCTTGAAATATCCAGTATCAAATAAGAATTTATAGTTGGCATGATACAACAGAGCACTGATTTGATCTTTAGCGTAATTATAGTATTTATTAGGGCTTAAAACGAAATAATTTATTGCTGTTATAAATGATAAAACTGTTACTAAAAGCGGAAATATTCTTTTAGCTCGACGAACAATATAATCGTAAATAGAAAATTTTTCTTTATGTTTGATAGCAGAGACAATTTGTCTTGTGATTAAGTAACCACTAACGACAAAAAAAATATCTGCACACAAAAAAGCACCACCAATGGGAGGTGTGTAATTAGCGGCAACATAGTCCTTAGAGCCGAAATGAAACAAGAAATACAGAAATATGGCTAAGGTTCTGAGGCCATCGATATCTTGACGGTATGATAAGTTGGGATATTTATATGCGTCTGTTAAAAATTTAGCCACTTTTATTCCTTAATATCAATTTGGCTTGCTTAATAACTGCAATTGATAAATTTAAACTTCACAAGAAAAAACACCTTCATGATGATGAGATTTTTTAGTTTTATATAAATCAATCAATTGCTGCCAATCATGTATCTGCAAACGAAAGTGAGTAGCCATCCCTTGAATACTTTTAGAAAAACGAACATAATTAGACTTAACAAAGACAAAAAATTTATCCTCTGAATAACCATCATTTGTAAATGAATCTTTAATCATTTTTTCAAATGAGACCTGACTCATCCAGTAAGTGATCACATGATTATCAGATGCTTTTATACTTAAACTGATCTCTTCTTTTTCTATAAAACAATATAATTTTAATAATTTTGGAAAAAGGTCCATCTTTAAGCTCCCACAATACCTAATATTCAACGTGCGAATAACAAAATTGTCAATTTTTGTTTTATAAATTCATTAGTGAATTTTAATCCAATGGTTCGAATATTACATTTGAGTCGTCATTTTTAAATGATAAAGATCTCTCATCAGATAAATTCCTCTCGTCCACGAATAATTTGAATTACCATGTTTCCTCAGGCGATGAGAGACCGGCACACTTTTGACAAGATATTTTTTTTTGTAGAATAAGACAGCAATGTACCTATGAAAATTATACTTCACAAATAAAGGCAGAGCTAAATCTCTTCTAAAAATTTTTAATGAACAACCCAAATCATGAAGTGGGTGTCCAATCACAACTTGAATTAGTCGGTTTCCTAAATAGGATTGTATTTTTTTAATGAAAGTATCTTTTCTACCAAGTCTAACTCCCCTGACCATTGCAGTCTCTGGAGTTAAATTAGCAAACAACTTTAAGAAATCATGGGGATCATTTTGACCATCTCCATCTAGCACAGCAATAATCTCATAGTCAGCTGCTCTAATGCCGCACTTAATGGCCTCACTTTGTCCTAAGTTTTTGACCTTTGAAAAAACTTTAACTTGTTCATCAAATAATTCGAGTTGATTTAAGATATTTTTTGATCGATCTTGAGAAAAGTCATCAACAAAGACAATCTGATACACACACTGAATTTTATTGAAAGCTTCTTTGATTTCGTTGTACAAATTTAAAATATTATCTTGTTCATTATATATCGGGACAACAACAGAAACATTCATTTAACAAGATACTCTTTAAAGTTTTTATTTTTAACAAACATATCGAACCAAATCTGAAAATTAAGCAAGCACCACAAGCCTCTCCCCAAGTCTCTTTTTTTAGATTTATGTTGATGAATCAAAGACTCTACGTTTTCAATATTAAACAAACCAGAATCAGCGATTTTCTGTTTAGTAAAATACTTTCTAGTTAAATCTTCCATGTCTTTATTTAACCATCTTGAGTTTGGGATCTCCAGACCAAAATTACTTCTTTTTAAAATCTGCTTGGGTAATGTCTTAGACATAGCCTTTTTTTGTAAGTTTCTTCGTTTTAATAGCCTTATTTTAATTTTTGGTGGAACTGTGGTCAGGTAATTGACTAAGTTTTTATCTAAAAAAGGATAACGCCCTTCGATGGAGTGAGCAAAAAACATTCTGTCACTTTTCACCATTAAATCACCATAAAGATAGTGGTCTAAATCTAAGGCAGAAACCTTATTAATCTCTTCACTCGTCTCAGTCGACGTATAAGTGTCCCTAAAAAGCTGATTAGTGGCATCTTTATTAATGTTGTCTTTAAAAATTGAAAATTTTTCTTCATCTGAAAGTGGATGGCGCCAGTATATATGAGACGAACACACATCTAGCTCAGCACCATGAGTGAATCTTTTTGCTAAAAACTCAAAACTCAATTTGCGGTGTTGCACAGGAAGTGTCTCTGCTGTTTTTATAAAGCAAGAACGTATTAATTTAGGTACAAACTTTCGGTAAAGTCGCCGATAGATATAAGCACCGTGAGTTTCATAGGCGTTAAAAACTTCATCACCCCCCTCGCCTGACAATAGCACTTTGACATCTTTTTGAGCGTTTTGAGCTAAAATAAAAAAAGGCAAAATTGCCCCATCTCCATTCGGCTCATCTAAATGAGCAATGGCTGAATGCAAATTACTAATGACATCGCGAGATCCCACTAAAATTTCTGTGTGCTTTGTTCCAGCAAAATCAGACATTAATCTTTGATATTTACTCTCGTCAAAAGTATCGTCTCGCATCTTTATAGAGTAGGTTCTTAAGTTTTGACTCAACCCTAGATCTTTCGCCAATCCAACAATGCTTGAAGTGTCGAGCCCTCCACTCAGGGTCGTACCCACTTCAGCATCTGCCGATAAATTATTTTTTACGGACTCTCTAAGAAGTTCATAGGATGTATTGATAGCGTCTTTCTCGGAGATTGACTCATCGACCTTGTAATTAAGCTGATAGTACTGCTGATTGAGAATCTCTCCTCGTGCTAGATCAACAGTTAAGTAGCGCGATTTATTAAGCTCATGAACTTGCTTGAAAGGAGTCATTGTTGTTGGGATGTATGCCAGTGAAAAGAAATGATTCAAAGACTCGCGGTTGAGCTCTGATGAAAAACAATTCAAGCCGTAAAGCAACTTCATTTCTGATGAAAAATATAAATTATGTTTGTGCTTAAGATAGAATAATGGCGTAATCCCGTATCTGTCTCGCACTAAAAAGATTTTATTTTTAACACTGTCGTAAATTACAAAAGAAAACATTCCCGATATAACATCAAGCAAACCAAGACCCAACTCTTGATACAAAAAGTAAAGCGCTTGTGTATCACTGTTCTCATTAAAATTATATTTTTCTTTAAGATGGTACTTTTTAATTAATTCTTTAAAATTAGTAATTTCACCATTATAAACTAATACATGATCATAATTTTGTTGGCGAAAAGGCAGGCTTGACTGATCTGAAAGGTCATTAATTTTTAAGCGATTGTTAAATAAAATGGTATTATTTGTTTCAAAATACCCTTGCTGATCTGGCCCTCTATGCTTTATAAGCCCCGTTAAAGATTTAAACTCACTGATGACTGGCTGACTCAATGGGCCCTTGAGAGATATAACACCAGCCACTCCACACATTTACATCAACTCACTAAAATCACGGACATACCAGTTTACGAACTCTTTAATTCCAAGCTTAAAATCAATCATAGGTTCGATATCAAACATCTTTTTTGCTTTTTTCATTTCAGGCACTATTTGGAGAGGCTCATCGCTTCTTTTGGGCAATGTTTTAGTTTTAGGTCTTATATTTAAAGATTTAGCTATTTCATTCACAAGCTCATTTACAGAGTGTGATAACGTATTGCCTATATTAATCACTTCATAGTTATTAATGCTTCTATCAGACTCAGCAATTTTTCTAATAGAACTCACTATATCATCAACATGAGTAAAGCATCGATGCATATCACCACCATTAAACAATGGCAGCTCTTCATCCTTAAGCATTTTTTCAGTAAAACTCCAATAAGCCATATCAGGACGTCCCCATGGCCCATAAACTGTAAAAAAACGAAGAGCAACGGTGCTTATATCGTAGCTTTTAGCGTACATTATACTGATCTCTTCACAAGATTTCTTTGAGTATGCATAAAACGAGCTTGGTAATGACAGTTGCTGATCTTCTGCTTTTTTTGTTAAAAAATTATCCTCTCCGTACACAGAGCTTGAAGAGGCAAAGATCATTCTAGCTTTGTTTTGGTTCAGGCGAGTCGCTTCAATCAAATTTAAATGTATATTTAAATTATTGTGCAAATATTTGTAAGGTTCATTGATTGAACTTCTAACACCAGGGGTGGCGGCTAAGTTAATGCACACATCAAACTTAAAATCATGAAACAAATCATTCACTATCTTTTTATTCGTTAAATCAAACTCATGAACTTCAAGGTTTGGGCATAAGTGATTGAAGCGTAGTCTTTTATATGATGGTGAATAGTATGGCTCAAAATTATCGACGGCTATTACTTTAAAAGTATCAGTTGCCAATAATCTTTTACACAAATGTGAGCCAATAAAGCCTGCCGCACCAGCAACTAAAATAACCATGTAAATCACATTACCTGATTCTTAGATGGATATAAAACACATATAAATGGCTTCAATGCTACGC
>JAHDFM010000029.1 GCA_020628165.1 Bdellovibrionales bacterium | reverse complement strand
ACAGAGTTTGGCATTGATAAATTAACATTAGGTGGAATTGTACTTACTTTAGTTTCCGTAGTTGTTTGTCCCGCTGGATCTGTCATTTCTTGTGTAATCACTGGCCTTGACCCATTTGGTCCAGTTCCATCAAACACAGCCGTGCCACAGTCGTATGTTCCACCAGTGCAAGTACAAGGCCCTAAAGTTGGCGGAGTCATGTCCGGTGAGCTCAATGTGATTTCACTGCCATCAGGAATGCAAGTTCCTGTCATATTGGTATTTCCGTTATGTACAATTTGAGAAACAGACAAACTCAATTGTGTGGAAGAAGATGTTAAGTGATAGTTATCACCACAGCTAATTAGTAAAAAATTAAGTGAAAGAAACAAAGAACAAAAAAATAAATTCTTCAACCTACAACTCCAAGTGTGCATTTTTAACAACGTCAATAATTCTAAATATACGGCAATACTAGGTGCTATCACTTTTTTTTTATATTTTAAGTGAAATTTAAGACCTAAATCATATAATAAAATATAAATAATTATTATTTATTAAGACGAAAGACTTTATCTCTATCAAGATCCAGACAATAGCACTGTTAGCAAAAAATTGGATTTTGCTTCGACAGACTTTTAAAGTAGTTTTTCTATTTTTAAAGTAATAATTTTAGAGAACTTATTTGGTTTTTTTATTCCTGGATTTTATTTATTTTTTCAAGATGTCCATTTAACTTCATCAAATTTTTTATAAGGATCGATTTCAAAACAATAGGATTTTCATAACCTAATTGTTCTAGCAAGCTTTTTTTAATCAATTCATCAGAACAAGATTCATAATCAGGAAAGCACTTCTTAATGTGAACCATCAAATCTGAATATGCTTGATTATAATTTCTAGTGTGATCGATAAACTGATCCAACACAAAAAAATAGACTTTCCTCACCTTTGGAAACTTTTGCAAGAAGCCATGATTATAAAACGCTTCAAAATACTCTAAGTCTCCTGGTTCATACCCCTCTGACCAAGGCAAAACTTTTCCAAAAAATACATTGGTAGCGGCAAATTCATATTTAATGAGGTTTTGCTGACTCACGGATGTGTTACTTTCTTGTAGTTGTGCAATGTAGTCTTCAGTTTCAAATAAATTATACTTCACTACAAACGCGTGAATGTCTCTAAAGGAAATTAGGTGTATCATTTTATTTAAAATATTTATTTCACTTGTTATAGCCAATTTATGCAGACCTTCATAATATTTTTTTACATCCGCAACGTCACCGCCACTTAAAAAATCATAAGCGATCAAGCGATTCAACCTGCGGTGAAACTTAAAATTATCCATGGCCAAAGATGAAAAGCTGAACATCACTCCAGGTAATTTTTGAGCGTTTTCAAAAGCTTGCGTTGATTTTATAAGCAGAGATTGAAAATTATTTTTTAAATACTTGTCACTTTCTAAATAAACTTTGAATTGATCGTAAAAATGACTATCAATAATTTTAACTTTACTAGTTATAAATACATTATTTTTATCATCAAACCTTTTAGGCAACTTATCTCTATCTTCATATGAGAGCTCTTTATTATAAATTTTCTTGCCAATATGTATGGGGTCAAAAAAAGCATGACCCAAAATATAATACACGGAGTTCATCACGTCGGCCGGTACGTTTTCTTTAGCCAGAGCCACTTCTTTGACTTTTGTATGCAATTCAGAGTTAAGATTTGAAGAGAAAAACTTTTTTTTAACGATAAAAAAACCTGGAATGAGCAATAAAATCAATGTGGTTACTTTAAACTTCAACACCGTCTCCAAAGAAAAATTGTAATACACAAGAACTGTTTTTCTATCTAATATTAACAATCATTTAAATAAGATTGTCAAAATGGAGTCACCTATTTGTCATTATCTTTTATATCTCAGTGATTCATCAATGCATCATCAATCTAAGCATAATAATCATATGTTAATTACAAAGGCTGATGATTCAATTGTCAAAAAGTGCTGCATAGTGAGCTAATCTAAAATTAATTCATATGAAAGTTTTTCTAGAAGTGGCTTTAACTTATCAATCGGCCAAGCTCCGTTGCGGATGACTTTCATTTTTTGCCCTTGAGGTTTAAGAATCGTGCTTGGCAAAGATCGTTTATTAACAGTGGGCTCTACATAATCGACGACGTACACCTCATCCGGCAACCAATCTAAATCTTTGCGACTTGTTGCTGGAGGCTGACCACTGACATTCGCACTGGTAGAGACTATCGGATCCTCAACGCTTAAAACAAACTCTTTGATCCAATCATGATTCGAACAGCGCAAACAAATGGTGCCGTCAGTGCTCCCCAAATGAGAGGCGATCTCCTTATCAAGAGCTGGAAAAATAAAACTAATGGGCCCGGGCCAAAAAGACTTGAGCAATAACTTTTCTTGTTGATTGAGCATCACTAAAGTTTTTGCCACTTCTACATCACGAACAAGAACACTTAAAGGTTGATTGAATGATCTGCCCTTAATATCAAAGATCGCTTTGATTGACTCAGGCTTATAAATGCTAGCCCCGAGCCCCCAGACCGTTTCTGTTGGGTAAGCTATGACACCACCATTCATAATTTTTTCATTTATTTCTGTAAACTCAAACTCACTCTCAAACATAACTACACTTTTAATTTATCGCCAATGTCTTTGCGAAATTGCATACCAGTCCAATTAATTGTTTTTGTCATAGCATAAGCATTGCTGATGGACTCATGAGGGTCTTGTCCAACACCAATAAGATTCAGTACTCGCCCGCCATTAGTGACCCAATCACCTTCATCATTTTGCTTAGTGCCCGCATGTAAAATATAATTGAACGGTCCCTCTTCCGACAGACTTCCTTCTATCACAACATCCTTCACAGGAGAGTTTGGGTAATTCTCAGCAGCCAGAACCACACAAGTGATGTGCTGATTTTTCCATTTCAATGGTTTGATTTGACCGGAGGCAATATCATATAGCACCTCGCCCCAGTCACCATCAAGGAGTGGCAGAATGGTTTGTGTTTCAGGGTCCCCAAAGCGAACGTTGTACTCAATGACCTTTGGACCATCCTCTGTGATCATCAAACCAATGAATACAACCCCTTTGTAATCAATCTTATCTTGATGCAACTTTGTGACTGTTGGTTTTAAAATGGTTTCATGAATCTGTTTTTCCAATTGAATATCAATGTTCAGAGGCGCAACAACTCCCATGCCACCTGTGTTCGGGCCTTTACCCTGCTCAAGTAAAGACTTGTGGTCTTGGGCTAAAGGCATCGCTTGATACTCTTTCCCATTGGTTAAAATCAAAAAGCTGATTTCATACCCTTTCTGGAATTGCTCTAAAAGAGCTTGATTGCCAGACTCACCAAATTTTTTATTCACAAATGAATCTTTTGCGGCCTGATCGAGCTCTTCTAAATTTTTACAAATGGCGACACCTTTACCAGCAGCTAAGCCATCAACTTTAAACACATAGGGGGGTGTGAAATTTTTCGCGGCTTCTAAAGTTTGCTCAACACTGCTCACCACTTCAAAGTGTGAGGTCGGAATGCCAGCGGCCGCCATGAATTGTTTGGCAAATATTTTACTATTTTCTAAAGCAGCCCCTTTTTTACTTGGACCAAAAACCTTCACCCCTTCTTTTTTAAGTTTGTCAGTAACACCTTCGACCAAATAAGCCTCTGGCCCAACCACAACAAGTTCAATGTCTTTCTCGCGCACAAACTTAACCAAAGCATCGAAGTCTAGAGGGTTTAAATTGGTGTGAATGAAAGAGTCTCTCAGCATTCCTTGACTGCCTGGAGCGCAGTGCACTTCTGCCACTTTTTGGGAAAAGCTTAAAGCTCTTACCAATGCGTGTTCTCTCCCACCTTTTCCTAAAACTAAAACATTCATCTTTAATCCTATAATTTCTTTTCTAATATTAAACTTTGAGCTTCTTGATATTTTTCTGGCTCGACGTACAAACGCTCAATCAAACGCAATTCTTCATACTTTTGAAAGATCTCAGTGGACTCTTCAATAGAAGATGCCTTGGCATTTAAATCGTAAGGGTCCACAACATAAATGGGCACCGACTTTTCGAGCTCTGAAGGCATATGATATTTACTCAAACGCGTAAACGAGCCCGACAAAATATTAACTATACCTGATTCATCTAAAACTGACTTCATCGATTCAATGCGGTCATTTGATTTTGTAGAGTGCAATTCAAATAACACTTGATATGGGCGTCTTTCAGAAATTCGTTTGGCCCACTCGTTTTGTGAGTTTTGTAAATGCTGAAACAATAAGTAGTCGTTGTACTTCACGTACTCTTCAATATGACTTGGTAAGTAAAAGCTGTTATCTTCAGATGTAAGATACCTATACAGGATCTCTTCATAGATGATGCTCTTGTGATGAAAGTAAACCATCAAGTGCATATGATGTCGTGACAGCAAAAAGTCATCAAAGGTATAAAGGGCTTTTCTATTCAAGGCCAAGTGGGCTTCGCCGTCTGCGACATACATAGTTAAGTTGGCAATGAGCCAGTGCAAATCCACTTTGCCGTAACTGGTTCCACAGTAGTAGGCATCTCTTTCTAGGTAATCCATGCGGTCAACATCAAGCTCACTGCTCACCATTTGGCTGAGCAAGGTTCTAAAGTCTATTCCTTGTTCAATGAAAAAATCATCCGGACAAACCAGAGACTTATCAATGAGGCATGCGATATGAATGGGGTCTATGTCATTGTAACACTCTTTAATGATCGGAGTGAGGCTAGAGTCAGTGATAAACTTAATCGAGTAATCCTCGTGATTGGCCTGACGGTCTAAGTTGTCGTTGACGTTTCGTCTGTTGTCGTATGCTTTGATATTAAGAAGTTTCAGTTGTGGCATGACCTCTTCAGTGGTGTGACTGAGCGGACCGTGGCCGATGTCATGCAAAAGAGCTCCCAAAGTAACAGCAGACTTTAAGCGCTTTCTCACGGAGCTAGAACTGAATTTAAAATTCTTAAAAATAGATTCAAACACTTGCCCCGCTAAGTAAGACACGCCAATAGAGTGTAAGTATCTATTGTGAGTAGCTCCTGGAAAACTGAACTCCGAAAAGCCAAGCTGCTTGATCGCTCGCAATCTTTGATAAGCTGAGCTATCAATGATCTTATTAAACTCAGGGCTGATTTCTATAGCACCATGTATTGGGTCACGTATTTCCATTTAACTTCCAGTATTCTTAAGGACTTAACACGTAACATCTATCACAGCCATTTTGTGCTGCCAACTGCTTGCAGCTATTTACAGATCACCGTGAAATTAATTACCATCTTTCCGACCGCCAATGTGCCGTAAGCCTTTGTAATTACAATATTTTCAACTCAGCTATCAAAGCCACTCACACAGCCTAGTTTAAGTTTTTAGTGAAACTTTTTATGACGAAGTAAAGTATAAAAATTAATAAGCAGAATATAAAATTTCTGCTTTTTTAAATGGCTGATTCCAAGTATTCTTTTGCAAGACAAATTGAAAGTGTTAAACCAAAAAACTAGCTAAATACAATGTTAACCACTCAAGAGTCAGCCTTCAACGATGCCACTACTATTGACCCAAAATAAAAAGGATTTTATATGAAAACATATCTTAATCTCATGCAACATGTTTTAGATCATGGACAAGACAAAGAAGACCGCACTGGCACCGGAACCCGCAGTGTTTTTGGTTATCAAATGCGTTTTAACATTAAAGACAGCTTCCCTCTTTTAACCACTAAAAAAGTTCACCTTAAATCCATCATTCACGAACTGCTTTGGTTTTTATCGGGTGACACCAATATTAAATATTTAAAAGAAAACAAAGTCAGAATCTGGGATGAATGGGCCGACAAAAACGGAGACTTGGGTCGCGTGTACGGAGCCCAGTGGCGATCTTGGCAAACTCCAGATGGACAGACCATTGATCAAATCACAAACTTAGTGAACAACATTAAAACCAACCCCAACTCTCGACGCCACCTTGTTGTTGCCTTCAACCCAGGCGAAGTGGCTAATATGGCTTTGCCTCCTTGCCATGCCTTCTTTCAGTTTTATGTTAATAACGGACAGCTCTCTTGTCAGTTGTATCAACGAAGTGCTGATATCTTCTTAGGTGTTCCTTTCAATATTGCAAGCTACGCCCTTTTAACGATGATGATCGCACAAGTGACAGGCCTTGTTCCACATGAGTTCATTCACACCCTTGGCGACGCCCACATTTACCACAATCACTTTGATCAAGTGAAGTTACAGCTCTCAAGAGAAACACGACCACAACCTAAAATGTCTATCAACCCAGCAGTTAAAAATATTTTTGACTTTAAGTATGAAGACTTTCAACTTCTCGATTACAACCCACACCCTAGAATCAAAGCGGAGGTTTCTGTATGAACGAAATTACTTTTTCCCATATTGTTGCTGCATCAAAAAACAATGTCATCGGAGTGAATGGTGAACTCCCTTGGGACATCCCTGAAGATATGAAATTCTTCAGGGATAAGACCAAAGGCAAAATCATTATTATGGGTCGTAAGACTTTTGAATCTGTCGGTCACCCACTACCAAAAAGATTAAACTTAGTCATCACTCGACAAAAGGACTATCAAGCTGAAGGTGCTGTAGTTTTTAAAAGCCTACCGGCCGCAATGGAGTTTGCTAAAACCAAAGTCTCTGATTACGACAATGAAATCTTTGTGATTGGCGGTGGAGAAATTTACAAGCAAAGCTTAGACTCTATGGACACCGTTTACTTAACCAGAATTCATAAAGAGATCGACGGTGATGCTTATTACCCAGACCTTTCTGAGTCTGATTTTGAGCTAGTTCAACAAGAAGACCGCACAGAGCCTGTGCCATTTAGTTTTTTAACGTTTCGAAAAAAATAAGAAATTAAACGCATTAAACTCTAGTTTTATAATCACTTTAACAGTTGAGTTCTTAAGCTTTGCTGTTAGAGCTTCTTCTATATATAAGTGCAAATTGAACCTTCAGAATTGCATGACCCATTTTAAGCTATTGAATTTAAAAAGTTATCTATCTCTGCTTTTTTATTATTTAGCCATTATGTAATAAATTCTTGAATGCATATTACAAAGTATAAAAGATTTACTTATGTAAAATATAGATATGACTCTATATATAGACAAATCTGAGACTTTTTAGTCAATTTCAGGAATTATATGTTCACAGCTCCTTTTTTTCTGTGTTATTGAAGGATCATTGAACTAAATACATAGGGGGGTCCAATGAAATTATTAACCATACTGAGTGCTCTACTTTTAAGCTTTTCAGTTTTTGCCGAATCCGTACCTTCAATGGCCTACGAATGTGGTGGCATCAGACAAGTTGCCGATGAGCCAGCTGAACAAATTGCTTTTAATGTCATCTACGCAAACTTTGTAAAAGGTGTTGGTTATAGCGAACAACTCATGGTTTTTACTATGCCTGAGCCTGATACAATTCAAATTTCTGAGCTCAGAGAAGCTGCTGAAAAAAGTCCAGAGTGTTTTGAGTTCACTGAGCTTGAAGTTCAAAAGACGGAAAAAGGGTTTGAATTCTACAAGTTTGCTTTTACAAATAAATGTGAAGTTGAACTTTCAGTTTTAGGGTACTGCTCAAAGCAATAAATCTAAATTAAAAAAGAAGTAAACTGACTTAAATTAATAGAGGGTTTTATATTTTATAAATATGGCCCTTTTTTTATTAAGTGCAATAAAAGCATCGCTACAAAAACTAAAGAGCTAAAATGCTGAGAAGGCATTCTTTCTAACTCTCAAGTTAAGAGCTTGAACAAGAAAACAATCACTTTCTTTTTCACTATAAATATTCCTGTATCCATTATATAGAGTGCGTTCTGTCTGAAACTAGCTATCAATAAGCTTTATAGAGAATTATCATTTATAGTCATATCTGTTTAAAAAATGTATTAATTATTTTCACCATGTACGGAGTTTTTTTGTACAAAAACTTAAACGAGTAAATATTTTTTTTTCATTTTCAATGAAATTTTTCCAGACCAAAGTTTTAAAAATATCATAACAACTCATACTTATGTCTCATATTTTGAAAATATTAAGTCTAGATATCTCATTATTTGTCATTTTTACTTAAAGAAGCATTTTGATACACCGATTTATTCCATGAGAAAGAAAAACCCCCCGAGTGTTACGGATAACACTAGGGATTTCTTCAAGGAGGAAGTAAATTTAATGGGTTTGCGAATTAATACCAATGTAGCCTCTCTGAATGCTCAGAAGAATCTCTTTGGTACTAAACTTAGACTTGATAAGAGTTTGGAGCGCCTGGGAACAGGTCTTCGAATAAACCGTGCAGGAGATGATGCTGCTGGTTTAGCTATATCTGAAAGTCTTAGAGCAACGATTCGTGGCGAAAGACAAGCCAGAAGAAATGCTCAAGAAGGGATAGCTTTCGTACAAGTCGCAGAAGGTGCTCTTAATGAAGTAAGCAATATACTTATTCGCTTACGTGAATTAGGTGTGCAAGCTGCATCAGATACTATCGGACCTGTTGAAAGACAGTTCTTGAACGTTGAGTATGATCAATTAGTTCAAGAAGTCGATCGTATCGCAAACGGTACTGAGTACAATGGGTCTCAGTTACTTAGTGGAACAGGGACAATATTAGACTTCCAAGTTGGAGTCCATAATGACCCTCTAATTGATCGTATCTCTATTGATTCGTCAAAAGCAGATGCGAACTCAGCCGCTTTAGGTATCAACCTAACTAGCGTCGCAGATAAAGTCTCAGCACAAAATAGTTTAGCAGCCATTGACGCCGCCTTGGTGAGTGTCAATGCCATGCGAGCCGATTTTGGTGCTGTCCAAAGTAGAATGATGTCAACGATACAGAATTTATCAGTATCGATTGAAAATCAATCTGCTGCTTTCTCTCGCATACGTGATGTTGATGTTGCCGAAGAGACTGCTGAATTGACTCGTCAAAATGTCTTAATGCAAGCGGGAACGTCTGTATTGGCACAAGCGAATCAATCACAACAATTAGCACTAGGACTCTTGAACCGTACCTTATCATAGTTTAGTACTAAGGTATTACTGACTTTAGGGAATACGATCTTTAGCTCTGTTTTGTTTTTTTATAAACAAGACAACAGCCTATAATTTCGCAAAGTTCACCTCCTAATGGTTTTTACAAACGAGTTTCCTGCTAAATAACAGGACTGCTATAGCTTTTAGCGGTCCTGATTTTTTTTCTAGACTAGAAAAACATCAAACAACTTCCGAACAGTTATTAAGGTGCCAATATTTTTTTGGAAGGCACTCTTGAGGCAATTGCATGGAGGTTTCATTTGCCCGTTTATATTAATACGAATATGCCAGCCATCAGTGCGCAAACTGGTTTGTGGCGAACAGATCAAGCCATTGACAGAGCAATGAAAAGGCTTGGATCCGGCGATCGTATCACTCAAGCTGGCGACGATGCTGCTGGCTTAGCTATCTCAGAAAATCTCCGCGCTCAAATCAGAGGACAAAAGCAAGCACGTCGAAATGCTCAAGACGGCATCTCCATGGCCCAAGTGGCTGAAGGTGGTCTTTCACAAATGACCAATATGTTGATTCGTTTGCGAGAACTTGCCATTCAAGCAGCCTCCGACACCATAGGTGATAAAGAGCGACAGTTAGTCGATATTGAATACCAACAGATCAAACAAGAAATGCAACGAATTACAGAATCTACTGAGTACAATGGCACCAGCCTTCTTGTCGGTGAAGGTGCCATCATGGATATTCAGATTGGCATTCACAATGACCCGCGCATTGATCGTTTGTCTTATGACCCGGCAAAAACAGATGCATCTGTCGAAGCTCTTGGTTTAACTGGCATTAATGTTCTCACCAAAGAAAATGCACAAACCAGTTTGGGAGTCATAGATGCTGCTATGACATCAGTGGGTGGAATGCGAGCCAATTACGGTGCTCTACAAAATAGACTGTCTAGTGTAATTGAAAACTTATCCGTTGCTAATGAAAATTTACAAGCAGCAAATTCAAGAATCCGTGATACAGACTATGCTGAAGAGTCGGCAGAGCTTGCAAGACAAAATGTGATCAAACAAGCGCAAGTCGCCGTGCTCGCCCAAGCCAATCAACAACCACAATACGCCATGCAGTTACTCAACTCAGTACCTAGGTAATTTTATTTTCATTGTGAGCGAAGAACCCGAACGAAAACCACAATTTTGTTTTTAGGAATTATGTGTTTAAATCCTACACTTTACTCAGGATAACTTTGCTTTACTCAGGGTTGCACTGAAACAACTTATGTTGTTCAACTAATCTCCGGCAACTGGGGGATAGTGTTTCCCCTGAATGTGTATGAAAATTTAAAACTCTAAATAATACATTTGAGTGTTTAGGTCGAGTGTTTAAGAACCTATTAAAATATACAAAATCCATATCAGAGTACCATAAATAATTTGATAAGACCTGACTATAACTAGTAATACTATTAAGTCTGTCCAATACTAAATCACTTGATATCCCGTGCAATCTTGCATCTACCAGGCAATAAGGATTTCTAGTCCATGATTTTTTTTTCTTGAACACTTCCATGATTTTTGCAGAAAAATAATCAGCCCAGTCTTCAAGTAGGTAATTTTTATCTAGCGATGGATGATTGTCTGGTTTATTTCTATGCCAGTTAGCAACACAACTAAGTTTCTTCCAATGATCTAACTTATCAAAGTAACCTTCAAAATATAAAGGACTCTGACGTTGCTCACTTAAGTAATTATATACTTGATGAGCAAGCTCATGTGCCATTATACCAATACCATATTTTAAACTTCTAACAGTTGACCATGATACATTAATACTTCCATATGGGGATGCATAATCTGTATAATCTCCAATACTAATATCATCGGCATACTCAAAAAAATCAACAAATGATGCTTCTATTTGATTGTGAAAATAACTTAACATCCTTGCAGAACTATCATTAGAATCAATATCAAAAGAACTGTAAGCAAAATATCTGTGAGTTAAATCCAACGACAGCTTATGAAGACGTTTTTTGTCTGTTCCTTCAAAGTGAGTATTGAAATTTACATCAGGGGCTGGTAGTTTTGTAAAATAACTTTCTATATTATCATCAATCTGAGCTCTTTCAGACCGTAGCACTATTCTAATTTCATCTAAAAAATTATCAAAATTCTTTTGCAGAACTGAGTTGTTAAAGCTAACAATACTTTTAGTTATCACTATTAGTTCTTTAATGTACTTTTCTGCAACATTTCGTCTTAATGTAGAATTACCTATTATTAACATCGGCTCTATTGCAATTTTTATTCTGCCTGAAAGATCTCTTTTAAAATATTCAGCACTTTGCTCTCTATCTAAAAAATCACTTATCACCTGATCATATGATGTTGAAACATCATTGGCTAAAACATTGATAATTTCATTGCCAAGAATTTCAAGCTCACTTTTTTCGCCGAAAACTATACTTCTCGACATTACATAATCAATAATTTCACTCAATATTTTATTGCTATTATATTTTTTTTTGTTTATTACTTTATTGAATTCACTTGTTACACTTGAGTCATCTAGAAAATAATTCTCGCTGGATGCTTTATACATAAGCAATATATTTTCAGCTATTGTTAGCAAGCCTTCATTAAAGGGCAAACCGCCTGTCAAGTAATCTACTATTCTTTCTAACTTCGAATTTACATCAACTCTGCCACCGACATTTTTTATTCTAATAACTCTATTAAACTCATATAAACTTTTGAAAAGATAAGACCTTTTAAACAACTTAACCAGCTCGTCTGTTAAAATCTTTGAATAATTCTTTTTATTTAAAAATTCTGTGAACAGATTAACAGAACTTAAATCCACATTATTACCACTTATGAAAGAGGTTAGAAAATCTGTGTTTTGACCTCTCACCCTATAATAGCCTCCAAATGATATTAATGTTTTTATATAAAAGAGTTTACTTAAATATCCTTTCATTTCAGAACCGATGTTTAAAACTAAACGATGATTCTCTTTTTTCTTTATTAGATCTACAATATTTTTGTGTCTTGATATCTCATTATCAATAGCTGAATCAACTTTGACCATCAAGGCATCAAGTCTTTTTGTATCAATTTTCAAATGTGTGTGTTTGATTTCATCTATCCGACTTTTATAAAAATAATCGTTGAAACTACATATCGAACTAAAACACTGTGCTTCAAGTAATTGTAAGCTTTCTGCTTCGCTGGATAGTTTCCTTGAAACATCATTCACCTTATATTTTGACGATTTTTTAAATATTGATTTACAAGAAGAGCTTGTCATGAAAATTGAAATTATGAATAAAATTTTTATCAGTATAGTCATAATATCATTATGATAATATCTCATTTTTTTAGCAACTTAACCTGTCAGTTCAGATGAAACAAGACTTAGTTCTTGATGAGATTTTGGTAATTCCTCTACCTTAGTTAGTGATGTTTTGTGGTTTCCTTTTGGCTCTTCGCTACGCTCAGGATAACGGCGCTTGCTCAGGATGACATATTTTTATCAAATTGAAACGTTCATTTTCTTTGCAGTATTGTCTAAATACTTTTCACAATTTATTCAAATCAAAATTAAGGTCACTAAACTTGGCAAAAACTTTGCTTTAACAACTTGTAACCACAGGGGGATTGTTTGATGTTAAGTTCACGTTTAATAAAAAAAGTATCTATTTTACTATCAATGACTGCGCTCGTTGGACTTTATCAAAACTGCGGGACCGTTGAGACTGAGTTTGACAATGACGAACCATCTGCAGAACTAAGTTCTGAATTAAATACAGAACAAATCAATGACAATAATGTTAGCGATATGGCAGGTGCCTTTACTAAACAAGCGTCAGAAAGCAACACTACATTAGATTTGTCAGCGACCAATGATTTACTTAAAATGAATTCAGCTTGTAGAAGTATGAATAAAGCCATAGACACATCGACACACTTGGGTGATTTAAGACTTGCAGGTACTCAGACAGAGTTAGATATTCCTTACTCGTCTTCAGTAAGAATTAGCGGAATTGTTCGTGGAAATGTTAACGTTGGAAAATCAGATTTAGTATATATAAGTGGTATTTCAGATAATGTTACAGTTCAATCCGCTAAAGAATTAAGAGTTTCAGGTCGACATAAGGACATCTGTGTTAAGGCCAATAATTTACTATCTCTAGCTGGTTCAAATGGAACTTTTGATGGTCATGTAACTATCATTGGTGACGAAAGCTACGGTTCAAGACCAACTGGAGGTTCAGTTACAGGAATCACATCTTCTGATTTAACGATTATTGATATGGATGTACGCGTTGTTTCTGGATCCAAAAAGAATGTTTACTTAGTAGACAGCAATGTTCAATACCTCTCAGGTATTACTGGTGATATATATATTTATGGTGGTACAGTTAAAAGAATCAGTGGCTCTGTTGGAAACATTCATTTGTTTAATGGTGCTAGAATCGAAACAATCACTGGTACTAAGAAAAACTTAATTATCCACTAATCAGGGTTACAGTTAATAGAGGAAAAAGTCGAATTTGCTTTTTCCTTTTTTGTTGGAATTACTTCTTGATTTCGTTTTTGAGGATGTTGAAGAATTACCGATACTCGAAGCATCACCGAATTGAAATATCAAGCCAATTCCAAAGACGTGATCATTGTACGAATGGTCGTCATCGAGATCGAACACTAAACCGGTGCTGTATTTATAAAAAAGATCAAAGTACCAACCGGGTTTTATATCTAATATGTAAGAAGCTTGTATATTAATCTTATGAATCGCAAAATCTAAATTCGAGTGCCTTAGTCCAGAACCCTCATGCTTAGCAAAAACATAATTGTAAGCTGTTAAGATAGAAAAGTTTTTCCATACAAAACGGTAAGACAAACTCGGAGCAACATGTTGTGCCTGCTCTGACTCGTCTTGATCATTTGCTGTATTGTCTTGCTGGTTGAACTCTAAACCCAAACCCCAATAGGTATGAAGCTGTCCAATTTTACGATGCAAGTTATTAATGCCAATATTAAAATATAAACCTGTGTAGGTGAATTCACGATTACTGTCATCATTTATAAACTGAGATTGCAGATAACCAACATCAAGCTTTACAAAAGATCCAACTTCCATAGCGTGTGTTTCAAAACAGAAAACCAAACAAAACAACGCTGTAAAATATTTAATCATCGTCGCTAACTATGACCTCTATATCTCGTACAGACAACGTCTGCCCGTCTGCTATGAAAGGGTTGTTTCCAACCTCGTTACCATCCTCATCAATGCGCCAAATTTGATGGTTAGATATCCCAGCCACTAAAATGGTGCCATCAGGCAACTCAACTAGATCTGCAGGATTATTGATACGGCTAGTGTCTCCAGCCCAAATAGTCACTGAACCAGTGCCATCAGGGTTGGCTCGGTATATGGCGTCCGTATTTAAGCGTGTATAATACAAACTTCCATTGCTGTGCAACATCACCCCGTTCACCTGTGCCCCAACAGAGACAGAGGTCAAACAAGCGGGTGTGTCTGTTGATACATCATAAACAATGACTCGACCACTGTTGTAACTAGCAACTATGAGGTGATCACTGTCTGTCATAAACAAACCACGCCCTCCACTAATAGTGCAAGCACCTATGGTTCCTTGAATAAACGCATTCCCTGTTTGGAAGGGTTCTCTATTGCCCTCGGGATCAAACTTTTCAACATTGTTTGACTCAACAACATACACATTACCGCGACTGTCTTGGACCATGTCATAGATCGCTCCAGACAAGTAATTAGATCCATAAAAGATTTGTTTGTTAACATCTTTGTAATTGTACTTATCGATTTTATCTGGGCCGTCTTGTGCTGTTAACAAAACACCATCACCAAAGTAAAGAGAGCTGCGCGGAGTGCCACCGTCTGTTCTAAAATCAGTAATCACTTTGATGAGCTGCCCATTGAAATCGTAAGCACTGATACCACGATGTGATCCATTACTACCTGTCACTATGATCACATCAGTAAAATCCAACTCCGTTAAAAAACCACCCTCTTCGTAATTGCACGATTGAGTTGTCAGAAAACAAAACCCACAAAGTAACAATGTCTTTATGCATTTACGTTTGAATGAATTCTTCCAATCCTGTTTCTTCACAATGTACTGTTCGGAATATTTCTTAATTTTTTTAATAACTTAGAATTAATTCACCAATAAAACTAAACAATCATTGTTATTGGTGTCCTATTTTGAGAAGTAAGGACCTTCGTCATATCATTTTAAGACATTACAGACACAACTTTAGTCAAAAATATAGCTCTTCCCCACCATAATTATCTTACAACTATATAAATAATTTTAGTCTATCTATTGTGATCCGAAATGATATATAATCAAATTATGTTTAGTCGTTAAAAAGAGTTCCTGATGATAAAATTAAGTAAAAAAACAAAAAAAGTCGCAATCCTTGTTAATAAAAAAAGTGAAGATTACTTAAGACTTTTATTACTATTCCTCAACAATCACAATATTGCTGTTCGAATTGTAACGAGTAAATTTGAATTAGATTTAATTTTGTTAACAAAACGTTTGGATCACTTACTTATTTCTGATCAGTTGGTTCATAATAGACCTGAAAAAATTAGACATTGGGTTAAGTTCAAACACAGCCTTGCTTCAACAATCTTCAATGAGAGAAAAGTAAAAGAAGAATTGCTTCAAGACGACTTTGATATGCACGAGTCTGAGTCTTTTGTTTGGATCAAAAATAACATCATCAAACCAAAACCTCACAAGATAGCTGTTGTCCCAGAAACACACGAGCCAGATCTATTTTCCTCATATTTCAATTCAGAGCTTAACTTACATGATGAAAAAATAGATGAAGAGATGCTCAATTTTTCTATGTACGAGTACAGAGATAGTCAACGTGAAGGCTATTTGCTACTAGAATCCAAAGAAGAGATTGATAAGAAATCTATGCTAGCAGAAATTGAAGAGTATATTATTAACGAGTTTGATATTGATCCTGATATAATAGATTTGTTTGCAGATAAATTCATTGGTTCAAACAAAGATGGTCACAGTACTAATTATTACGGTTTCTCTTCTAGCTTGCCAGAGTTTAATATTGTAGAAAACAATGGAAAGCTTGAAGCTTCACCAGAAGTTTGCTCCGATAAAGTTAAAAACAAATTCAATATGTATATAAAATTGAGCAGTAAAGAAAATGACTATTTATATGTTATCGGTGGCAAACACTTAACTGAAAAAAAATTAAAGACTCTTAAATCAAAGCAAATGAACATCCGAGTTGAAAAAAAAGATGAGGATAAACTCAAAACCTATTTACATGTTGCACATGTTGTAAATAATTTAAAAGGCAAAGGCCGAATTAAATAAAACGTTTATCTTATGGATAAATGACAACTGTATCGCCAACATTAATGACTTCATAAAGTCGATCAATATCTTTATTGTACATACGAACACAGCCCTCTGAAGTCACTTTATCTTCCAGTCCACCATGAATATAAATGGCTCCACCAATGGGCGTAGACCAATCAGACCCTCCGTGCTCTTCTTGCTCCTTTAATATTGAATTGTGTTCCATTTTATTAATGCGCCCGTCTTGCAAAGCAAGATCAGCATCCTGTTGGTTGGGATAATTTAAGCCAAGACTTTTAAAAAATTTTGACTTAGGGTTTTTAACACAAACTTTATACTCCCCTTCAGGGGTTTTCATATCGTTTTTTAATTTTTTTGTGCCAAGAGCTACTTCACCGATTCCTATTGGATAATTGAATTGCTCCGTTTCATTATCAAAAACTTTTAATATTTTTTGTGATTTGAAAACTTCAATGTGCATGAGTTCATTCTCTTTATCGCTTGTTGCGTTTTTTTCTTTGAGAGCGAGTGTTTTTCTTTTTAGCTTTTTTTCGCTTACTCACAGTCCCTTTTTTCTTTTTCTTAGAAAAAGCTTTGACGTTGCCTTTGTTTTTCTTCGAGCGAGTCTCTGGTTTCTTTTTATTTTCTTTGACACTGCGACTGACAGCTTCAATAAACTCCTCAGGAAATATCGGTTTAAAATCGATCTTTCCATCTTCTTCATTGACGAGACTCACTTGTACGTCAACCTCATCCCCAATTTTGAAAACAACGCCGGACTTTTTCCCCTTCAAACACATGAATTCTTCTTGATAAATATACTGATCACCTGGCAACTCTTCAATTTTTACCAAACCATCTATGTCATACTTGCGAAGCGAAATAAAAACACCAAATTTGGCCACTCCGCTGATATAACCTTCAAAAACTTCACCTAAGAACTGCTTCATAAAGCGTGCTTTTTTTATCGCATGCAATTGCCTTTCTGCTTTGACAGACCTTTGCTCACAAGCACTGAACCAAACAGACTTACTGGCAATTTTTTCTTCATCCCACTTTTTATAATGCTTTGAAGTTTGCTTAAGGTGGGCTTTCAATTGCCTGTGAACAACAAGATCTGGATACCTCCTTATCGGAGAGGTAAAATGCAAATAGTTTTTAAAACCCAACCCAAAGTGACCAACATTGTCCAAGTTGTACTTGGCCTGACTCATCGAACGAAGTGTCAGCATACTTAATACTTTGTGCTCTGGTTTGCCTTCAAAATTTGACAAGGCCTTCGTGAGCTTTTTTTGTTGCCCAGGTCGTTGTAAGCGAGCCTGCACACCTAAGGACTGCAGGTACACTTCAAGCTTGTCAATCATTTCAGACTTTGGGGGTTCATGAACACGAAACATACTTGGTATGTTTTTTTCAACAAAGTAACTGGCTACAGCCACATTTGCTATTAGCATCAACTCTTCAATTAAGCGGTGAGCAAACAGACGTTGAGATTGTGAAATATCAACAACTTCACCCAAGTCGTTCACATGGACTTGTGTCTCAGGAATTTCTAAATCGAGACTGCCGTTTTTAAACCTATTTTTCATTAAAACCCTAGCAAGATCTGCTGCTAGTAAAATATCACTCTTGACATGGGTATGTTTAGTTTCAGACTCCCCTTCAACGATCTCTTGGGCTTCCCCATAGGTCACTCGTGCATGACTATGAATCACAGCCTCATAAAAATCATACTTTTCAATCACACCTTGATGATTCACATCAATGTCGGCGACAAAAGCTAAGCGATCGACCTTTGGTTTAAGAGAGCACAAATTATTACTAAGCTCTTCTGGCAACATCGGGTTCACAAAATTAGGTAAGTAAGTGCTGGTGCCGCGCATGTCGGCGTCTTTGTCAATGGCACCATTTTGCTCAACATAAAAACTCACATCAGCAATGGCCACTTTACAATTAAAACCTTGCTGAGTCTTACTTACGTAAATGGCGTCATCAAAATCTTTTGCTGTAACCCCATCAATGGTGATGAACTTAAGCTTGCGCAAATCTTTTCTTTGCCCTAACTCGTTTTTAATGGTGTCTTCACTTAAGTTTTTTGCTTCCTCAAGACAGGCTGAACTGAACTCATTTGGAATTTGGTGCGATAAAATAATTCTTATATTATCATTTGATGGTCTTAGGCCATCTCCAATGACAGTGACCAAATCACCTGTAAAGCCTTTTGGATGATCGGGAAAGGTTTTGATCTTAGCAGCGACCCAAGTGCCTTCCTCTAACTGTTCTGAGCTGTTGATTTTTAAATCTTGTCCCCAAGAGTGACTCGAGTCAGTTAAAATAGGTGTGCCATCTTTTAATAAATACACTTGCCCAACCACTTGATCAAAAGAACGTTGCAATACTTTTAAAATTTTAGCGCGAAAACGACTGCCGCCAGGTTCTGGACGAATTTCAACTTCGACTCTGTCTTGAGTCATTAAGCCACGCATATCTGGCTTTGTTATGTAGGCGTCTGTTTCGGAGCGATCATCTGGAATAAAAAAGCCAAAGCCATCGGCATGTCTTTTTACGATTCCCTGTAATTTCTTTGTTGAGCTTTTCCTCATAGGCTCAATTTTAGTACTAAAAGCAAAGATATACAGCTAATTTAAAGGTGTTGCCCAGCGTTAAGCTTTTATAATTACTTAAGCATTTCGTAACCCCTCACTATTCTATTGATGTCTCAATTAAAAAAAGTTAATTAAATAAGCAATTCTTTGGGGGGTCTCATGTCGTTACTTACAAATGTTCCTGAACTTAGTCTTGAACAATTCACCGACGGAAATGATGCTGATAAAAGTAAATTTATTGATGATCTATTCACTGGTTTAAAATATTTTGGGTTTATCATTATCAAAGACCACCCGGTTCCTATACCACTTTTAGATAAAGCTTATGAACTGAGTGAAAAACTATTTTCTTTAGATGTTGAAACTAAAAATAAATACATCTGTAAAGAGGGTAAGGGACAAAGAGGGTACACTCCCTTCGGAACAGAGCACGCTAAAGACAATCACCATCCCGACCTCAAAGAGTTTTGGCATGTCGGACAACTTCTTAACGAGAGCCACGAACTTTATGAAAGCTATCCTAAGAACATTTGGCCTACAGAAGTGAACCAATTCGAAGAGACGTTTACCAATATATATAAATCGTTAGAAGACGTTGGCAAAACTATTTTATCGGCACTTTCACACTCTTTGCAGGTCGAGCAAAGTTATTTTGAAAATATGGTTCGCGATGGCAGCTCTATTTTAAGACTTCTGCATTACCCACCCATACCCGAAGGTGCTGACCCAAACTGCGTGCGTGCAGCGGCTCATGAAGATATTAATTTGATCACAATTCTCGTAAGTGCAACCACTTCTGGTTTAGAGCTTCTTGATCGTAATAACAATTGGCTCCCTGTTGAAACCGCTAAAAATAACTTGATAGTTGATGCCGGCGACATGCTTTCCCGTATCACTAATGAAGTGATTCCTTCAACCACTCACCGTGTGGTGAACCCAAAAGGGGAAAATAAAAATAGATACTCCATGCCATTTTTTATGCACCCACACCCGAAAGCGATGCTTTCTTGCATTGAGTCCTGTAAAAATAGACAGGCAAAGTACCCTGATATTTTATCTCATGACTTCTTGATGAAACGACTCAAAGACATTGGCTTAAGTTGATTTTTTAAAAAATTCTTTTTACATTTTAGATAAAAAAAATGCCTTCGAAATCTCGAAGGCATTTTAGAAAAACAAAGTTAACCAAACATATGTTTTTCTATATGAAGAAGACCTTTTATTCGCCGGCCGCGTTTAAGATGGCGTACATTGCACGTTGTATATCTACTTCTCCCCCAGCACTGATTGTGATCTCATAGAACCCCTGCCCATCTCTAAGGATCAACTTTCTTGCATTTTGTCCAAGACCAACTTCGTGCAAATCAAATGAAATTGTCGTCACAACTTGTGGAACAATTTCATTATGGTAGTAATGTTGAACAAATGTTGCTTTACAAGTTCTTAAAATATCTTCACGCCTAACTCTATCATCAATATCTGAAGTACAGCCATCCATCTTAACTTCATAGTTTCCCGGAGTGCCAACTTTTAAATTCAGTTTTGAACTTTTAAGATCTACCTGAGCATCATAAATGTTAGCTATTCTTTTTAAGTTAACAGACACATTGTTAGTTACAATTTCTTGTCGACCTATAGCATCTGTAATAGTTAACGATTGACCTTGTTCAATCCCTAAATCAGCAAAGCTAAATGTTTTCTTACTATGCAAACGGTAACCTACCACAGCTGGACAAAAAATTGGATCGTCAGTAGGGTTTGTTCTAAAAATAAGCTTGGCATATCTTTTTGGATGTGGATAAGGAGAAATTGCTATTAACTCATCAGACGGCGCTTCCACTAATCCTTTAGAACTATTAACCATTTCTTGATCGGTCACTTTTGGTCTCTCATTATAATATTGATCAGCCAATTCAAGGTCAATGGAACCTGGTTGGCAGTGTGGATGTGATGCGTAGACCGTGAAAGTTCCGTTTCTAGGTTCAACTTCAACCTTGTCTAAAGTCACTCCACCTAAAATCACTTCACTTTTAAATTCTACCAACTTTAAACTATCTGAATCATCGACAATTGATAAAGCACCCATATTATGTTGATCGACCTTAATAGTAACAGTGCGATTCACTAATTGTTCAGTATTGCTAACATCGATACCTGATGTTTCTAAGCGAGCAAAGCACTTCGCAGGAATACTTTTTGTACAGCGCATGTCTTCCAGGCTTGCATTGTATTCACCGCGAACATCTTCAGTTAATAGTTTCAGTTCAATAGTGCTTTTATCTAATGATCTTGCTTCTATAATTTCAGAGTAAACAGCTTCTTCTTGTAGGTTCACTTGACCAATGATAGTGCCATCTTCAAGTTGACTGAACTCACCGTTAAACTTACAGGCTGTCAAAGAATTGATTAAGAATAAACCCAACAGTGCTGATTTGATATATTTTAATTTCATAACTCCCCCAATAATCTTTTGTTATGTATAAAATATATCGTTAAACGTATTTCGCTTATACTGACGTGTTTGTCGCGAATAAAGTCTTTATATTATTCGGAAAATAAACCTGTGTCTCAAAATGAGTCGTTGAGCATGACTAAGTTTTCAAGCTCTTTTTTAGCTAAACCTATATCTAATAGTCCTACAATTGCGCTCATTACCGATCGATTTAACTTATTTACTTCAGAAAAGTGAACTCTATCCTTTTGTAAGTTAAAGCCAAAAATATCTAATGAGTTGTTTGCAAACACAGATCCCCCTATATTTTTGATTTGATCTTTTAATGATTCACGCCATGAATAGTAAAAAATGCGACCCTTTCTTATTTTTTCCTCAGCGGCAAGCTTAACTGATAGTTTATCATCAGCATTAAAAACTGTGCTCATATGTGGCCCAACTTTATTATATAAATGTAAGATAGAATTTACTCTTTCATAATTAAGAGAATCAATGTCATTAACAATAACCACATCGGGGTAAAACTCTTGATGCAAATCGGTCAGGTTGGCGATGTTTTTATAAGCTACATTTTGTTTTTCACTTTGCAACGAAGTGGTTACCTCCGTTAGAACATCGAAGCCTGTGACCGCACCAATATTCTCAGCAGTTTGCTTTAGGTCATGGATACCTGTAACCAATATATTGACGTGTTTAACATTTTTCATAATGCACCTCTTTGCCTCTTGGCTGAGCACCATCTTTTTTTCTAAAGATGAAATGGTTTCGCTTAATATTTTCTTTTGATTTTGAAGTTGGCACTCCAGAGCCGTTATGGATTTAAGTCTTTCTTTCAGGCATGTCAGCATGTCGAAGTTGAAATTTTGCTCTGAGTAAGTTAATAAGTCTTTGATTTCAGTCAGAGTGAACCCTAAACGCTTATAAAAAATAAGTTGAGTCGCTTTTAATAAGGACTGCTCTCCATAAAAACGATAGTTGTTTTTGGGTGTTATTTTTTCTGGAGTTAGTATGCCCTTTTTTTCGTAGAGTCGTATGGCTTTGATAGATAGACCTGTTCGTTTTGAAAATTCACTGATTTTGTACATGTTTTTTTACCCTCACTTTTAATAAAGTAAGGTGTGCCCTTGGGGTAGGGTCAAGGGATTTGTTTTTTCTTTTTTTAGTGATTTGCTTTAGGTCCTTCGCTTCGCTCTGGATGACGGTACTTTGCTTTCGATGATTGTGCTTTACTTGCGATGTTAGTACTTACTTAAAGAGACATTGCTGTTTTTATTTTTTTTAGTTTTTTATTTTTGTTTTTTTTAAAAAAGTTGTAGAGATTTGGGTTGTCTTTTCTATTATAGAGCCAGTTGAGCATTTCAAAGTCTCTTACGATGATGAAGACTTTGATCATTTCTATGTCATCTTCTGATAGGTTCTTTGTTTTAAGGTATTCATTCACTAAAGTCTCAAAAATTAGTTTTTTTTGTTTTGCTGTTGGCTTATCGTACCTATTTAAAGCTGATGATAAGGTTGTGGCTAAATCAAACATGTAAAATCCGTAACCACAGTCGTCAAAATCTATGGGTGTGACTTGGTACTTTGACCATACGACATTGTAAAAATGCAAATCGGCGTGGATGAATCCTTTTACGTTTCTTTTTTTATGTTCGTATTTTCTTATTTTTGCATTCAACTGTTTATGGATTTCAGTCAGTATTTCAAAGTTTTTTTGTGAGTACTCTGGCTTTAACTGATCATAATATCCAAACAATGACTTTTTACCCAAAAGCCCTTCTCGATCCCAATACTTTCTGTGACGACACTTAAAAGCCCCACCGTCTTTATGAAGTGATGATAGCAAGCTACCCATGGCCTTTAAATGATCATTGTCGTACTTGTGCCCTACGATACGACCATCAATCCAACTCATTAAACTGACCCTGCGCTCAATGTCACCAAACATCACTTCAGTGATCAGTTCATTTTTCTTTGTTCTTTGTGGCTCTTGAATTTGATAACCTTTGTTTTGGCGCAAATGTTCAATCCAACGAAGTTCTTCGGTAATAGCTTGATTTGAGTGATATCTAGGCCTATGTAGCCTCAACAAATATTTTCCTTTGGAAGTAACAACGCGAAAAGTAGCATTTTCCCCATGATGGATAAAAATAAGTTTATCGTATTTGATTTTATATTGCTTGAGGGCAAGTTTGGCTACACCTCTTAACCGTCTCACCTGCCCGGTATATGTTAAGTCTTCGTATCTCTTCACTGCAGCCTTGCTAAACTCTTTTCTAAACTCTCAATTTGAGATTGCGTCTCTACCAACTGTTTGTTGGCATCATCCACGATTTCTTTGGGAGCATTGTCAACGAAGTTTTTGTTTGAAAGGCGCTTGTTAATGCCCATGACTTCATTTTTCTTTTTATCAATGATTTTTTCTAAGCGCTTTCTCTCAACATCAAAATCGACAAGCCCTTCTAAATGTACCACTACTTCCACTTTATAGGGCCCTAACTTAATTGGGGCGACAGCGCATTTACTTAAATCATCAAACTGACCGATGTCACAACTTTCTAAGCGGCCAATGTTAATGATGTAGTCTTTGTTCTCTCCCAAAGCTTTTTGAGTAGCATCATCAAACGGAATCAATTTAACTTTGAGCTTCTCTCCCGGCTTGATGCGATTTTCACCACGAATATTACGAACTGCAGTGATCACAGAACAAGTTAAGTCAATCTTTTCAGCTACACTTTGTGAACCAAGTTCCAACCAGGCTTTGTCATTTTTAGGTGTTGGGTAGATATCGATCATAACACTTTCACTTTTGATTGGAAGCTTTTGAAAGATCTCCTCAGTTATGTAAGGAGTGAATGGGTGCAACAAACGCATCAAACGGTTTAACGTTTGCGCTAACACCAATTGAGTTTTCTCTTTTTGCTCTTGATTGTCTCCGTAAACTACGGGCTTAATCAATTCTAAATACCAATCACAAAATTGATTCCAGGCAAACTTATACAATGCAGCCGTAGCATCTGAAAAACGCATTTGCTCTAAAGCGCTGTTGATGTCCTTTTCACATTCAGCGAGTTTATTAATGATCCACTGATCGGCATCGGTTAACTCATTTTTGTTCACAGTGGCTTCGACGCCTTCTGCAGGAGCTTTAAAATCTTCCAAAACATTTAGCGAGAACCTTGCTGCGTTCCAGATTTTATTCATGAAGTTGCGGTAGCCTTCTAAGCGCTGATTTGAGAACTTTAAATTACGACCAGTCATAATAGAAGATAGTAAAGTGAACCTTAAGGCATCGGCACCAGATTCATCAATGACTTCTAATGGATCTACAGAATTACCCTTGGACTTCGACATTTTTTCACCTTTAGAGTCCATAACCAATCCGTGAATATAAACTGTTCGGAACGGCACATCTTTAGTGAACTCAAGACCCGACATCATCATGCGAGCAACCCAAAAGAAAATAATATCGTGACCAGTCACTAACACCGTTGTCGGATAAAAAGTTTTTAAGGCCTCTGTTTCATCGGGCCAGCCCAAAGTACTGAACGGCCACAATCCAGAACTAAACCAGGTGTCTAAGACATCCTCGTCACGTCTGATTTTATCTGAACCACAACCTGCACATTCATTGATGTCCTCTTCGCTCACGGTTAAATGATCGCAGTCACCACAGTACCAAGCAGGAATTTGATGCCCCCACCATAGCTGACGCGAAATGCACCAGTCTTCAATTTTGTTCATCCAGTGCAAGTAAGTTTTTGTCCAATTCTCTGGAACAAATTGCGTGGTTCCGCTTTCGACAGCTCGTTTGGCTTTTTCAGCAATGCCTTCTGTTTTCACAAACCACTGGTCAGACAAGAAAGGTTCAACAACACAATTCGATCGGGAACAATGCCCCACAGAATGTTTGTGCTCTTCCACTTTTAATAACAAACCGAGCTCTTCCATATCGGCTACAACTTGCTCGCGAGCTTTTTTAACTTTTAAGCCTTTGTAGTTGCCAGCATTTTCATTGAACGTGCCATTAGTGTTCAGCAAGTTGATCATTTCTAAATTGTGACGTTTACCCATCTGGTAATCGTTGAAGTCATGCGCCGGTGTGATCTTAACCGCACCTGAACCAAACTCTTTTTCAACATGTTCATCGGCAATGATTGGGATCTTTCTGTTCACTAAAGGCAATAAAATATTTTTGCCAATAAGATTTTTGTATCTTTCGTCTTCAGGGTGAACTGCTACAGCGGTGTCACCCAACATGGTTTCAGGGCGTGTGGTGGCCACCACTAAAAAGGTTTCACTTGCACCCTCAATAGGGTACTTCAAATGCCAAAGGTGACCTTTGACATCCCGGTGCTCAACTTCAAGGTCTGATAATGCTGACTCAAGTTTCGGACTCCAGTTAATCAAACGCTTACCACGGTAGATAAGACCTTTTTTGTAAAGGTTCACAAAAACTTTGCGCACAGCTTTAGAAACATTGTCATCAAGAGTAAAGGTTAACCGGTCCCAATCACAAGAATCTCCTAAGCGCTTCATTTGCTCAACGATACGACCACCGTATTGATGTTTCCACTCCCACACTTTTTCTAAGAATTTTTCACGGCCAAGTTCTTTGCGGTTGAGACCTTCTTTATCTAACATCTTTTCAACAACATTCTGAGTTGCAATCCCTGCGTGATCCGTGCCCGGCAACCAGAGTGCATTAAAACCACTCATGCGTTTCCAACGAATCAAACAATCCTGAATGCTATGATCAAGGGCGTGACCTATGTGGAGAGAACCTGTCACGTTGGGGGGTGGTAAAATAATACAGTACGGTGGCTTAGTCGACTGATCCTCTGCTTTGAAGTAGTTTTTTCCTTCCCACCAGTCATACAGGTTTTTCTCGACCAATGAAGGGTCATATCTATCAGATAATTGTTTGCTATCACTCATATTTGTTTAGCCTTATAGATTGTTTCAGATTTAGACGAAAGTAACACAAATCATCTAAAAAATTAACAAGATTTGTCAAAAAGTAGTAACATGATCTTAGGGATTTGTATGAAGAAATTTATTATCATTGCTGTGTTTATTATTTTTCCGTTCTTTACGGTGATCTTCCAAAACTGCACTTCTACTGAATTCTCAACTGGGTCAAGTGCCTCGACTGGTGAATCTCGCTTTGGCGAAAGTGGTGCGGCTCCACCACCTAATGTGGCACAATCTGAAACTTGCACCAAAGGTGATAAATTAGCGTTATGGTCTGACAAAAATCATGACGGCAAAAAAGACTTTCTACTCGGATACATTGTCAGCTACAAAGGAAGCGAAACAGCCGCAAACAACTATAATTATTACAGTGCCTCTGCACACCCAAAGATCGGCCCTCAGCCTAAGCCTTTTGCCAGTCACGTATTCTTTTATAATGGTCCAGAAGGCTTAAGTTTGAATTTCTTTCACAATATTGATGATGGCGGCTCTGCTGACAATAGTGTTTTTTGGGACATTTATGTTAAAGATAATAATTTTTCAGATCAGCTGCTTCTTAGCGATGACCCTGGAGAGGTTAAGACTCATTCACGCTCAGCTAACTCGACTTACTATAAAGCTTATGTTCGCTATTGGAAAAATACCGACGGTGCCGTTATTGGCCCGCTAACTAATAAGAGTTTTGAAATTAAGGTGAATGTTGTAGGTGGCAATGGCGACTTGAAAAATTCAGCCTTTTATTCAGCCAATGGTGATATTTATTCCTTATCAAATCAACATGGCCTTGAATCTTTTATCATCACTTATGACAGTGTTGAAGATTGTGATTAGCAAAAAAACTTTAGCTCTGAATACACAACCTACATAGTTAAATATATTTATGCTTGCTGTTGATTAAATTCTCGCATGCCATTATCTAAAAAATGAATATTTATAAAGCCAAGCTTGGCTGCTTTTTTAACGGCTTTTTTTGATTGTCGCCCTGTCTTACATAAGAAAATAATAGGATTCATTTTATCGGCATTTTCACTGCTTAAATCTTCGAAGGGATCCTTTTTTTCAGACGCTCTTTCATGAATTAAGCGCTGTAAATCACCCTCGCCCATTAATGGCTCTAATAAAAATAACTGAAAGGGCACGCCTGCTCTTAGAATATTTTCTAATTGATAAGCATCAATTTTAAAATCGGAGTAATCAAAAAAAAGTGGCATTACGAAACAACCTTAGCTGCTGATGGCATTTTTTTATAACTGCCCAGTAAAAAACACAAAGCTATAAAGATAGTGATACCAGCAAAAAAGAAAGGAATGGATGGACCGTAATCGCGATATAACCAACCACCAATTACCGGGCCTATGATGCGTCCTAAGGCCGACAAACTCTGTGAAACTCCCAAGGCTTCCCCTTGTTCATCGTCTTTGGCTAGCAAACTAATCATGCCATTCACAGAAGGGCTAATCACACCAATGCCAAAAGCAAGCACCGTCACCACTGCAGCCAACATCACTAAGCTATTTGACAAACCAATACCAACAAAGCCGATGGCCGCTAAAACTAAACCCATGAGCAATACTTTGTTTTCACCCCATTTCTTAAGATACTTCCGTATAAAATACCCTTGAACTAAAACCAAAAGAAAACCCATGTAGGCAAAACCAAGGCTTGCGACATCGGCTCCCCAACCAAATACATCTTTAACGTATAAAAACAATGGTATTTCCATGTTGGCCATCGCTATGGAGTAGCCAGCAAAAACTAGTAATAAGTTCGCTATCAATGGAGCGCCAAAGTATTTTTTTATAGTTACAAAACGATTGAGCAATTTTTTATGCTCAGCCAGAGGTTTGCGCTGTAAACTTTCCTGCAAATAAAAATAAGCAAAGATAAAATTTAAAAAACAGATTGCTGCAGCCATAATGGCAGCGAAGTGACTGGCAAACGGCGGTTGATCACCTAATTGATTGCCAATCTTAATAAACCAATAACCTAAGAATGGACCAATGGTAAAACCCAGACCAAAGGCGGCCCCAACTAAACCCATCGCTTTGGAACGCTCACTCTTAGCGGTTTTATCCGCCATATACGCCATAGCTGTTGATATGTTAGCTCCAAAAAAACCGGCGAAACCACGGGCAACAATGAGCATCCAAAATTCATTAGCTAAACCAAAGGCTAAGTGAGCAAGCCCTGCCCCAAACAAACTCACCAAAATGACCGGTCGTCTGCCGATGCGATCACTGAGCTGCCCCCAAAACGGTGAAAACAAAAACTGCATTAAAGAGTAGATGGCCATAAGCAAACCTATGGACAGTTCATCAGCTCCGAATTGACTGGCTAAGTATGGGTGCAATGGAATGACAATTCCAAAACCGACCAAATCAATAAAAACAGTTAAAAAAATAATAAATTGAGCTTTGTTTTTCATAGGCAAAATTACTTATAATAGAGATATGTTCTTTATTAAACAGTTATTGGTATATCTTATCTTGAATGCAATCGTTAGCAATCTGTTAATCGCTGGAACACCGCCCAAATATCGCCATGGGGAATTGAAGGCCTTTTTGAACTTGGAATATTTTTCAACCAATGAAAACTTTGCCAATACCGGTGGTGAATTCGCCAAGCTAGGAAGTCAAAGTGAGTTCAGTTATTACAAAATCACTCCGCAAGTTCAATACGGCTTGAACCGTAAATGGGCCATCGTCGCCGATTTTGACTTTATGTCAGGAGAAAGCGTCAACCCAGCCAACACTAGAAGCACCAATCAACTCACAGACGTCACAGCAAGTTTGCTTTATAAAATCATTAAAAATAAATTTTATATTTTGCCGCGTATGAAGGTTTCTATTCCCATCGCCACTTTTGATCCCGCACAAGATGGTGTGATTCTCAATGATGGAGCTCTGTTTGTTGAGATTGCAGCTTGGATCGAAAGAAAAATGTTAGCCCATCGCTTTTACTTGTACTCCGGTTACAAGTACGTAGCTGATGGACGAGCGCACACCATTCCATATGAAGTTGGGGTTTACAACTCTTACAAGGGTTTTGTTTATGGCTTTGCTTTTTACGGAAATGAGATCGCTCAAAACGATGAGTTCCTCGACACTCCAGAAGTGAGAAACAATCGCACGGCCCAATTAAACGCTGGCAGTAAAAAGTTTTATTCGGTGAACCCAAAAAGCATGAATATCTCTGGTTGGGTGGGCTATAGATTGAGTCGTAACCTTATCGCTCACATCAAAGCAGAAACCCCAATCGATGGTTCCAACACTGCCAAAGGCAACACTTACAGTTTAAATTTTAAATGGCGCGCAATCAATCCGTATAAAAAAATCAGTAGCGATGAGAAAAATTTTAGAATTGAAGACACGCCTAATAATTCTAATTAATGCTCTTTAAATCAAAATTTAAAACTGCCCCTCTGTTATTAAAAAACCTAAGAGATGCTTCGTCGCTTGTATTAAAGATGATGAAATTGTCAGATTTGAACAACTCATCAATGATCGCTTTAAAAGTATCGTATTGCTCCAAATATTCAATCGGGTCGACAGCAAACTCGTTGAGATAACGCTTATGTTGATAGACACCAGAAAAAGAATCATGCTCTTGGGAGGTTGTTAAAAATTTGGTTTGCTTATAAACATTATCTTTGCCGTATCTAAAATTGGTCCGCCACCAAAACATGGGCTTTTCACCGCCTACTTCCTTTTGAAAAAAATGTTCAAAATGTATCTCGGCCTTAAAACCATTGCTTTGTTTCTTCTCAAGGGTGAGTGATCGTTTTGTCGGTGAATCTTGCCTCAAGAAATATTTCACGCCAAAGGTCATCACTTCGAGTGTGAACGAATCTTTTGGTTGCAATTCTAATAAACCATCAGCCAGCA
>JAHDFM010000050.1 GCA_020628165.1 Bdellovibrionales bacterium | reverse complement strand
AAACCTGGCGGTGACCGGCATAGTTCAAAGCTGTGTGATAGCAGGCATTGGCAGCGCCTAATACCCCCCAGGTAATGCCAAAACGGGCTTGAGTTAAACAGCTTAAGGGTCCTTTTAAGCCTGATACCTCTGGCAGTATATGAGTTTCTGGCACGAAGCAATTGTCAAAGTGAAGTTCAGAAGTCACACTCATGCGCAGTGAGAACTTGCCTTGCATCAGTGAAGTCGTAAATCCTTCGGAGTCTTTTTCAACGATAAAGCCTTTAACAACATTATCAAGTTTGGCCCAAACTATGGCAATGTCAGCGATACAGCCATTAGTGATCCACATTTTATTGCCGTTAAGAACATATCCACCATCGACTTTTTTAGCCGTGCAGGTCATGCCCCCTGGGTTCGAGCCGGCATCAGGTTCTGTTAAGCCGAAGCAGCCAATGAGCTCACCCTTAGCAAGTCTTGGTAAATAAGTTTCTTTTTGTTGTTCAGAACCAAAAGTCAAAATTGGATACATCACCAGTGAACTCTGCACTGAGCAAAAAGAGCGCAGGCCTGAGTCAGCACGCTCAAGCTCTTGCATGGCAAGACCGTAACAAACATCACCTAGGCCTGGGCAGTCGTAGCCAAAAATATTTATACCCAATAAACCTAATTGCCCCAAGGTTTTGACGAGCTCTTGCGGAAAGGTTTCATCGCGGTGGTTTTGTTGCACGATGGGAAGCACGTCTTTTTCGACAAACTGGCGCGTCGTCGAACGCACGTTGAGCTCTTCCTGGGTGAGTAGATCATCAATATTTAAATAGTTCAGAGATTCGTATTTCATAGAGAATTCGAATTATAAGTGAAAACCATCGTTATGTGAAAGTCTGTGTAAAGTTTTTAGTTTTTTTTGCAATGCATTTGAGGAATTCATTTAAAAAAAGTGTTCACTTTCATACAATAAAAGCACAGCATCTTGAGAGGAGACTTGCTTATGAAAAAGCTACTAGCCATTATCACTATATTTTTAACTCCACAATTACTCGCTGAAGCCATTGAGTTTGAGGTTGGCAAGGTCAGTAAGAGCGGGCGAAAGGCAGTGATCTACGTTCCTGCAGGGCAAGTGTTAGAAAAAGGGCAAATTTTAAAGTTTGGCGGAGAAACTAAAGCCGATATAAAGCCAGCTCTTCCCAGTGAAGCTACGGCCAGGAATTGGTCCTTTGGTGGCAACATCATCATTGACTCACGAGACACCGAAACAGAAAGCACCACAGGTGCCATCACCACTCAAGATGAAAATTATTTTGAAATTGACCTTAGGGGATCAAAAAACTTTGCAGCATTTGAAGTGGGTGGTTTGCTTGATTATAGAAAATCGTCAACTAAAACAATCAATAATGACACCTATAGCGTTGGTGTTTTTGGTGAATTCAATATCATAAAAAATAAGCCAGGAGTGAAGTACGTTCCTCACCTAGGTGCTGAGATCGCTTATGGGTCGGGGAGCAGAGAAGACAACCAAGGTAACACCACAGATTCTTCAGGGCTTATTTACCAAGTTTATGGTGGTTTAAAGTATTATATTTTTCCATCCAATGGGTTAGCCCTCACTGCGGATATTTTTTATCGCTCTGATCAAAGCGCCAGCACAGATGATGACACTATCACTACAACTCACATTGGTTTGAGTGCAGGGGTGAGATATTATTTTTAAGTAGACACCTGAATAAAAACATATGATTCAAAAAATAAAAAAAAAGCCCACAAGTTTGTGGGCTTTTTTGGTGTCATTTTTTTGAGAGAATTAGTTTTTAACAGGAGTAGGGTTTAAAGCCTCATCCACTTTGTTGAATCGGGCAAGTAAAGTGCCTGGGATCTTTTCAGTTCTCTCTTCAACAGACTTAGCTAATTTTTTAGCGTCTTCATATCTGTTGTCAGCAATTAACATATCCATATAAGTTTCAGTGACTGTCACTTGTAATACATCTGGCTTTGAAGCAAGGATAAATTCAAAATACTCAGAAGCTTTATCAATTTCACCTTCCAAAGACAATGTCTTAGCAAAGTAGTAAGCCGTCATAAGATCGTCACCTTGAAGAGTGAAGTACGAGTTAAGAATTTCAAGGGCGTCAGTGTAGTTTTTTCTTTGGTAGTAAAGTTTACCTAACTTTTTTAGCACTTCAAGATTTTGTGGGTTGTCAGCAAATTGATCTTCTAAAGAAGCTTGCACACAATCAATCATTTTTCGGTCAATACAGATTTGTTGAAGGGCTTCGAAATTGCTATCGTCAGCTAACCCAAAAGCAATCAACACTTTGTGAGGAATCACAGCAAAAGAGTGATTGCCCCATCTTACACTGTGTAAGAACGATGCTGAAATAGCAATAGACAAAAAGAAAAAGACAAAAATAGAAATAAGATTTGTTTTTTTGTTAAACTCATTTTGAGTCTTTGACTGTGTATGACCACAGTGGTTACAAATTATAGGACTGTATTGCAAGCGATCTTCGCTGATCTCTGACTTACAAGACGGACATAAATTAAAGTTCATCATGTTACGTACTCCTTCCATTAAATTTAAGTTCTTCAAAAGAAATATGAGCAAATTCAGGTCCAAATAGGGGGTTCGCTCAAGTCAAAATAAATTGGGTTAGAGCTCAAAAAAAGCCTTAAAGTTGAACAAGAGTTGGCAATTTTGCGCTTGTAGAGCAATTTTTGTCACCTAGCTACCGCCATTTCCAATACATTTGAAATGACTTATAAACAAAGTCTCAAAGTTGGTCCTAATTTTGATAGTTTCAATAGTGAGTTGAATAAACCTACATTTAGGTTGTTACGGTTTTTTTAAGAACCGGGGAGTTTTAAGTTATTAGATATTTATTCATTATATTTTTTTTAAGTATTCTGGTTGCCTGCGAGAAGCCTTTTGAGGCTAGACAGAATGGAACCTTCACTTTTGGTGATATCACAGGTGATTTGACTCCAGTTTCAACACCAGAAATAAAACTGACAAAGTCTCAGGCTGGAGATACGCAAAGTTCTGAGCCAAAAAAAAATGAAAAAGATATTTTTTCAAATCTAAAAGTGCACATAGTGGTCGATAATCCAGATGTTGACGGTAAAATTAATCACAAAGCCGAAATCAAACTCAGTCTGACGGGGCAGTTCCGTCGCGGTGAAAAGAATAAAAAGATTAATTTAGAAAAACGCTATTACCGTTTTGATCAAGAAACGCACGAAGACTACTTAGTCAAAAACGAGCTATGGAACTTTTCATTAAAGACCAGTGATCGTAGCATGCGCTTTGATGTGCTTTGTAAAACGAAATGGGAATGCGATACGGTGATTTTAAATGCATATTGGTATGATGCCAATAAAGCACTCACTTTTAAACAGTTTCATGTGGTGTCGACGATTAAGAGCAATGAAAATACAACAACCATAGATGAGAACCAAGCAGAAGCTCAAGAACTCACTCAAGTTGCAGATAGTGAAACCATCGTTGAAGATGAGCCCGTTGCTACGAGAGTGTCGGGGTATAACTTAACTTCATTTCGCTTAGACAGAGACAACGAATTTATCACTTCAGAAGTAAAACAAGAAGATGAAGATAATGAGGAGTCTCAAAACTCTGACACTGATTCAATACAGACAGTTGATCAAATTGACCGTGATGTTGTCGAATTAAGAACGGTGAGTAACAGTCAACCTTTGTCGGTGGGCTCTTTACCACTTGTTGATAATGGTCATGTTCTTGAAAGAGATAATATTTATTTTGATTTTTTAACTGATAATATTGAATCTTATTATGCTAATGAGCTTCCGTTACAGGCTTTGGGGTGTCCGGGAGTTTATGTCAATCAGTACATCAATTGCCAGACTGGTGGCACATTAAAAAATGCCGACCAACTCAAAGAGATTTATGTTAATGAAATCACTAAGGGCGAAGTGCCTTACGCATTAAAAACATCTGCTCGCAATCAGTTTTATGGGACGAGAGCCATTGTAAATTTAATGGAGTCAGTCGCTCAAAGTGTGTTTGAGCAAACTGGTAAGACAGCTGTTTATGGTGATATTTCACAAAAACACGGTGGCAAGTTTCCAATCTTAGTAGACGGTAATGGTGATAAAATTAAAAACAGTCGCGGTGAGTATGTGCGAGAGCATAGAAGTCATCAAAACGGTCTTGATATTGATGTTATGTTTTTCACCAATAATAATGATCACCGCTATAGTGTGCTCTCTGATAGAAATTTTGAAAATTTTGATATTGAAACGAATTATCTATTTATAAAAGAACTCTACCGCAAAGCCATGGTCTACCATGAAACAGCCATGGGAACACAAAAGTATAGTTATTTAATCACCATTGCTGTCGATCAACTGATAAAAGATAAGTTCTGTGAGTATGCAAAACTGACAAGTCCAGAAGAATACAATAAACCATTCTCAGAAACTTACGAAGTTCTACGTCGCATCCGAGTCTGGTCTGGACACGATGATCACTATCATATTCGCTTGAGTTGTCATACGGCAAATTGCACCAACTATTCCAGCATTCCTGAAGAAACTGATTGTTCTAATTAGTGGACTTAAGTAGTAGATGTAACTCTATCTGATTGCATGCTGTTGATGCATTTATGATTTAATGTGAATAATCTAGTTTTGTTTATGAAAATTATGTCGATTAAAAGTAGAAAAATATCTATAACGCAAGTGTGTTAATTATATTTTGTTAAATCCACCAATGGTGTCACTTTGTCAGTTGGTAAAAAAGAATTGCGCCTTTAGAAATTAAAAAAGCTTAAAAAAATAAACTAGAGTCAAACTGTCCCTGGAAAATTTTTTTGTAACTTGGATAAACGTAAGTTTTTCTTTAGCTTTTTAGCTAAGACAAAAACAAAAAATATATATAGGGGGAGGATGAATGATTAAAAATCATATGAGGTACAGTCTTGTAGCTGTGCTTTCTGTTTGTTTTTTCTTTGCCGCTGAATTACCAGCGTTAGCAAACACGGCAAAGGATCAAAAACTGTTGTTGTTAGAGAAGCAACAACAAGCCAGAAAAAAACGCGATCGTGGAGAACGTCGCAAAGAAAGAGATCAAAGACGTGAAGAACGACGTCAAGCTCGCGAAAATAATAACAACAATGCTGAGCGTGAACGTCGTCAACGAGACAACGAACAAGCCAGGCAGCGTGAGAAACAAAGACGTGATCAAGAGCGCGCTCGTCGTGAGAGTGAAAGAAGACAAAGAGATCAAGCTCGCCAAGAGCGTGAACGTCGCCGTGACGAAGCTCGCCGCAATGAAGA
>JAHDFM010000049.1 GCA_020628165.1 Bdellovibrionales bacterium | reverse complement strand
TTTTATTGTTTGGAGCTGGATGTTTTTTATCGGGCAGGGCTAAAAGAGAGTTTGTTCGCTATAGAATGGCTAATTATAGAGTTTTTGTTGGAGTTTCACAAATTGTGCTGGGATTGCTTTTGTTGTTGAGCAGTCACTCAAAATACTTACTCTTTTTATCATCAACAAGTTTAGCAGTCATGATGGCGGTGGCTTTGGTGGTTCGAATAAAAATTGGAGATCAATTATTTAAGTGCTTGCCGGCAATTTTTTATTTGGTGGTTTCTGGTGCCTTAGTAGCGAGTGTCTTTATTTAGGCGCTGTTTTATTTATTTTTTAAATCTCAATTCTGTTAATTTAGACTCTAGATTGAGTTGCACTTGATTATATAACACCTTTGAGCTGAACAATGAATTTATCGTTACAATTTAAAATATTTTTGCTGCGATAAGAGTGCATGCAACTTTTTTAAGCTCCTCAAAGTGAAATTTTAAAATCATTATTTCAACTAAATTTAATTTTTATTAAGTTATTTGTGTGTGCTTATGGTGCTACGTTTTTAACACAACAATAGAGGGGAGAATCTATGAAAAAATATTTATTATTTTTTATTGTGTGTTTATCTGTTGGTTTCAACGCATCAGCGTTGACCTATGAGCAGATGACATCTGACTTTAATGAATTAGTTACTGAAATTGCCAACGAGTATGGCCCGTTAAAACATAAAGAGGCTTTGTACAATTTTACACTGAGTGATTTGGCCGGTGAGTATGAAGCTATGATCCAGCCTGAAATGTCTGAAGATGATTTTTATTACTTAATAGTTAAGTTTGTTGCGAACTTCCAAGACGTACACTTTGGCATTACTAATGACTCCGCTGAGTCAGCAAACCTTGGCTTTGAAGTGGAGCTCACAGAGGGTGCTTATATCGTAACCTCTATTGATCACAGTATACTACCAAAAGGGTCTGTGCGCTTTGATGTGGGTGATGAGTTGATCGAATTTGATGGTCAAAATGTAGATAGCTACATTAAAAAGACGATCTTTCCATACATTCGCTTTGCCAATAAAAAAACTCAAAATAGTTTTGGTGCCTTGTTACTGACAAATAGAAGAAAGCGCTTGTCGCCGTTACCGACGGGGACAGTAAAGATAATGTTTGCTTCAAGAATAGATAAGAGTTTGCGAAGAGAGGTGCTTTCTTGGAACCGTGTGACCCCTCAAAAGACCCAGCTACAAATAGAGTTGCCACAAATCAACACGATGATTGGTTCGCAACACAGGTGCAGTGATGTTTCTAGGATTGCGATTCCTGAAAATGCATCCATTCTTGATGTGCCTTTCACAGCTTATTCAATGCCGACTGAAAAAGGCGATGTTGGTTTTATAAGAATCCCTCATTATGCTCCTTTTAATTATGAGACGGGTGAAATTGATGCTGAAAAATGGCTTATAGATTACGAAAAAGCTCTCACCGAGCTTGAAGCACGCACTGTTGGGTTGATTATCGATCAAGACTTTAACTGCGGTGGTAGTGTTGCTCTTGTTCATAAGATGGTGAGTTATTTTGCAGATAAGCCATTTGATCCGGCTTTGTTCACTTTTCGTGCCGGCCCAAAGCAATTGCAAATCCTTAACTGGCACTTTGATAAATATTATACGGAAGGAACAACTCCTTTTCGTCACTTTCAATTTGTTATCGCTGAAGTTACAAAAGCTGTGTTAGCAGGAGATTATGCTACTCCTAAAATTCCTTTGTGGGGATTTTATGATTATGCAGTTGACGATTTAGGAGAAGAGCAAGTGCAGCCGAGCTCTGTTCGTTACACAAAACCAGTTTTGCTTTTAACAAATGAAATGTCAGCCTCTGGTGGAGATATGTTTCCTGGGTTTATGAAGGATCTTGGTTTTGCAAAGATCATGGGGCAACAAACAGCTGGTGCCGGTGGACATATATATGTCATGCCAGAAGATCCATTTATGTTAACTCATTCTAAAGTGAGAGCGATTATAACAAGATCTTTGTTTTATACGCCTAATGGTGATGTTATTGAAGACAATGGCATTGAGCCACATTATTATTACGACATCACTCTGGAAGATCACCTCGGTGGCTACCAAGAGTATTTAAATAAAGCAGTAGAGCATTTGTTCAAAGATTTATAACTTGTTCATAGAAGGCACATTTATGATCAAATGTGCCTTCACACAAGACCCTTTAAAAAAGCATATCAAATATTTAGGTAGGTCATTCGCCTATCAATTCGAGCTTGTTGATGTTATTTCGTAACTTCTGTCAAAAATTCAGTCATTTAGGCCAGAATCAAATAAAAATATCTTCGGTATATTAAGACTGTCTAATTTCTTTATAGTGGCTGACATTATTTCAAAAAGACCAATAATTATATTTATTTAGTTCCTTAACTGCTAAAATCGTATTTTACTAAATTTTATTGAAGAGATGTCAGTTTTGATGAAGTGTTTACTTAAATCATCGTTATTTATGTGGCTAGTTTGTTGGGGGCTCTCCCTTTGCTTTGCAGAGACGTGTGCAAATCCTTTTGAGTGCAAAGCCAATCAAGCCATGAACCCAGAAGCTCAGCATTATGTGATTGATACCTCTATCGTTACGCAAAAAAGCAGTCCTTTTTTCACTTGGCCTATTTTTTATTTTAACAACAATCAAACTTTGCAATTGTCTGATGAAGACCGATCAGAACTCTTTCGACTGCAGCGTTTGCGAGAAGATCTTCTGCAAAGAATATACGATTTAAAACACAGTTGTTTTGAGTCATTGGGTTTTGAACTGCATGACTTTGAGAAGGTCTATTACTACAGTTCGATTTTTCCGGTGTCTATCAATAATAAATTATTAATTGTTTATAATGATGAACAAAACTTCATTGCCAACAAAATAAAGGTGGGTGGTCGTTATCGCACCTTTGCAAATCTTGTAAGTATTAATAGTAGTAAAACTTCAGATGGCAATGCTTTTACATTTGATCAACAACTCATCTTTGTAGATCTAGAAAAGTGGAAGCAGCAAAGACTTTACTCGACACAATTAAGAATACTAGCTCATGAGCATTTTGGGCTTATGGGATTAGAGGGCACAGATGATTACACTTATACCAATAAGTTGTTTGATACATTTATTAACCAAAGTTGTCAGAAGTACAAAGAGCCTGAAAAAAACTATATATTTAACTTAGAAGATAACTGCAATAACAAAATTGATATTTTTTCGTCCCACAATATATCACGCTATTATTACGATCCAAAAATACATATGCTTGGTGCCTTTAGTGAAGCTGATAGATGTATGTATTTCTGGAATGCAAAAGAGAACAAACGAGAACATGATTACGACATCAAAGTGTCGTTACAAGCACACCATATCCAGTTAGATGCTGGGAAAATTTTAATCTCAACCAATGATTATATTAACCAAGCCATTACTTACCAAAGATCGCGTTATGAGCGGGCACAGTTTAAAACCATCTTAGGTCATGAGCCTGGCGTGGGTGATCGTCTTTTTCCATTTGAACAAAGTTTCTTTCCAGAAAAACGTTTTTATTTTGCTGGAATGAAGTCAAAGGTGAGGGTTGTTAACGAAGAGCTGACCGCTGAGCTTGTGTTTGATAAGTCGGTAGGTTCTGAAGGAAGCGCAATTGTACAGGTCATACCATTGAGAGACAGAGCCTTATCAAAAAAACAAATTATGAGTCAGTTAAATAGTGGTCAAGGTTTACAAATAGCTACTACGACTTTTAAATTACCTACATTACCAACAAAACAGGCCGTTAGTTTTGATCATCGACAATTGCCGATGGTCTCTGATACGGAATCCGACTTTGATATTAATCTATTCAACGCAGAGAACGTATTTGCACCTCACTTACTTATATATGCAAATGGACAAGTTGATTATATTTATATTGAAGTGACCAATGATGATCGCTTGTCTCTTAATTCACGACCTATGTTTAAGATTCCAAAAGAGTTACTTCACCTTCCAATAAGTCATGCTGATTCCTTTTACTTTTTTAATCGATATGGTCAGTCTATTTACTGGCCACTGAGTAAAACCAATCATCAGCAAGTCATTGCAGGAGCTACCAGTGTAACCGCTGGTTACGCACAAGATTTTTTCCTTGATTATTTGTTATCTAGTGAAAGTGATGATTTTTCATTAGAGGACGTCAAACAGTTGAGCCCGTTGCAAGCCAAAGAGCACTTTGTGAGAGCGGCGCAAGACAATAAAGTCGTTATTAGACGCTTAAATCCAGCTAATAAAAGTTTAGAGCCGATACTTTCACACCAAATTGAGGGTCGAGTTGAATTTTCCCATTACGATGGAGTGTTACAAAAGTGGGTGGTGGTTGTTAAAGATGACTCCGTAGATCCATCTGAAAATTTAAATGTGATAAACATTGATATAAGTCACAAAACCATCCAAGACCACCAAGCTCCAAAAATAAAAACCTGCAAGTTTTTCAGTAACGCCTGCAAATAAAAATGTCACTAGAGCAAACACTGTCATGCTAAACCCAGCGAAGAACCTAACCGCAAAGCAAGAAACCATGAGCATAACATTGTCATCCTGAGCAAAGCTAAGGATCCGACAAACACCACCAGTATCCATAGCTAACAGCTATAACAAGCATATCTATTATATATTTTCACTTATACCTGAACTGTTGTAACTATAGAGACAACTTAGGAGGATAATAATGAAGAAACTTATTTTATCAATAATTATAACAGTCTGTAGTTTTTCGGTGAGTGCAGAAAGCATCAGTCAAATCAAATGCAGCACAACAGGCTCGAATTTTGGTCAACCAACTCATGTTGACATAACTATTGATATTGAGGGGCCAATAGGCTTGTCAAAAGTCCCGATGAATATAACAGCTCAGGGCCAAGCATTATTATATTTTGTAGGTGAAGCAAAACTCACTCAGCTCAGTGATGGCAATATCGGCATACAATTCAAAGATGTCATAGAAGGCTCTACAGATTCAACACTACAAATTGATCTTAGTTTTTCTGTCGCACCCAATGAAGATGGAAAATTAGCTGTAGACAGTTCTGCAATAGCTAAAGTCAAAGATGAAATTGGTTTAAATAGACTGAAACCCACCTACGAACTGAGCGACTGTTCAGGAGTTTTAAATTAATCGATGAGCTCAGAGCAAATCAAAACATTGTTCTGAGTTTTTATAAGAAAATTAAATCAATTAAGGAATGAAAATCATGGAAACAATTAATCAACAGACACATACTAAAGAAGCTAAATCAGAAATGACTGCGGTCAAAAAATTAGCCAAGGACATTTTTGTCGAGTTTAAAAAAATGAGTGCTTATCGAGATGTTGAAGTGATGAACTTAAAAAGCATTCCACTCTATCAACAAATTTGTCGCAGTATAAAACGTAATGAAAAGTTACAATTTATACTTCCGGCGTTTCCAGCGAAAAGTAACAACAGCGAAAAAACAATCAATGAACTTCCGGATTTTGGTGAGTATTTAGCATTAAAAATATTAAATGATGTTTGTGCAAGTATTAACAAACACTACCAACCAGGCGCTGAGGTTATCATTTGTTCCGACGGTCGAGTGTTCAATGACATTGTTTTTGTGAGCGATGAAAACTTACAGAAGTACAA
>JAHDFM010000048.1 GCA_020628165.1 Bdellovibrionales bacterium | reverse complement strand
TTACGGCTTTTGGAGGCTAATTTTACGAATCTTACATCTTTTTTCAATCACATCGTCCTCAATGTTCCTAAGGGCACACCTGCGGCGCTGTTCAATCAAAAAAATGCAACCTTCGTAAAGTTATCTCTCCGAAATTCCGTAACTATTTAATGGCATAGGTATTAAACAAGGAGACGCCTTTGAGCAAAACTTTAAATCCCCCCTATTTCGTAGCTTTAGACATTGATAACAAAGAACAAGTGATTAACTTGGCGCAAACATTAAAAGATAAAGTGGGTGGATTTAAAATTGGGCCGAGGCTGTTGCTCAAGCACGGAGAGTCTCTAGCCAAAGAGTTGAGCGCAATTAAGCCATTGTTCATAGATCATAAATTTTACGACATTCCCAACACTATGTTATCCTCGATCCAAACGAGCTTTGACATTGGCGCAAGCTTCGTCACCATCCACGGAGCTGCCGGTCTCGAGGCCATGAAGCAAATCAAAGATCTTGAAGATAAGTTAAATAAAATCAGACCTTTTAAAATATTAGTGGTGACAGTGATCACCAGTTTTTCAGAAGAAACAAAACCAACTCACTGGCAAAATAAAAAAATCGATGAGTTGATTTTAGAAATTTGTAGTCAGGTGCATGAGTCAGGCTTAACCGGTGTGGTCTGCTCTCCCTTTGAAGCCGCTTTGGTAAAGAAAAACTATCCTCACTTTTACATCGTCACTCCCGGAATCCGCCTAGCAGAAGACAGCTTGAACGACCAAAAAAGAGTGATGACCCCATCAGAGGCTTTATCAGTGGGTGCCGACTCTTTGGTGATTGGGCGAACGATCGTGCACGCAAAAGAACCACAAAAAGTGGTCGATACCATCAACGCACAGCTTGCATAGGTAGAGATATTGAGGCGCAATAATCACAAAAAAAATAACAATAATAAAGTGAAAGTCAGCCGCCCGCACGGTCGAGCGGTTCCAGGCGTTCACTCAGTCAAAGAGGTGTTCGCAGTGAGGCCTCACAAGGTTGTAGAGCTTTGGATCAAAGAAGGCCAAAAAAACAGCGACACGGACTCATTCATAGAGCTTGCTGAGTACAATCAAGTCAAAGTGAAGCATGTCAGTTTCCCTGTGTTAAATTCAATTTGCGACACCCATCAAGGAGTCGTCGTATTTGTCGATGAATCACCGGAGTTAGCCTGGAATGATCTCAAAAAAGACGAACCAAGTGTTTACTTGTGTCTTGATGAAATTCAAGACCCACATAATTTAGGAGCCATACTAAGAACATCGTGGCTGTTGGGAGTGAAGGGCGTTTTTGTCTCAAGCGCAAAGTCCAATCTGTTAACACCGTCCGCCTGCAAAGTGGCTTGTGGGGGAGCAGAGCATGTTCCCGTCGACAGTCACACCAGTCTTCCAAACCTTTTAAAAGAGCTCCAAAAAATGAACTTCTGGATTTTCGGCCTAGATATGGGCGGAGAGCACGATTTATGGTCGCAAGATTTAGTCTACCCAGAAAAAATCGTCTGGGTCATCGGCAACGAGGGCAAGGGCATACGCAAACCCATAAAAAACATCTGCGATGAGATCGTTCACATCAAGCAAACCTCCGCCAGCGCGAGCTTCAATGCCTCAGTGGCCACATCAATGGCCCTGTCAGAAACCTTCCGCCGTAAGTCATTAGAGCTTTAATAGGTATTTTTCGAGCCTAATTTTAAGTAGACACTTTTAGCCAAAGAGAATTATCAAATGGGATCTATGAAATTAAATATAAAAAAGTATTTAAGCAAGATTCAAAAGTTAAAAATTTATTTTAATAAGATCAAAATCTTTGGTTCAAAAAAAATATATAAAAACTGTTGCTTAAACATTTTTCTAAGTTGCATAGGGCTTGTTCCCTTAAATACAAAACAAAAAAGAGCCATTAAATTTATTTTATTTTTAATAGTTATAGCATTTAATAGCTCATGCGCTGTAGATAACTCAAAAAAAATGAATCAGACTGATAACAAAGTCATTTGTGAAACAAAATGTCAGTCTGAATTTGCAATGATCTACTTACATGGTCTCGACAGCAAAAGTCCATCAGTGCAAGAACTGAACAACAGAATGAAACTCAAAAAGATAGCTAGCCAATTAAACATGAGCCTAGCCATCCCAAGAGCTAAAAATAGTTGCAAAGGCAAGCTGTGTTGGGGTTGGGCTTTCAACGAAAAAGAAATCAAAGAAGGCATAACCACAATCAAAGAGTCCATAACAAAATGCCACTTAAACCACAAAAAAATAATATTAATAGGATTTTCCAACGGCGGCTACTTCGCAGCCAAACTCTATTCCAAAAATTTATATAAAAAAATTAACAAAAATATTTTCGCCGGCATCTCAGTCGCCGCAGCCATGCTCAAAGGAAACTTACCACCAACAAAAGAAAAGCTCACAGAAAAATTCAGTTTCATAATCGGCGAGCAAGACAAATACAACTACGACAATAAACAAAACTACTATCAACAATTAAAATCAAATTCTAAAAACATAAAACTATATAAAGTTATGGACGGTCATGTGCTGCCCATAAAAGAAACTAGTCAATCATTAGTTGAATTAATTCAGTAGTTTTGTTTTTAGAGGGTTACATGTGGTATTTTTTTAAATTTATTAATAGGCAAGGTTTCATGAAAATTATTTCAGACTGGCGGTCAGTAGATTTTGATAAAATTATTTTTCTGTATGATTCAGTAGGTTGGTCTGTTTATACAAAAGAAAAAGAGAGTCTTTTTAAAGGCATTTGAGTTGTCAACTTATGTGCTAGTTGCTATTCAAGGAGGCAAAGTTATTGGAGTTTCAAGGTCTATTTCTGATTGCGTTTCAATTCATTATTTACAAGATATTTTGATTCATCCAGACTATCAAAAAAAAGGCATTGGGAAAAAGCTCCTGCAAAAGGCTCTCAACTATTTTGATAAAGTGCGAACTCACATGATTCTTACTGATAATGAAGAAAGACAAAAAATATTTTATGAATCTTTAGGTTACAAAAACCTGAAAGATCTTACAAAAATTGAGCTAAATGCATATGTAAAAATGATCGGTATTGATTTATCTTGAATGCGAGAAGAGTGAGCGACCGATGATTATTTATTGTTTATGTGTGGCATACCTTAAACAACAGAATAAATAATCTGCTATTTATAGCAGGATTTTTTTTCATATAAGGTGTACTTGAAGTGGGTAAAGTTGCTATGGACTAAATGAAAGTAGTTTAATATACTCCTGATATGAGATTTGTATTATTGATTTTCATGTTTTTCAGCCTTTCCTGCCATAGTGTTTTTAAAAAAACAATTGATTCTAGTTTAGAATGTCCTAGTGGAATAGGTTCAAGTAAAGGTGATATGCCTAAAGTTCTTAAAAGAGTTGGCGGTACAGATGTAATTGCTTGTGGATGGCTCAATGAAAATAGCAAAACTATTAATGGCAAGGAAAGGTATTCAGAGTTTGATGTTTATTATTTTGACAATGCAGATAATGAGCTAAAAAAGATAATTACTAAAAGTGCTTTAGAGAATTATAATATATTCTCTTCTAATGGAAGTTTGTTTTTTGATGAACTTATATGGCATGGAAATAAGTTTTATCCCGCCGTTAGAGAAAAACTAATATGTAAGAATAATGAATGTGAGTTCATTGTGTCTAATTGTATTTTTCAACCAAACTCAACGTATATAAATAATGAAGCTTCTGTTAAAATTAAAGAATATATTTCAGGTGATAAAAAAACCAATATCCAGATGAATCTTTAATAAATGAGCTAATGGATGCTGCTTTATCAAGCAATAAAGAGGCGCAAAGAATAATATTAACAAAAAAATCCATGTTAAGGACTGGTGGCGCTTCTTCCGAAACTTTAAATCGTGCCTATGCAACCCTTAGAATGTTAAAAAATCATAACTGCTTATAGACTAAATTTTATGGAAATCACATATCACAAGTTCAAATGAGATGATTTGAGATATCTGTTACAGAAGTCTTTATCTATGTAAATTGTATAGATTTACTTAGAGAGGGGAGTGACTAAAGTTTTCAGAAAACTATTATAAAAATTGTGTAAAATATTTTTTTGAATCAAATTCCATGACCTTCAAAAAAAATTGTGTGTATTTACAACTAAATATACTGATCAATTGGAAGGCGTGTGACTCACAATCTTAGTTACTTAAAATTGTTTGTTTATTTTTGTTGGGCTTTATTTAGCTTAACATTAATGGCGCAAGAAAACATTGAGACGGTATCGAGCACAGACAGTGTAGTTTTCAAAACTGTGTCGATCAATGATGTCAATATTCCTCTATTTAAATTGAGTCCTTTGCCTGACGTTAAATTTAAATCCATAATGACAATTTCAAGTCAGGACGAACTTGAAAAATTACAAGCAAAAAAATCATGCATTGCTCCCAACACTAAAATTGTGTTTTCTCCAGGGGAATACTATTTAGCAAAACCAATAAAAATAGAAAACTGTTCTGACCTTATTTTCGAAGGTGGTCCCAATGTTAGTTTTTACGGAAAGGGTCTCGCAGTTCAGCCTCAGTTGCTAATATTTGGCTGTAATACCAACGACAATTGCGAGTGGACTCCGGGGTTAGATTGGAAGCCGATCTACCCTAAGTTCACGGGGTATTCTGTTTTTCATATCGTCAACTCTAGTAATATTCACTTTTCAGAGATGCAAATTTATGACAGCTGGCCCAATGCTATTTGGATTCAGGACAGTCAGAGCATTAAGATTGAAAAAAGCACTTTTATCGGCGGCACTAATGCCATTTTTGCCAATGGTTTAAAGACACAAAAAATTCAAATCAGTCAGTCCTTTTGGGAGCAAGATCCTACCGGTGAAGTTTGGAGTCACTTGCCTTGGCAACATGTTCATCACGGAAAATTTAATTATTTCAATGGCGCTTTTTTTCAAAGTAGAGACATTCGCGGTCAGGTTTTGATTAACAAGAATTTGGTTTTGAATGCGTTTAATGGTGTTCGTATGAAAGTGAGTCCAAGTTTACTCTCTGATAATAGTAATGATCTCAATAAGTATGTAACCATAGCAGACAATCAGTTTGTTAAGGTTTCTGACAATGTCATAGAGCCCGAAGTCTACTTAGATCATTGGCAAGTTTTGGCAAACACGTTTGTTGATTATCATGCTGCTTTTTCGTTCTCAGGTGTTGCAGGGGTTAGTTTTATTGCTAAAGATAATAAACTAATACTCAATGAAAAGCCACGTCAGCATGTCTCTGACATGGAAAAAAAGTGGATGCCACCCAATGATAGAGATCTGCATAACGGAGGCACTATCTTTAAATTGAAAGGAGTTGGTATCATCAAGGGCTTTGTTGTCGCCTACAATACCTTGAGTGTTGATTATACCAATGATCATTACCCATCGATGATTTTAAATAAGGGTGAGTTTCCAGAAGAAACTATGTTTGTTGAGAACGTTAACTCCTATGGCACTTTTGTTTGGTAATCTAATATCCTGATCAAATAGATCCAAAAAATTAAACTAGATTAAGTTACTTTTGATTATTGTGATGATTGGCTCGGTAAAATAATTTTATAATTTTTCGAGCTACTTTTCCTTCACACATTTATAACCAGACGCATTATCTTTATTGGCTGCTCATGAGTTATTCATTATGTGAAAAAAATTAATATTTATGGATTTCAAGTCACTTTGCTGTTGACCCCTTGAAAAACATTACTTATCTATTGATTTACTTTGGATATAGACTTAATTTATTAAGTCTTTAAGCTGGATTAGCTCAATTGGTAGAGCAGCTGATTTGTAATCAGCAGGTTGCGGGTTCGAGTCCCATATCCAGCTCCA
>JAHDFM010000007.1:60335-131698 GCA_020628165.1 Bdellovibrionales bacterium | reverse complement strand
TTTGATGTCGTTAGTGAGCGGAGTTTCTTTTAAAAAAGTTTCTAGCCCTTTTAAATGAGTCCAGCCGATAACAACGTGAATGTATTTTCTTTCAGAGTTACAAGCATAATTTAGAATAGTATTTGCCATATCTAGTTCTCTAGTATCGTCAAAAAGATCAATGAATTGAGTCGGGAGGCCTGAAAAACTTGATAAATCAATCGGGTGCTCTAAACCCCAACTGCTATATTTTAGATTCATGTGGTGATCGTATACATAAGTTAAGTAGTCTAAAAAATCATCGAGATTAGGTTCTTTCTTTTGTAAATGCCTTAGAAAATAAATAACCCTCTTATTGTATGACCAGTTTTCTGATGTAAATAAATTTTGAAACTCTAAGAATCTTTTATCTGTGAGGTTTAAATCAAAAAGATTTTTTATCTCTGGTTTAGAAATGAGTTTAGACAAAGTTTTTATTGCGTGGCTCAAATTAGGAAATGAGGTTGTAAACTGTCCACTTGTGTAATTACTGATGAGTAATTGCACGGCACCAGTAAGAGCGATTGCTTTTAATAATTGATTTTCAAGACCGAAAATATGTCCAGCAAAATCTGTTTTTGGGAGTTTTGTATCGCTATTAAAATTCCAGTAGAATTGATTAAGTTGATCTCCTTGATAAGACTTTGGCAAAGCTTCATGTAAAATTAAACTCTTATTGGCTCTTACATCATCTCCCAATTTCTTCATTAGAATTTTAGCCTTATTAGACAGATGATCCTCTCCATAAACTCTGATTTCAGTTTTGCTGTCACAAGTTGTTGCAACGGCATAAGAACTCAAAAAAGTTAAGCTAAACAGAGCTAAAAGTGATAATTTAGAAAACATAGTACATGAAAATTGCTATAATCATACCAGCTCTAAGTTATTGATTTAATGCTAAATAACATGTTTTTGTCTGCATAAATTGTTTGTAACCTGTCAAAAATTGACGATATTAGAACTTAGTTATTCATAATCTAGGAAGCCTTCGCTATAGCTAATGTTATTTAAATGCTTGGAGTATTTGATTAAGTTCGTATTGATTGGGTTGTATTTTTTCTTGTTCGAGGTGAACCAGTGGAGTTTTTGTATTGGTTTTTTCGTGCTGTAAAAAGTTTTTCATATCTTCTTTGATGTAAAGCAAACCAGTGAGCACAGTTTTTTGATCTTGAGCATTTTTGATTTCACTCATGGCCAAGGTGTAATCGGTGGGGTTGAACTCAGACTCGTTCATTTTTTTAAGGGCAATGAATGAACCATCATGCAACTTAATCATTTGAGAGGTTCCCGGTTCGTAGTCTGTACTGATTTCATCACTTTTAGGAACAAAACCAAACTCTTGTAAGTTGAATTTGTTTTCTTTGACATAATTAAAGCTCTTAGTGGAGCCTTCATGGTTGGCGAAGGTCACGCAAGGAGAGACAATATCAATAAAAGCAGTGCCGTTAAAATTAAGGGCCGCTTGTATCAAAGGAACCAACTGTTTTTTATCTCCAGAAAAAGCACGAGCCACAAAACCACAGCCAGAAGTCATCGCCATCGAGCACAAATCAATGGAATCAAAATAACAGTGCTCGCCTGATTTCACAGTGCTACCTTCATCGGCGGTGGCTGAAAACTGCCCCTTAGTGAGGCCATACACACCGTTGTTTTCAACGATATAAACCATGGGAATATTACGTCGCAAAAGGTGCACAAACCCTCCAAGGCCAATGCTTGCAGAGTCTCCGTCACCAGAGATGCCTATGATTTGTAAGTCCTTGTTGGCAATCTTAGCACCTGTCGAGATCGGAGCCATGCGACCATGAATGGCGTTGAAGCCATGGGCCGAGTCGACAAAGTAATTGGTCGTTTTTGAAGAGCAACCTATGCCTGAGATTTTAGCGATCAAATGAGGAGGAGTGTTACTTTCATAAAGTGCCGTCACCAAGTGATTGGTGATGCTGTCGTGACCGCATCCCGTGCATAAGGTGGATGGTCCACCTTTGTATTCTTTTTTAGTTAAGCCCAATGAATTTTCACTCATGGGAACCTCCAGCGATGATTTTTTGCACAAACGTTTGTAAATTGTGGCGGTCCAAAGGAAGGCCGTTGAAGTGAGTGAAGCTAAATACTTTGTCCCAAGTTTGCGGGAATTTTTTAAGCAGCAAGCTGTGCATTTGTCCATCCCGGTTTAAATCAACAACGATGGTTTTTTTGTGAGCCATTAAAAACTCTTCCACTTCAGCGTGAAACGGGAATGCCTTTATGCGCATGAAATCAACTGTCAGTCCTTCGGCTTTGAGAGCTGCAATGGTTTCTGTGACTGCCGGGTGAGTGGACCCATAACAAACAATAGCAAAGTCATTGTCCTGGCCAGAGCTGTAAGGCTGCGGTAAGCGGTCAATGTTTGAGTCAATTTTTTTCTTAATGCGCTCTAAATTTTTAACAAAAATATCTGGGTTTTCAGTGTAAGAGGCATCTAAGTTATGACCAGTTCCGCGAGTGAAGTAGCCAGCAGCAGGGTTATCAGTCCCTGGAAGTGTTCGGTAACAGATGCCGTCGTTATCTATATCAGCATAGCGTTTAAACTCTGCATTCACTTGCGAGGCGTCGAGCACTTTTCCGCGCTGCCATTTTTTTTGTGACGCTTTCAATTGTGGGCTGATCCATTGGTTCATGCCAAGATCTAGGTCCGTCAAAACAATAATAAGCGTTTGCAACTCTTCACTCAAATTCAGTGAAACTTCACCAAACTCAAAACACTCTTCAATGGTTCCTGGGATTAAAACCACATGCTCTGTATCTCCGTGGGATAGGTAAGCCGCTGACGTAAGATCACCTTGCAGAGTTCGTGTTGGAAGCCCTGTTGAGGGCCCTGCTCTTTGCACATCCCAGATAACTGCCGGGATTTCTGCGTAATAACTTAAACCTGCAGCCTCTGCCATGAGTGATAAGCCTGGCCCCGAGGTGGGAGTGATAGCTCTTGCCCCCGCCCAGCCGGCACCAAGCACCATACTGATGGCACTGAGCTCGTCTTCGGCTTGAACACAGGCAAAGTTTTTTTCGCCATCTTCATTTGTTAATAATTTATTGCTGTACTTTTCATAGTTTTCAGCAAGGGAACTCGATGGTGTTATTGGGTACCAAGATAAAAAGTGACAGCCACCGTAAACTAAACCAAGTGCCGCGGAAGTGTTACCATCCATGATGACATTGTCTGCATTGAGGTTTTTATCAGGAGTGTAAAGAGTGTAGCTATTGTCGAAATTTTCTTGTGAATATTTATAGCCTTCTTCAATGGCCTGTAAGTTTAACTCAACGACTTGTGGTTTCGATTTAAAAGTGTCTTTGACAACTTCAAAAACCACATTTTTATCTAACTTAAACAAGTCAGTTAATAAGCCCACGTAAGTCATATTGGTTAAAAACTTAACGAGGTTTGGCGACTTTACCACTTTTTTTGCCAAGTCTTTGAGGGGAATCCCGAAGTAGTTGTGGTCGGCAGAAAAGTCTTCAGGGTTGAGCTTTAGGTTTGAGTTGTAAAAAATGTTGGACCCTGGAAGAAGTTTTTTACTGTCTTCTTCAAGAGTGCTTTTGTTCATGCTTAGCAATAACGAGAATTGATCCTCATACGCGGAAAAACCCTCTTTGTTGATGCGGATGGCATAATTGGTAGGGAGGCCAGCGATATTTGATGGGAAAATATTTTTACCACAAACATTGTAACCACTGCGAAATAAAGACTTAACAAATATGGAGTTGGCCGACTGACTGCCTGTGCCGTTCACCGTAGAAATATTGAGAGAGAAATTATCTAAGACCATCATTCACCTATTTGCATACTTTTAGTGAATTGAAGCTGAGTTGGCAATCTTTTGTCAGTCGAGAATTCCATAATTTTAGACCCTTGGTCTCAAATTGGAGATGAAGTTAGCTCAAGTGAAACCTGTTTGATTTGAGGTGGCACTGCTTTTGTAACCTAGCTGCTCAGTAATAGAAATTAGATCGGGGTTTAGCACAAGCCTTTGGGTCATCATGTGAGCAAGGAGTAAGTTTGTTCAGGTGGAGCGTCTATTTGTTAAGCCCTGATCACTTTTTCGTACCAAATTAAAGTGTGATTTATGAAGATTGTTGAATATTTAGAATTAATTAAAAGTTTACGTGTTCAGTTTGATTGGGCTGAAAAGCAATTGGGGCTTTCAATGAACAGTCCTGGCTATGCTCTTTCAGTTATACATAATCAACATATTGCCTATGAGCGTTTTGTTGGGTTGAGCAGTTTAAAAACAAAAAAAGTGATTGATAGCGACAGCATGTTTTTGTTGTCGTCTATGTCAAAACCGATGCTTGCAAATATTTTTTTGGAGAACATACACTCTCTGAAATCGAGTCAGGCTCAACATTACCTTCCAACAAGCACACAAGACTTAACCATAGCACACTTATTGAAACATCAATCCGGTCTCCAGGACTACGTCACTTTGCTGACCCAAAAAGAAATCAATCACTGTCAACTGGATGACCTCGTCACAAAAATTTTATCTTGGAAGCTCAATTTTCAGCCAGGAATGTCCACTTCTTTTAGCCATTCAGGTTACGTAGTGCTTACAAAGATTTTGGAACTTTTGAGCCAAAAAGATCACGCCCAGGCATTTAATGACTTTTATCAAAAAAAAGGGTTGCAAATTGCCTACGGCTATAAAAAATCATTTGTTGCCAATTATGAGTTTAATAACGATGCCGCTAAGCGAGTTGTTCTCAATCGCTATGTCACAGGTTGGGGGGATGGGTATGCCTATGCTTCCGTCAGTGATTATGGCAAAATTTTTAGCAATGAAATAAAGATGCAACAATTGTTGAGCCCGTTCTTAGGCAGTTACGGTAAGTACTACATGCATAACGGATCAACTTTGGGAAGTGACTCTTGCATTTGTATTTTACCCAACTTAAATTTGACCATTACCTTGTTATGTAACTTTAGAAACAAAAAATTATTGCTTTCGGATGTTTTGTTAAACATCATTGATGGTGTCAGTCAAAGCCAGCTAAAGCCTAATTCACCTTTAGAGCTACCAGGTAGTGGGCTTAACTTTCCGAGTTTCTATAAGCTGTCGGATTAATGCTCATCACCCACTTTTTGTAATTGGCATCGATCTCATCGATGGGGGCGGGAGGTTGCACCGGGCCAACGTAAAGGTCTAAAGTTCCAGGACGAGGGAAGGAACCCTTCGGCATGAGGTCACCGGCACCTTTTAGATATAAAAACAAAATAGGTGTGTCTGTTTTCTGCGAGAAAATACTGATTCCTCGTTTAAACTTTTTAATGTAGCCATCTTGGGAGCGAGTGCCTTCCGGGTACAAGATGAGCCAAATTCGGTCTAAGTTGCGCAGAAGTCTTAATATGAGTTTAATAGACTCGCTCGATTTTTCTTTGCGATCTATGGGAATCGCGCCTAAGCAGTGCTTCGAAAAAAATGTGAAAAGAGTATTAGAAAACCAGTAATCCTTAGCAGCACCAATGTAGAGATCTAACCAAAATTTAAAGGGAATAGCTGCAGTGATCACAGCTGTGTCGATGTGACTTGAGTGATTGCTGATCACTATTAAACGGGGGTTGTTTTTATATACAGATTTAAAATCACCATGAGTTTTAATTTTAACATAAAACTTAAAGGCCACCATCTTCATGAGGAAGCCCCAAAAGCAGCGAAACAACCAACTCGTAAAATCAAAGTGACGAGTGAACAGTGGAAGGTGCTTTAAGTGCCCCGGTAGTTTTGTGTATTGGTCGTTTTCATAATTCCATTTTTTCATAGTTGCTAAGGCCTAGTTAAATAAATTGGAAATGCCATTTTGGTTGTAAGCAAGCATTAAATAGTAAAAAATAGGGGCCACAAAAATAAGTTTGTCCACTCGTGCTAAGATATCATCTTTACCGATAATAAATACATTGCCGCTGTCTTTGATGCCTAAATCTTTACGAATCATAGTGAGCAGCAAAGAGCCTATGCGCCCAAAAATCGATATAATTAGACCTGCAGTGACCCAGTAAGGCTCGGTGCGAATTGGAAGGCAGCTCCTCATAGCCCAAGCCACAACTAATGTAAGAGCACAAGCCACGAGCATGCCTTCAACTGATGATCTTGGAGCCAATTTTTTGAGAGGCTTGAGCTTACCAAACTCAAGGTTCACTAGTTTGTAAATGCCTTCGTTAAATTCAGATAATATAATCAGATAAAGAGCAACATAAATGCCTTTTTCTAAACCAAGAATCAAACCAAAGTGCACTAAGCCCCAACCAAAAAATAAAAAAGATAAAAGTGATAAGCCAATGTACTGAATCATATGTTCAAACTGATCAAAGAAAATAGGGATCAAGCAAATAAAGCACAAATAGATCATGGGGACGATGTGCAAAAGTGAGTGGTCGGCCTTTTTGTAAATCAAAAAAGACTGTAAAAAAATAAAAGCATAGTTCGAGAGAACGAAGAAAGACCGATGGTACATACCCGTCATACGGTAAAAGGTTTTTGCGCTATATATACATATGAGCACAATCGATACTAGCGGTACGGGGTGCGGAGCTCCTGATAGTAAAAAAAGTAGCGGGGCTACGACGAGCCAACTGATAAAGCTTGCTTGTAAGCTTAAGTATTTGTTGGGTTTTACTTTACTGATAAAGTAAAAAAAAGTGTAAGCAATGGCTAAGAAACCACAGGCAATTAATGAGGTGCGAATAAATAAAGGCTCAAGCCATAATGAATTTTCCAAAGTCACTTCCAATTTATGTCATAGTCTTTGATTTTTTTGTAAAGAGAAGATCTTGAGATATCTAACTTTTTACAAACAGTTTCGACATTTTGATATTTTTGTAGAGTTCTTTCAATGATAGATTTTTCAACGTGCTTTAGTTGATCTTGTAAAGTGAGGTCAGAGTCGGCGCCGGTGTCAATGGGCTTAGTTAAAATGACATAGTTTTCAACATCTTCAGCGCGAATGATAGGGAGTGGAGATAAACTGACTATTTTCTCACAAGCCCGTTTGAGTTCACGAATATTCCCTGGCCATGAGTGGTTTTGCAACTTCGTCAAAGCATCCTTAGAAATTGTTTTGAACGGAGTGAGTTTTTTTAGGAAATGATTGCAAATGTGTTGGATGTCACTGGATCGGTCGCGGAGAGGAGGGATCTCAATTTTTTTTCCATTGATTCTCCAGAGAAGATCTTCTCTAAAAAGATCTTTTGCCACCATTTCTTCTAAGTTTTTATTAGTAGCTATTAGAACTCTGACATTCACTTTGTTGACTTGTTGTGACCCAACTCGGCGAATCTCTCCTTCTTGCAAAAAGCGAAGCAATTTTACTTGTGCTTGGGGGGCTAAGGCTTCGATCTCATCAATGAATAAGTCACCACCGTCGGCGGCTTCGATCAGCCCCATTTTGTCTTGGTGAGCTCCTGTGAAAGAGCCCTTAACATGTCCAAAGAATTCCGACTCAAATAAACTTTCTGGCACTTCAGCAACATTGATAGCGATGAATGGTTTGTTGCCTTCAGAGCGCAACAGTTGAGCTGCGACTTCTTTGCCTGTTCCGGTTTCGCCTTCAATAAGAATCGGCCCAGGTTCATGTTTGAATTGAGCAATTTGGCGTGTGAGGTTCAAGAAAACTTCACTCTTTCCAATCCAATTGTCGCTGTGATTTTTGACGGATCTTTGGCTGGTTGCGATGAGTTCAAAATAACTTTCAATTTGTTTTAAGACAGCTTGAATGTAAGTTTGGTTGAGAGGTTTAGCGATGTACCGGTTGGCTCCAGACTCAAGCGCTTCTGTCATTGTTTGTTCGTTGAGATCACCAGAAATGGCTAAGACATCGAGCTTTGGGTTAGTGACCTTAATTTTGCGTATGAACTGGGATCCATCGTTGATATTTAGGTCGTTGCTCAAGTGCATATCTACAAAAGCACAGTGATAGTTTTCAATCAGATTAACATTATTAATGCTGTTATAACAGATGGCTGTCCAGTTATCGGGGATCATTTCAACAATGGTGGCAGTGATCAATGGGTCGTCATCTACGACCAATAATTTGTATTGCATTTGGCTCCCAATTGCTTATAGTTAGCAAGAACACTGACTGAGTTTATTTCTTAGTCATCTTAAAAAAAATAGAGTATTTTTCAATATATAAATAACATTTTAAGGCATTTTTGAGTTTAAATTGTTTAATTTGAGTGGAAAAGGTAAAGTTTTCACAGAAACTCAAAACGTCTATAAGGAGCTCCTGTGATCAAGCACAAAGTCCTTTTGTTAGAAGGCATACACAATCAGGCTGTCGATAATTTCAAACAAGCTGGGTGTGATGTCGATCGCGAACTCACTGCTTTTTCCAGCCTAGAGCTCATTGAAAAGTTAGACACTTACGACTTGGTAGGTATCCGTTCAAAAACTCAATTAACATCTGACATTTTACAGCAGTGTAAAAATTTAAAAGCCATCGGTTGTTTTTGCATTGGGACGAATCAAGTCAATTTAAAGTCAGCACAACTTTCAGGCCTACCTGTATTTAATGCTCCTTACAGCAACACACGCAGTGTGGCTGAATTAGTGATCTCGTTGATGGTGGCCTTGTCACGACAAATTTGTGACCGCAGTCAAAGAGCTCATCAAGGTGTTTGGGACAAATCCGCCAAAGGTGCGAATGAGGTGCGCGGAAAAACTTTGGGCATTATCGGTTACGGTCATATTGGGGCCCAGCTCAGTATCTTAGCAGAAGCTTTGGGTTTAAAGGTGCAATACTTTGACGTCATTAAAAAGCTACCTATGGGCAATGCGGTCTCCAAAGACTCATTGAAAAACTTATTATCCACGAGTGACTTTGTCAGTTTGCACGTGCCTGAAACCGAACAGACTAAAAACATGATCAATAAAGAAGAGCTGGCTCAGATGAAGTCGGGCAGCTATTTGATCAACGCCAGTCGTGGGTCTGTGGTTGACATTCCGGCACTTGTGGCCTCATTAAAGTCAAAACACATTGCGGGTGCTGCCATTGATGTGTACCCGAAAGAGCCAAAAAACAATCAAGAGACTTTTGAAAGTGAACTGCAGGGGATAGACAACGTTATTTTAACTCCACACATAGGTGGCAGTACGGAAGAGGCTCAACTGAATATCGGTATAGAGGTCTCAACTAGCTTGATCGATTACGTGATGAAAGGACAAACTTGGGGAGCCGTTAATTTTCCACAAATCGACTTACCTCAATACGACAAGAGCTTGTACCGGCTCATTAACATCCACAAAAATGAACCGGGAGTGCTCGGAGAGATCAATGGCATTGTCTCTAAGTACGGTGCGAACATTCATAGACAGTATTTATCTACTCATGAAGACATTGGTTATATGATCATGGACCTAGACACCAAAGAGTCCGATAGCATACTTACTGACATCCGAGCTATGACACAATCCATTCGAAGCCGCTTTCTACATTAGCACTACCAATCTGAGCAAACAATTGTCATCCTGAGCGCAGCAAAGGATGACGGCTTTGTAGCTCTGGATGACAGTGTTAGTTATAATTGAATTTTATTATTTGAAGTTAGAGCAGTTTGCCGGGGTTGAGAATTCCCTTCGGATCAAAAATGCTCTTCACTTGTTTCATATAAGCAATCTCATCGGGTGAGCGGGTGTAGCTAAGAAAATCTTTTTTAACAAGCCCAACTCCGTGCTCTGCAGAAACACTTCCGCCAAGATCTTTAATCATCTGAAACATCTCTTGATCGACTTGCTTACATTTTTTCATAAAATCATCACTGCTCAGTTCATCCGGTTTTAAAATGTTCACATGCAAGTTGCCATCACCAATGTGACCAAACCAAGCAACTTCGAAGTCATATTTTTTCTTAACAATTTCATCCAAATTATTTAAAAACTCAGGAACCTTGCTGATATTGACGGAGATGTCATTTTTGTAAGGTTGCTTAACAGAAGTGGCTTCAGTGATGTCTTCTCTGAGGGCCCACAAATCTTTAAATTGTTGGTCACTCTGGCTGATGACTCCATCAATAACCCACTCATTTTCAAGACAGGTTTCAAAAACAGACATAGCTAAATCCAACTGACCGTGTGTGCTTTCAAACTCTATCAAAACATAGTAAGGAGCTTTTTCACTGATGGGTGATTGCACTCGTCCAGCCGCCTCGACATACTTTAAGCAAACGTCGGTGTAAGATTCAAAAGCCGTTAGCGTCACCTTGTCTCTAAATGCGGTGTAAACCTTCATGATGTTATCAAGTTGATCAGTGGCTAAGGTCAATACTTGTAAATCGCTAGGAAGGTTGGTGAGTTTTAGTTCTACTTCAGTCACTATGCCGAGAGTGCCTTCGCTACCAATGAAAAGATGTCTTAAGTCATAACCAGTAGCATTTTTGACTAAGCCATTATTAATCTTTAAAACTTCACCATTGCCAGTCACGACAGTGAGACCTGCAATCCAGTTGCGAGTCAAACCGTAACGAATCACTTTAATGCCTCCTGCGTTGGTGGCGACAGTTCCACCGATCTGACAAGATCCGCGAGCTGCAAAATCAACCGGGTAGTAGTACCCTTTTTCTTCGACATGTTTTTGTATGTCTTCTAAAATCGCACCAGCTTCACAGCGAACAGTTTGGTCAACTGGGTTGAGTGTTTTGATTTTGTTCATTTTTTCGAGGGAAACAATCACTTCCTTATTAGTGGCTGTAGCTCCTGCACTGAGTCCGGTTCTACCACCGGAGGGAATGATCTCAATAGAGTGCTCTTTACAAAGGTCTACAATTTTTTTGACCTCTTCGGTGCTTTTTGGAAATACGACGAGGCTTGCGTTGGCTTTAAAGTGTTTGGTCCAATCTTTGCCGTAGTTTTCTAAGTCATCACTGTTGGATGAAACTTGGTTGCTTGATAAAATTTTTAAAAAAAGTTCTTCATGGTTCATAATGGCTCAAAAGTTGAATTGGTTATAAGCTTTTATAGTATTTACAATAAATATTGAGAAAATAAATTATATGATCAAAAAGAGCTTCGATCAAGCGGCGAGTTTTTTGATTTCTAGGTAATCTTGGTCAGACTCAATGAGATACTCGTTGCCCTTTTTTCTGTTCTGCTCTATTTTTTTAAGGAGAGTGATTCCTTTAGGCACAATTTCAAAAACGTTTTTATTTTTCTTGCAAGCAAACTCGACAATTTTTCCTAGCGTTGAAACTTCTGGAACTCCATATGTCTTACCAGTTCCTTTGAGCTGGTGAAAGGCTGTGAGAAGGCCATCGACATCTTTTTTGTTATGAAAATTTTCTATTTTACTGATCTTATCCGGTAAATTTTCTATGTATTCTTTTTTGAGCTCTTTCATCATCTTTTCGAAACTCACGATGCCATCCTTTTGTTTTCTTGCTCTTCCAATTGATATCTCCAATCTTTCAAAGTGAAATAAAACGTCGCCCCTTGGTTGGGCTTTGATTTGACGTTAATATCTCCACCATGCTCTTCAATCAATGCCTTAGCAATGGCTAAGCCAAGCCCAGTGCCTTTGACCAGAGGGTTGTTAGGGCCTGTTGACTGTCTAAATTTTTGAAAGATAATTTCTTGATCTTTAGGGGTGATTCCAATTCCTTGATCAGTCACTAATATGTACAAGTTTTCTTGTGAATCAATTTCAATATCTACGATCACAGCTTTGCCCTTTGGGCTGTACTTAATAGCATTGGATAAAAAGTTGGTGAGAACCTGTTGGATGCGATCATTGTCGGCATAGATTTCAATGTCAGGAATTCTAGAAATTTCGATGGGAACATTGGACGTGCTGCTCAGACCACCTAATGATTCCGTTGTTCTTTCAATTAATTTATTCAATGAACACCAATTTTTTTTCAATGGAAATTTCCCAGCCTCTATCTTTGCTAGGTCTAAGAGGTCGTTGATAAGACGAATTAAGCGGTCAGTTTCGTTTTCAGCAATGTTCATTAAGCTTTTGGATTTATCATCAAACTGTCCAGCAAGGCCTAAGCGAAGTAAACTTAAGGATCCTTTTATAGAGGTTAGAGGAGTACGCAATTCGTGACTTGCGATGCTTAAAAATTCTGATTTTGCTTTGTCGAGACTCTTGAGCTCGTCCATGTTTTTCAGCACTCTTTGGGCCAATGAGTTAAAGGTGGCATGTAGGTTTCCAACTTCATTGGTCTTTGGAACCGTGAACTCATAGGTGTAACGATTGTTTAAAAACTCTAGCATTCGTCTGTATAAAACTTTGATAGGTTTGAAGGTGCTGCGAATGGTGTAGTAATAAATTAAAAGGAGACTCAAAACCCATAAAGCTACAAATATAGCTCCATAGTACTGAACCTTCTCTTGGTGGAATACGAGTAATTTATTGAGCTGTTGATGGTATTGTTTGTCGACTTCTTTGTAAGCCTTTATTTTTTTATTCAAAGTGGGTTTGTTTTTATTCGAGTAAAATTGGATAACGTCACTGAGTGCGGCTTGCAGCTCTTTACTTTTTAAAGTCTCCCGTTTGCCTTGTAAATAGTTGAAGTCTTTTTCATTATAAAGCTTCACATCGAGAGTTTCAATTTTATCGAGGATTTTATAAGTGTCGATATAGTCTGTGTATAATAATTTAAATTCTAAATAAGATTTATGACCTGTTTGAAAAATATAGCCTTGAACTGTGAAAAAAAAGAGAACCAAAAAAGTTAAACGCAATTTAATCGAACTCAAGCAACGGACTCCTGAAGTGTAGAGATCAGTTCATCAATTTGTTGGCACAAGGTAGCAGGGTCAAAAGGTTTTTGAATATGACCAAGACCATTTTCATTAAAAGCGGCGACATCATCGGGATGACATTTGGCACTTAAAAAAATAATAGGTGTGGGGGTATCTGTTTGGCTTTTATATTCTTTGCAGACAGAAAGGCCATTCATTATAGGCATCATCTGGTCTAGGATGATTAAATCAAAATGACCAGTTTTAGCAGTTTCTAGGGCATCAAGACCATTGTCGACATGAGTGACTTTGTGCGAACCAAAATGCTCTAAAGCCATGATTGCAATGGTCGATATATTTGTATCGTCTTCTGCGAGGAGTATATTCATGATGCTTTCACCTTCTTTTGAGCAGTTTTTTTGTAGATCCAGGCTCTTAGTTTTTGTCTGATAGCTTCGGACGCACCCACAAAACCCAAGTGAATGATCCATTTATTTCGATCATTAGCTTTGCAGGATAACACTTTTAGATGGGGAGCTCTGATACTGAGTTGATCAAATAGATCAAAATCAAGTTCAATGATGTCACCCACTTTCTGTTCGGTGGAGCTCTCAAGACTAATGCCCATTTCAGAAACGGTTCGAATTTCAATTTTATTTTTTAAATGTGCAGGGCTTTGCATATGCACTTTTACAAATTGAATGTCGGTTTGCAAACCTTGTTTGCTATGAAAAAGGTTATCAATCTTTTTTAAAAATAACATTGGGTCGATGGGTTTAATGATGTAATCATTCACGCCCATATTAATAGCCTTTTCGATGTCTTTGCGCTCACGCACACCAGTTAACATTGCAATAGTTAAATGACTGAGGTGTTCAAGATCATTAATGCGTTTAAGTAACTGAAAGCCATTCATTTCTGGCATATTGATATCGCAAATGAGACCGTGAACTTCAACAGAGTTGAGAATCTCTAAAGCAAGCTTTCCAGAGTTAGCGGTGACAACATCGTACTGTGATTTAAGAAGTTTTTCTGCAAGAGTTAATATGTCATTGTCATCATCGACCACTAAGAGTCGCAATTTAGCCATGTTCATAAATTTTTATCGGCTATTTACAGGGCAAATTAAACCTTAAACCAATTTAATAATAGTCTAAGAAAATAAAATCTAAACACCTCGACAAAAGTCATATGAAAGTGCACATGCACTTTGTCTTACTGACAGTCAAAAACCTCATTTGCAACATCAGTTCCAAATTTACGTAGCAACTCTTGTTTAATGTAAGAAACTCGAACATGAGTTGTTAAAGGCTGCATTTTTTCTGGTAAAAAGGTTGGAGTGCTCGGCTGCATTGAGTTGATCCCAATGAGCTCTCCTTTCTTATTAAATAAACCACCCCCACTAAAGCCTGGCTTAATGAATGAAGTAGTAACTAAGTATTTATTTTCATCAGTGATGAGGTCAAAAAGCTTTTCATTGTCATTATTAGTTGGGTATTGAAAGTGCTCCTTGAGGTGTTCATAGTTTTTGTAAACTCTACCGGCGGCAACATAAAAAGGGTTTAAGTGTTGGTTATTTTCAAACCAAAACCACGTTTCATTGTTCATTTTTCTTATTTTAGATAGAGCTTTTCTAAACAACACAGCAACATCAGGTGCAAACACACTGGTTTTAAAGATTAAGTCGTTGATTGTTTTTAGAGTCAAATATGTTTGGTGATTTTTGGTGCTAACGGGAAATCCAGCAGCGAGAGTTGGTTGGTTATACTCGACATTGTCTTCGCTTGTTTTGATGCATTTGTATTTTTCAGGAACTTTATTTAATTTAATGACAGCATAGTCATCAACAAATTCACGGATCAAACCAGAGTTATTAATTATAAATGGATCATCATGACGCCATTGCTTGTGTATATCCGGGTATCCTTTTCCTAAAGCAACTATGGTGACTGGAACAAGATCTTCATGGTCACGGAAAAGGTCGGGGTTAAAGTCCCAATTGTTGAATTCAAAACCTTCTAAATCACTAACAGTTACGTTCGTTGTTATTTTCAAAGGACCTTCGCCGTCAATCAAAGTTTCTTTTTTAAACACAGAAAGCCTTTGGTGCTGATTTTGTGCGAGACAATGTAATGCTGTGATCGCATACCCAGTTTTAGACGTAAAAACAGCGCTGCACCCTTTTCTTAATTGAAATACCGATTTGTTGAGGGTTTTAACTAAGTTTCTGTATGGGTCTGTCTTTTCTCCAATATTTTCAGGGTAGTTTACAAAGTTTTTTATTTGTTCAGATTTAAATTCTTTAACTTCGCCAGTGAATTCTGGAAGAAATACGTTTTCGTCTGCAAAGATGAATGGACTAAAAATAAAAATAGATAAAATAATAAGACTCTTCAAAACCCCTCCCAAGATATGTAGTTAGGGTAGTCGAAGACAGACACAATACGGATGAATAACTTGGTTTATGAAATTTTTTTAAGTCATCATAAGGTTTATTTATAAGAATAAGGTTTTCTTTGGGACTTCTGTAAGTTCTCTTGAGCAACAAGATTGTTCTACGAAATGTTTCGCAAAATCGTCATCCCGCTAATGATTGTATATGTTTATGGGGTTATAATGCACATGCTGTGAAATACTGGTATGCGTCACTGCACAATAACACGAGAGATTATTTCATAAGCCCAAGCTCTTCGCTTTATTTGACGTTGCTGTGTTCTTTTAACGGCTTCCACTTTCACCTAGATATCAAGTTTATTAGTTGGTCTCTCGTCAATATTGACTGAATAAAAGAGTTTAAAATTTCAGTAAAAAAAGAAATATAAAAAATTGATGAATCAATCATCATCTAAGTTGAGCAATTTATAACTGGGACAAAAACCATAACTGCCAGTTAATAGTAAATAGATACCAAGATAGGCCCAGGTGGGACCGCCGCTTGCGGCCCACAAAACTAAAAGGAACCCAAAAACAAGTCTTAGTATTTGATCAATTTTTAAAAGTTTCAATTTTTTAGAAGCTGCTCAAGCTCTCCAGACTCGTACATCTCCATCATGATGTCACTGCCGCCAACTAGTTTTTTATCAACGTAGAGTTGAGGAATGGTCGGCCACTGTCCGTAAACTTTGATGCCTTCTCTGATTTCATCGTCATCTAAAACATTGACGCTTGAAAACTCAGTGTTCAATTCTTTTAAAATGGCAACGGACCTTGCAGAGAAACCACACTGTGGAAAACTTGGTGTTCCTTTCATAAAAAGAACCACTTTGTTGTCGGTTAAGTTTTGCTCAATTTTTGCATTGACGTCTGTGCTCATATTTCACCTCATTTGTTAGGTTAGAATAACTTAATAGCTAGGGCGTGGACTTCGCCACTTTTTAATTGCTCATCAAATAAAGACATAACGAGTTTATGTTTGTCGATGCGGGATAAGCCGTCGTCAAAAGCTGAGTTGCTCATGCGCACTTCAAAGTGGTTTTGACCACCAGTGAGGTCGACAACAGCTAGCTCCGTTCCAGGGAATTTGTCTTTTAAAATGCTTTCCATTTCTTGATCAGTCATGAAAATTAAATAAATCTGTTTACAGGCTTGGGGTAGCTATTTTTTTTACTTTACATAATATAACGCAAGGCATATAAGTTAAAGGATGTATTACCAAGCTGTCGACCCGGCTATCAAAGCCAAAGAAAAAGCCAAAGCCAGAAAGCTAAAGAACAGCCAATGGTGGAAGCAAGAGTTGGCAAAAGGAACCTGCTACTATTGCTCGCAATCATTCCCTAAAGAGCTCCTGACCATGGATCACAAGGTTCCTGTCGCTCGTGGCGGGAAAACCAGTAAATCTAATGTGGTTGTGGCCTGTAAGAGCTGTAATACCAATAAGGCGCATCTGACTCCCGCTGAATTTGTGATACAAGCTGAGCAGAACCAGTCAAGTCCTCAAGCCTAGTCAGCTATTTATAATTAATTTAACAAAAACAATTGCTTATCGAGTTTTCTCTTCCTAAAATGAGGTCTTTAGACTAAAGGAGGGGAGCTCTTGGCAAAAATTACTAAAAGTAGCACCGCGGAGTACTTCGCTAAAAACTTACAACAAGTCGGATTCTCGTCTCCATTAAAGGCCGTCTTAACTACTTTAAAAGAAGCCGTCGACAACTCCTTAGATGCTTGCGAAGAGGCTGGCATTGCTCCAGAGCTAAAAGTCAGCATTAAGAAAGTGGGTAAAGGGTCGGCAAAAAGCACAGATTTGATTCAAATAACAGTGGAAGACAACGGCCCTGGTTTAGAGCCTTCCGATTTGCCACAAGTTTTTGGTGAGTATTTGGCCTCATCAAAGTTTGGTCGTGGGCAGTGCTCCCGCGGTCAACAAGGGATTGGAATTTCAGCAGCCACTACTTGGGCCCAGTTGACCAATGCTACTGGTGTTAAGGTGATCAGCAAAACCAAAAAAATGCGCAAAGCCGTGCGTGCAACTATTGATGTCGATATCAAAGGCAACAAAGGGTTGATAAAAAACAAAGAAACCTTTGAGTGGAAGAAGCCTCATGGTTTGAAGGTTGATTTTAAAATTGATGGCCGTATTCAGTTAAATGGTGATGGAGGCTTGATCACTTATCTTGAGGGGACCACTCTTGTGAACCCACATTTGACTCTAGAATACGATTTGCTCGACAAAGAGAAAGTGCGCGTTGATAGAGTATCAACAGATGTTCCAAAAGTGCCGCCACCAACATTGCCACACCCACATACCATGAAGCTGGGTGAGTTTTTAACTCACGCTCATTTGTATGGGAATTTATCTCTTGAGCAGTTTCTAAAGAAAGCCTTTTCACGTGTTACTGAAGCGACAGTCAAAGATATGCTTAAAAATGGTTTGCCCAAAAAATTAAAAACCATGAAAGTGCAAAAGATTCCTGAAAAAGATTTTAAAACCATTTTTCAATCCATACAAAATACTGACCTAGCCAACCCATCTACAAGATCAGTATTAACAGTTGGCGAAGAGGGGCTTGCTAAAAGTATTCACCGCATCGGCGAAGTGGATTTCTTCAGTGTTGTGACTCGCAAACCAAAAATTTGTGATTTCAAACCTACTGTGGTGGAAGTGGCCATTGCGCGTTTCTTAGATAAAAAAGCAGCTGCCGAAGAGCAATCGGTGCAGTTATTGCGTTTTGCCAACAGAGTTCCTTTACAGTTTGATAAATCAGCCTGTGCCATCACTCGAGCTGTTGAGTCCGTCAATTGGCGTTCGTATGGGTTGATGCAATCTCGCAAAAGCTTGCCATTGGGGCCATATATTTTTGCCATCAGTGTGACTTCACCATTCATTAAATTTAAAAATGCATCGAAAGAAACCATTGATGCCAGTGATGATCTGGTTGAAGAATTGCGCCGAGCCTTAATGCAAGCTGGGCAAAAGCTATCTCGTCACATTAAACGTGAGAACAAAGCCGCTGACCTTGAAAGGAAGCGCGCTCACATCGAAAAGTTTGGCCCTATTTTAGTGGAAGGACTGGCTAAAATTGTTGGTGCTGGCAAAGATCGTAAAAAACGAGCTGAGCAAGGTTTGGTAAAAATACTTGGGCGCGATAGCAAAGAAGCTGAGAAAGATTTAAAAGCCGCCGATGAAAAACTAGCACTTCTTAAAGACAAACAAGCGGCTAAGCTTGGTAAAGTGAAAGTGGACACTGCTGAAGGTGATGAAGCTGAAGCTACAGAAGCGTCAATGGATGTGCCAGCTGTAAAAGCAACGACGGCTAAAAAAGCTAAAAAGAAAACTAAAGCAAAAGTTCAAAAGAAAGTAGCTAAGAAAAAGGTAGCTAAAAAAGCCACAAAAAAAGCAGCTAAGAAGGCTACAAAAAAGAAGACTGCCAAAAAAGTGAAAAAGAAAACTAAGAAAAAAACGACAAAGAAAAAAACAAAATCTAAAAGAAGGTAAGTTATGCCAAAAATTAGAGTAAGAAAATCGGATAAAGATATTCCAAAAATTGCTAGGGCCCTATGTGATGAAATGCTAATTTCATTAGAAAAGGGTCAACGCCCATTGTTGCAAGCTATTAAGTGCTCTCTAGATAACTCAATATATAAGGCATCAAAGGGTTTTTTTACTCCAGGTGGTAAAGTTGTTACAACAGAGTTAAATGTTTCTTCTGTTCAGAAAATCGCTCGAACAGTCTTTATACTTGATATCATGTTGAACAATCTTCGCAATGGAACTGTGAATTCAAAAAGGGGATTCTTTTACATACTTAAAGGTGCTTGTAAAAACGATCCAAAACTTAAGCCACTAGAAGTTCAAGACCAATCAGAGACAGATGCTGTCATCAATTACGTTGCAGATTTATTAGAAGTTTACCGCGAAGAGCTCAATTGCCATGCCGGGGACCGCGGTGGGCAAACATTTTCTAAAAACTTAGTTGTGACAGAAACCTTAGAAGACGGTTCGAAAGCCGTTGTAGACTTGAGTGGTATGGGGACGTCAGCGTTTCAACCACAAAACAAACCACAGTCTTTTAAATTAAAGCCTAAAAAAGGTAAGATTGATTTTTGTTTAGTGATAGAGTCGGAAACCATGGCTAACACTTTAGTGACCAATGGTTTTACCAAAAGAAACAATTGCATCGTCATTGGTGCTCGAGGAGTACCAAGTAACGGTGTGAGAGGTTGGTGTAAAACCATTCAAGATCAATTGGATGTGCCGATATACTTTTACGGAGATCTTGATGCCTATACATTGCAAAACATTTATCGCACATTAAAAGCGGGCTCTGCTGCGAGTTTAATTCGTAACGCTGATTTCAGTGCACCAGAGGTGAAGTTCTTAGGCTTGTTGCCTGATGACATTAAAAGATACGATTTGCACTATTATCCGGTTTCAGAAAAAAATGCTTCTGATGCTAGGGCTTTAAAAAAAGCAAAAGATGCCCTAGAAAGAGATCCGTTCTTTGCCGACAAAAAGAATAAAAAATTAGCTGATATCTTAAGATGGTTGATCAAAGAAAAAAAACGTTGTGAGCAGCAGTCGATTTTTGCCGTGAACCCAAAAGATCCTATCATGTCAGAGAAGATCATCATCGATAAAATTAAAAGAAAGAATTACATCTAAAATATATCACACTAGGCAAAGTGAGTTCTTGCTTTGCTTAATTCTCCGCATGTGTAGAACTGATTAAAATCACATCGGCTATAGTATTAAAGTAAAGACCAATCGATATCAATGTCTTGTTTTTTAAATCGAAGTTTTTCGATGATATCACCTATAGTAGATTCGATGAGATTTTTTTCTTTGCAACTCAGCCAGATGATTGGATGTCCATTAGATATATGAAGTGTGCATTTTGAAGGTGTGCCGAAATCAATGATGGCTCCATTAAATTGGTCATCAGTAGCAACACAAAAAAGAGAACTTGTGGTGGTTGCAATCAATTCTGGTTTACCCATAAGGCGTTCTATCAAAGATCTTCTATATTTTGGTTTGTCGAGAGCTCGAATCGACATATTACCCATGGTTTCTAAGCCCTTTAGTATATGATCTATGAAAGTATGAAGATCTTGATCCCATTCGTCATCGGAATCATCAAAATCATTAAAGCCTGCAGCATTGAAGCAAGCATCGTGATCAACTGGGCCGGGTACAACTGCAAATAAGTAGGGATGGTCTTTCATCTATGAGCGTGAAGTTTCAGATTTTACGGGTGTAAAGTAAATACGCTCAATTGGCATTTTTGTTATTTCCTCTTATATTTAAGTGACTATCGAACCAAATAACATATTAAGTTAATGAACTTTAGGGGTAAAAAAAAATTACTGTCAGGGAAAATGCAAATTTTATTCAAGCTTATAAAAATAAAGTATTTCTAATCAATTGATTTACAAAACCCAAGGAAAACTAAAGCCGGCTAATACGGTCTTGCTTTCAAACTTATTTGTTAAGTCGGTGTCAGTGTTCTCATCGTAGTCTAGGGTGCGATGTTTGTAGCCTATGCGGAAAGTGACGTGAGTTTTAATCCGGTAATACAGCTCTACTTTCCAAGCGTTGCCTGACAATTTATTAATGTCGCTGTTGGACCTCACTTTTAAAAAATAACTCAAGTTGAGTCCAAATCTTTTTTTCAGATGGTAACCCATGTAAGCTCCCATATAATGGGGAGTTTCGTCGTACTCTTGGTTGGTGTTTTCATTTTCAAACTCCATTTGACCTGTTAAGTACTCAAGCCCCAAAGAGAAGCTGTTTCTGTACCAACCCATACGTGCACCATAGAGTAAGCCTTGCTGTTTGAACTCAACGTTGGTGTTTTTCTCAATAGAATCACCCATTCCGTAATACAAAAGTGGTTCTAAGTGAAGTGCCGCCTGACTTGAAAATTGAAATAATAAAAAAATAGTAATAACGAAAGCCTTAAACATAAGATCTCCTTTACCTTTAAGAGTACTACACTCATGTTTCTAGATGTATGTATTTTAAGCTCTATCCCAGACTTTAGACCTTTGGGTATGCAGAGTTTTTTATAGTTTAAGCAAAACAAAAGTGCAGAGATAGAACTTTTGTTGAGATCTTAATTAAGAATGTCAAATGTCGTAATTAAAATGAAAACAACTCATTAATTGAATCGTTTGTATTTGAACATTAAATTTCAAAAGGAGAGTCACCTTTGAGATTTAAAAAACAATTTCGAATTTGAAACCTACCGAAGAACGGAAAGGTTCATAATCTTCTTTGGTCAGTTCATTGCTATCAACATAAAACCTAAGTTGATCGAGCTTGAGAAGTGGAGAGCGAAATAGTTTGTTTAAAACATCATTTACACCTTCAACGGGATTAATGATGTGATGAATGAAGCGCCCAAATGTTCGAGAGTCCCACAAGACATAATCATTGTGTTTAAGCTGTTGATCCCACTTATGAAAATATTCACCAAGAATGGAACCGAACACAGGAGTGATAATCAAATCTTGAATAGAAGGAACGCGAGTGGTTGCTTCAATGCCGTACTCCCACAAAACAGTGGAGGCAAAGACGGCAAAGCCAAAAGACTCAAGCTTAGAAAAATTTTGGTTTCTTAAAAATAAATACTCATAGGCTCCACTCATAGGGTGGCCAATGTAGTTGACGGTCCAATGATTAGTATCAACCACAGGATCACTTTTAATATTCTCGTGCCAGCCATCAAGGATTTCACCAAAGCCTTTGCTTGTGTCCCAGCCAGTGAAATCTTCAGGCATGTGCCACAAAACAGCAAAAAATACGAGACCCATAAAAGATAAATTGCGAACTGCCGTTAAAACTTCTCTTTCTTTTTTGTCGAGGTGATCATAATTGAGAGGAATGCTGATCTCACCTTGATTTTTGAGAAGGTACTCTTGGATCTCAGCAATCATATTTTCGGTTCTTTCTGAATACAGATTCTGCTTTAAACGATTTAAAGTTTCTTGAGGTAAGCTAAGGTCAAGTCCGACAATATGAGCCAGTTGCTTGTTCATAGTGTCTGCGTAACTGAAGTTACTGAAACTAGGAGAAGCAAAACCAAGCTCAACTTCTTGAGCAAAAGATGAAAATCCAATTGAAAAAAGAAAGGGGATAATAAAAACATAACGCGCCATAACAATATAGCTAAACCCCTGCTCAGCCATTTGCAAATAATAAGTCTTATAACCCCTTAAGACTTATAAAACTTTCAAGGTTCAATAAGGAAAAACTACAATTCACAAACGCAGATCATGTAAAAAGACCAAAAAGCGAGCGGTGCTGCCCAGAGCTGTTTGAGTACGGAAAGACAGTGTCCAAGGTTCTTTGGGTCCAAGCACAGACCCAAAGAATTAAGAAAAAAAATTTACTGTTTGCGAAGCAAGTTAAGAGCCGACCCCGCCTTAAACCACTTAATCTGCTCCTCATTAAAAGTGTGCGCCACAGGAAATTCAGAGGTGTTGCCATCTTCGTGCGTGAGCTCAATCGTCACATTTTGACCAGGAGTGAAGTTAGTTAATCCTTTGATCGCAACACGGTCGTTCTCTTGAACTTTGTCGTAGTCTGCTGGGTTCACAAACGTAAAGGCCAGTACACCTTGTTTCTTTAAGTTAGTTTCATGAATGCGGGCAAAGCTTTTCACAATGACAGCTTCAGCCCCAAGGTGTCTTGGGCACATGGCTGCGTGCTCACGACTACTTCCTTCACCGTAGTTTTCATCACCAAAGATCACCCAGCCTTGGCCTTTTTCTTTATAACTGCGAGCCACTTTGTTGTACTCATCGACTTCACCTGTAAAGACGTTTTTACCTTTACCCCTTAATTCAGAGTCAAAGGCATTAATGGCTCCGAGAAGCATGTTGTTTGAGATATTATCTAAGTGACCACGGTACTTTAACCATGGGCCTGCCGGGCTAATATGGTCAGTTGTGCATTTGCCAAGAGCTTTGCATAAAACAGGAAGGCCTTGTTTGTCGTTGCCATCCCAAGCTTTGAAAGGTGTGAGCAGTTCTAGGCGCTCAGAGGTTGGTGAAACTTTAACTTCGGCATCTTTACCTTGTGGGCTTTGATATGCTTCAGGGTCTGCGATGAAACCATTGTTAGGTAATTCCGGAGCTTCAGGAATAGACAGTGAAAATGTACCACCGTCGGCAGTTTTAATTTCATCTTGTTGAGGGTCAAAATCAATGCGACCAGCGACACCTAAAGCCATAACAACTTCAGGGCTTGCGATGAAAGAAAGAGTTTCCGGGTTGGCGTCATTACGGCCACGGAAGTTTCTGTTGAAACTGCTAACGATCGTGTTGACGTCGCCTTTTTGATATTTGTCGCGCTTCCACTGTCCAATGCATGGGCCACAAGCATTTGATAAAACAGTAGCTCCAATGTCGTTCAGTGTTTTCATTTGGCCATCGCGTTCTATGGTCTTTTTAATTTGCGAAGACCCTGGAGATACCATGAAAGACTGTTGCATCTTCACGCCGTGATTCAAAGCCTGCTTAGCAATGTGAGTGGCGCGTCCGATGTCTTCATAAGAAGAGTTAGTGCAAGAGCCAATAAGAGCGGCAGACAAGTCTGTTGGCCAACCATTTTCTTTAGCGGCTTCTTTCATAGCGCTGAGTGGTCTTGCTGCATCTGGTGAGTGCGGGCCAACGATGTGAGGCTCTAACGTTGATAAGTCGATCTCAATGACTTCATCGTAGTATTGACTTGGGTTTTCTAAAACTTCACTGTCTGCTTTTAGTAAGCTTGCGTACTCATCTGCAACTTTGGCAATTTCTGAGCGCTCAGTTAAGTTGAGGTAAGTTTTCATTTTGGCATCGTATGGAAAAATTGAACAGGTTGCGCCGAGCTCAGCTCCCATATTGGTGATCGTAGCTTTACCAGTACAGCTGATAGACTCACAACCTTCACCAAAGTATTCGATCACTTTGTTGGTTCCACCTTTAACAGTCATAATGCCTAACAGTTTTAAAATTACATCTTTTGGTGAGGCCCAACCTTTGAGCTGGCCCTTTAAGTGAACACCTACGATTTTTGGGTTTTTAACTTCCCAAGGAAGGCCGGCCATCACATCAGAGGCATCGGCACCGCCAACACCACAAGCAATCATACCTAAGCCACCGGCATTTGGTGTGTGTGAATCGGTACCAATCATTAAGCCACCAGGGAAGGCATAGTTTTCTAAAACAACTTGGTGAATGATACCAGCACCTGGCTTCCAAAAACCAATTCCGTAACGACTAGAAACAGTTGCTAAAAAATCAAAGACCTCTTGGTTTTCATCCATAGCGACTTTCATATCTTCATCCATGCCTTCATAAGCGCGGATCAAGTGATCACAGTGAACTGTTGAAGGTACGGCTGTTTCATCTTTGCCGGCTAACATGAATTGTAAAAGAGCCATTTGCGCCGTGGCATCTTGCATGGCGACTCGGTCTGGACCTAGCAATAAGAAACTTTGTCCACGAGTGAGGTCTTGCTTTTCTGGATCTTGTAAATGACCATAGAGAACCTTTTCAGTAAATGTTAATGGGCGGTTCAGACGGTTTTTAATGATTGAAAGTTTTTGAGTTAAAGTTTCATAAACTTTTTTTACCATTTCTGGGGTCGTTGCGATATTGTTAGCCATGCTAGTTCCTTCCTCTGTTATTTGAAAGTCAAATGATACTCGAAAAGAGGGGAGTGAAGCAATCCCTAATGACTGCTGTCAATCGCCAAACTAGGGCTTTTTAACAAAAATTTATAACTGCAAAGGAGCTTTGTTGAGCTATTCCAATTGTATATAACAATGAGGTCTCAATTTGAGTAATTAATCATAGTCTGCAGTCATTCGTTCAGCATCCACCTGGACGATCACCCACTGCTCATCTATTTTTTTGAGCTTTACTTTGGCTGAGAACAGCTCTCGGAATTGGTCACTTTCAATGGTTTCACCGTTAGATACAACCACGACATCAGCACTGGCTTGGTTGTTGTTAATATCAATGGCGAAGTCTTGCAGAATTACACTGTGTTCACTGAGGTACTTAGCACCGACAAAGGCCCCTCCTTGAATGCTGTCAAAGCCTTCACTGTCAAACAGAATGCGCTCGCCCTCAAAGGCACTGATCTCAACATCTTTGGCAATGAGCTCTTTAAGTTTAAGAGTGCGACTTAGAATTTGCCCTTTTTTTAGGGTGCCATCAATTTTAACGATGTTTTTGATTTCTTTAAACAAGCTTTTAATTTGTTTTTCGTCAGACCCGATAAACACAAATTGATAAATGAAGTAGGCAGCGATCAAAGCGGGTATAACAAGTAAGTTTTTCTTAAACATGGGCGAACCTTCAATCAAACGGGAAATAGTAAGTTGTTATGACTTTATTTTTAACAATCTTATAAGTTTCATAATAAGGTGTTTTCAGTTTGTAGCGATTATCAATGGCCCATTCTTCAACTTTTGGATAAACCACAAATGGGCCAATGGCAGGGGAGCCATGAAAAGTAGCGACGATGTATTTGTTGGCCTCAAATATGCGTTGAGAAAAATCGAGGGGCAGTTTGTCTTTAGATAAGGCTTCGGTGGTTAGGCAGCCACCTTCACTATTCAGGCGGTCCTCTTCAACCGTTTTTGGGTCGTCATAGTAAGCACCATAGCTAAGGTCACAGTTCACATCGTTTTTTATGGCCCACTCTTCAACGGCTTGAATCACTGGAGAGATTTTATGATAGGCACCAAAGTGCTTTTTAAATAGAAGGTGTTTTTGTGCCACGTCTTGCACTTGGATTTCTACATCTTTGTAGGCACCGAGTTTAAAATAAAGTGAGATAGCAACTGTTGCTATCCCACCAAACAAAAATAAAAAAAACCATTTAATCATAAGTCTCTTCAGTCGTAATCAGGAAAAAACTGATCCTGTTCAATGATCACCAAACTTTTATTTAGTTTATTTAACAGAATTTGGTGCTGATCACTAGAGGGAAGTTCATCTGAGCTAATATTTACAGGTAACTTTAAGTCGGGAAAGTAATCATTGCCTTTAAAGGTGAGGAACGATTCATCATCAATTTGATGAACTAAATAACTTTGAAAAATATATGACAAATATTCAAGCTCAACATCTTTGATTTCTAGCATAAGCTTGGACGGAGTTTTGATCGTGGCATTGGTGTCATTCCAACGAATGGCCGAAAAAATGTGCATTGGGTTTTCACCATTGCATGTTAACAAGCCATAACCTGTGTAGAGGTATTTGTTGTCAGGGTTGGTCTCAATTTCAATGTCACTTTTTTTATTGCGCTCTAGTTCGATGGCAATATCGCAGTGATTCACAGTTTCCATGGCTTGAGACTGTACCTGATAAGTGACCATAATTACAAAAAAAATAAAATACTTCATTTAACCCCCCCATTGGATATCTGTAAGACAAACTATCACAAAATAGTGACTTGAAAAGCTTTGCTACGAAAACTGACAGAAACTTGAATGATAACGGATTGTCCTAACAGAACGGGTTTTATAACTGGTTAGAATCATTAATAAGTAAAAAAGCTATCCTGCGTTATAGGTGCTAGTTAAATGAAACTTTAGAGCTATTATTAAGGAGTCTTCCACTTGATCGAACAGCCCATGGAAGGGATGGGCTCAAAACCGAGATCTTGTTGGTTCAATTCAGCAAGGATCGCAAGCTTAAGGTCGACACGAGTCACTTCACCAGGCTCACGCCAGTTGTCATCGAGACGACCGCGATAAAAAAGTAGATTGTTTTTATTAAAGGCAAAAATATCAGGAGTGCAAACTGCTGAAAAATCTTTAGCCAGTGTTTGGTCTTCATCATAAAGGTAAGTGAATTGATAATCTTTGTCTGACCATCTTTTTTGAATGTTAGAGAAAGAATCTTCAGGATAGTCGTTAGCATCGTTTGAGCAAACTCCAATGAAGTGCACATTTTTATCTTTTAACTCTTTGTAAAGAGCAATGATACGATCTTCAATGGCCATGACATAGGGGCAATGGTTACAAATGAACATAAATACATTGATGTCATATTGGCTGAAAGAATTTTGGTTGTATGTGTTGCCGTCGGTGCCAGGCAAATTAAAGGCCGGCAGCTGAAAGTTTTTTTCTGTTTCAGGGCTATACATGAGGGCCATTATAAATCTCTCCAAGACATAGTTTCATTTTCTGTAACAAGATCGCCTTGATCTGTTACGTCTAAATAAATTTCTTTTTTCCAAGGGTTTGCATTGATGGCTTCTAATAAAAGCTCTCTATCTTGATCTGAAATTTTTAACTGTTGAGCGTTTTGTATGGAGGTCTGTAAATTAGTTAGCAATTGATCTAAAAAAGACGACCACTGCTCTTCGTTAAATGATTTGAACTCACCTAAGTGATTGACTAAATAAGAGGAGGTTTCAACGTTTTCTGGACGAGAAAAGATGTTAAAACCCAAGCCGATAAGCACAAGGTATTGATCTCCTTGTTGCACAATCTCCGTTAATATCCCCGCAACTTTTTTATCATCTATAAAAATATCATTGGGTGCTTTGAGGCTCCACTTCAAGCCTTGCCAAATAGAGCGACAAGCTGAAAAGGTCGCTAAGCCTACAAGTGCTGGTAAAAAGTGTTGGGCCGGGTGGTTTGATTTAAAGGCCCAAGTGCTGAGAAGTGAGTTCTTTTCCTTGGTGTTCTCCCAAACATTTTGTCCGCGTCCACGACCTTCTGTTTGAGCGTTAGTGACATAAATTTTAAAGTCTTCAATAGATTCAAACTCATCTTTGGCAATAGTGTTAGTGCTGGTAGTTTCATCTTTGTACCAGCTGCGGTGTTGTTTTTCGTGCGCCCAGTTGACGGTTAAACTTGATATCGATCCCATTAATTCTCCCACTGAAAGAGTAAGCTAAAGTCGGCATTGGGGACAGAGTGGGTCAGAGCGCCAATGCTTATATAATTAAGGCCAACCTCTGCAACACCCTTCACTCTGTCTAATGACATGTTGCCGCTGGCTTCACTGTTAATACTTTCAGGTATGTGCTTTAAGGCTTCAGCCATTTCTTCATTGCTCATATTGTCTAGCATGAGCTGTTGAATGTTATACTTACAAGCCCTTTTGACCTCATCGAGGTCTTTAACTTCAATCTCGATAAAGGAATGTTTTTTTTCAAGGGCACACTCTATGGCTTTTTCTAAAGACCCTGCCATATGAATATGGTTTTCTTTAATAAGAATTCGGTCTGACAAACTCATGCGGTGATTTTCACCTCCGCCATCTTTGACCGCTTTTTTTTCAAGCTCGCGAAACCCGGGGGTTGTTTTGCGAGTGTCTAAAATTTTACAGTGTGTGTGTTTAACTTGCTCAACAAATTGGTGCGTGTATGTGGCTATGCCCGACAGGCGACCCAAAAAGTTAAGAGCAATGCGCTCCGCTTTTAGTACAGGAATTAAATTGCCCTTGATGCTAGCAACGGTTTGTCGATCTAAGACGGTTTCACCGTCAGCGAAAAACCAATCGAGTTGAGCTTCTTCAGCGATGGCTTGCATTGTTCGGTCAAAACACTCACTGCCTGAAAGTACGAGGTCTTGCTTAGCGACAAGGTGAGCGACGCCCTTTTTATTTGTGATCCCTAATGACTCAGTGGTGATGTCACCCGAAGGTAGGTCTTCTTTGATGGCTAAATTTAAAATGTCTTTGAAATTATCTATCATGATTTAAAGTTTTAATAGGTGTCAGACCCTTGTTGGGATTGTGATAAAAGTCTTTTTAATTCTTTTTCAACTAGTTGAGCAGCCACCTCAGGTACGATTCTCCAAACAGCTTTTTCAATAATAGGTGTGGCATGTTTTAAAACAATGCGTTCAATGTCATCTTCGCTAATGTTTTTAAGTTGTGGGACATCAGGAGTTGTATTCTTAACTCCACTTTTAGATTCATCATCAATGAATATTTCAGGACCAAATTGTTTGATGCGAGTGTTTGATATTTTGATCTGTTCATTAACGACAGTGTTGATCTTATCTTCAAGCTCAGAAACTTTAAAGAACCCATCGGTTTCATCTAGGTCGGGTGAAAGTTGTTGGCGTTGCTTGTGGGTGTCTAAAGTTTTTGTCACCCAAGCAGGGTCTGTGTCTGTTTGGTCATCGAGCTCAACGGGTGTTTCATCAACGAGCTTGCTCTCCATGCGCACATTGAGGTTCACTTGCTCAAAGTCATCTTTACCAATTTCTTGAAAAGGACCAGGGCTATCATGCGTTGGTAAATCAATGGCCTGATCTTGAGTTGTGGTGAACTCCTCAAGAGGGTTGACCTCAAGTTCTTCTTGCTCGTTATGAGTGTGGTTTGCCGCGACCGTTGAGGTTTGGGTTTCTAAGTCGAGATCGGGCATTTGCAAAAAGTCTGAAATCTCTTGATCGTTAGTTTGAGGAACAAGTGATTTCACTAGGTTTCTCAATGCTTGCACTTCAAATGGTTTTTCAATGTGAGATTCAGCCTTACAGGCTAAGAACTTATCTTTGTCCAGTTCAACAAAGCTACTCCACATGAGTACGATGGGTGTGGAGTTAAAGCGTGGGTTTTTTTTGAGGTCTGCACAGACTTTGTAGCCACTTTTCTTCTGCAATAGAGTGTCGATAAAGATAATGTCAGGCTCATGCTTTTGGCAAATTTCAACGACATCTTCTCCAGAGTGAGCGGTGAAAACCTCGACGGCAAAATCTTGTAAGGCCAGTTGAAAAACTTTTTTAATAGTGCTGCTTTCATCAGCAAGGACCACTTTTAAGGACATAGATAATGTTACTCATGCCTAAGAGCTGTGGTCAATTCTTTTTTTGTGTCCGTCTTTATATAAACCCTTGATATGATAAAGTTATTGTAAAACGCCTAACCATTCCTCAGTAGGAGCAATCAATTTGCGTTCGCGCATATCAAATAAACCAAAGGTAATGAGAGCTTCACTGTAAACACCGCCAGTGGATCGGTCTTTCATGACTTGGTTGAGAGTTCCCACTTTGCCTTTATATTCATTGAGAGTGGTTTCAATTTGAATTTCAGTTCTTGCTGGCAGTTCTTTTAAATACTTCACATTGATAGCTAATATGATCGGGGACTGTTGCAACTTGTTGAGTTTTTTAAAAGTATAGCCTTTTTCGTGAACAAGCTGCCACCTTGCTTGCTCGTAGAGTTTTACATAAGTGGCATTGTTAACGTGACCTAAGAAGTCGAGGTCTGTTTCTTGTACGGTGTAGTTATAAATATGCATAGACTATAGTTTTGGTTAAAAAAAGTTTAGTTTTAGGTCTTAGTTTAAATCTACTGTCCTGCTTTCATGTCGCGAACGACTTTAGCAAAGGCCTTTTCCTCACTTTTGATTTTCTCATCCATACACCAATCTAAATCATAGTCAGCGCGTTCGCATTCAAAAATGTGGCGCTTGCACTTGGCATATAAGTTTCTGTTTTGATCTTTTAGGTACTCACACTGGCTTTCTTTAAACTTAGCGCCTGAAAAGTTGTGTTTAATGTTTCTGCGAATTTCATCAACATAATTTTTGATATGAACATACTTCATTTCAGGAACTTCATACCAACTTTCAGGAGCCTCTGGGTGAGCGGCACCTGTTTCAGAAATGTATCTGCGGATTGAGTGCACACTCACGGCTTCGCCGATACCAAGATCAATGTATTTTTTGTAAATTTTTAAGTCTGGTTTAACATGTTCCCCAACAATAAATGTGTCTATAAAATTCACACGAATGCTCTGCCACCCTTGTTTTGAGAACAGTCCACGTAAACCAAAGTCTTCGGCAATCACGACTTTTGTGGGTTTGTATCCACGGTTTGTGTAACTCTCTACAATTCGTTTTCTTGGTTCGTAGTCGGGACGACACACTCGTTGATAGGCGGGATCTGTTCTGAGGGCTTTTCTTTGCTCGTTACTAAGAGCCTTGCCATCATTCAGTTCTACTTTTTTGTCGTTGAAGTAGTCTACAAGAGCACTGACTCGTTGTTTGTAATTATCAACTAGATAATCATAATATTCGTCACCTAACAAAGCACCTTCAAGAAGCTCTAAAACAAAAGAGTTGGAGTTTTGATCGTCGGCTTGCCACGGGCTTGCCATCGCTCGGTAAACACGTCCTACGGCAATTCCTTGATTGTTATTATTAATGGCTTTGGCGATGGTTCTTTGAATGTGTGGCTGTAGTGGAATTACAAGGGCTTTGTAGGCACTTGGCTTATCTAAGAAAAATTTAGAAAGATGGGGAGTTGTGTGCTCAAAATAAGGATAAGAGCGTCTTTTCTCATTACACGGCATAAGTTCGTGGACAACTTCCCACTTAGGATCGCCATTTTCATCGAGCTGGTCAGTTTTATAAAAAAAAGCGGCATGGGAAAAGGTCATTTTTTTGCGCTCTTTATTTGCAAATGTTTTAGCAATGTGAATTCGAGCTTGAGAAACATATGAATTATGATCTGAATCGTATATATTGTCATAACGGCCAGCATAGGTTGCAAAATCATTTGCCTCAATGTAGGGGAACTGTTTTTTAGTCGCCTGAAAAATTGTTTCTAGGTCTAAATTGCTGCCGTCTTCTTTTTCAAATTGCAATTGGTTAAAACCGATAAGGCTTTCACCGGCACGAGCTACGAAAAGAACTGTTTGTGGTCCGATCAATTTTTCGAGTCTGCGAATGTGAGCAAGAACATTTCTCATCATCAAGTTAGACTTGTATCTGACTTCAGCAGAAGCTTTGTCGTAACAGCTATAATCTAAATCGGCCTCGTCCATAGACACAGATGGGCAAGTGTAAGTTTGATCACTAGCAATTAAAACTTGGCCGAAGAAAAGAGTGCAAATTAATAAAAGTGTAGTTAAAGATCTCATTTCGATCCCCTTTTAGAAATGATTGAGTGAAAGAAATTTTTTTAGAAACTTAAATAATGAATTTAGATGATCAGGATGTAAGTTTTTAAAAAAATTCAAAAGCCTACAGTGCGTAGGCTTTTGATGAATCAAATATTGATTATTTTTTAGTGTCAGGAATGTCTTTGTCTGGAAGACCTTCGTCGTTTGCACTTCTGCTAGTTGTGCTAGCTTTAGCAGAAACTAGTCCACCAGTTTCAGCAGAGTATTTAGAAGCGTCTAGTGGGAACAAAGCAATCACTTTAGAAGACTCAAGTGAGCCGTCTTGTGAGTTTAAGTCACCAGAAACAGCATCAGAAACGTCAGTTGATGGCTTAGAAAGCATTACCCAGAAAGTTCCTTCGCTATCTACAGAGTTCGACCAGTTGCCTTGAACCATTTTAGAACCGAAAGTGTCTTTGCTCAACTGAACAACTGAAACAGCAACAGCGCTATCCATTAAGTCAGTGTTTAATGACCACTCAACAATGTTGCCAGAAGCGTCTTTGCTGAAGTTAAAAATGTCAGATGAAAGTGCAATTGGAGCATCTGAAGCATTTTTAGAATTTAACCAAACTAAACCAGAAGTAGCTCCTGAACCAGCATTGTCTTTAGATGTTGCAAAGGCAGAACCAGCTACAGCTGAACCTTGCACAGCCGTCCAAACATCACCAGTTGACCAGTTCCAAGTGTTTTTAGCACCGTTAACAGACATTACAGCACCAGATGTTGAAAGTTCGAAAACACCACTAAGGCCATTTTTTGTGCTGTCATATGTATTTGAAACAGCGCTTTGAGAACCCTCAGAGTACTGACTAGCTACATCGCTCATTTCTTGAGCTACAACTGAAGTTAATACAGCTTCAGAAGCATCAGACATGTTGCCGTTAGAGATTTGTTGATCTGACTGGTAAGCAGCATCAAAAACATCGCCAGAAAAAGCTTCAACATAACCAGAAAGCTTTCCGTAAACAGATGTTACTACACCTGAAGTTGTTTCAGCAGACCACTTTGGACCACTCCATACAAAAGCTGAAAACTCATTGCCAGAAGCAGCAGAGTTAGTTGTCCAGCTGCCAGAAGCACCAAAAACTTGATTCATGCTCTCATCAATTTTGTCAGAAACAGAAGTTGATTCACCATTGCTCCAGTTTGTTGCAGACCCAACTGAGTTAGCTTGAGCAGATGTCGCCCCTAAAGTCACAGCAGCAAGCATTGCTACTAATATCTTTTTATTCATATTAAACCCTCCTAAAGGTTGTTACTTTTTTTATGTTTATTAAAATAATGCATGTTGACTGAAAGCCCGAAGTAACAAGAGTGAGTTGAACGCTAGTTACTTTTAAATTTTCCGACAAAATTCATTATTGATAATGCGATGAATTAGCACGCTAAAATTTTTAAAAGAAGTTCAATTTGAGCGAGCTGTAAAATCTTCAGATGGTTTTGAAAGTTCTACGCCTGCGCAGTGTGACAAGAATTAACTCGCCTAATCAAGCCTATAAGTTTTCGTTTTATTAGCTGCAGCATTTATAAAAATAAGCCATTTGATAAAGGGTTTTTATTTGATGAATCATGAATGAAGTTGATGAGTTTATGCAGCTATTTGCAACTTACTTTTTTAACAGAGCTGTGGACAAAAAGATCAATAAAAGCTTGGAATTAAATATTTTTTTGCTTTTAATTACTGTTATAATATCAAACCATTTTTTTTTAACAAACTAACATCACTACTACTGTAAATAGTAAAAAACTAAATATGCCAAAACTTTCTATCTGCGTAATAAGTCAAAATGAACAAGACGTGCTTGAAGCTTGCTTGCAATCCGTGTCTTGGGCGGATGAAATCGTCGTTGTTGATTCTGGAAGCACAGATAAAACTCTTGAGATTGCAAAAAAATACAACGCTAAAATTGTTCACAACGATTGGCCCGGATTTGGACCTCAAAGACAAGTGGCTGAAAAACATGCGAGTAACGATTGGATTTTTGCCATTGATTGCGATGAAGTTGTGAGTGAGAAATTAAAAAATGAAATTTTAAACAGGTTTTCGCCTGAAACACTGCCAAGAGAAAATGTGTATTACGTCAATCGTCTGACAAAATTGTTTGGTAAGTTCTTGCATTACGGAGAAATGCACCCCGATAGAATCGCTCGCATCTACAACAAAACATTTACTGGTTACAACGATTTGTTAGTGCATGAAAAAGTCAAAGTGGATGGTGCTAATAAAATTCAGCTTCAGGCAAAGCTCCTTCATTACTATAAAAGCACCTATCAAGACTACTGCAAAAAACTCCATCGCTATGCTCAAGACTCAGCCAACGAAAAACACTTAGCTGGTAAAACGTCTAATTATTTTGATGCTTATTTCCGCGCTTATTATGCCTTTGTTAAAAACTATATTTTTAAATTAGGTTTCTTAGATGGCAAACAAGGTTTGATGATTGCTAAAGCTCGCTATCAGTACACATATGACAAATATGATTTGCTGATAAAAAAAGGTCAGAATTGATCTGACTTTTTTTAATTCAAATTGTTAAAAAGTACTATCGATTCACAAAGTCTTTGATAGCTTGCCACATTTCTGTGCTTTGAAAGACATCGTTGTGCTCATAGCCATCCATTGTGACAAAATCCACTTTGCTTTTATCCTCAATGTTTTCATAAAGTTTTTGGCCAAATTTATAAGGGATGACTTTATCTTTATTGCCGTGAAAAATGATTCCAGGTTTTTTAGATCTTTTTAAAGCTTCAGTGCTTTCGTAGGTGTTGGCCGCCATCCACTCTTCAGGCACTTGGTCTGCAAGTGAGTTAAAGTGGTGTTTGATTAGGTCTTTCACTGTTGACCATGGGCTTGTTAAAATATACCCGTCAACGATGTTTCCATAGTCTTTCACTACTTGTGAAGCTACACCTGTTCCCAGAGAACGACCCCAAACAATGATGTCACCTTTAAAGTTTTTATCGGCCCAGCGCAGAGCTTCTCCAGCACTCGCAGTTAAGCTTCTCATTGTTGGTTGCCCTTTGCTTTTTCCGTAGCTAGGGTAATCGATAACAACAACGTTGCCTCCCATAGCTTTTAAAGCAGATGTGATACCACCTTTGTGCAAGCTTCCTATATTGGTGGCATTGCCGTGGAGGTAAACGAGGGTCGGTGAGAATTGACTTTTTGTGTATGTCCAGCCATGAATTTCCAGGTCTTGTTCGCCGTCATTAAAGTTGAGCTGTAAATCCTTAAAGCCGTCGAGAGCTTTGTCGGGAACTTCTGTTTTATTTGCAGTTGCAAATGGGTAAAGGTTGTTATTTGCCAAATCAGTGAGGTCGCCGCCGCCGCATGAAATAATGAGAAGTGATAATGAGCTAAACACGATGGACTTAAAAATGTTTTTTGTTTTCATAGTTGCTCCATTGTTATTATTTGTTTTAACTCCAATCGGTGAGTAGCAGGGCTTTCTGGAGTTTAGTTTTTGTTATGGGGCCTAATAACAATCATTGTTTGTATTAAAATAAAAAATTATGAGCACATAGAAGCGAAAATAAAATCCTTGTTTAGTAAGGTCTAGCGGGCCATCTAAGAAAACTGTAGTTAGGTCTATACAAAAAAAAGAAAAACCAATCACTTGCTCAATTTTAAATGTCATTCTTAGTAAATATTGTTATTCCGAAAAAGCACTGTCATTCTGAGCAAGCAATGTCATCTTGAGAGCAGCGAAGGACCGAACTTAAGAAGCACCTAAAAGCTCAACCACTCCACAGTTGACCCCAGCAATAGAAATGCTTAAATTGAAAAGCATATGTTATCCCTTCTCGACAAATACGTGATCAAAAGATTCCTATTTTATTTTTTTATAGGTTTATTTGTTTTTATATCACTTTTTTTAATCACAGATTTTATCAGTAAATTTTCTAAATACGACACCACCATTCAAGCGCTGTTCAAATACTACTATTATTTTCTACCGGAAATCATTTATCAGATGTTGCCTGTGGCCCTTGTGTTATCTTCTTTGATGACCATATCCACGATGAGTAAAAACAATGAGCTCATTGCTTTCTACACCACAGGCGTCAGCATTTATAGAATTTGTCTACCCATTGTTGTTATCGCAGGGCTTTTGTGTGCTCTTGCTTTTTCTATCAATGACAAAATCATTCCTCATGTGGTAAGAAAAAAAGAAATGACTTCTATGAAAGAAGTCAAAAAAAACAAATACAAACACCACAAAATGAAACTCACCGGAATTCGCAACCGCGTCTGGTTTCGCGATGAAGACTTGATTGTCAATGTTGGTCAAATGGATTTAACAACACGCCAAGGCTTAGACATTCACTTGTTTTATATGAACGAAAATTGGGACTTAACCCGCATTATCCGGGCCGAAAGCGCAAAAGTCTCCGATAAATCCTGGACACTGATGAATGTGTCTGAAACTGACTTTACCACTGAAAATAGTTTTCCCATTCGACATGAGTATGTCTCCAAAGTTGTTGAAGTGACCAAAAAATTATCTGATTTAGAAATTGAAAACCTAAGCTCTGATTTTATGTCTGCAAGTGATCTTCGTTATTTTATTCGCCGCAATCAGCAGTCAGGCTTTAAAACCAGCGAATATGAAACAGACTTATGGGATAAATACACCTTTTCATTCGCCGCTTTTTTATTAACTTTGTTAAGCATTCCTTTTGCCGTTTCTAAAAGGCGCTCTGGTGGAGGCATGATTAATATTGGAATCTGTTTGGCCATGGTTTTTGGATTTTGGATGTTGTACACATTTGCCTTAAGCTTAGGCCGTATGGGGGTGGTGATGCCAGCTATAGCAGCTTGGTCAACCCACATTTTAATCCTTGTCTGCACCTTTTTTCTTTACTCACGAGTCTCTACTTAATTCATAGCGTCAACCTGTTTCGAATTGTCGTAGCTTAGTTTGTTCTTACCATGACAATGACGGGCTTTCGATGTAGGACAGGGCTATGGCATTATTAGAGATTTTGAAATTTCCCGACCCACGCCTGCGTAAACTTTCGCAGCCAGTGGAAACAGTCAATGACGAGATCAAATCGTATTTACAGGACATGCTTGAAACCATGTACTCCTTCAATGGAATTGGCCTAGCAGCACCGCAAGTGAATCGTCTTGATCGAATTGTTGTGATTGATACACGCGCAAAAGACAAAGAGGATCGTTACGATTTATCCAATATGACCGAGCTTGAGCAAAAAGTGACGCAACCTCTTTTTTTGATCAACCCAGTGATTGTTCATAAAGAGGGAAAAACCACCTATGATGAAGGCTGTTTGAGTGTTCCCAGTTATTACGAAACAGTTGAGCGTTTTGAATACATTGAAGTTGAAGCCTTAAACGAAAAAGGTGAAAGCTTCACAGTTAAAACAGATGGGTTGCTTTCCATTTGTATTCAACATGAAATTGACCACTTAGATGGTAAACTTTTTATTGATCGTTTGAGTGTCATTAAGTCTGGCAAAATAAAAAAACAAATAAAAAAGCACGGCTATCCTGAGCCCAAAAAAAATAACGAGGATGCAGGAGAAACTGAGTGAGTGTTGTTAGGGTTGCGTTCTTAGGAACTCCAGAGTTTGCCTCATATCACTTACAGCATTTATTCAACGACGAGCATTACAAAGTTGTTGGAGTGGTCACTCAGCCCGACCGGAAGCAAGGTCGCAAGATGAAGCTCACTCCGAGTCCTGTTAAAAAACTAGCAATAGAGCAAAACGTTCCTTGCATCAGTCCAGAAAAATTCAATGATAACGAGGTCTACCAGACCGTTCAATCTTGGAAACCCGAATACATTGTTGTGGTGGCTTATGGCCAAATCATCTCAAAAAAATTTTTAGAAATGTATCCACAAAAAGTGGTCAACGTGCATGCAAGTTTGCTCCCTAAGTGGAGGGGAGCTGCTCCTATACAAAGAAGTCTTATGGCTGGTGATGTAGTGACGGGTGTGAGCTTGCAAGTGATGGTCAAAAAATTAGACGCCGGCGATGTCATTGGTGAGCGCACACTCACAGTACAGAGTCACGTCAATGCCATTGAACTTCACGATGATTTAAAAGTGTTAGGGGCTGATTTACTGCACGTTGAATTTATGGATTACATCCGTGGGCATTTGTCTCCTGTAGTTCAAGATGAGAGCAAGGTCACTTACGCCAAAAAAATTGAAAAGTCAGAAAGTCACATAGACTGGAGCCTCAAAGCTCAAGACATTCATAATAAAGTCAGAGGAATGCAACTTGGGCCTGGAACCTATACAACGTTTCAAGATAAAAAAATAAAAATTCATCAAACTGAAGTGGTCGACTTACAAGAAAACTTCACACCTGGCTTAGTGATTTCAAATGAAACAGATGAACTTGTGATTGCTTGTGCCGAGAATGCCCTTAAGGTTTTAACCATTCAACCGGAATCTCGGGCTCGCATGCCTATCACCGACTTTTTAAAAGGGCACCCAATTATGAAAGGAGAATCTTTTGGATAACAATCAATTTTTAGTGGCACCTAGTATTTTATCAGCTGATTTTTCAAAACTGGCCGAAGAGATCAAAGCGGTTGAAAGCGCAGGAGCTGATTGGATTCATGTTGATGTCATGGACGGTCACTTTGTTCCTAACTTAACCATAGGTGCTCCCGTTGTATCAAGTTTGCGACCAGTGACAAAGGCTGTGCTAGATGTTCATTTAATGATTGATCATCCTGAAAAATATGTAGACGATTTTCTAGCTGCGGGTTCTGATTATATCACCATTCATGTAGAGTCCTCATTAAAGGTGAAAGAAACATTAATTGCTATTAAAGACGGTGGAGCGAAAGCTGGAATCACCCTAAAACCGAGGACAACTCTAGATGAGATCAAACCTTTTTTGGAGTTGGTGGATTTAGTCTTAGTTATGACTGTTGAGCCTGGCTTTGGTGGGCAGAGCTTTATGACTGAACAAGTGGAAAAAATAAAAACATTAAAAAAGTGGCGAGAAGAACAAGGTTATTCTTATCTCATCGAAGTTGATGGTGGGGTGAATGCAGACACAGTTTCTCAATGTGTTGATGCTGATGTTCTCGTTGCTGGCAGTTATGTTTTTAAAAATGATTACACACAAGCAATCAAAACACTGAAAGAGGCAAAAAATGTCTAAACTCAATTTAACAGGTGAAGATTTAAAGTTAGAAGACGTTTGGAATGTTGCATACCACAACGTCACTGTCGGTGTGGCTGAGAGCGCCCAGAAAAAAGTCAAAGAATCACGAGATTACATTGAAGGTCGCATTCAAAAAGGTGACACCATGTACGGTGTGAACACTGGCTTTGGTTTATTCAGTGATGTGAACATTTCACAAGAAAATATAGAAAAATTGCAAGTGAACTTGATAAGGTCACACTCAGTTGGTGTTGGTAAGCCTTTCACCAAAGAAGAAACAAGAGCCATTATGTGTTTAAGAGCCAACGCTTTGGTGCGTGGACACAGTGGTTGTCGTTTATTGGTGATAGAAAAGATTTTAGAATTTCTAAATGCTGATGTGATTCCAGTGATTCCTAGTCAAGGGAGTGTGGGGGCCAGTGGTGACTTAGCTCCTTTGTCACATTTAGCCTTAGCTCTGATTGGTGAAGGCTCTGTTTGGCAAAACGGCAACAAAGTTAAAGTTTCTAAAGTACTGAATGAAAAAAATATAAAGCCACTAGTTTTGCAAGCCAAAGAGGGGCTGTCATTGATCAATGGCTGTCAGGTGATGACGGCCGTAGGATTATTGAACACTTATGAGGCCAGGCGTTTAGCTTGGACTGTTGACCTTGCAGGGGCCATGACTTTAGAGGCTATGCGTGGCACACGTTCTGCCTTTGATCCTTTGATTGCGGCAACGAGAGCTCATCCCGGTGAAGCTAAAACGGCTCGCAATATGCTAAAGCTTTTAGGTGAAACTTCAGAAATTGCCGAGAGTCATAAAGACTGTGGTCATGTGCAAGATGCTTACTCACTAAGGTGCATACCAGCAGTGCATGGGGCTGCCAAAGATGCCATTCGAGCCACTTTAAAAACCTTAGAAATTGAAGCCAATTCAAGTACAGACAATCCCCTTGTGTTTTGCAAAGAGGGTAAAATTTTATCCTGTGGCAACTTTCACGGTGAGCCGGTGGCCTTCAGTTTGGATTTTTTAGCCATTGCTATGAGTGCCATGGCCAGCATTTCTGAGTGCCGAATTGAAAAACTAATTAACCCTGCGATGAGTGAGTTGCCGGCGTTTTTAGCGCCTGAAGGTGGTTTAAATAGTGGTATGATGATCGTGCAAGTAGCTGCAGCGTCACTCGTTAGTGAAAATAAAATTTTATCTCATCCAGCCTCTGTCGACAGTATACCGACTTCTGCAGATAAAGAAGATCACGTCAGCATGGGCACCATTGCTTCGCGCAAGCTTGGTAAGGTTGTGAAAAACGCTGAAAACATCGCAGCCATGGAAGTTCTATGTGCCATGCAGGCTCTCGGTTTTTTACTACCTATGAAGCCTGCCAGTGCCGTTAAAGGTGTTTATGATCTATTAGTTAAAGATGTTCCTTTTGCTAATGAGGATAGAATTTTTTCAGAAGACATTGAATTTATAAAAACAAAAATAAGAGACAACAGTATAGCAGAAACAATCAAACAAAGCGTCGGGGAGTTAGAATGGTAAAAAAAGTGACACCGCCCACTGGGCTAGAGTTAAATTGCAAAGGTTGGCTACAAGAAGCCGCTTACAGAATGATTCAACACAATTTGAGTCCAGATGTTGCCGAAGAGCCTGATGAGCTCATAGTTTACGGTGGACGTGGTAAAGCGGCTCGTAACTGGGAGTGTTTTGATAAGATCTTATTGGCTCTCAAAGATTTAGAAGATGACGAGACTTTACTAGTTCAGTCCGGAAAACCCATTGGGATTTTAAAAACCCACAACGATGCCCCAAGGGTGCTTTTGGCAAATTCCAATTTGGTGCCTAAGTGGGCTAACTGGGAAGTGTTTGATGAGCTCGATAAAAAAGGCTTAATGATGTATGGCCAAATGACGGCTGGGTCTTGGATTTACATCGGTACTCAAGGCATCATTCAGGGAACTTACGAAACTTTTGTTGAAGCTGGCCGTAGGCATTTTGGTGGCGACTTAAAAGGACGCTCTATTTTAACTGCGGGTCTTGGTGGAATGGGGGGGGCTCAGCCACTGGCAGGAGTTTTTGCTGGCGCTTGTGTTCTTGCTGTAGAGGTTGATCAACATAGGATCAACCGTCGCTTAGAAACCGGCTACGTCGATGAACAAGCTGACAACATTGATGATGCCATCGCAAGAATTGCTCAATATAAAAAAGACGGAGTGGCAAAGTCAGTAGCTTTGTGTGGCAACATGGCAGAAGTGATTCATCAATTGATGGACAAAAACTTTTTACCAGACATTTTGACGGATCAAACATCGGCTCATGATCCTTTAAAGGGCTACATACCTAAAGGTTATTCAATAGAAGCGGCAGATAAATTAAGAGAAAATGAGCCAGACAAACACATGAAACTGGCAATCCAATCCATGGCTGATCATGTGAACGGAATGCTTGAAATGCAAAAAAAAGGTGCGATCACCTTTGATTACGGCAACAACATTCGCGCTATGGCCCAATCGGTTGGTGTTGAAGAGGCCTTTAACATTCCTGGATTTGTCCCCGAGTACATTCGACCACTTTTTTGCAAAGGCAGTGGCCCGTTCCGTTGGGTGGCTTTGTCGGGTGACCCTAATGATATCAAAGTCACTGACGATGCTTTGCGCGAACTTTTCCCGCACAAAAAACATTTGATCAATTGGCTAGACATGGCTCAGGAGCGCATTCAGTTTCAAGGACTACCATCTAGGATATGTTGGCTTGAATACGGCGAACGAGCACAAGCCGGGCTTGTCTTTAATCAGCTTGTTAAAGAGGGTAAAGTGAAAGCTCCACTTGCAATTGGAAGAGATCATCTTGATTGCGGATCCGTCGCTTCTCCGAACCGTGAAACAGAAGCTATGAAAGACGGCTCTGACGCGGTTGCTGATTGGCCAATCCTTAACGCCATGGCCAATGTGGCCAGTGGTGCGACCTGGGTGAGCTTACATCATGGTGGCGGCGTTGGTATGGGCTACTCTATACATGCAGGACAGGTTGTTGTTGCTGATGGCACAGAGGCAGCCTCTAAACGTTTAGAGCGAGTTCTTAACACGGACCCTGCCATGGGCTTGTTCCGCCACATAGATGCGGGCTATGAAGAGTCAGTGGATATGGCTCGAAAAAAAGATGTTAAATCTTTGTGGATTTAAATTATATGCGCTCATGTTTCTTTATTAATAAGATCATGAGTGCTTAAAAATGATTGAACAATACAGATTTCATTTTTAAAAATTAAACTTTATAAAAGTCAAATTTCATCAGAGCAAAAGTTTGCATTGGAGTTGGGCTCTTGGTTCATTTTACTGAACTCTTCATAAAAATCCACTTTAGAAATATCGTCCACTAACAGATCCGGCTGAATGCCAACGTTATCAACTTTAGCTCGCGACTCTCCAATCAAGTACTCGTGAGTTGTGAGTTTTACTTGGACGCCAGGATCAAACTCACTGGCAAGAAAAACCTGTTTAAAGCTTGTGGCTTCAAGATCTATTGCATTTTGCACTGAGCCTTTGCCGTAGCTTGCACTGGCTCCAATGACTTTGGCTCCAGCCATCTGTAATAGACCAGCTACGATTTCAGCAGCACTGGCCGTGTTGTGGTCAATGAGCACGATATAATTGAAATCTGAAAAGTCGTAGTTAGACGCTCTCCTAAGGTATGTCTTATTATCAAAGCCAGGGATGAATGAGTTTGTTGTCACAAAGGAATCAAACTGTGTGATGAGAGATGAAAGAAATTCGACTGTATCATCGAGCTTTCCACCGGGATTGCCCCGGAGGTCAATGATGACATTTTGACTGTTAGTATTTTTTATTTGTTCCAGTTGTTTTAAAGTTTGACTGTAAATATTTTCCTCAAGAACTAAATTATTAAGCTGAATGACATGGCTTTCAGGGTAAGAAATATCACTCTGACGAGGAACATTGGTCGAAGTTTGGATTTTGGCGAGTCGAGCAGAGCTTCTCATAAGATTAAAACTGAGAGTTCTTTCATCCCTTTGCACAGTGAGTTGAATTAATTGTGAATCTATAGAGTGTAAGTGATCTGCCACGTGTTGGTATCCGTTGAGGTTATCAAGGTGATCGTTAGTCACATACTGAGGTCCTCCGTTAATGTCACCAAAGCTAACTATGATGTCCCCTTCCTTCAAGAGTGGGTTTTCTGACGAGAGTATTTCTAGACCGTTACCAGTTTCTGCCAAACTCACACCGAGCCCGTATTTAAGCTCTGGTTTTAAAACACCCCAATGGGTATCAACGGCAGTGAAAGTAGTCGTGCGAATGCTTTTAAAAAGTTGAAATGCGATATGCCCCCATTCAAACTGGGAAAACTTATTGAGATATTTTCTAAAAAACAGATGTTTAGTTTCATTATTATCGGGATGGGTAATAGCACATTTTTTAAAAATAGTACGAATTAACAATTTCAACCAGTCAGGTAAAAGGGTTTGGTCCAAAACATGTTGAAGTTCTTTGTCATTTTCAAAATACATTTCAAATAGAGGCAATTCAGAAACTTTTTGCAACTCAGTATATATTTGACTGACCAGGGCTATTGATGTGCCGTTGGTCATCGGATTTGTTGACTGAAGAGCAGCTAAAAATTCTCGATCAAAAGTTTCTTGGAATTGATTTGAAAATTCGGCATTGGAATATTCAGTACTTAACAGAAAGTCATAAAAAAGATTTTGCGTGAAATAAAAACTGAGATTTCTTCTTAGATCAGGGCTTTCAGTGTTATTTGTTAAATGCAATTGAGTAGCCAGTAGCTGAGCTGTAGTGAGAAGAGAGTCATAATTTTCTAAAAGAAGTCTTTGTGATTTGGCTTCGAGAGAATCTCCAAAGGGGTTTGCAAAAGTGATGGTAGGTGCCTGAAAAATGATGAAAGCTATCAATATAAATCGGACAAACATTGTTAAACAAACCTACTGGTAATGAGTTAAACCACTATAATAACAAAATAAATTCAAAATAACATCGAGCTTGAAATATTTATCATTACAATAAGACTGTAGATTTAGCGTTATAAGAGATCTTTCTTGGTTCATCTTAGATCCGTTAAAACAGAACGCCCTTCTGATATAGCAAAGCCACTTGCTTCTTGTGGTAAATCTTTTTAGCTTTAATAAAAACAGAATCATTTAGAGGTTTTATGCTAAAGTTATACAGAAATATTGATATTGCTCTCACATTAAAAAAAGCCAACAAAAAAAGTGGTCGACATATCCAAGAGCAAGATTTATCGCCTCTCAAAAATGCCGCTATGATTGTTTCAAAAAATAAAATTGTTTGGATCGGCAAAGAAAAGACATTATCGCCACAGCTATTCAAAAAATTAGATCTACCAATTAAAAAAATCAAAGAGATTGATTTAGGTGGGCATCAAATCATGCCAAGTTTTATAGAGTCACACACTCACTCAGTTTTTGCCGGAGATAGGCAAAATGAATTTGAGTTGCGCAACCAAGGTGTTACATATCAACAAATTGCTCAACAAGGTGGTGGTATCAAATCAACCGTGAAGCAAACGAGAAAGGCTTCATCGTCTAAGTTAAGTGAGTCTTTACAAAAGAGAGTCCAATTTTTTTTAGATCAAGGAGTGAGTCTCTTAGAAATTAAATCGGGTTATGGTTTAAATTTAAAAACTGAAATGAAAATGCTTGAGGTGATTAAAAGCAATAAAAGCATTAACACGGTTGCAACTTTTCTAGGGCCTCACGCATGTCCTAATGACTACAAAAATTACGATGACTATATGGAGTCTGTGCTGAACCATATGTTGCCCAAGCTCATCCAAAAAGGGTTGATCGACCGGGCAGATGTTTTTTTAGAAAAAGGTTATTTTTCGGCAGAACAAGTTTGTAAATACTTTGAGTATTTAAGCAACGAACAGATTCCGTTGACCTCTCATGTTGACCAACTCACTAACTCTAGAGCCATTAAAAAACTTTGCCATTTTAATCGACTGCAATCTTTAGATCATTTGGTGTGTATCGATAGTTCAGGGATAAAAACATTGGCTGCATGTGATACGACTGCGGTTTTACTACCTGTGGCTGATTTTTATTTAAAAATGAAATACCCGCCAGCTCGTAAGATGCTAGATGCTGGGGTTAGAGTCGCACTGGCGACAGATTTTAACCCGGGCTCTTCGCCAAGTCAGGATTTGTCGTTTGTAGGAGTGTTGGCCCGTCTTAATATGCAAATGACTTTACCGGAGGTTTTGGTGGCTTACACTTTGAATGCAGCTCATGCTATTGGATTTGGGGATCGCTTGGGTTCGTTGACGGAAGGTAAGGATGCCCATTTTGTTGTGCTTGATGATGATTATGACAAGCTTTTTTACAGTGTGGGATATCATCCGGTGAAGAAGGTTTATTTTGGGCGTTTATAATTAGCCATAGTTAGCCGTAGTAACCCCAGAGGGGTTACGTTAGGCGATAAAAACAAAACAAATTTTAAAGAAGCGCTGTCCTCACTGGACAGTGCAGCTTCAAAATTTAACCTTATCTTTGCAAACCACAATACGACCGAAAGCAACTACAAAGAGATCTAGTTTCTAGATGGTTTATTTTTGGTGGTTTGCATAACTTAGAAACTTTGGGGGTATTGTGGTTAATTTCTGGTAAATTTGTTTTTGATTTGGTGGTTTTAAGCCAGTTTTGTGGTTTGCAAAGGAAATGATAAATTTTGAAGCCGCACTGTCCAGTGGGGACAGCGCTTCTTAAAAATTTACTTTTTGTATATCGCCACAAACATAAAGCCTTCGGCTTTATTGTGGCTAACTAGACGATCCTCTTGTTTTATTTATTATTATTTCAAATCTGGCTTTCTCTGACTAACATTTAGGTATGGAAAAGAGTTACATTGTCGATTGCCGTTATTATAGCGAGAGCTTTGATGGGGCTATTTTTGATGGTCCGTTTCGTCTCTACTTTGCTCAATATCAAGAGCAGACTGCACTTGAACTTTTTCATCACTTTACAACGACCTTTAAAAGCTACTCTAAAGAGATTAAAAAGCTTTATAAAGTCAGAAAACGGATGGCTTATTTTTTTATGTACCCAAATCATGCTGAGAAACAGTTAAAGCAACCAAAAGGAGACCTTGAAAAGATTTTTATCACTCCATTTGGTTTTGATTATGTAGTTGGGTTTAACTCAGAAGAAGTTAAACATGCTATCGTTCTGTTTGAACCTTACTTATCTTTCATTTGCAAAAATTGGGTGATGGGTGAAAATCAAATCATTCATGATAATTTTAAAAAAGACTTCTTACTTCACTTGAGTTAAGTCATTTAAAAATTCTACGACCTTAAGTTCATTATTTAACAGCTCTCCATAAAAGTGAGACACCAGGTTTTTATTTACAAAAACTTGATGATAGGGCAGAGCAACGCTGTAAGAGAAAACCTTTTCTGCAGGCATGTAATAAGTTGTTTCGGAAACATTGAGAGAGTCCCAAAAAGCTTGGGCTTTGTTTTTGTTATCACTGCTATCGACATTAACAAAGATAAGTTGGTTATTTGGCAATTGTTTTTGCAGCTTGATGAGTGCTGGAATCTCTACTTTGCAAGGCTCACACCAGGTGGCCCAGTAGCTAATAAATGTCGTCGGTGATCCTCCGATGAGCTGAGCGAAATTTTCATTTTTGAGGTTAAGAGAGCCTAAGGGGTAGGCTTGACTGAGTTTTGCAATGTCTGGTTTGGCTGGCTCAGAAAAACGAGTGATATTCTGGCTATTATTTTTTTTAGATAAGTACATCAGGCTAAACACGATGGCGAGTATAATGGTAATGGCCGTGATTTTCATGGTTAATAATGTTTTGCTTTCAGCCTGATTCATAGAGTGGTAAACTATTTGTAGCATGAGCCAAGGTCAATCTGAAAAGGGACAAATCGTTGTCGAATATGTATTAATTCTAATAGTTGCTGTGACCGTAGCGCTGATGATCTCTAGTGGCTTAGTTAGCCGAAACTCTGACAGTCCTGGCGTGTTGACCGAAAAGTGGCGTTCTTTGATAGAGTTTATTGCTGCAGATGTGCCTGAGCAGGGTGGGTGAGTTTTTTTCTGGTCTTGGGAAAGGGTAAATTTTGAAGCTGCACTGTCCAATGGGGACGGTTAATCATGGTTAATCTTTAGAGAGTTAGTTTTTTTTAGTGGTCCTTCGTTAATTTTGGAGTTTGCTGAGGAATGGGTAAATTTTGAATCCGCGCTGTCCAATGGGGACAGCACGTCTTAAAAATTTGTTTTGTTTTTATCGCCTAACGTAAACCCTTCGGGGTTACTACGGCTAACCCTTCGGATCCATGATTGCTTTTGAAATTAGTCCGGCTATTACGGCACCTATGATTGGGGCGACCCAGAAAAGCCATAATTGTCCGATGGCCCAATCTTGAACAAAAAGGGCTGGGCCCGTTGATCTCGCTGGGTTCACAGACGTGTTAGTGATTGGAATGCTCACTAAGTGAATTAAAGTTAAAGCCAAACCAATAGCAATAGGTGCAAATCCTGCAGGAGCACTTTTGCTAGTTGCGCCTAGAATAACAATCAGGAAAACCATGGTCATGATCACTTCCATTAAGAAGCCTGAAGCCATTGAGTATTTACCCGGTGAGTGTTCACCAAAACCATTCGAAGCAAAACCACCAGCCAACACATCAGTTCCATTGCCACTGGCAATAAAGTAAAGTGCTGCCGAAGCGATGATAGCACCTAAAACTTGAGCGCCGATGTACATAGGGACATTCTTAGCATCAAATCTTCCAGCAACTGTTAGTCCAATAGTTACAGCTGGATTTAGATGACAGCCTGAGATGTGCCCAATGGTGTAGGCCATTGTTAAAACAGTGAGACCAAAGGCCAAGGACACTCCAAGTAATCCAATGCCGACCTCAGGGAACGCAGCGGCTAAAACAGCACTTCCACATCCTCCAAAGACTAACCAAAAAGTCCCAATTGTTTCTGCAAAAAAGTTTCTCATTATTTCTCCTCCTTATAACAAAATAAATTTTGTTATATGTTGTTTATCTCCTTAGCGAACAAAGTCGCTTTAAATTGCAAATCAAAACTTTGGTCTTAAGACTTTGATCTACATAGTTCATGATAACAAAACTGCAAGCAAGTACATCAAGTTTTTAAACTTTGTTAGGACTTTAGACTAAATACAAAATGTGAGTGCAATGATTTTATAAAGTAAATCTATTTAATTTTGTGACGATTTTAGAGCTGATGGAAAATTCATTCACTTTTTAAGTACGATGAAACTTAACATAACATAATAAAGACTGACTAATGGGAGTGGGCCAGACATTTAACATATAACTTATCACATAAGGGTTTATAGTGTTTGTGGTTGCTCTATTATAGTTTTCAAAAAAGAATAACGCTATATAATAAATTTGTTCATTTAAACTGGTCATAGTCGTATGAATTTGAACCATCTTTTTGAAAATATTTTAGAAATTTAAGCTCAACAGCAAACAACATTTGTTTTGGCTGTGGACGTAAATATTGGTAGTTTACAAACACAAAAAAATAAAAGGAAAATTTCCATGTCAAATTACATACTAGCAATCGATCAAGGAACAACTGGAAGCACCGTCGCTTTAGTGAATCAAAGAGGGCAAATCAAGTCGGTTGTAAATAAAGAGTTTAAACAAATCTACCCACAACCTGGTTGGGTCGAACACAATCCAAACGACATATGGAAAAGTGTTCTTACTTGTATCAAAGAGGTCCTTAAAAAAAGCAAAGTGAATCCTAAAAAAATTGTTTCCATAGGTATTACCAATCAACGAGAGACTTGCCTCTTATGGGATAAAAAAACAGGAGCTCCAACTTACAATGCCATTGTTTGGCAATGTCGTCGGACCACCAATATTTGCAATCAGCTCAAGAAAAAGGGTTATGAACAACAGGTCCAAAAAAAAACAGGGTTGGTTTTAGATCCCTACTTCAGTGCCACTAAACTGAGTTGGTTGTTAAAAAACACTAAGGCTAATAAAAAAAATCTCATCGCAGGAAATATAGACACCTATCTCATTTGGAAACTCACTTCAGGGCAAAACCATGTGACCGATGTCAGCAATGCCTCAAGAACATCGTTAATGAACTTATCGACACTTAATTGGGATGATGATCTTTTAAAGGTTTTTAAAGTGAACAAAAGTGTTTTGCCTGAAATTAAAAATTCGAATGACCTTTTTGGAATGACTAAAAGTGTACCCGGTTTGCCAGATGGTATACCTATACATGGTGTCGCTGGTGACCAACAATCAGCTCTGTTTGGACAAACGGCCTTCAAGCAAGGGGAAGCTAAGTGCACTTTTGGAACGGGCAGTTTCATTTTAATGAATACAGGGGCACAGAAAATTTTCTCCAAGCATGGTTTACTCACGACTGTTGCCTGGAAGCTGAAGGGTGATCAACATGCAACTTATGCTCTTGAAGGAGGGGCTTTTATCTGTGGGGCAGCAGTGCAATGGTTGCGTGATGGGCTTGGTCTAATTCAGTCGAGCGATCAAATTGAAAGACTTGCAAAAAAAGTAGACTCATCAGAGGGGGTTGAGTTTGTTCCAGCACTAACGGGGCTAGGCTCTCCGCATTGGCAACCTCAAGCTCGAGGAGCCATTATTGGTCTAACACGTGGAAGTAACAAGCACCACATTGCCAGAGCTACACTGGATGCTATGGCCTTACAAAATGTCGATATTTTATCAGCTATGGCAAGCGACCTTGGCAAAAAATTAAAAAATTTGCGTGTCGATGGAGGCGCTGTTAAAAATAATTTACTCTTACAGTTGCAAGCGGATTATTTAGGAACCTCTATCATTAAACCAAAAACTATTGAAACCACAGTTTCTGGCGCCGCTTACTTAGCCGGTCTTGGTGTTGGTTTGTGGAAAAGTAAGAAAGAATTAGAAATGATCAATAGAGCTGAAAAAGTCTTCATCAACAAGATGACAGCCACTGCAAGAAAAAAGAGATTAGCAAGCTGGCAAAAAGCAGTGCAATCCACATTTTAATGTATCGATAATTAAAAAAAACGTAATACTGAGCAACCAGCTGTCATCTTGAGCAACGAACTGTCATCATGAGCGCAGCGAAGGACTCAAAAAAATAATTCAGCAGTGCGTGAATAGATCTTTTGCTGCACTCAGGATGACAAAAATAGAAGCTATGATGATAATTGAGGTGAATAGGCGAAGCCTTGGATCTTAAACTTTATTAAATGATTAACGTCAATACACTAACGTGTAGCAATTTGGGAGGCAGTTTTAATCATCTTAAATATTGAGAATCGCTTTTAAAAATGAATTGAAAAAAATATAACATTTAGATTTCTAAGTTTTTTCTACGCACTTTTTTACAGAATCACTTTTTTGTGTAAAGCATTGTTCAGTGACTTAAGCTCTCTTTTTTTGATACTCACAAAATATAAATTAAATATAGGGGAGGGATTTATGAGATTACTAGTTTTAGTTGCGTTTGCATTGTCGTCACTACCAGCGTTAGCTTCAGGTTATGGTGGGTATCCAGATGATATCTTTGATTGTTCTGAGTTAGTCTATGATGGCACATCTCCAGATGAATTGGATTATCCATATTGTTATGATGATAATGGTGACGAAGTTGAATATGAAGATTATTACAATGATAATTTTGACAACACAGTTGACCTTGTGTGCACCAATAAAAATGTCAAGCTAGTCGCAACTTTTAGTAGGCCAACAATTTCTGAAGGTGCGAACTTACTAAAAAATACAACGTTAACAGCCTCTCTAAAAGCTAACAACAGCGAAGCTTTTATTTTTGAAGATGAGCAATTTCAAGTGCCAGCATCATTAAGTTATGTGATTTCTTCAAAAGTGAACGAAGGCTTTAGAAAGTCTGTGAATATTTCAACTTCAAGTTATGCTTCAAAAAAGTTAAGTTTACAGGGTTACACCACGGCAAAAGACTTTAAAAAAGAATTCAATGCTACGGTGAATATGTCATTAAATAAGGGCGGCGTTGAATACAGTTTGAAAACCTCCAATGTCACCTGTGTTGAAAAGTAAGTCTTGCGAAAGGCCTCTTTAAAAATTATTCATAAATTATTAATTTGTGGGTTACTACTGAGTCACCCACAAATATTTGCTCAAAGTCTATCAAAACAGTTTCAAAACTTCGTTCAAAAAAATCAGATCAAATCTGTTGATAATATATCTACTGTTCTGAAACAGTTTGGTATCAATGAGCTCACTTGGTCGTATAAGTCAGGCGCTTTATTGCCAGCAAGTCCGACACAGTTAAGGCCCATATTTTGGAGTTTGAAAGACGCCTTTATTATCACTTACAGTTCACATCAAAATTCAAACCAATCAGATGTCATCGAAGCCTTAGAATGGGATGAGCTGGCGCAAAAAACTCGCTTACTTGAAATGAATTTGGCAGAACCTATGCCAAAATGGACAGAGCCAAAAAAGTGCTTAGAATGTCATGGAGTTGGCGCACGGCCACTGTGGCAAGAGTATCCAAGGTGGGATGGCTTTATAGGTTCTAATGATGATTTCATTAATATAGGAGACGAAGAGCAAAAAATTCTAAGTGAATACATTGCTGACAATCAAGACAACCCACGAGTGAGCTTTACCTTTAACGAAAGCGTATTTTCAAATAAATATCGACCGTCTGATAAGGTTGCAGGTCCCGAGTTGTCATTTTTTTATGTCAGACCTAATATGCGTTTGGGCAAATTGTTGCAAAAAATAAATGCTAAGAGAATCAAAGCTCAACTAAAACATATAGATTTAGAGACTAAAGCAATGGCCTTGAGTTTATTTATGAATTGTCGTTCCTTAATTGATGATGAAGTTTTAGAAGTCTTGGATCAGCTCAATTTAACATTGCATGATTTTTTCATCGACACTCTTGCTGAGAATGAAGTGACTGCTAATTTTAATGAGTCCTATTCTGATGGGTCTGCAATCATAAATGAACTGCTTATCCCTGACCTAATAAGAAGTATTTTTCCAAAGTACAAAGATCGCAAGTTTATGTTGTTAAAAAAGAAACACTCTTTACGTCATGAAGGCAATCAAATAGACAAGTATACATTTTCAACTTTAGATGCCTACGGAGATTGGTTCCCGCTTCCTTTCGAAGACAGCCAACTGAACTTTATCCGTAAACGCCCTCAGCCACCAGAATCCTATTTAAAGATTCGTCAGTCGTTGTGTGCTCAGCTCTAGATGTATTTAAGTTTTTTTAAGTTAATAAATAAGGGCTCAAGCTTGGTTATAGTAGTTAAATTTACTATATGAAAAGGTAACTTATAGGGGGGAATATAAGTGAAGTACTTATTAGTGATCATTACTACTTTTTTAGCGTTTCAAGCTTTTGCTGAGCTGACTACGAACTTAGCTTCAAACAGTTGCGACAGAGCGATCAACTCAGGAGTTGCAACCTCAAGTGGTACTGTTAGCAATAATGATCAAGTTGTCAATCAAGCCATTCCTGTGGGGGTTCCACTTTCTATGTTGGTTTGGAATATACAAAAAGCCAAAAATCAAAACTGGCCCCAAGTTTACTCAGAAATCACTGTTGGCTCAGACTTTGTTGTTTTACAAGAGGGAGTTGATACAGAAAGCGTTTGTGGACTGCTAGACTCAGATTTAAATTGGAGCTTTGCGAACAGTTGGACATCGCGCAAAGGGGTGAGAAATGGGGTCATGACGGGTTCTAAAGTTAAACCTTATAAAGAACTGATGGTGGAAAGCCCCAAGAGGGAGTTCAACTTTTTCACTCCAAAAGTGAGCTTATTTCAATACTACAACATTGAAGACTCAAATGAATCTTTACTGTTAGTCAATGTGCACATACTCAATTTCAACCTGATCAATGCCTTTAAAGATCATATTCGACAAATCACAGATATTGTTAGAGAGCACAAAGGGCCTTTAATGATTGTGGGTGATTTTAATACTTGGCATAGATGGAAAAAACAATTTCTGGATGAAGAATTTGCAACTTTTGGCATTCAAGAAAAAAAATTCAAAAGGTATGAGTGGTTGTTAGAGCTCGATCATATCTATTATCGTGGGCTAGAGGAAAGCTCACTATTTGCCGAGCAGTTAGTAGTGAATGGCTCTGATCATTTTCCAATCAGATTTAATTTTGCCTTAAAATTAAATTTAGGCCAATGAATTATGGCTTGATGACGTTGCCACTCGACTCAACGATACCAGTCATGCCTGGGTAGCCAGAATCTCCATCATTGATTGCAATTTTACCACCATAGATCGTATTGTTTTTAATAACCACATTGCGTGCATTTGAGTTGTGAAACGCTTTAACAACTCGGATAGAGCGTCCACCTTGAACATCACTGACGGTGTTGCCAATCACTTCTGTTGTTCCGTTCCCTACCACAATACCGGCAATAGAGAATCTTCTTGTTGTCACATCTTTGATAGTATTGCCAATCACTCGCGTGTGACTGTTGGGAGCGTACCTAGCCGATATAGCAATAGTGATAGCACCACTGTACTTTAAATTTACTTTTTCAATCGTATTTTCTATGACATCCACATATTGTGCATGTGGCTTGACCTCAATGGCCTCTGCAGAGGTGTCTTTGATTGAGTTGCCTTTTACAAGAATATTATTTGTTTTATCTCCAGGCTTTGCCCCAGTTCCAATATAAATGCCTTCACCATAATCGTGTCGTTGTCCATTTTCAATCTTATAGCCAGTGCCGTTAATGGTATTATCAACGACTTCAATGTAAGATGATGGGCCATCTTCAAACTGCCTCGTTGAATAATTTAAGTGGGCCCCAACATGTATGGCTTCTAATCCAACACGCTCAATTATGTTATTGTAAATTCCCCCGCCAGAAACACTATAGTATGAAATACCTTTTTGAAGGTTTCTTATTGTAAAATCTCTGACGACAATATTTGAAGATGAGTAGAATGAAATTCCGATGCCACGACCGACATCGTTGCCAATAATAAATACTTTTCCAATCGCACTGTTATGCGCTTTTAAAATTAAAGGCTTCTCTTTTGGTGCCTTAATATTTTGTAATTTTATTGGGTTGTAGTTACCAGCTAAAAAACAAACAGTGCCTTTTTTACTGATTTTGTTGAGAGCCGTTGTAATGTCTTTTACTGGTTTATTGAATGAACCATCATTGGAGTTATTACCATTAACACTGATATGAATGTTACAAGTTGCATTTTTAGACATACCATTGAGACCTTCTTCAGGTGCTGGATCTGGTGTTGGTGTTGGAGCTGGATCAGGAATGGGTGTTGGAACAGGAGTTGGAGTGGGCGCAGGAGCTGGCTCAGTTGGTGGTGGGTTGACACTGACTGGAGGTTCGACGGGAGTGGGTTCAATAACAGGAGGTGCACTGCTAGGTGGCTCAGTTGGAGGTGTTGGGTTCACTGGAGATCCATTGAAGTCTGCTTCACTCGCATTAGATGCCACATCTATTGAGTCAGGGTTTTCCACTGGCGCACAGTTTTGAAAAGCAAAAAAAACAAGGGTTAAAACAATAAGCTTTAAAACAAAATTTTTTTTAGTTTTCATCACAATGACTCCAGAAATATTAATGTATTGATATGAGACAAAAATAAGTTCATAACTGTTTTTAACTTAAATATTGCAATAGCTCAGCCAAATGAGGGTGCCTTTAAATTTGTAATTCGTTAAATAAGTGATTAAGATTTATAGACTGTTAAAAAAATAAACAGATCAAAAAACTAATGTTTAGTTAAGATTCTTCTGCGATTTCAACTAGCTAAAGCCTTCAGAAAGAAGTGATTTTTTTGATATTTTGAATTAAAAAAAGTTAAGTTATGAAAGAGCTTGAAATAGCGATACTGTTATTGAGTTTCATTAAAAACCGTAATTTTTCATGTTTACAATTTCATCGTGAACACGTTTAGATAGAAATTAATTGTATGTGCGTGGATTGAACTTTTTAGGGTAGGTCATTAGTAAATCGTTGCCGCGTATACACTCTGTGTACACTTCGATAACCTCTTTATCTTTGTGGAAGCTTTGTCTGCAGAGATCTTTGTTGTTCAGTAACCAAAAGTAAGTGGCATTCACTTCTAGATGAAGGGTTTCGAGATTGGGGCCATTCGCCCCAAAAAGCCGACCAAAGGTCAATGCCTGTGAACCATAGTGTTGCATTTCAAACTCGCTAAATATGTATTCTTCATCGTCATATTCATAACTGTGTAACGGTAAGTTATTAGCTTGCGCAATATTTAAAAAACTCAGTTTTGCTTCATTGTCGTCAGCAAATGAAGGTTGAAAGCTGGTTATTAATAATAGGCCCAGGCTGTACTTCAACACCAACCTAAGCTTTAAGCTTTTCAATGTTTTAAAGATTGTGCCCTCCCTCCTGAATCATGATCCAATAAAGATAAAATGAATATGAAACTAAAGTATTTCAAATTAAATATATCAAGAAGTTCTTTAAAGATAAGAAATTTTGATGGAGAAAGGTAGTGATAGGCTTATGAGTCTATATTTTATATAGAAACATAAGCATATCTAATAGCTGAATGACCACAAAAACTTGCTAATTTGCTCTTTTGCTTGAGTAGGAAAAAGGCAAATTTTTTATACATTTTAAGATCTTACCCGATGATTTTGATTGGGCACTCTATTTTTATAAAATGACTAGGCTACAAAGGTTTTTAGGAAATCTAACCTCAATTAAGTTATCACTAGGACTGCCTTCATTGCTTTCAGGAGCGACGAGGTTGATTTTAAATATATAATCAGTGGCGTAAAGTCTAACGTCTTCATTCGGTTCATCTAAATAAATTTGATAAGGGATGTACGAGTGTTTACTTCTATTTACTCTATTAAACTTTTCAGATATTCCAAAATTTATTGAATTATAAATATCACTCTCAAGCTTCTGATCTATACAATAAACTTTATATTGAGTTTGAGAGTCATTACTTAAAAAATCAATTTTACTACCACCAATCCAGAGTGAAGCTTGGGCATTTGTATTTGCTAAAATTAATACAGAAAATGCTATGTAATATATAGTTTTAAACATTGTTTTTCCTTTTATGACTAACTTAGTTTTTTGTCTCATCTTTGTTGGAACAACTTTGATATCGACATTAAAAAAGCTTGAGTTCTACTTGTAAATTATTTCTAAAATTTATCATAAAAGATTGAGTTTAAAAGTTGGTTTGTAAATAAGTTAGAATAACTAGAAACTATCGAAAAGTTCTACGGTGAATGGATCTACTAATTGTAATAACAAACAAGAGGTCTGGGGCATGGGGTTGAAGCATTGATTTGGTTTATCAATGCTTCATGTGCTTTAATATCTTACATACGACCGCGCATTTTAGGGTCCAGAGCGTCTCTAAGGCCATCTCCTAAGTAGCTGAAAGCATACAAAGTGAGTGCCATGGCAACACTTGGCCAAATGATGAGGTGAGGGTAACTTCTCATGAGAGACCAACCCTCGTTGGCCAGAACACCCCAACTGCTGAATGGAGGTTGCAAACCCAACCCTAAAAAGGCCAAGAAACTTTCAAAGAGAATGTTACCAGGGATTTGTAGCGTTAATAGTACAACAATAGGTCCAATGATATTTGGAATCACATGCTTCCATAGAGTGTAAGCAGAGCCAGCTCCAATAGATCTTGCCGCTTCCACATAAAGCATTTCTTTAGCTTGTAAAACTTGGCCTCGAACAACTCGGGCAAGAGTCACCCAGCTGGTCAGGCTCAGTGCCATCAGCGTGCTGGTGAGGGCCTTGAGCTCAGGGTTTTCAAAGAGGTTGAGAGAGTCAAAGATCACTTTCACTAAAATAAGTAAGACAAGGCTTGGAATTGAAAAGAGCATGTCCACAATTCTCATCATTATTCGGTCAACCCAGCCACCAAACCAACCAGAGATGGCTCCAAAAACACTTCCAATCACTAGTGATATGATCGCCGTAAAAATGGCAACGGCCATAGACATTCTAGCACCGTAAATGAGACGCGATAGTAAGTCGCGACCAAGACTGTCAGTGCCCAGCCAGTATTTGGAGCTCGGGCCTTGCAGGATTGCATCCATGTTCTGAGTTTCAAACGAATAAGGAGCAATGTATTTTGCGAATAAAGATACAAAGCACAAGAAGATAATAAAATACAAGGAGATCATAGCCGCTTTGTTTTTTTTCAGGCGGCTCATTGAATCTTGCCAAAGACTTTTAGAGGCCACGGCTGTGTCAGCTTGTAGTGTTGGTGCTATGGTCGTCATGATAGTTTTATCCTTGGATCAAAATATGAATAAAGTAAATCAACAATCAAGTTTGATAGAATCAAAAGCCCAGAATAAAGCAAGGTCACACCCATAATTAATGGGTAGTCTCGGTTGTTAACACTTTGAACAAAGTGTTTGGCCATGCCAGGAATTGCAAAGATCAGCTCCACAATGAAAGACCCTGATAGTAGGCCTGCAACGAGGGGTCCTGAAATAGTTAGCACTGGTAACAGCGAATTTTTCAATACATGTTTAAACAAAACTTTTAAACGTGAAAGACCTTTAGCTTTTGCCGTACGAATGTAATCTGAGGCAATCACTTCAAGAACACTTGCTCTAGTCAGTCTTGCAATGGTTGCTGCTGGACGTGAACCCAAAGCAAGAACAGGCAAGATATAATAGCTAGGACCATCCCATAGAGCGGCTGGCAGCCACTCTAGTTTAAATGCAAAAATTAAAATTAAAAATGGAGCCACAACAAAAGATGGCAAGGCAACACCACTAATAGACCCAAACATCAACAGTCGATCTAAAAACTTATTGTGATTAGCTGCTGATAAAACACCTGCCGGTATACCAAGAATAAAGGCAAGTAAAAGTGAGAAGACTCCAAGTTCAACACTGGCAGGTAAAACTTCAATGAGCATTTCTGTAATAGGACGGCCTATGTATTTGTAGGATTCGCCGAGATCTAACGTGAATAGGCCAGAAATATAGTCAAAATACTGTTGATAAATGGGGGCATCTAAATTGTACTTTTTTGCAATGTTAGCCATGATCTCAGGAGGAAGAGTCTTTTCTTGATCAAAAGGCCCTCCTGGTAGCAAGCGAAGTAATAAAAATGTCATGGTAGCAATGGCAAAAAAGGCCAAGAAGGCATCTATGATCCTATGAGTGACATAGGAAAAAAGCTTCATATTGACGACGTAGTAACCAAATGCCACTACGAGCAAAACCATGGTCCCTTTGATGACCAAAGGGTGCATGGAGAAGCCAAAGAAACTGTTGATGACTAAAAATAAGAGCCATACAAGCAGTGCTGGAAATGAATAGGCTCTTATTTTTTCAATCACTTAAGTACAACCTCTTTAAATTTTCTACGACCCATAACGTTCATTGGGTAGTTTTGAACGCGTTTATTAATGAGTAAGTGTGACACACCTGAGTAGATTGGAATCACAGGAACATCTTGCTCAGTTAATATTTTTTGTGCTTTAGAGTAAAGCTCACGACGCTCTTCTTTTTTATCAACACTCACAGCCTTTTTTATAAGGGTGTCAAACTGTGGGTTGCCCCAGTTAGTGTGGTTGTTGTCAGAGTAAGATGTCATAAGGTTTAAGAAGTTGTCTGGATCAGGAAAGTCAGCCACCCAACCCATGCGATAGATATGAGGAGTGTTTGATTTTAACTTACCTAAGTAACTCTTCCACTCTTCATTTTTAATTTCTACTGTTACACCAAGGTGTTTTTTTAATTGAGCCTGTACGTTCTCAGCAATTCGTTTGTGATCTTCATTGGTGTTGTATGCGAGTTCAATTTTAGGTGGTTTGTTCTCTTCGTTGTAACCAGCCTTCGCTAAAAATTCTTTAGCTTTACTTGGGTTGAACTTGGTTCCTTTTTCAGGTTCGAAACCAAACATGCCTGGAGGCACCCAGCTAGTCATTGGCTTTTGGCCGCCATCTAACATCGTTGTGATTTCGTCTCTGTTGATAGCGTGAGAAATGGCTTTACGGAAATTGACATTGTTGAGTGGTGGTTTTGTAGTGTTCATGCCGTAGTAGTAAAGCAGTAAAATTCCGTTTTGTTTGAACTCAGGTTTTTTCTTAAGAGCTTTGAGCTCAGCTGATGGAAGGTTGCCTTGCACATCTAACTTGCCAGTTTCAAAAAGAGTGATAGCTGTAGAAGCTTCTTTGATCATGTAGGCAAGAATATTTTTAGTTTTTGCTTTTTCACCGTAGTAGTTTTCGTTGCGTTCTAAAACTATGGCCTTGTCATGTTCCCATGTTTTTAGGTTGTAAGCACCCAATGTGACAATGTTAGCTGGATTTGTCCAACGGTCTCCGTGTTTTGCAATGATGTCTTTTCTGACTGGGTATGTGCAGTGGTGAGTGAGCAAGTATGGGAAATAACTTTGTGGTCCTTCGAGCTCGACAACGATCTGTCCTTTGTCGTTGATCTTAACGCCAACTTCTTTAAAGTCTTTGATCTCGCCTTTGTTGTACTTGCTAGCATTTTTAATGCCATACAAAAAGTAAGCGTATTCAGAAGCTGTCGCTGGGCTTAGTAACCTTTCCCAACCGTCAACAACATGTTGTGGGGTGAGCTCAACACCATCTGTCCACTTTACACCTTTGCGAAGAGTGAAGGTCCATGTTTGCTCTTTGTTAGTTGAGCTCCATTCTTTTGCAAGTGATGGTTTTAAGCTGAGGTCTGGGTCATCAAAGTTGTAATCAACAAGGCCTTCCATGATATTGTCTTGAATAAGAGCAGAGGTGGTGTCTGTTGATTTGCTCCAGTCAAGAGTTGGTGGTTCAGTTGTAATGTTAATTTTTAAAGTTTCTTTGTGGTCTAAGCCGTATTCTGTTTTTTGTTTTTTTGTACAAGAAACAGATAGCAATAAGCTCGTTAAAGCAACTGTAATTAATTTAAACATGAATGCTCCTTAATGAATGTTTTTGTGACTGAATTTATTGAATTGCAGAGCTGTCTTTTTACTGATTTTAAATGCACATTGTCAAGTTATGACCAGTAACAAAGGATGTTTATAAGTAGTTTTAAGTTCTATTTTTGAGAGCTAAAAAACGTTTTAAAAACAGAAAAAGAAGTACGTTTGTGAAGATAAAATAATCATGGCTATTTAAAAAAAGGTTTGAGTCACTATTTATTTAATCAATCAAGTGATTACGATTACTTAAGTGACCCTAATTAAGTATAAAAAAAAGTTATACAGTGGAATTGCATTGCTAATAACTGCAATGCGAAATTTTAGGCAACTGGTCAGAAAAAGATTTTATGAATGTTAATTCCAATCTTCTTTAGTGGGTATAGGCCCTTTGTGTTTGTACGGAATATTTTTAGCAAGAAAACCCATAGGCGTGTGATCTTTATCGTAAGCTTTTTTGTACACCCCATAAAAACGTGTTACTCTTTTTACGTAGTTTCTTGTTTCAACAAAAGGGATGTGTTCAATAAATTCATCCAGTTCTAAGTTGCCAAACTTTGCCACCCAAGATTTCACTCGGTGAGGACCGGCGTTATAAGCTGCAGCAGCCAGTGGCATTTGATTTTTAAACTTGCCCAACAAACGATTGAGGTAACGTGTGCCTAATTTAATATTCGTTTTTGGGTTGTGTAAATTCATGGATTGTTTGGTGTTTTCATTGAGTAAATTGAGCAAGTGTCTCGCAGTGTATGGCATGATTTGCATCAAACCTTTTGCTCCTACTGGCGATTCAGCTGATGGGTTGTATCTACTTTCAGCTCTCATAATGGACCAAACAAATTTATTAGGCACCGAATAGAGCTTAGAATATTTATTCACAGTTTCTTTAAAGGCCTGTGGGTAAGCCATTTGCCAAACATCATAATTAGTTTTTAAATTTTGTTTAGTGAACTTAGGCATGATTTTAAGTTCTGTGAGGTAACTAGAGCGAGTGTACTTTTTTAGTTGGCGGTAGTTTTTGATAAACTGGTTGTAAAGACTGCGGTCCTTTACATGAGACTCAATCAATTTTAAATCTCTATACGCCCAGTCGTTTTGCCCCATTTCAATGAGAGTTTCAACTCGTGCAATGTTTTCTTGAATTTTTGGTTTTGACCAAAACACTTTGGCAGTTTCATTATCGACATTCAATAAACTCTCGTCTCCAGATTCAAGATTGTCCGTTTCATTGTCAGCAAGGGGGTCAATAAAAAAAGTGTTATTGATCTGAGCATTTTCAAGGGCAGAGGTGACATTGAACATTGTCGTGGCAGGCTCTCGCACTTCATTGCTGCCGCCAATTTTGAGAGCTCCGGGATCATAATTTATTTTAGACAGTCGTGATTGAGCCGCAAAAGAATAGTAACTGTTGTTCCTGTTGTCTGCGAGATGTTTTAAGATATGCCATGCAATTTTATCTTCTTTGAGCTTGTGATAGCTCATTGCTAACCAATACTGAATTCTATCGGTAGGGTACTTTCTCCAGCCGTGTCGGCTTTTTTTTCTTTCAGCTAATATTTTCTCAAAGCCTTCAATGGCTAATTTGTAATGGCCTCGCAAGTACTTCATCCAAGCAATATGATACATGGAGTCTTTAACCAATGTGGAACCAGGGTAGTTTTTGATGAATTGTTGATACTTACGGGTGGCACCGTCGTAGTCTTGAAATTGATAACTTAAAAAGGCCGATCTAAAAAGTGCAGTTTTTCCTTTTTGACTTTTGGGCTTGAGTTTAAATGCTTTGTGATAGGTGCCTACAGCGGTTTGATACTCTCCGGCCTTGTAGGCGGCCGTTCCAAGTAACATTAAATAATCAAAGTCTTTTTGTACAGTTTCAAAGTTTCTTAGTAAGAGTTTTAAGGCATCTTCTACATCACCAATGTGAAGAAGGTATTCTGCTGTTAAACGGTCGATGTCTTTGGCTGACACAGAATTTGATTTTTTTAAGGTGGCAATGTCATTTTTAGCTTTTTTATCCTTGCCAGCCCAAAGGAGTTTTTTGATTCGACGCCTTTTCTCAGAATAGGTTGGGTAGCATTGAGTGCTTTGTTTGTCGATGGTGTTATTGTGTAAATTAATATCCCAATGAGATATGTATTTATTAAATGGGAAGTTAGCATAGATATGACGAGACCATTTGCAAAAATTCACATTGTCTTTTTCGCTTTTGTAGATTGAAAGAAGGTAGCGAATCACCTCTGGCTTTCTTTTGTCAAAGCGAAAAGACCTTCTTAGGTTCTCAAGTAGAGGTTTCGCCTCTTCAAAGTTTTTTTTAAGAAAGTATGTCTTCGCTAGGTAATAGTTGATGTCATTTTTAAGAGTTGTTAAAGGCTTTAACTTGAGTGCTTGGTTGAAACTTGTAATAGCATCATCTAAATTTTTGCGCGACTCCCATTCAATAAGTCCTTTGATGAAGTAGGCGTAGTCTTTTAAATCGATATTGAGTTCTATGGCTTGGTCAATGTGTTTTCTAGCTTGATCAAAATAACTGAGATCAAGGCTAAATTTACTGATCAAGAAGTGGCGGTGAGCTTCTTTGGAGTCTTCTTTTTTTAAATTTTGCAAAGCTTCGATGGCTTTATTGATCTCGCCGTTTTCATAAAAAGAAATAGGAACACTAAAGTGATTGTTTTTTTTTATTTGATCTATGGAAAGAGCAAAAGTGTTAAAAGTAAATATAAAAGCTACAAGGGTCGTTAAAGTTTTCAAATAGAACTCCATTTGTAAGTGAAAACTGGTAAGTCTTATTCTATATGAGTTCTGCCGTGATAAGTAGAAGCTTTTGCGAAACTCTACATTCATGTTGAATGCATCTATCTAGACAAAAGTGGGAGTGGTCGCGGTCAAAAAAAATTTTATTATTTTGATTGTTAACTCAAACATTTTTTAAAGAGTGTTTTTAAAATAGATGTTTAATTATAAAGACTTAGTTTTGGTCAGCGTAAAAGTTGACTAAATTTCTGTCACAGAGCAGTGAAAAATTTTAATAATAATGTTTTTACAACTATTTTTTTGCAAGGATTTTAGTGAGTCTTTCTAGGTTTTATATAGTCAAGTTCAGTTCAATTAAAAAAAGATCAATTTCTAAAGTATTTGTGTTGATTAGAAATAAAAAAACAGCACCACAAGAGCTCAACCTTAAAAAATAACCTATTGCAACCTGCGTAGTGAGAGGTTTTTATACGTTAAAGCGAAAGAGCATTACGTCACCATCTTTCACCAAGTACTCTTTTCCTTCTGAGCGGTACTTACCAGCATCTTTCACTGCTGTTTCTGTTTTTAAGTCAAAAAGATCTTGGCAGTGATAAGTCTCCGCGCGAATAAAACCTCGCTCAAAGTCAGAGTGAATCACTCCTGCTGCTTGCGGAGCCTTGAACCCTCTTTTAATAGTCCAGGCGCGCACTTCTTTTTCACCAGCAGTGAAGTAGGTGATGAGGTTGAGGAGCTTATAACTTTCGCGAATGAGGCGGTTAAGACCTGGTTCTTCAAGACCAGCAGCTTCTAAAAACTCAACTCGTTCGTTTGGCTCAAGAGTTGAAATTTCACTTTCTAATGAGCTGCACACGACAATAGTCTCATTGTTTTCAGACTGAGCAATGCTTTTCACAGTGTTAACGTAAGGGTTATTATCTGTACCCAAAGAATCTTCTGCTACATTGCAAACATAAAGAACAGGCTTGGTGGTGAGCAGTTGTAACTCTTTAACTAGGTATAGATAATTTTCATTGACTTCGACCACACGCGCGGGTTTGCCAGCCTCAAGGCTAGCGTGAATGTCTTCAATGATTTTGAGTTCGGCTTGAAGTTTTTTGTCGTTGCCTGCACGAGCCACTTTTTTAGTTTTTTGCAAACGTTTTTCTACACTCTCAAGGTCTGCAAGCATAAGTTCAGTATTGATGGTTTCAATGTCTCTTTGTGGGTCGACGTTTCCAGAAACGTGAATGACGTTGTCATCATCAAAACAGCGCACGACATGTAAGATGGCATCGGTTTCTCTGATGTTTGCTAAAAATTGATTGCCGAGCCCTTCTCCTTTGCTGGCACCTGCAACAAGGCCTGCGATGTCGACAAATTCCATGGCTGTTGGAACAGTTTCTTTGGGCTTCACTAGCTGAGTGATCTGGTCTAAGCGAGGATCTGGAACTGTGACCACACCCACGTTGGGATCAATGGTGCAAAAAGGGTAGTTAGCAGACTCTGCTTTTGCGCTTGTGAGAGCGTTAAAAAGAGTGCTTTTGCCAACGTTTGGTAAACCAACAATTCCACATTGTAAGCTCATAGTTATAGTCCTTGTTATAAAGCGTTGAAGATATTTGCAGTTTTTGTAAAGCCATTTTTTACAAAACTAGAAACAGCGTCGCAGGCAAGGCCTAAAAATTCATCTTTGAGCTGTTCTAGTTCATTGTCATTAAAGTTTTGTAAAACGTAATCAGCCACATCCATCTTACCGTTGGGGCGACCGACGCCAAATTTTAAACGGACATAATCATTAGTGCCAAGTAACTGGTGTATGTTGCGAATGCCATTGTGGCCTCCGTGACCGCGGGCTTGTTGCAATTTTATTTTGCCAAACTCTTGATCGATATCGTCTTGAATAACAATGAGGTTTTTGATGTCAATTTTGTAATAATTCAACAAGGCAGTGACGGATTCGCCAGAGTTGTTCATATAAGTTTGAGGTTTTATAAGAAGAGCTCTTTCGCCTTCGACGTTTGCCTTAGCAACAAGAGCTTTTTTTTCATTGTTATAAGTATTGGCCCCCACAAAATTGTGCAGACCATCGGCAACTAAAAAACCAATATTGTGTCGGGTCAGTTGATATTTCGAGCCGTGGTTTCCCAGGCCAACAATTGCGTACATAGTTTAAGTTCAATCAAAGATGAATGTTGGCTTACTTCTTATCTTCAGGCTTGGCATCAGCAGCAGCGGCGGCGTCACCTTCACCCTCTGGAGTTGCTTTTTCTTCTTTGGCTGCAGCAACTGTAGCTAGCGTCTCTTCTTCAGAAGTGATCATTTTGATTTTATCAGAACCAAGGTCAATTTTGGCAACGTGAAGAACTTCGTTGAGGCCTAAATCAGAAACATCAACAGTCACAGTGTCAGGTATTTCAGTTGGTAAACACTCAACTTCTACCTTTCTCATAAGAATGTTGAAGATACCGCCTTCTTTAGTGCCTTTTGGAGTTCCTTCAAAGTTGATTTCAACTTCAACTTTTACTTTTTGAGTCATATCAGGCACAAAAAAGTCGAGGTGAACGGGGCGACGGCTCACCGGATGAACTGTCATATCTTTTTTAAGAACTAATTTACCGTTAATAGAGCTATCATCTGAAACGAGTTTAAAAATTTCGTTCTCGTACTTGCTGTTGGCATATCTAGCTACGTCATTTTCAGTGATGGCAAAGTTAAAATTTTCAGTTTTAGGACCGTATCCAATGGCAGGAACTAAGCGCTCTCTTCTTAGTGCTCTAGAGCTGTGCTTTCCTGTATTTCTTGATATAGCTTTGATTTCAATTTGTTTTCCCGCCATTTTAATCGTCCTTTCTAATGGTTTTAAAATTAATCAAACAATGAGCTGACTGAGTCGTAGCGATTAATACGCTTGATCACTTCAGCAACTACAGGTGCAACACTCACAACTTCAATCTTGCCACAATCTTTTGCTGGCCCAGAGAGAGGGATGGTGTCAGTGACCCAAATCTTTTCAATAGGGCTTTCCGTCAAACGACTGATCGCCGGACCCGATAAAACAGGGTGAGTAGCAACTGCAATCACTCTTTTTGCACCATTACTGAGTATGCTGTCAACTGCTTGTGTCAAAGTTCCGGCCGTGTCGATCATATCGTCCAAAATAATGGCTGTCTTTCCTTTGACTTCTCCTATTAAATTCAAGGCTTTAGCTTCATTGGGCCCAGTTCGTCGCTTGTCGATAATGGCGATAGAGCACTCAATTCTTTTAGCGAAAGCGCGCACCCTTTCAACGCCGCCGGCATCTGGGCTAACAGCAACAAACTCATCACCGTAGCCGTAGTTATCACGCCAGGATTTTGCCAATGTTGGAATGGCGTAAATGTGATCCACTGGCCCGTCAAAGAACCCTTGTATTTGAGATGAATGTAAATCAACAGATAATAAGCGGTTGGCGCCAGCTGTGTTAAGAAGTTTAGCAACTGTTTTCGCTGAGATAGGGGCTCTTGGAGCCACTTTGCGATCTTGTCTGGCGTATCCGTAGTAAGGCATGACAGCAGTGATTTCGTTGGCCGAGGCTCTGAGGAGTGAATCTATAAGTATGAAGAGTTCCATATAGTTTTGATTCACTGGAGGACAGGTGCTTTGAATGATAAAGCAATCCTTCCCTCGAACACTTTCGTGAATTTCGACTTGAACCTCTCCATCGGCGAAGCGCGAAATATCACATCTACCAAGCTCAGCACCAGCGTGCTCAGCCACTTTTTGTGCGAATTCAGGGTTGGAGTTTCCTGAAAATATCTTCAAATCAGCCATGGCAGGAACGTAACTCATTCTAATTATTATGTCTACTCAGTGATGGCAGAAACCTAAAAACCATAAAAAAAAGTCATAAGTTAGTCGACGAGCAGTTCACACAAAAACAGTTGAGCTCGTTGTTATAATGGCAGGTCAGCAATGAATTTTTTAAAAGCTTTTGAACGGTGGGAGTGTTTATTTTTAAAAGCAGGCCCAAGTTCAGCTAATGACTGTGTTTCTCCATCTGGAATAAACAGTGGGTCGTAACCAAAACCTGTTGTGCCCGTTAACTTTTTGGCAATTTGACCATCGAGTTGTCCGGTGTACTCTTTCACCTCTCCGCCAGCGTCGATAAAACAAATGCTGCAGTAGAAGTGAGCTTTTCTATTATTCGGAGATTTGAATTTGAGCATTTTTAATAATTTAGCGTTATTTTCAGTATCACGGGCATTGGGGCCGGCATAGCGAGCAGAGTGTATTCCTGGTAGACCCCCCAAACCTTCGACCACCAAGCCGGAGTCTTCGGCAAGCACTAAGCCATTTTCTAGGTTGAGAGTTTTATAAAAAGAGGTCGCTTTGATTTTGGCGTTGTCAAAAAAAGTCTCTCCCGTTTCTTCCGGAGAGGTGTAGTAATCGAGTTCGTTTTGCGACTTGATCAGTATGTTTTTGCCAGTGATGAGGTCTTTAAACTCTTTGAGCTTGTTGGAATTTGAAGTTGCGATCCAAATATCCATACTTACAATGCTCCATCAATGATGTTCTTTTGCATCTCAATGAGTTGAGTGCAGCCAATTTCGGCAAGCTCAATAAAGTTATTGAGGTCATTTTTCGAAAAAGCCATCTGCTCAGCAGTGCCTTGAATTTCTATGAAGTTGTTGTTGTCATCCATCACAAAATTAATGTCAGTGCCAATGTTGGAGTCTTCATCGTAGTTGAGATCAAGGATAGCATTGCCATCTTGTGAGCCCACACTGATGGCTGAAATGTAATTTTTTATGGGCCACTCTTGAATGGTTTTTTGATCTTGTAAGTACTTACAAGCCAATGCTAATGCCACGAAACCGCCAGTGATCGCTGCTGTGCGGGTGCCTCCATCGGCTTGAATGACGTCACAGTCCACAAAGATTTGGCGTTCGCCGAGTTTTCCTAAATCGATGGCAGCTCTTAAGCTACGGCCGATGAGTCTAGAGATCTCTTGCGAGCGACCACTGTTAGTGGCTTTGTCTCGGTGAATACGGTTGTGAGTGGACCTTGGCAGCATGCCGTACTCAGCTGTGACCCAGCCTTTTTTGCTGCCGTGCAACCACTTTGGAACTTTCTCCTCAACGGTGGCCGTACAAAGGACCACAGTGTTTCCAAAACTTATTTTAACACTGCCTTCAGCATATCTATTAACTTCAGGAGTAATTTCTACTTTACGCATTTCATTGGGGGTACGACCATCTGTTCTCATAAAATCAATTAAACAACTGGGGGAGATTTTGTCAATGCTAGCAACTTAAAGTTATTGCTCAAGAACGCGAGAATACAAAGGAGTTTCCGGTTGAGCTTCGATGCGCTCAAAGTAGTTGACAATGCCTTTGACAATGCCCTTGGCAAGCTTCATCTGATAACTCTTGGTGGATAATTTTTTGGCTTCAAAGGTGTTTGAAATAAAACCAAGCTCAACAAGTATGGCCGGCATTTTGTTGTATTTGACGACGTAAAAAGGGGCTTGGTGAATGCGTTCATGATAGAGTCTTTTTTTACCGCCCCATGCTGTTAAGATGTCTTTAGCGACGAGGCTTGCCAGTTTTAAATTAAAAGTGTCGTTAACACTTTCTAAGATTCCCACGAGCTCGGTGTTTTTTGTTCTTCTAAAAAACATGGAGTCTTTCACTTTTTTAGGAGGGTGTTTTGATTTGCCGTTTTCAAACTGAGCAAGGTACGCTTTTTCTTTGGCTGGAGTGAGTTGGTTTTTGATATACACTTCTCCGCCTTGAGCTCTTTTATTGGTAGAAGCATTGATGTGAATGCTGACAAAAAGATCAGCCTTGAGGTTTTGAGCAAAGACAACTCGCTCATGCAGAGACATGGTTTTGTCTACAGTGCGAGTTAAATAGGGTCTTATGTTTTTTTCTTTGAGTAAGAGTGCATTTACTTTTTTTGAGACTTGTAATGCGAGGTCGGCCTCTTCATACTTGCCGTTAACGGCTCCACGTTCATCACCACCGTGACCTGGGTCGATAACAACAATTTGTTTTGCAGACACTTGCAAACAACTCATACAAAGAATGAATAAGAGAATTTTAGTCATACAGATATGTTATTGAATAACAAAGCAAATTTAAAGTTGTGAGACTTAAATATGGTTAAAAGTAGTAAGGTATTTTTTGGAAATATGGGAGGTTCATCTAGTTTTTTTAAGATTAAAAAAGAGTTTAGATTCAATTAGAACAGAAGACCTTGTTAGAGACTGCTATATTGGTTCCGTTTTTTACTTCTTAATAGAATGAAATGACTTTGGGTCAAAAGCTAATTTTTTGTCTGATGTATATGAAAAAAAAATAGCGACCTGGTTAGGGGGGGAGGGGGCCAGGCCGCCAAAGTGAGTATGAATGTGAGAACATTCAAACCGAATGAGAAACCTATACGAAATTCGCAAAATGTTAAATATATAATTTTTGAGCGTAAAAAAATTATAAATTTTGGGAGGAGCTTCGTAAGTACCTATAATTAGCTGCTTTCTAAAGCTGCTCAAGTGGTTCCATTTAGAGATTTCAACTTTTTTATAAATAAAAATAAGCCTTTATTGCCCTTTGTGCGGGGATAAATGGCCGATATTGAAACAGGTTGGGAACTTTAAAGCCTAAAAACAGCTTTTCAAATTGCACAGTATATTAGTTAGACACTGTTTGAGATATTAATGTTACCAAACGTCTAGACCGAAACTTAGGTATAGTAAATAAAAGGGGAGTACGTATATGTTATTATTTTTTATAACCAAAAGGAAAATAAACATAAAGTTTATTTTAGCGGCGATGATCATGTTTTCACCTGTCTACGCACACTCTTCAACACTGGATGATGTTGATCTCGAAGTGGAAGAAGTGATGGCAGATGCTGATGCAATTAAGCAAGAAGCGATTGAAGCAGAAAAACGCTACCAAGAAGAACTCAAAGAAAGAAAAGAAGTCGAAAGAAAAGCCAAAAAATTAAAAGCAGAAGCTGTGGCCGAGCAAAAGAAATCACAACGACTCATCCACGACATGGAAAAGAAAATTGCCGATGAGAAAAAGTTGAGAAAAAACTATATCGACAAAACTTCTAAGGCTGAGGCACAAATTGAAAAATTTCAAAAAGACATCGCCAAAGTGAAAGCCAAAATGGAAGAGAACATTGAAAAAACAAAAATGACCAAAAGCGAACTCAATAGAACAGAGAATGACGTTTTAGAGATCGTAAAAGAAAAGAAAAAAGTTTCAGCTGATTTAGCAGAAGCTAAGGCTGAAAAAGAAAAACAAGTGATGTCTTTGCAAGAAATGAAAGCCAAAGAAAAGGCACATTTGGCGTCGTTAAAAAAGATGCGTGATAAATCTAAAAGAGAAATGGCGTCACTAGAAAAGCAAAAGAAACGTAATCAAGACATCATGAAAAGATCAGAAGAGAACACAGAAAAGTACAAAAACGAAATCAGAAAGTTAAAGTTAGAGCTAAAAAGCATTAAAGAGCTCAGCAAAGAGATCGAAGCACAAAAGCAAAAAGTAAGATCAGCCGAGGCGAAGGCAAAGTTAGATTACAAAAAGATGATCAGCTCAAATAAGAAGACACGTGCTAAGTATGGTCTTAAAAAGTTCATTTTAACTAAAGAGTGCAATGGCAGAAGTTTAGCCAGTGTGAAGTCTCAAAAAGTGGGCGTCCATAAAAAAGGCACAAAGATCCTAGCTAAAAGATTCGCCAAGGGTTGGTACATGACCTCAACAATCCAAGGAGATATGTCGTATGTCTCTGAAAAGTGCTTGATCTAAAAAAAACAAGCCACTTCACTTTTATTTACCCAAAAAACCAACTGTGATTGCAGTTGGTTTTTTATATACAACAAATCATGTCATCCTGAGCGAATAGAAGGACATATTGAAAAGCACTTCATCTCTTAAATAAAAACGTTATCCAGAGAGTATGATTAATTAATTTTTAAAAGTTTAATTGACGGGTTATGCCTCAAAAAAATTACTTTTTAGTCTAAAGCATTAACTTTAGTAAGGTCAACTTGAGAAGATCACATCGTCATTATGAGAGCTGTTTATACTTTTTTTATCTAGGGTCCTTACTCATTAATAAACTTATAGGTTTGAGTATTTGCTTATAAATACTACTGTTTCAATATAAGAAGTCTCTATTTTGTACGTAAATATAGTTAGTAATTCTGTCTAATCAATTGACAAGATTACTTTTAGCTCAAAAATGGAGTATTTAAAGTTGACCCAGCAATTGCTCTATTAATATTTCAAATAGAATGCTGGGGAGAGTATTTATGAATAAATTATTAGTAATATTGATTGCGTGTTTAGGTTTAATAACTACAGCTTGTAATGAGAATGATTTCTCAAATAATGATATCTTTTCTGAGTGCTTTTCTTTCATTTTTTCTTGTTGAGGGTGGTGTCCCTTCTT
>JAHDFM010000007.1:53927-60235 GCA_020628165.1 Bdellovibrionales bacterium | reverse complement strand
TCTTTTCTGAGTGCTTTTCTTTCATTTTTTCTTGTTGAGGGTGGTGTCCCTTCTTTCCCCAACGCTTTTCATTATCCATTCTCTTGTCAGTTCGACTATTATCGTTATCACTTAAATCTGATGAGTCTGTTGGGTTATCTTTACTCTCGGCTTTATTATCTTTTTGTTGACCCTTGCCCTTTCCACTCTTGCCGGCTTTGCCTTTTCCCTTGATCTCTTCTAATGAGCCTTTTACTTCTTCTGTTTTATTCTTGGCATCATTTATCTTTTGTTTTTGTTTACCTTTTCCAGCCCAAGACGGTTGCTTTGCATAAGTAAAATTTAAAAATCCAAAGCTGCATAATATTACAATAACTAATTTCATATAGTCTCCTAATTTGTTTAATATATTATTGTTTAATATTGCCTTAGACATTTCAAGTTTGAAAATTAAGATGTCAACTATTGTCCATGTAAACAATTTTTGATTAAGTTTTAACTGCTTGTCCAAATTATTTAGTATGGTCAAAGTGATAATAAGTTTTTATCAAAAAGGGCAGTATTCATTATCTGAAGCAATAAAAAAATCTTTAGGATTTATATAATCCTATTAAATTTAATTTTTTATATAGACTTTTTTAGCTGACATTTTCAAGTCATAGTCCTCAAAATAACATGATTGGGAAGTTCATTGGGATTCTGCTCTTCATTCGGAAAGTTCTCAAACAGCTTTGTTGAGATATTTTCTAAAGCATCAACGAGGCCGTCTTTAAGTGATTTATTTTTGATGCCTTTGATTATTAACTGGATCATTCCTTGCCAGGAGTCTTTGGGAAGTTTTTCTGTGATCTTCTCATCGGCGAGAACGATCACCTGTTTCTCTAGTAATGACACATAAATCAACAGTCCCGTTTTGTTTTTGGTCATGTAGAGCCTTTGAACGTAGAACTCTCTTTCGGCTTGAGACTCTGCTTGAAACTTTTGATCGCATTTGGGGGTTAATAGCCTTTGGATAAAATTGTAATGACTTAATAAAAAAGATAATGGGATGGCTAATAAGTAAGTTAGTGCCATCAGAAATGCATCAGGCTCGATCAAAAAATAATAATCTAGTGTGCTGAACACGAGGTGAACAAAGGTGATCACTATTAAATATAAAAGGTACTTCACGTGCTTTGTGGTTGAAGACTTGTTGGCAATCACTGTTATGATTTCAGCATCTGTTTTTGCTTCAATTGTTTTAATAGTTTCTGCAATTTGCTCGAGCTCTTCAGTTTGAATGTGTTTTGACCAATTCATTCACCAGCCTCCTGAGGCGCCACCGCCACTGAAACCACCGCCGCCTCCGCCAAAGCCGCCAGAACCAAATCCGCCGCCTCCACCAAAGCCACCTGAACCAAACCCTCCACCTCCGCGACGACCAAAACCGCCCGTGCGGTGAAAACCGGCCTTTCTCGTTTCCCTGTGCATGATGATGATCAGCACAATGATGATAAACACGATAATGAAGTTCACTTTGGCGTTTCGTTTATGAGTTGCTTTTCGGTACCTTAAATTGAGGTGTTCATTAAAAAACACCTCAGGGTCGATGTCTGGATGAATTTGTTCGATGATGTTATATAGGCCAGCAATGACCGCACTTTTAGGGTCGCCTACTTTCAGTAACGGAACCATGGTTTTAAATATAATTTCTGCAGCATCACTATCGGTAAGGTCGCCTTCAAACCCTTGCCCCACCTCAATGCGGATGCGTCTCTCTTGCTTGGCAATCAGGATAAGAACTCCGTTATCGCCACTAGCAGTCCCAAGTTGCCATTGATCTGTAGTTTTTATTGAGGCCTGCTCGATGGTTTCACCGGCTAAAGTTTGCACCGTCAAAATTGCAATCTCAGTTTTTTTTAACTTCTTAAGCTCGTACAACATGTTAGAGATTGACTTTTCCGACCTACGAGACAGCATTTGAGCGTGATCATTCACTGGCCCCTGTATGGCAGGAACGATAAACTCTGCAGTTAAAATAGGATGCGCGAAAATACTTAAAAAGATAAGTAGGTATTTAAAAGGCAGGCTTTTGTTTAAAGTCATTAACAATGGATTAGAACTTCACTTCCGGAGCCTTCTCAACATTTTCACTAGGGTCTACGGTGAACTGCGCCGCTTTTGGAAACTTAAAGTAATAATCATTGGTCCACTTAGTTGGAATCACTAAAATGAGGTTGTTGAAATTATTGATAGCTTGAATGTGTCTATTGCGTGCAACACCGATGCGATTTTCTGTACCCTCTAAAGATGCCTGCAGCTCAAGAAAGTTGGTGCTGGCTTTTAAATCCGGGTACCGTTCAGAAATCATCATCAGTTTGCCAAGAGCTTGCGACAATTGCCCTTGTGCTTTTTGAAAAGCTAATATCTGCTCTGGGCTTGCGTTAGTAGGGTCAATGGTCGTTGCTGTTGCTTTAGACCTTGCGTTGATCACGCCTTCTAGGGTTTCTTTCTCATGAGAGGCGTAACCTTTTACAGTGTTCACTAAGTTTGGCACCAAATCAGCACGTCTTTTATATTGATTGGTCACTTCCGCCAAGGAGGCTTCCATGGCATTTTTGGCTGTTGGAATGGACTGAATGCCACAGGCTGAAATGAGAGAGGTGAGTACTAATAAAACAAGTGTATTTAATAACTTAGATTTCATTCTGGGTCCTTTCATGATCGGGTCTTTAATTTCTATGTAAAAAATAGGTATTTGATTCTATAGGGGATGTAAAGTTGTAAAAGTAAAAAAAGTAAGCCTAATTGACCAAACTACAGAGTTGAACAAACTTAAAATCAACTAAACCATCAATATTATTAAATTATAACAAAAATCTAACCAAATGCTAATTTGCGCTATTTATTTTGTTAAATGAGAAAAAAGAGTTATAAATCATCAACTTAGTAAGGCTATTTTATGCACACACTTGAGTTTAATGAAAGGGAACCATCTAAGTTTTTAACAAAGCAGATGAATACAAAAATGGATACAAAAAGAATTTTTATCGTCGAAGACGAGCCAGACATCGCCGAATTATTAAAACTCACTTTGGAAACAGAGGGTGCTCAAGTGAAACACTTTATTCGCGGCCAAGAATTCTTAACAGCAGTGAGCACGGAAAAACCTGACATGGTTTTATTAGACCTGATGCTACCAGATATGAGCGGTCTTGATATTTGCAAACGAGTACGCCAGGCAGAGAGTTTAAAAGACACCCCCATCATTATGGTGACGGCGAAAGGTGAAGAATCAGACATAATTAAAGGTTTAGATTTGGGCGCAGATGATTATGTCACTAAGCCCTTTAGCCCTAAAGTTTTAGTGAGCCGAATTAATACTATTTTTAAACGCACGTCGAGATCACAACCCGTTGAAGAAGGCCTCTTAAAAGTAGGGCCGATCACTATTCACAAAGGTCGCTTTGAAGTGTTTGCTTTTGATCAGTCAGTGAAATTAACAAAGTCAGAATTTGCCATTTTATTACTGCTCGCTTCTCACCCTGGTTGGGTATATTCAAGAGCTCAAATCGTTGATGCCATTCGCGGAGACAATTACTCTGTGACCGAAAGAACCGTTGATTTTCAAATGGTGGGCTTGCGCAAAAAATTAGGCGCTGCTGGAAAGATGGTCGAAACAGTTCGCGGCATTGGGTATAAATTTCAAGATATCTAAAATTTATATATTTATGTTTTCGCTGCATACCTGTAGCGTCATGCTATGACGCTGCCTTTGTTAATTTTAAACTCTTGCCATTGATATTTTGTTAATGTTATTTCCTAAATCATGAGAAAAACTTTTAAGTTTTTTATTGTCCCAGCGGTCATTACCTTACTTTTTTTTAGTATCTATATCGTATATTTTATTTACTCTCAGAAATCACCTCAGACAGGCGCTGAAATAAATCATTTTCTTATTTTCATTTGTTTGATGTCGGTGGTAGCTATCTTGCAGATCGCATACTTCAACTGGAAGTATATGTACAAAACGGGTGCCGAATTGCAAAAAGTCACCGAGGTGGCGCAACGACTTAAAGAGGGAACATTCGCCCAGCGTTTTAGTTACGAAGATGCAAACACCCCAGAGTTACAAAGCTTGCGCAAATCATTGAACAACTTAGTGGGCAAGGTCGAAAAACGCGTGGTTAATTTACAACTTCAAATTAATGAGAAGGCGGCTGTTTTATCCAGCATGAGTGAAGCTGTGATTGCTGTGAATTCCTCTGAGAAGGTGTACATTTTTAACCGAGCGGCCCAAAAGATGTTTGCCACCACTTTTACTGGAGACGAGGGCGCAACCTTGTCATCACTCATAAGACTCTCTGAAGTTTACAAAGTGCTCTCAGAAAACATCGATGAAATGAAGAACTTAGACGATAACCTTTACATCAAAGACGCCTTTATCGGTAATGAAGTGAAGGAGCTTCACCTAAATGTAAAAAGCTCTCCCATCTATGACCGCAAAGAACAAATCACGGGCAAAGTGTTTGTGATCAAAGACACCACTAAAATCAGAAAGCTTGAAAAGCACAGAACGAACTTTGTTGGCAATGTGTCTCATGAGTTAAAAACGCCACTCACTTTGATTCAAGGTTTTGCTGAAACATTGTTAACTAACGATGAGCTTTCGGCTGAAAATTATAAAAAGTACATCGGCATTATACACAAGCACTCATCTCGCTTAGGTACATTGATTAATGATCTACTTGCAATATCCAAACTTGAAAGTGAGAAAAACTCAGAGCTTGAATTAGAAAGTGGTGATGTCAGCTTAGTTGTTAAGAGTGCTATTTCACTTTGCCAGGAGCGTGCTAAAGAGCGAGAAGTACAACTCAACTTTGTTCAACACGGTGACCAGATCTTTGCAAATTTAAACTTTTCTCTTTTTGAGCAGGCCATTGTTAATTTAATTGATAACGCCATAAAGCACAGTCCTGAAAATGAAAAAATTATGGTTGAGTTGTCACAAAAAGGTTCAGGTATAACTATTGCAGTTAAAGATCGCGGCTGTGGTATGGATGAAAAACATTTGCAACACATTTTTGAGCGCTTTTACCGAGTGGATAAAGGGCGAAGCCGTGATGTTGGTGGCACGGGGTTAGGTTTATCCATTGTTAAGCATGTGATTGGCCTACATAATGGAGACATCTCTGTAGAGAGTAAAGTCGGTCAAGGAAGTACTTTTTTAATTAAATTACCTCAAGCTTAACACTTTCATAAAATTGTTTAGCAAATAAGCACTTGTCATATTAAATGATTGATGCCAGAATTACTTAGCAGTTTTGACTGTTTGTGAAAAAGGAATTTTATGGGTGTGCATCTTCATACAGAGTTAAATAAATTAAAGAAAAAGCTATTGTTGTTGTCAGCACTTGTAGAGTCTAATTTGAGTCGCGCTGTGGAAGCCGTCTTAAACGTTGATCACCAACTAGCTAGAAAAGTGATCGCTGCCGATGAAGATGTCGATTTTCAAGAGATAGAAGTGGAAGAGGAGTGCCTGAAAATCCTTGCCCTTCACCAGCCAGTGGCTACAGATTTACGCTTTGTGATCTCTGCTCTTAAAATCAATAACGACTTAGAGCGCATTGGAGACCTCACTTCTAACATCGCCCACCGGTCGATGAATATCAAGGGCACCGACGTTCAAGACATCCCTTTTGACTTTAAAGATATGGCTTTAAAAACAAAGTTAATGCTAAATAATGCATTACAGGCCTTAATCAATATGGACGTGCAGTTAGCACACCAAGTGTGTCGTGCCGATGACGAAATAGATAAAATTAATCGTGAGACATTTCACATCACTCGCGAAAAGATCAAAGAGTTTCCTGACCGAGTTGAGTACTACTTAAATTGGCGATCTATTTCGAAGCACCTTGAGCGCATCGCGGATTATGCCACCAATATTTCAGAAGACATTATTTACATGATTGATGGTGTGATTGTTCGACATTCTTATGGTGAAATAGAATCTGATTCGAGTTTGAATTAATTAATATTTTTTTTCTTGGAGATATTATGAAATTATTTGTACTGATCATGATGACAGCGACTCTTTTTGGGTGTGTGAGTAAGTCAAAATACGCCGAGCTCATGGAAAAGCACAAAAGAGAAATGTCTATGATGGATGAAAAACTCATCGATTCGCAAAGGCAGCTCACCTTAGCTTTGCAAGACAAAACAAAACTAAAACAAGATTTACAAGACTTGGCTGAATATAAAAAATCAGCCGAAGACAGAATCGCCGAGTTTTCTAAGCTCACTTCACGCTTTAAAAGTTTAATTGATGCCGGCCGCCTGAAAGTTAA
>JAHDFM010000007.1:19682-53827 GCA_020628165.1 Bdellovibrionales bacterium | reverse complement strand
ATTGCAAGCTACGGAGAAACTCAACCGGTGGTAGATAATTCTTCGAAAGAAAACAAAGCCCTTAACAGACGCATTGAAATCATCGTTGTGCCAGACTTATCTCAGCTTCCTGGAAACGAAGAGCTCGAGAAAATGTAAATATCATTTAACGCGTTTACCGAGCCCTGAGTTCCTCAATATATTGAATCTTGAGCAAGTTGTGACTCTTTACTAGCTTGAATCCAGCACTGGTAGCTTCATCAATGAATTTTTCTCTTGGGAAACGGCAGTTTGGTGATGGTGTTTTTTTTGGTGAAGCTATATATGCTTCTGGATTAAAAACATTATCAATATTAATAAACCTCCCGTTCTTTTTAAGGATCTTAGAAACTTGATATAGAAATAGGGGGCGTTCATCGATATGATGATAAACAAGAGACATAAAAACTATGTCACATGAATTATCAGGTATTAGAATATTTTTGGTAGTTGCTAAATGTGTTTGAATATTTTCAATATTAAGTTTTTTGGCTGTTAATTTTAACTGATTTAACTTTTTCTAATTTATCAGGTGGCAATTACTTTCTTAACGTAATTGGCAGCTTTTAAGGTAAAGTAACCATTGCCAGAGCCAATCTCACAAAAAGTTGCATCCTTACTGTCTGATAATAAGGTCTTTAAAACAAGCTCAGGCTTTTGCCAGACATCTCTTTTGCTATCTGCAAATGAGTTTATTGAGAATGAAAAAAACAAAAACATAAAGATATTTTTTACTTTATTACGTTGTGAACTGCTCATTTGATCCTATTATCGAAGTATGCTGTCAAATACAAATTATAAACACTTTTTGAGTTTGTGATTGCATTTGTTACTTTTCCCAGTTTTCTAATGATGACTATCGCTTGATATCAACTCCAATAATTGGCTTATTAATTGCTTTAAATTTTTTTTTATAAGGAGAAGAAAGCTATGAGCTTAGTTCATGTAATTATTTTATTCCTGTTAACCACTTGTACAGTTGCAAATGCTAAACTTAAGGGGATGCCTATAAAGGATATTGCCTGTTCAAAAGATAGCCTCATAAAACCTCTTTCTACGCCACCATACTGAGAAAGGGCTTGCAGAGAACTGGGCTTCGAGATGTTTCCAATAAATTAGATGAATCTTTAGAAACTATTTGTAAGTCTGATGTCGGTATGCGAGAGGTTTTACAGCACTTGGACGATGAGTGTAATAATGCATGTGATACTTTTGTTCGAGAAGAGACTGCTTGGGTAAATAATGAAGTAGCATCTATACCTAGAAGCCAAACAAATACCGAATCAGCACAAGTCCCTGGAACCCTAACAGAGACCGAATCAGATTTAATTATAAATCATCATATTGAGCTATCTAAGCTACGATGTGAAAGTTCATGTTCAGAGTCAGCACAGTCTAATTGGCAATATATGCTTGGGTTTAAGGCTGGCCTGGACAAGTCAAGCAGCGACTATTTAGTTAAATAAAGAAGTCACTTTAAAAAAACATGTTCCGAGTTAGCTTTTTTGAAGGCTGTATCAGCTTCGTATAAATTTAGATTGTATCCAAAAGGTTCTCCATATCTGATTTTAAAAATTAGGTGACTTTTCCATATTCAACTTAGATCATTAAAAAGAATAAAACTTATACGGGGGGAAGTTATGAGGGTATTAATCTTTTTAAATGCATTTTTTTTCGCTTTTAGCTCTTTTGCCGGATCATTGGAATCTTACATTTCAAATGATGTAGTCATCTCACCAGTCATTGTAAAAAACATGCCAGTGAGCTCTGTAAGACCTTATGTAGATCAAAGACGGTCCGCTTTTGAGGCTAGAGATTTGGCTGGTGGAGTTTGTTTCTATGCTGGTTTTTCCAATCTTGTTTCTTACTCAGTAAAAGAGATGTCTTTTCCAGATCATACTGAAATCGCAGTTATTTTTCCCAACAGTTTACAGCAGTACTCAGTGCCCATTATGGCTGTTAAGACTTACAAGTCTCAGGTTTTCAAGATCAAAAAAGAATCAGGAGCCATTCCTATTTTCGATAATGTGGTTTGCAATAAACCAATTAAATAAAAAGAACTTATTGGATTACAAGTATATGACAGATAAAGGATCTCCTTATTGTTATAGCTGCAACTGATAGTTGCTTAACAAACAAAATCTATAGAAAATGTTTTAAATTTTTTATTAAAAATAAACAAAATAAAAAGCTCTACAAAATTAAAAGATTTGTGAAATGTTTTGATACAAAATTTCGTTGATTTTGCTTCATCATGAAACAAAAAATGGCGTCTTTTTTGAATACATTCAAGACATAAGTCTAGTCTCTCTCGGAGGATTGCAATGAGATCATTTCTTTTTTTGTTTGTATTTCTAACATTTGTTTCGGCATGTAATGATGTCGAATTTGTAGAGCAGGTTCGTGAAACAGCTGCTGAACAAGCAAGAATAGTGAGTGAGCAAGACCCGAACTTTACTGATAACGGTGATTATATAGATAACAATAATAACGGTGCAACTATCGCAGAAATCACCACTCCTAGTTTAGACCCTGATACTATCGGTGACATGGGTGAAGCAGCTGGAGACGGCGTCACTTGTATCAGTGCTGATGGAATCTCTGGATGTTATGACAACCAAAGGTCAGAAGTGTTTGTCGGTGATTCTTTTGAGCGTGTCGACATTGCCCCTGTGACCAGTAACATTTTTGGTTGGAGAGCTATCATTAATGACAATGGCCGAATTTTGAGTGGAACTTCTGGTAATAATGTTGAATTTAAGTCTTATGACAATAGCATTTTGGGGGAAGCCTCTACTGGTGACAAGTCACTCTACTTCACTGGTCGTGCTGGAGCGGGTTCGATTCACAATTTGTATTTGGTAACCAAGTCTTTTAATTTGTCGGACACCAATGGAATTGTTTACTTTTCTTTTGATTACTTACCTATTGGTTTAGAAAAAGGGGAGTACTTAAAACTAGAAGTTTGTAATGACACTCTTAATGCTTGCGGCGTTGGTAGCAACATAAGTGTAGCTGGTCTTAACGGTTCAAACTGGAAAACGATTTTTCACAGTGACGGCAGTGAAGCGAGATCTAACTTGAATGGCTTTAATCACTTGCGTTCTGATTGGATCAACAAGCAAGTTGCCGTTCGTTTAGACGGTTTTCAAAGAGATAACTTTGTTTTCAGAATCAATGCCCTAATGAATGAAGGGTTCTATGAAAACAACCCAAGAAAAGGTGTCGACGATGCTGTCGGAATTGATAACTTCAAAGCTTTCGCATTTATCAATAGCAAATAAATATTATTTTAGATGAACATATTTTTAATTGCTAATTGGTAACGACTCAAGCCTGTTGTTTCTCTTCGTCGTTCAATAGCTCGAAATAAAAAAATTGTATCTATAAAGTAAAGCATCTCTAGCGATTGTAGTTATGAAACTTAAGGTCCCTGACTACTTTTGCAAGTTCATAAAAATAAAATAAAAAACAAGAGCTAAAGTCAGCACAGTGATAACCACAGACATGGCGTTGCTTACGGGCGTGTCAGTTTTGCTTTTCCAAGATTGATTGCAGTTGTGACAAGTCCAAGTCACACTGGACGCTTTTAGTGCGGGAAAAATCAATAAATAAGAAATGATTAACCAAGGAATGCTCTTGCGGTTGATGTTGGTGATTTCCGTTTGGGTGCTATTGCAGCTGGGGCAAGGGGTTCCAACCAACTCTAAATGATTATTGGATGCAAAGTCTTGCTGAGCGCTCAATTCTTTTTTGGCATCTTCTAGTTGGTGAGAAGGCACCATCACTCTCACCCCGCTAAAAATAGCAGGGGTGGCATAGATGTTCACCGTGTGTTCATCAAACACTTGGGCATCAATGCCTTTTGAATTCAAAAAGCTTTTAGCTATATTGGCCTCATGCAAAGTGGTGAACTTGTGCAAAACTTTTAGTTTTACTTCGCTCACGGATTGTCCTTGATAAATTTTTTGAGGTCGACCTTTTCAATCTTACTCAAGTAGAGGGCGCCAGCGGCATCGCCAGTTACATTCACAACAGTTCTTCCCATATCGAGTAAGCGATCCACACCTAAGATAAGTGCTATCCCTTCAGCAGGAATCCCTAAAGAGACCATGGCAGACATTAAGATCGGAGTTGAGCCACCTGGCACACCGGCAACACCGATGGATGTAAGTAACACCAAAATCACTAAGGTCACTTGACCTGTTAAACTGATATCCACACCAAAAACTTGGGCGATAAATAAAGCCGCAATCACTTCAAATAGAGCCGTTCCGTCCATATTGACGGTGGCTCCAAGTGGCACACTAAAGGTAGAAATTTTTTCAGGCACCCCAAAATTGGTTTCCAAAGTGCGAATGGTAGTAGGCATAGTAGCACTGCTTGAGCTGGTACCAAAGGCCGTTGCAAAAACTGGGAAGAGGCGTTTGTAAAACTCTTTAATTGGAATGCCAATCACCACTTTAATGATGGCTGAGTAACTAATGAAAAAGTGAGTGAGGTAACCTGCGAGCACAACAAAAATATACAAGGCCACATTTTTCATAATGTCTAAACCAAAGTGAGCCACTGCCGTAATGATAAGTGCCGCCACACAAATTGGTGCCAGTTTCATAATCCAGCCGACCACTTTAATACAGGAGTCGGAGACACCATCAAAAAAGGTGATCACCGCCTTTGATTTTTTGGGGTCTATCGAAAGTAAGGCGATTCCAAATAAAATGGCCACAAAGATAATAGCAAGCATATTGGTTTCTGCCATGTCGTTAATGATGTTTTTAGGAATGATCTTGTCGACCATACCAGGCCATAGTGATTCATTCACAGCTTCACTCTTACTTTTAAGACTGGCAATTTGGTCTTGCATGGCTTCAACGGCGGTGTCTCGAAACTCAGCCGAAACACCAACACCAGGTTTTATCGTTGAGATATAAAATTGCCCAATTAACACTGCCATAAGTGTTGTGAGTAAATAAAAACCAATAAGACGTGCACCAAGGCGGCCAACATTATTAACAGAGCCAAGTTGTGCCACACCCACTACTAGTGAGGCAAAAACAAGTGGGACCACCACCATAAATAATGACCTTAAAAAAGCCGTTCCAATGGGAGCGAAAAAGTATTTGAGCAAACCATCTCTGAGAGTTCCGGGCCCCCACAGATTGAATAAATAGCCAATGATGCCGCCGATAATCAGACCAATAAAGATCTTGGTGCTGTTGTTTTTTTCACCCGTTGTTCCCATGTATCACCTCTTTAGAGTCTTGTTTATTCAATAAAACTCAATCTTATTCAAATATTAAGTGATCATAGCCTTAAAGTATGATGCAATAATGCTTGTTGCTCGAATTATAAAGAATTAAAGATTATTCAATAAAATAAGTATTTTATACGATTTAGGTATGATAGCAAGGCTCATTAAACTCATAATTTATATTTTTTTCATCCAAATATTACATGTCGGGGGGATGGCAGAGAGTTTCACTGTAGGAGTGCCTCCAGGAAAAATTCAATATCAAATTGAATTTGAAACAGATTTGCCTGCCATTGAAATCAACGGAACCGTGTCGCCACCATCTATGGTCATCAATGGTCAGCAGATTCAGTTGCAAAAAAAAGGACTGCAAAAAAAGAGCAATACAGTCTTGGTGAACGGTGAGGAGTTAAAAAGTCATGGCTCTGTTGGGCATTTTTACAAGCGCTATGAAAAACCGCCGGAGCAATTTGAAATACAAATCATTCATCAAGAGCAAGTGTATGAGCAGAAAATTGTAAATGCTAAATACTTTTTTACATCGAAGTATAAAAAAACGTGGTTGAATGAAAAAAAGCAAGATCTCTTTCAGTGGAAGGGTGTGCTGCCTCAAGGACAAGATGTATATTTTAACAATCAAAAAATAAAACGCAGCGATAAAAATCAAATTGAACTGCCTTTTGAGTTGAAGGCTGGGCAGAGTTCTCATTTAGTTAGAGTGGTTGGGCCAGATACTAATCTTTACTTTAAGATCAATTACAGGGTTCAGATCAGTAAGTACACAAAAAACAAGCCTTATTTGATTTACGAAGACAATGATTTTGATCTGAACTTTCGTAACACGAAGTTTAAATTCAAGACTTCACCCCAAACAGACGTCACTTTTTTAAACGAGACAAAAAAATCAGATTCTTCAGTAGAGTTTCAATACAGAAACAACTGCAATCAATTGCTTGAGCAAGGGCAGCTCACCATAGCCAAAGGCAACTCTTTGCTGCAGGAGTTTGTCGAGTTTAAGAATAGTGATTGCAAAAAGTTTACTAAAAAGCACAACTCCAGAGTATATTTATCTTATGGGGGCGGGCATTTTGGTTTGATTGATGCCATCGACAGCGACATTGACTTACTTTACACCGAATACTTAAGCTTGGGACCAAAGTTTGCCTTAGGAATTCGCTTGTACCAAAAATTTTACGCTGAAGTTCGCGGATTTAACACACGTAGTTTTCATAACTCCAAAGGCGATAAGTCGACAAATGTTGGTGGTGGCTACTTTTCGGTCGGTTACCCTTTCCGAGGAAAGTATTTTGCTCAAGTTGGTGTTATGAACATGAATGTGGCTGGTTATAGTAACCCAGACTCACCCACTTTGGAGTTTGGGCTACCAAATAGTAAAATTGTTGGAGTGGGGCTTGAGTTTGGTAGGCGTTGGTTTTTATCGCCGTCTTGGGCTTTGACCTCTCGTTTATTTTACACCGCTCCATTTTTAAGTTTTAATTGGGTGCCCTATCGTCGTTGGACATTTTTGATCGTAGAGCCTATTGCCTTGGAGTATACGTTTTGAAAATACTTTGTTTGATTTTATTTCTTTTAATCGTGAGTTGCAGTCAAGATAAAACTCCTTCTGAGCCAAGCTCAGAAGAAGTTAAGAAAACCATATCTGAGGTCGAACCCAAAAATGAGCCAAGGAATAATGCACAAGAGCCTACTGCTGAAGAACCCTTCGATGCCAAGTTTGAAAAAATAAATGGTTTAGTGAACTACAAGCGCAAAAGTGAAACCGTCTGGGAAGAAAGCCAACTCGAAACTAAACTTTACTTCAAAGATTGGATCAAAACCGGAGAGAAGTCATCAACCACGGTAAGAATCTTTGCTGACAGTTATATTGAGCTGTCTGAAAAATCACGCATTATCTTGTTAGAAAAAAAATATAAAAAAGAAGTCGAGCAAACCATCATTGGGGTTAAGAATGGTCACATTCAAGGGGAAGTTGTTGGAGGTAATAATAAAGAGGTGGTTTTAAAGCTCCCGAATGTGTGGTTGAAGGTGCGGTCTTCCATAAAAAAAGGCGCTAAAAAAATATTTCAAGTGAGCTTAAGCGAAGATAAAGTCAAAGTGCACACCGAAAAAGGGGAGGTGCAGCTTGTAACAAAAAACAAAGTGGTCGATCTCAAAGAAAAACAAGAGTTCACTCAAAAAATAGATGTCAATACAGAAAGTGAAGCTATACCTGATATTTATACAAGCGCATCACCTCCCGACACAGAAATTAAACCGGCTGATATAAAAGGTATAAAGCCAGATAAGCCAGTTCAAACTAGCACTCCTAAAAAAGTTGTCGATGAGCTGAAATTCTTTTCAATCACTTATCCCAAAGAAGGGCAGACCTTCACTCAGGAAAAAATTAAAGTACGAGGAACCGTTCTTCCGAAGCAAAAGGTTTTATTTAGAGGCCAGTCCGTTAAAAAAAGTAAAGGTCGCTTTTCAGTCGATGTGAGCCTCACAAAAGGTTACAATTTACTGACCTTTCAAGTGATTGAGGGGAGTGATGTTCAGTATGTCAGTATAGGAGTCGAACGTAAGTGACGCTGCAAAAAAAATTATACATCATTTTATATTCGTTGGTGCTTATCACTACTTTGAGCACATCTTACTTTTTAATTCGGCAAACGGTGAGCGATAAGCAAAACTATATTTATGATTTACAGTTAAACAAAGGCTTGGCTTACAGTGAACTTATAAAAAACAGCTTAACTAACTTGGAAACAGAAGATTTAAGTGCACTCGCGGTTGCTACACGTAAGATCATTGTTTCTAAGGGAGATCAACAAGAGTTTAACGTTTCTATTTATAGCAAGCAATCAGATCAAAAAGTTGAAGTCAATAGTATCAGTGGGGACGGCTGGGCTCAACTGATTGAGTTACCTGCAGCTGCAAAAAAGGCGGACTTACCGGTGAGCTTTTATAAAAATGGCTTTATCACCAGTACCATCCCAATCAATTCAGATTATATTTTATTACTTAATAATAAAGACGATGGTTTTTTTGATTTATTTCTAAGTTACCTTAAAAAAATCACACCCTATCTAATTTTAATTCTCATAGGAGTTGGTTTTGTGGGGTGGGCTTTTTCAAGAAAACTAACGACTCCGTTGAGTTTATTACAGGAGCGCACAGAAACTCTCGCTCAAGGTGATTGGGAAGTGAAAATACCTAAGACCAACACTCTAGAAATCAACAGCTTAGTGAGCTCATTCAACTCGTTGGGGAAAAAATTGTATGACCGCGAGCAAGAAATCATGTCAAAAGAAAGGTTGTCTGCTATGGGGCAATTCAGTGCAGGGATTGCTCATGAATTAAAAAACCCATTAAATATCATTTCTTCTTACTCTCAACTCTTACAGCGTAAGATGGACACTGATAGTAAACAATACAAGCAAACCAATATCATTATTAATGAGGTTCACCGAGCGACAAAGATCATCAATGAACTGATGAACTTTTCAAGGCAAAAACCTCTGGCTTTGAAAGAAGTGGCTTTGAATGAGTTTACCAACAGAATCAATGAAAATTACACAGCAATAAAACCTGATAGCATACAATTTAGCTTAAATGTGAACACGGACCAAAAAAGTATCAAAGTGGATGAGGCTTTGTTCTTTCAGGTGATCACAAACTTACTCGAGAACGCTACTCAAGCTTTAGAGGAAACAAAGTCTGCAATTATTTCATTAAATATTTACAGTCAATTAGAATGCACCATTTTTGAAATAGAAGACAACGGCCCGGGCATACCTGAAGATATCAGAACTAAAGTATTTGAACCCTTTTTCACCACAAAAACCGTGGGTAAAGGGACAGGCCTTGGGCTTGCTTTTTGTAGTGGTATTATAAAACAGCATCAAGGTGAGTTAATATATTTACGAGAAAGTGAAAAATCAATCTTTCGAATTGTGATTTAAAAGGTTTAAAAATATAAAAAGTTATGTAAAAAACAGCTTGAATACAAATAACTTACTTTCAGCTTTACTTGAGTTCATATCAGTTTCAGTAAATATTCGATAAATAAAAGCCAGTTAATCATTCACCATGAACTTTCAAACAGTTTAAATTAGCAAAGTTTAAAGTGATCACACAAAGTTCAGAGTTATGATCCGTATGTAAATTTAATGTATTTACAAGCTGTGACGTAAAATTTTTTATTAATGACTTCACTTCGGGTAAGTTCTCTTTACTTGTTGAAAAACTTAAGCATAATGTTTTTAAATCATATTCAGAGTTTGGATCTTTAAAAGTTTCTAGTAGCCGTTGGTTCCAATAAATACTTTGATGGTACTTCGAACCTTTTCTATTAGCTATATAGAGGTTTCTGTTATACATCATCCATCTTTGCTGAGTTTGATCATAATACAAAAGAGAGTGTTCCTTGAGTTCATTTATAACCTTTTTAATGACGCCTTCAGATTGAGATATAGATGTCGCAATTTTTTCAATGTTACTTTGATTCAATTCAGGAATAATATTTTCTCTAAAATACAATCTTAATAAAGCAATCCAGGGTCTATCATTGATCTGCTCGACAAGTTTTTGTCTTACGCTGTGTTCGTTTTCTATCTCTGGTGGGATGTTTGGGGAGCTGAGCTCGGCTATAAACTCAATAAACCTGGGGAAGTGCAGACCAAATAAGAAAAAAACCAGGTGAGCGTCTAAGCTGCTTGGGTTTTGTGATAGTCTGAGGAACCTCTTTTTACTTAATGAGACTTGTTGAGCTAATTTCTCAATTGAAATTTTATGAAAAAGCTTTTCAAATATAATATTGAGGTCCATAAGATCAAAATTACCTCTAAAGTATTTTTCAAATTTTTTTTCGGGCTCTAGCTCTAAAGCGCTTAGAATCGAAATGAAGTCCACCCAAGAAATTTTATTTTTTCCAGTTTCCATTTTGTAAATATTATTTGAGGTGTATCCAAGTTTTTCACTAAGATTTAATTGAGAAAGGCCTTTCTGTTTCCTACTCGATTTGATCATATTTTTTATAAAAAGTTCATACTTATCGTATGTCCAATTTTGGATGTGATCTTCCATTTTTAGTCATTCCTTTGATGTTAAGTTTATGCTAACAATAGGCTTATAAAATATTCTACTATGTGAGGAGTAAAGATGAAATATCTAATTATCATATTAGCTTTTATATCAAGTGAGTTGCATGCGGAGTTATTAGGATTAGTGTCAGTGAATGAGTCCGGGACCCTTAATTTATACACTTTAGGAAACTCCGGCGTTGCTGGAGGAACTTTGAGTATAAATGAAACAAATATATTTTTTGAAAAAAATCTAAATGACGAATTAGTTATTTCAGGCTTCTTCAATAAAATTTTTGAAGGAGACTATGAATGTATATTGATAAATGAATCAGTGAGTATTTATGAGTATAACAGAAGTCAATCTAACCGTAGAACTTGGAAGCGCAATAGTATTGGCAGCCTTGTTAATGAAATGTCATTTGAGTTAAATATCGAGCAACGAAAACAATGTGAAATGATTAGCAATAAACTGTAAGTATATAAGTGATTGAGTTATAGGTTTCTTATATTTAAGACGCTTTCTTGTTTTCAATATGATACTTAGCCAATTTATACTGAAGAGCACCACGTGTGATCTTAAGTTCTTTAGCAGTTTTTGATTGATTGCAATCATTTTGCATATAGGCACTTTCAATGATTTTTCTTTCAAACTCTTCAGTGAGTAGAGTTAAGCCTTTTTCTAAATCAACCGAATTTGTAGGGGCTAACTCATTAGTCTGTAAAGGTGTAGTTTCGTCTAAAAGTTGCTTCTGTGAAAAGTCGAGACTGTTGATATCTTGGATATGAATGATAGTTTTATCTAAGTTAAGCACCAGCAGTCGTTCAATTTCATTTTTAAGTTCTCGAATGTTACCGACGTAATTTTTGTTATTTAAGTAGTCATTCACTTCAGGGGCGAGTTCACTATTTGATCCTAGTTCTTTTTTAAGATGAGTTAAAAAGTAATCTACTAATACAGGGATGTCGTCTTTGCGTTGTCTGAGGCTGGGGAGGGTGATGTTGAGAACATTCAAGCGAAAGTACAAATCTTCACGGAACTTCCCTTCTTTCACCATCTCTGGCAAATTCTTATGGGTGGCTGCCACAATGCGGGCATTGGTTTTTAATAGGCGATTGCCACCCAGTCGGTAGTATTCTTTCTCTTGTATGACTCGCAACAGTCGGGCCTGCAATTGTGGTGCGAGCTCTCCAATTTCATCTAAAAAAAGCGTGCCTTCACCGGCCAGTTCAAATTTTCCAATTTTAGTTGATTCGGCTCCTGTAAAAGCGCCTTTTTCGTGACCAAACAACTCGCTTTCTAAAAGCTGTTCACTTAAGGTGGCACAGTTAATAGCAATAAAGGCTTCAGTTTTTCTGTTGCCACAGTTGTGGATGGATTTGGCCAACACCTCTTTACCTGTACCACTCTCACCATTGATGAGAATGGGTGTTTGTACGTTGGCGACTTTATTAACAAAGCCTTTGATCAATTGCATGTGCTCACTATTGCCAATCATACTATTGATCGATTCATTTTTTTGTTCAAGAGCAATGCTTTTGTTTTTCCAAGAAATCAATTGGCGCACACGTGCAACGCGCATCTCAAGCTCTTCAAAATTCACTGGCTTCATTAAGTAATCATCAGCTCCAGCGCGTAAGGCTGAAATGGCATGCTCTAAAGAGCTGTGCGCTGTTAGCATCAGAAAGTAACAGTCTGGAAAAAGCGATTTACCTTTTTGTATGAGTTCTATGCCTGTCATTTTAGGCATATTGTGATCGGTGATCACCACATCGACTTTTTGTTTTTTTAAAAAGTTGAGGGCACTTTCTCCGTCGTGTTCAATATAGATTTCGTGATCATCCTCTAAGAATTCTTTGAGGGCTTCACAAGCGAGTTCTTCGTCGTCGACTAATAGTATTTGCATAAACACTTTATCGTCGAAACTTGGCCATTGCTTGATTTTAAGCACGTTGTGCTTGAAATTGATCGACGAATGTATCGCCTTGAAACAAACATGAGCTCAAATCAAAATAACCGAGACTTTAGTTTGGCACCATATTCGCTATATAAGTTCAGTGAAAGCAAGGATGATAAAAAATAATAACCAAGGACGGTCACGATGAACTTTTATAACTTTAACGAAATCAATCAAAGAAAAGAAATGACAAAAAAAATATTTGTAGCAGTTGGAGTTTTTGTTTTGCTTGTGAATATATTTACAGCTTAGGTTTTACTTTAGTTATATTGTACTTGATCAATTTGTTTTTGATTGCAGAGTTTTTATTTAAAATTTGTAGAAGCACCTTCATTTTTTGTACATTAATTACGTACTTAGTCCCCAATGTCTTTTCAGACGCTTTTTTATCCATTTTATAAATAATTTTGTTCTTTAATAGAATATCTAAGTCTTTTTGAATTAGCTTAATATTGAGCTGTTCTTCGTAGCTCTTAAGTGGATTCCAGTTAATATCCTGCTGGAAGCTCAAACAGATCATGGTCTCACCAGGTTGAGCAGAAAGAGAATGAATAGGTAAGACGCACATTACTAATAAGATAAATAGTAAACGGGCCATCAATATTATTATAAAATAAATTTGTTGATATTGGTCTAATTTTAAGTAGATGTCTTAATATGTATCAAACTCATTGTAGTAAAGTTTTTCTTTTTTGCTGGAAATCCATCAGCAGTTGCTAGAAATTCATCAATAAATTTTAATTTTCGCTTAAAATTATCAAACTAAAACAAAATTCATTTCATGTTGAAACAAAAAACTTGGCCCCGCATTCGCAATACATATTTCACAAATAACGATTTCAAGGAGGAATGAAATGAAAAAAATATTACTAGCAATACTAATGGCAAGTGCGTTGTGTTTAACCGCTTGCGGAGGAAGTGAGACAACAAGTAGCGATGCTAATAACCCTAACCTGTTCGGTAGCTTTGAATTGAAGTGTGGTTCTGAACATTGTTTTGAATAAGGAGGTTCAAGATGAAAAAATTAATTTTAACGACAATCGCATCACTTTTAACATTTTTTATAGGTACTAGTGGCTTCGATGCTCCTAACAAAAGAGCAAGCCTCGTTTCAAAAATAAAATTCGCTGCCCAATTAGAAAGAGGCATGGCTTACGCCAGTGACGAAGAAAAAGCAGCTGAATGGGCTGAAGGCATGTGGAGAATCCTTGCCGGTGAGCCAGGCATGGCCAAAGACGACTACATCATGGGGTGGTTAGAAGAGTTATTAAATAATGTTTCCGACGGCATCACTGATTTAGGGTTTGCTTCATGCAGTGCCGTTCCCGCTAGTGGAACTTACGTGCACCCAACAGAGCCAGTTGATATTACGTTTCAAGTCAGTAATAAGGTAGTTCCTATGGGAAGTAACTTTTTTAATGCTGGCCTGTCTTACGATAAGAGCTTAACTGCAAGTCATGGTGGCGATGAGTTTATTCATATTGAGTTTGATTGTGATAGCAATAACCCAAATATGTATGTTCGTTATGATAACTCGGTGATGAGCTCATCTTTGGAAGAGCGAGTGATTGAGATTCATGCTCAGGCGAACCTTGCAACTAACCGCATTGCCATCGACTTTTCAATGACATGTGTATCAGGTGACTGTCAGGACCAAACGAACATGTACTTGTCAATGTACACTCCAGATGGTGATGAGTTTAAAATCATCGGAACATTGACTCAAGACGAGCTTGGCAGCCCAGAAACAAAGCGTATGTCTTTGCACGGTAGAAAGAGTTTGAAAATTGCAGACATTCACTTCATGGACTTAGCTAACTTAAATAACACGGACGACATCAACCCAACTTTGAACCCAGCTACTGTGAAGGGTGTGTGTGTTGACTTCAACGTCGCCAACTATGTCGCCGCTGGAGGAGCTTGTGCAGCCTTGAGTGCTGATAACGAGCTCGACTTATCGACAACAAATTTCTTTGGGCTTTCTAACTTGCATGGAAACACCGTTTCAAGTCAGACCCTTACGTACTAACCAACAGTTTACAAACAGCCATACTAAAAGTGCCACTCACCAGGTGGCATTTTTTTTTGTTCATTGATTGCATTTAAAACTTAAAACAAAGATCATTGACGTATGAATCAGTATTTATTTATTTTATTATTTGTCGCACTCGCCTCCATAGGTGCCTTTGCCCGCTTGGGTTTATCTGCTAGTTTACAAGGGCTATCATCTACAGTTTTGGCCAACACGATTGGCTGTTTATTGATTGGTGTGTTTTACAGTTTAAAGCAAAATGGCACACTAGATAATATACAGTGGCTGTTGTTAGCTGTTGCTTTATTGGGAGCGCTCACCACTTTTTCCAGCTACATTTTAGATATGTTTCAACTGTTCACAGACAAAAAGTACAATTGGGCTCTCGGATATTTTATAACCACTCATGTGTGCACGTTTTTAGGTTGTTATTTGGGATACGTTCTTGGTGCAAAACTATCGAACTCGCTTTAACATAAAAGCAAGCACTAAAAATACCACCACAACAAAAAATACGGGCCCAATATGAAACTTAAGCACATGCTCTGCTGAGCGCATGCATGCCAATTGCATGAACGCCGCTGGAATGGACGCCCCTGCAACTCCGATAAGGCCAAGCCTTTGAGCCGAGAAGTGCATTTGATTTTTACTAAAGTGAAACGTCATTAGTAAAATGGGCAGCCAACTTAAAATTAAAATTTCGTTCATACAGGTGGAGCGTTTGCCGTCCATGCTGGATGGTTGATCCACCAAGCCAAAAGCACTTAAAGCCACAAAGGTGACAAATAAAATAAAAGGGGCAAGCGCTAAAAAGTAATGACTCTTTTTGAGCTCAGTGCCCGGCACTGACAATTTAAATAGCAGCACGCCAGAGCTTGGCACCACTAAAAAGGCAAACAAGGTTTCTAGAAAATAAAAAGAATCACTCGCAAGTTCACTGAAAAATTGCGCTCTGAAGTTTTGTATGAAAAGCATAACAGCTAAAATGGCGATCATAGAAAAAACAAACCAGTACATAAAACGCACGAGTGGTTTTTGCTGTGGCTTATAGGGGGTGAGCTCTGAGGCCAACCCTTTTATAAAATCGTCTTTACCAGCCAAGTTCTTTCTCCAGTTTTGTTCTCAAAAGCTTGTAGGCCCTTGAGATGCGCGCTCTCACAGCCACCTCTGTGGTGCCTTTGAGCTCGGCGTACTCTTTGGTGCTGTGACCATTTATTTTAATCATTTCAACGGCTTCACGCATTTCTGAGGGAAGCCACGCGATGCAATCATGTAAGGTTTGCCTGATGTTGTCTTCCTTCACATCACTATACGAATGCAACTGTCTATCTGTGACATCTATTTTATCTGTGGTAACTTCTTTTTTGCTGAGCCGTTGGTTTTTTCTAAAGTGATCAATCAGTTTATTGCGAACAATGGCATACATCCAAGGCTCAAATTCTTTTTGTGGGTCGTAGGTGTGTTTGGCTTTGTGGATCGCAATGAGACAGTCTTGGCAGACATCATCCGTTAAGGCAAGGGGCCCTGCTTTTTTAATAAGAAAGGCCTGAACTTTTGGGTAAATCAACTGCAGTAATTTTTCGTAGGTGTTTTGATCTCCCGATTGGGACTGGATCATTAATTCTTTGAAGTTGGGTAAGCTCATAAAATCGTTGCCTAAAATTTTTTTTCAAAAAAAATGTCACAATAACAATCTGGCCAACGTATCTGTGGTCATGATGGGGGTGGCATCTTCATTACTCAACAATTAGATCTTAGGAGGGGATATGTTTCAACAGAAATATACAATGCTTTTATTCATTTTATGTGGGTTCCTAATGAGCTGTGGTGAAAACACCGGCTTGAGTCGACAGGGTACAAATTCGGCCCAAAACAATGCTCAGTTATCTTTAAAACTCAACGGTCTTGAGCCGATGCAAGGGCAGCACTATGAAGGCTGGATCATCGCGGACTCTGGTGTTGTGACCACAGGACGATTCAATATCGATGATCAAGGCAATGTATACAATGTTAACGCTAAAGGCGAACGACTTTCATTAGCTGGTGATAGCAATAACTCCGTTTTTGATTTGAGTATTCTAAAATCAGAGGCCAACACTTTTGTGTTAACCATTGAGCCTGACAACGATGTTGATGATGGTCCGAGCTCTGTTCATTACGTTGGTGGCGCTTTTGATTCGAACGGTGACACTGTAGCGACCGTTGACCACGGCACGGCCATTGGGACGAGTTTTTCGGGGTCTGCTGGAAGTTATATCTTAGCGACTCCAACAAATGGTCCAAGCACTCACAATCAAGGCATTTGGTTTTTACAGGATGGTGCGGCTTCGTTAAACTTACCTAGCTTAGCGACCGGTTGGGCTTATGAAGGGTGGATTGTGAACACCACAACCGGTGAAGTGAGGTCTACGGGCACGTTTTTTTCGGCCAACGGTGCTGACAGTGATGGCGGCGGAGCTGCTGCTGGTCCGAACCCAGCACCTCCATTTCCAGGGCAAGATTACATCGACCCAGCTCTTATATTAAACAGCGGCAATTATGCCACCGTGATTTCAGTGGAGCCTTTCCCAGATTTTGACCCTGCTCCCTTCACCATTAAGATCTTGGCTCACGACATTTTACAAGACGCTGCCGTGACCACATCTTTTGATCTCAATAACATTGCCAACGATGCAGCTATCACCATTGAGGCGAGCGTAGATTGATTAAAATTACACAATAAAGGGTGCTTTGGGCCCAAAGAGTTTACACAGTAGGAAAAAGTGCTGGCCCCGGGCTGGCATTTTTTTTAAAAGCTTTTAACCGAGAACTGTCTAAAGAGTTGTCTAAATAGCTGGGAATTGTAGGGATTTCACTCTTCATGCGTGAACTTTTTGCAAAAATTTGATATTTAGCCCAGTTTGTAGTAATAAAACTAAGTATTTACAATTTAACCAAGGAGGATCGGTGTCGGGTACCAATCAAGATTCTAATAATGTGGATAGTCAAAATCTAAATGCTGCGCCATTCGGTGTGAACCCTGTTGCTGAAGCGGATTCAAATGAGCAGTATCCTGGTTTTGAGCTAGATGAAATTCATGCTGATTTAAAAGTGATAGATGAAGTTGAGAACATTCTTGATTTGCAAGAGGAGCAATATCCAAAGTTTACTTTAGCCAAAAACAAAGCTCGTTTCTTGCGTATGCTCACTTGGTACAAAAACAAGGAGACATGGTTAGATGTCGCTCCTCTCAGTGGTGTTTCTAAAACCTTTAAGCAGCAGTCCAAAGAGCTCGAAGGCATTCGCGCCAACAAACTCGATTACGAAATGGAACTAGAGACGGGCACGTTAACTCCCAGTCAAAGGTCTTACCGTTGTGATGAGCTCAAAATGTGCAAGGTTCACGAAAAAATGGCTGTGCACCTGATTTCTAAAATGCAGCTAAAAATTAAGTCCGGTCGCAGATAAGACTTTACTCATAATACAAATTAACTGAGAGCATAAATATTTCTTATTTATGCTCTTTTTTTTATTGTGCCTTTCTGAGTCGTTTCAATAACTTACAAACTAGACTCAAAAAATCTCAGAAATAGGCAATTTTTTCCTAATATCTCATATTAAATCGCCGATAAACAAAATGATTGAAGCCAAAGACTTAAAACGGAGGTTATATGGGGCAATCTAAATTAATCATCGTGAGCGATGAGCACTCAGTTGTTGAGAGCGCACGAGCCTTTGCTAACCACCATTCTCTTGAGCTACGAGCTTATTCTATTAGAGAGTGGAACCTAAAGCAAAGTGAGAACAATGTTGGCAGGATGCCATCATTAAGTGCAGGAGCACAACCCGTTGAAAGTGGCGCCAAGATTCTACAATTTCCAACTGGCAATCAACACAACCAGAACAATGGCAAAGTTGAGACTATTAATGAGTTGGAAAGCAAAGCGATCAAAGCAGCTATTTTTGAGTACAAGGGAAATTTAACAGAGGCAGCAAAGGCTTTAGGAATAGGTCGAGCGACTCTTTACAGGAAGGTCAAGCAATACAACATTGATCCGAATGAAGCGCGTAGGAGACGTGCAGCGTAAGAAAAAAATGCTAACAAGGATGTGGGGCAGATAAAAGCAAGGTCAAAGAACCTTGCTTTTTTATTTTTAAAAGAAAACAAAGTTAAAAAGCAAAATTCGTTACATTGATCATAGCACGTCTCTTAGAGATAAGAGCGTTATCCTGAGCGCAGCTAAGGACCTACCAGAACACCACCTAAATAATCAAAACAACAAAAGTTTCCAAATCTATCAAACAATTAAAAGCACCAAAAACTGTCATTTTTCCCAAGAAAAAAAGTAAACAACCTAAGCCTACGAAAATAAATGCTTTTTCAAACAAGATCCAATCAACGTAAAAAAAATAACCAAAAAAAGAAGTCTAAAACACGTTGGCACGCTTGCATATATATTTAATTACTTTCTTCTGAAGGGAATGAACTATGCAAAATATGTTTAAACTAATAACGATTATATTTTTAACATTTTTTTCTATAAATGCTTTTGCATACGAAGAAGATACATTTGTTGAAATAAGAAAAATGGTAACTGCTCTTGATCTCTCTCAAGAGGTTTTGATTGAAAAGTTGAACGATAAAAGCATAAATGTTTCTCTCGATGAAGGTTTTGAAATACACGTTTTGGCAATGTTAGTTGAGGTATCTGAGTTAACTGGCTGGCGTGGACCGGTCACAATAAAACGAGCTACGTCACCTCAGAAAAGAAAATTTATGAAACAAGGCAAGACCATATTTATAGATACAAGCCTAAATTCAAACTCTATTTTTAATTTGCTCTATCAAGCTAAAAAACTAATGTCTGAGACCAATCAACAAGCTCCTGCCCCAGTTAGCTCTAACAACGAGAATGATTCACTTGAAACAGATATAGAGGACTCAACTAGTGAAGAAGATGATGTAGAAGAAGAAACTATTTTTAGCTCACTTTCATCAAAATTTAGCTCACTGACATCAAAAATTAAAAACAAATGGTCCTTTGGTGAGAGTGAAGAAAATGATGAAACAATAGAAGAAGAGAGTCGTCGTCAAAATATCGATGAAGGCTCAAATTTAAATAACACAACCAGCTTTGATGAGACGACTTTATCAATACTTTACAGCAATGAAGATTATTTACAGCTATTAGAAGTTATTTTAGATAAAGTTAGTATTAAAGAGATCATAGAAAGACATTATTCGTTAGAAATTATGAGTGAAGGCCAAACACAAGATGGCTTTCCTTACCAAGAGTTCAGTAAAGAAGAGTTATTAACACTATATAAACAGTTAATAGACCTACCAGTGATTGTTCTCAGAAAACTCAGATTAAAAAAAATCTATAGAGTTATTAATGGAGCTGTTAAAGAAAGTAAGTACGGCTATGTATTAGGTGATTACAGTTTAGATCAAGAAAGAATACAAATGTATGACTCTGCATTTGAAAAAAATGGTGACCAGTTTGGTGAAGGAACTCTCATTCATGAGCTTGGTCATGCTGTTTGGTACGGACTGGAAGATGATTTAAAAGGCTGGTATTTGAATATCTCTTGGAAATACAATGATGGTGAGTGGGGTAAAAGGTTTGGTAACTTATTTGTCAGTGAGTATTCAACATCTGATCCTCTTGAAGATTTTGCTGAACATTTTGCAGCTTATGTTAGAAACCCAGAACTGCTTAAGTCAAAAGCAAGCATAAAATACCAGTGGCTCAAGGAAAACGTTTTTGATGGAGTTGAATACAAAAACCAAGCTAAATATAAAAATACATCGATTAAGCTAGAAGGTTCAAAGACCCCTGACTACACGGCTCCATATTTCATAAACAACATAAAAGACTCAATCAGTATAGAAACGGAAGAGTTAAATGAAAGTGAGCTTTTAATCAAAATAGCTGTCACAGGATTAGTAGATGATGTTTCCGGAGTTGAGTCGATAACAATATTTTTAGAATCAGATAGTGAGTCTCGTAAGGAGAAATTGATAATTGTTAGGCTTGATCAACAGAGTATTATAGACGCAGAAAAAGGTTCTTATCAGTTGCAAATGATTATTGATAAGAACGGTTATGCAAATGGAAGATTTTATTTGGATTGGGTTTCAGTAAAGGATTTCTCTGGCAGAGAGAGTAGCTATCTGACTGAGAGGATTGAAGGACAGTCCATCTTAGTTGAATCTCAAGATAACCAATTTGAAAATAAGGAATTTCAAGCCTTCAAAGCTAAGGTTGCTTCTACTCAGATTGATGAGAACAATATTCAAATAAATAAACAGTTGAATTCTCAAGAGTCAGCCTACAAAGTTATTTTACCATTATCATCTACAGAAAATTTTCGTTATATAGATATATACTGGAGAGTTCTAGGGAGTGAAGATCTGGTTTTTGAGCATAAAATATTTATTAGTGATACAAACTTAACTGTAAAGAGTAACCACTTGGAGTTGAATGTTATTGTTCCAAGTTATGTCCCGAACTCCCAAATTAAGATGTCGTCAGTGAAAGTTGTTTATGAACTAGATGATGAATTACAATCTAAGGTTTTTAAACTTAATGATAATCTTGAAAATCTTTTAATTAATTTTGAGGATGGTTCAAGCATTTCTCAAAAACCAGTATCAATTAGTCCTCAAGAGATTCAATTGAACTTTTCAGAGACAGGGGAAAATAATGGAAAGGTAGCAATAGATATTCCTGTGTCTAGTGTTGCTGGGGCTAACATTCCCGGTGCCCTGTTCGAAGGGAATGTTACTTTAATGACTCCTGATGGGTTAGAAATAAATGGTCAGTTCAAAAGTGAAGAAGTCTTTAGTGGTCAACAAACAGTGACAGTGATCGTTGAGTTGCCAACAAATTATGTGTCTGGTGTTTATATATTATCTGAGGCGGTCATGAAGATTGATGTTTCGAGTTCTTATAGTGATAATTCAGCTTATCCAGATTCAACAAATATTTTAGAGGTAAAAGAAGATTTAGTAGAAAGAATGATTTTACTGCCAATCGAAGATAGATTGGGTGAGCATTGAAATCATTTTGATATGATCTACTAGACGGCAGGTTAATAAAGTGAGTCTTAATTAGCATAAAAAACGTCTCTAAATGAGACAGATACTGATTATCCACTGATCTTAGTGATTTTGTGTTAAGCTAAATTTATGAAAAGACTCACAAACATTCTCTTTTCATTCACTCTTCTCTTCACAGTTTCACCACTTAAGGCGAAATCAGCACCTAAAAAAGTCAGCGTTCCTCAAAAAGTGGAGCAAATGTACTCTGGCAAAAAGTACAAACAGGTGATCGCTCTTCTGGATGGTAAGTGGAGCCGAGCCAACACCAGCATGTTGTCTTACCTTGCTAGCTCCTACAAAGAGCTCGGGCAGTTCAGCCAAGAGATCAAAGTGCTAGAGTATTTAAAATTAAAAAACGAAAAGCAATACATTTGGTACTACAAACTTGGTCTCGCTTTCGACCGCCTGTACATGCAAACTAAGAAAAAAGCTGACAAAGAAGATTCTACTAAAAACTTTAGATTATCAATTCAAAAGAATCCAAAATTTAAACCGGCTTACACGCAAATACTCAAGAGCTTTGCCGCCGAGGGAAACATTTACGAAGGGCGGACGATGGCGACCACTATTCTTAACGAATTTGGTTCAAGCCCTGAGGTAAGTCTTAGTTTGTGTAAGCTTTACTCCTTAAGCGGTTACATCGAAGAAACAAAAGTCTACTGTTCACAAGCCATCGAGGAGTCTCCAAAAGTGGGAGACAGTCACATGTATTTAGCGAACTCTTTTTTAGATAAAGGCGATAAAGTGACGGCTAAAAAAATATTCTCTAAGGCAGCGCAAAACTTTAAGTCGTCCGAGTTTGTACAAGTGACGGTCGGTGATTATAACTTTAGTGAAAGTTTGTACTCAGCCGCATTTAAAAACTACAAGCTTGCGCTCAAAATCAATAAAAAAAATAAACACGCTCAAGTGGGCATGGCGCAATCTTTATTTAAATTACAAAGACCCAAAAGAGCCCTGGCTCATTATGTAGAGGCTTGCCGCATAGATCCTCGATTGAAAAAGGAATTTAAAATAGCCATTGGTAATTTATTAAGTAGTGGTCAAGACAAGGTCTACAGTCAGTACGAGAAAAGTCTGTTTAAGTGTTACAATTAATCTAATTTAACAGTGTTTCACTAAAACTAAAAAAGCCATGTTAAAAAACATGGCTTTAAAATCATCATTTTAAAAAATAAAACTAAATGCTGTTTACGTGCTTAGCGAGACGACTTACTTTACGGGCAGCATTGTTCTTGTGGTAAATGCCCTTTTGTGTGGCTTTGCCAATCTTGCTTGTGTAAGTCACTAAAAGTTTTTGCGCGTCTTCAGTTTTTTTCTCAGTGATAGCAATGCGAAGGTTTTTTTCACATGTACGGATTGATTTCTTAGTTTGGCTATTGCGAGCTGATTTTGTAATTGTTTGGCGTGCACGTTTTTTTGCCGATTTATGGTTTGCCAAAGAGGCCTCCTACTTGTGTCATCAAAAATATAGATTTCTTAAGATTTACGAATAATTAGCATGATATTGACACTGGAGGCAAGGATTTTTAGCTATATATTATCCACTTCCTAACCCATTGTAATTAGTGCAAAATAAAGACAGTGTTCGCTCATCGGGAGGGGCTGTTGTCGGCAAATAAGAAATCAAAAAGCGTACTTAGGTCAGCCCTGGCCATGGCCACAGGAACCATGAGCAGCCGTGTGTTGGGCCTTGTCAGAGACATCCTGCTGTCAGCCTTGTTCCCCACGCGTGTGACAGATGCCTTCCTAGCGGCCTTTCAAGTGCCCAATAAGCTAAGACGCATACTAGGAGAAGGCTCCTTATCTGTCAGCATGATTCCTGTTTATATTGAGAACCAAGAGCTCCACGGTGAGAAGGTGGCCAAAGAGTTAGCTGGGTCACTGTGGGTGATGCTGTCCTTGGTTGCGGCCACAATCAGTGTGGTGGCCATTATTTTTATGGACCAGATCATTCCCATGATCGTCAGTGGTGCCGGCTTTAGTGAAATCCCTGGCAAGATTGAGCTGACGGTGAGCTTAGCTAAAATTTTATTTGCCTATTTATTTTTAGTGACCAGTTACGCTTTTTTTATGGGGATCGCGAACGCTCATAAATATTTTCTGATACCGGCGATGGGGCCTACACTTTTTAATTTTATTTTTATCTTGTTTGCGCTGTTTTCAAGTTTCACTAACCAGCTTGACGGCACTTACTTAGCCTATGGTGTTTTGGTTGGCGGTCTGTTTCAATTCTTGTTGGTTTTTGTTTTTTTATTAAAAAAATCGTTAGTGCCAAAGTTTAAACTCAATTTGCAAGCCAAAGGTTTATGGACTGTCTTAAAAAATATGCTGCCCGGCATTTTAGGCTTTGGAGTTGTACAAATCTTAAGTTTGATCAATATCAAATTTGCCAGTTCCTTGGCTGAGGGCACGGTCTCTTACATTTATTACGCCGATCGCCTTTTAGAGCTGCCACAATCAATCATCGCCATCAGTTTAGGGACAGCTTTGCTCCCAACTTTATCGCAACTGTTCACTGAAAAAAACATGACAGAGTTTATTAAAACCAGTGAGAAGTACCAAAGTTTATTGGTGTACTTAAGTGTTCCGTGCTGTGTAGGTTTGTATGTTTTGGCTGAGCCTATTGTGGTGACTATTTTTCAAAGGGGTCACATTGGTGCAAGTGATGTGGCAGGGATTGTCTCTATTTTACAGATTTACAGTTTTCTTTTACTTGCTATGTGTTTGAATAAAGTTTTGATTCCCAACCTCTATGCCATTAAAAACACCTGGCTGCCAGCGGTGATTGCTTTGGTGACCTTGAGTTTACATGTTTTTATGGCACCTTACTGGATGGAGGCGATGGGTTTGCGTGGTTTGATTATATCAACGACCATAGCAGGGTTTTTAAATATGACTCTCGTATACATTTCAAGCCGCGTTTTAGTAGGTCAAACATCCATAGCTGCTTTGTTAACAAGCCTATTAAAATCAACCTCTATCGCTGCCGTGATGGGGGGAGTGTTATTTTACCTCAACCAAATGTTAGCATTCAGTTCGTTCAATCAACTTATGCGCATTCTAGTATTATTGGGGTTGGTAGTGTTTGGTGTCGTCATCTATTTTGGTCTCTCAAAAGCACTAAAGCTAAAAGAATTCAAAGAATCAGTCCAGTTACTAAAAAGATAAACTTATTTTAAAAAACATAATTTTGGATAAGCACCGTCATCCTGAGAGCAAAGCTGTCATTCTGAGCGAAGCGAAGGACCTACGCACAAATATGAATTATGAGTTTAGGTACTTCGCTGCGTTTAGAATGACAATTTCAAGTTAGTATTAGGATTTTACTTTTTGCCAGTAGGTTTCCATTTCATTTAAACCTAAGTTTTCAAGCAGTTTTCCCTCACTTTCAATGAGGGCTTTCATTTTGAAGAACCTTTGTTCAAAGCGCTTGTTAGTTCTCTGCAAAGCCTCTTCAGGGTTGATTTGGTGTTTGCGAGCGAGCTGACAAGTTGCAAATAGCACGTCACCGATTTCATTGGTGATCTCTTCAATGTTTTTGGCTTCCATGGCCTCTTCGACTTCTTGAGTTTCTTCTTTGATTTTAGCAATGATTTGTTCTGGGTTGTCCCAATCGAATTTTTGTTTGGCAGCTTTTTCGCCAAGCTTCACACTTTTAATGAGTGGTGCCATACCAGAGGGTATGCCAAAGGTGTTACTCTGTTGTGGTTTATCTTTTTTTTCTTGTTGCTTGATCTCGTCCCAGTTGGTGAGCACCTCATCACTGCCAGAAACAGAAACGTCTTTGTAAACATGAGGGTGACGTCGAATCATTTTTTGGTTGATCGACTCTATGACATCGGCAATATCGAAGTTATTGTTTTCAGAGGCGATTTGTGCGTGCAAAATGACTTGCAACAAAAGATCACCTAGCTCATCTTTCATCTCTTGATAATCATTGTTATTAACGGCCTCGATGAACTCATAACATTCTTCAACGGCGTAGCGAGTGAGGCTTTTGTGAGTTTGTTCTTTGTCCCAAGGGCAACCGTTAGGTCCGCGCAAGTCACTCACTACGGTGACTAAAGATTCAAATAAATCGAGTTTATCAGGAGGTGTGACCATTTTGTGCCCCTTTGTAAATTGAATAAAGACAACGGCCTTTACGCTTTTGAAGTTATTTATGAGAAAAAAATATAAATATTTATTTCTTGCAACCTTTTCAAGTTTTATTTTGATGAAAAAGCCTGTAGATTTAAAAATGTATTAATAAAGTTGTGTAATGAGAGAGTGATTCTAAAACTAGTTAGAAAGGGCTAATGGAACTATTATTTGTCAATCAAACATCGGTAAGAATTCCACGAAGTTACCTGAAGGCTTCGTTTCAGTTTTTTTCTAAGCAACTTATAAAAAAGAAAATAATCAACCGGTCAGATTTAAAAAATGAACTCGTCTTGGCTTTTTTAAACAAAAAAGAGGCCTCAAAGTTAAACCAACAATTTCGAGGTAAAAAATACGCTACGGACGTTCTCAGTTTTTCAAGCCAAGATCCAGGAAGCTTTGGTGAGCTCATTTTTTGCCCTGAAGTTCTTAAGAAACAAGCAAACGACCATAACTTGAGCTATAGAGATGAGCTGGTTTATTTAGCCCTGCATGGTTTTTTACACCTACTGGGTTATGAGCATGAAGACTGTGAAATCAAAGCAAAAGAGATGTTCAAACTTCAAGATGAGCTCTTTGAAATGTTTTTAGCCTGAGACTCTCGCTAATCATTCAAGCTCTGAAGACAATAAGTTTTTAGGGAGACATGATGAAGCTACAGGTCTTGCATTTGATGCTTAAAATTGAGCTTGAGCTAAATTAGAGCTAATCATTGAGAACTCGAGAAGATAGCGCTACAGCAAATTTTATTAGCAAAATAGAGCTAACACGATGGGTTCGTAGTTAGTGCCTGAAGCCATTTTCGATAATGCGTTGAGTCCGTAAATAGGACCTGGAACCTTTTGGAATTTGTGTTATGCTGCGCGCATGGCAATAGCAACGGAATTACCTGATTTAAAGATTAAAATTGAGAAGTTAAAAGATAAGAACCAAGAACTTTGGGGGTATCTTTGACATCAGCACTAAGAAAAACAAAATCGCCGAACTAGAAACGGCTTCACAAAATCCAGAGGTCTGGAACAACCCGCAAGAAATGCAAAAAATCAATCAAGAGATAGCCATCTGTAAAAAGGTCGTCGATGAGTGGGTGCAGCTTGAGCAAAAAATTGAAGACTCTCTTGTGCTAGCTGAAATGCTCCTCGAAGAGCCCGACGAAGATGAGTTCGTATCTTTTAAAGATGAACTCGTTGCTATTGAAAGTAATGTTGAACAGCTCGAAGTGAAAAGCTTTTTAAGCGGAGAGCTCGACCCCAACTCTTGCTATTTATCCATCAACTCAGGCGCTGGCGGAACAGAAGCTTGCGATTGGGCCCAAATGATCTACCGCATGTACGTGCGCTATGCCGAAAAGCAAGGCTTCAAAGTAGACGTTCTCGCTATGACAGAGGGGGAAGAGGCCGGGCTCAAATCAGTGACCATCTCTATACAAGGGCCCTATGCATACGGGTTTTTAAAGGCTGAAAATGGAGTTCATCGTCTCGTTCGAATTAGCCCTTTTGATTCCAACGCCAAAAGGCACACAAGCTTTGCCTCAGTATTTTGTTGGGCCGAAGTGAACAACGACATTGATATCGAAGTGAAAGACGAAGAGTTAAAAATTGACACCTATAGAGCGAGTGGAGCTGGTGGGCAGCACATCAACACCACTGACTCTGCCGTACGTATTACCCACATTCCAACGGGAACTGTGGTTCAGTGTCAAAACCAACGCAGTCAGCATGCCAACCGAGACACGGCCATGAAAATGTTAAAAGCTGCCCTCTATGAAAAAGAGGTCGAGCGCCGTAACAAAGAAAAAGAAAAGATCGAGTCGGGCAAAATGGCCAATGAGTGGGGCAGTCAAATCCGCTCTTACGTCTTGCATCCGTATCAAATGATCAAAGATCACCGAACTAATCATGAGTCGGGCAAGACGGGTGACGTGCTTGACGGTGACCTGCAAGGCTTCATTGAAGTGTATTTGAAAAGTAAAGTAAAAACGGCTGGTGCCCACTAGTGTTTAATTTGTGGCTGGCATTTCGTTCAATCAAATCAAAAAAGAACTTTAACTTAACCGCGATTTTTTCCATCTTAGGTTTGAGTTTAGGGGTGGCCAGCCTTGTTGTGTCCATGGTGATTTTGACCAGCTACTTTGGCACCTTAAAAAAAACAGTCATCGATATTTACGGACACATCAATATGGTGAGAAACCTCACTTATCTTCCCGATAAAAAAATAGAAGACGACATTCCAGAAGATTTGCGCAAAGATATTTTACACATCACTCCCTTTTTAAATGCTTCAGCTGTGTCTGTTCACAACGGCAAAATGTCAGCTGTGTTCATTCAAGGGTTTGATCCGGTCACCGTTAATAAAGTGCTCAATTTAAAAAGTCGGTCTGTTAAGGGGGATCCTCCTTTTTCTGGTAAAGACTATTCGCAAGATGAAAACCCACCAATATGGGTGGGTAAACGGCTTGCTGAAAAATTCAATTTAAAAGTGGGTGAAAATCTCAATCTTGTTGTTCCAACTAATAATGCCCTTGAAAATTTTGACCCTAAAGTGCAGCAGTTCAATGTTAAGGGCACCTTGTCGTTTGGTCGATACGATTACGACTTAAGGTACCTTATAACAAATGTTAAAGCTCTTAAAGAGTTCGCCGATCTTAAAGATCGCAACTTTGGTTACCGCATCAAGATAAAAGACTCGGAGTTAGCCCCAGAGTTTTCTAAAAAATTCAATCAGTCCTTGGGGTCAGAAAAATACTGGGCTTCCAGTTGGAGGTCGATCAACTCTAACCTTTTCGCTGCCGTTGATTTTGAAAAATGGATCATCTTTTTTGTTATGATGATCATCATCGTAGTTGCCAGTTTTAATGTGGCCAGTACTTTGTTTGTAAACGTACTCAGGCAATTTAAAGACATCGCCGTTTTGAAGTCATTAGGCCTACCGGCTCACCAAATCAAAAGAGTGTTTCTTTTGCAGGGGATGATCATCGGACTTGTCGGTTACACATTAGGGCTGATCTTAGGGTTTTCTCTATGCTACGGTTTTGTTTTTGCCCAAGAAAAATGGAACATTCTGAATTCAAAAGTTTATAAGTTGGAAAGCCTTACGTTGTCGTATGAAGTTTTTGATTTGTTTGTCATTGCTGTTGTTTGTTTATTAATTTGTTTTTTAGCCACGCTTGTGCCAGCGGCCAAGGGTGGGCACTTGGAGCCAATGAAGGGTTTTGGATATGAGTAATTCGTTTTTAATGTCTGCAAAGCAAATCACAAAAGTTTTCCATCAAGGCGATAAAAACTTGCGAGTGTTAAAGGGCGTTGACCTCAATGTTCACCGAGGGGAGGCTCTCTGTATTCTTGGTAGCTCCGGCGCTGGTAAAAGCACCTTTTTGCACATCTTAGGAACGCTTGATTCTCCCACCTCAGGCCACGTATTTTTTAATGGCGAAAATTTATTTTTAAAAAACGAAAAAGAGTTAGCCAATTTTAGAAACAAACATCTCGGTTTTATTTTTCAGTTTCATCACTTGCTTTCAGAGTTCAATGCTTTAGAAAACATTATGATGCCTGCTCGGATTGCCGGTGATTCAAAGAGCGCTTGCAAGCAAAGAGCAGAAGATCTTTTAGGTCTGATGGGTCTTAGTGACCGTGCTACCCATTTTCCCAGTGAGTTGAGCGGTGGGGAAAAGCAGCGCATCGCCATTGCAAGAGCCTTGATGCAAAAGCCAGACATTCTCCTTGCCGACGAACCAACAGGAAATCTCGATAGTGACAATGGGGAGCGCATTAAAAATTTATTTTTAAAATTACAAAGAGAACTCAACCTTACAATTATCGTAGTGACACACGATCAAAATTTCGCCCAATCATTTCCACGTGTCTTAAAAATGAAAGATGGTTTGTGGCACTAAGCTTGAGAAAAGGATTGTTTTCTTAGCAGAGCATTCATGCTGAGCAAAACATGTTTTCCAGAGCGCAGCGAAAGACCTCCTGTGCAATTCTTCAACAACATTAATTGAGCAGTTAACTACAAGGAATAATTTTTAACGCAGCAAAGCATAAGAGCTGGCCGGAGCTCTCTTTTGAGTCTCTATATGTCAATTTTGAGTGATAATATTTAACCCCGAGTTGGCATTTTTTGACATGATCATTAAATCGGGCTAGTCTGCCAGTCTTAGTCAAATACATAGTGGAATTAATACATAAGTATGCTGAATAATTTTGTTTTTTTTATTTTTTTGCTTTTCTCATTCTCTTTGCAAGCAGAGTTGATCAAGTCAGTGAGTGTCGTTGGCCAAAAGAAAATTGAAAAAGACGCCATCATCAACAAAATTCAATCCAAACCAAACACTAATTTAGACACTGACGTCGTTAAAGATGACATCAAAACTTTATTTTCCATGGGTTATTTTTACAACATCATCGTTGAAAAAAAATCAGCCGCTGGTGGCATCAATTTAATTTTCAAAGTGGTTGAAAAACCAACCATCGAAAAGTTCATCCTAAATGGCAATGAAGAACTCGATGAAGAAGAGATCACAGAAACTGTCGAGCTCAAAGAGTTTCAAATTTTAGATCACGCCAAAATTAACTTAACTCTAGAAAAGATTGAAAAGCTCTACGAAGACAAAGGTTACTTCTTAGCTCAAGTGAAGTACAAAATTATTCCGGTAAAAAAAGGTGAAACTGTCAACGTTCAGTTCGATATCGTCGAAAACGACAAAGTGAAAGTTGAAAAGCTCACTTTCTTAGGCAACAAAAAACTGTCTGCTACTAAATTAAAATCAATGATGTTTACCAAAGAGGGTGGTTTTTTTAGTTTTATGGGCAGTGGTGGCTCGTTCAAACAAGAAGCGTTCGATCAAGATGTCAGAAACTTAACGGCGATCTACTTTAACGAAGGTTACATCCAAGCTAAAATCTCTCAGCCAGAAGTTTATATCACACCCGATAAAAAGGCTATTTACATCACCATCAAGATTGATGAAGGTCAGCAGTACACTTTAGGAAGTGTTGATTTTTCTGGTGACATGCTATTTTCAGAAGAAGAGCTCAAAGAAGAGTTGCAACTCAAAGTGGGTGATGTCTTTGCGACTAATAAACTACAAAAAGATCTCAAAGCTCTGCAAGCAAAGTATGGTGATCTTGGTTATGCTTATGCGAACCCAATTCCTCGTTCGCGTGTGAATGAAAAAGAGCGCATCGTCGATCTGACCTATGATATAGATAAAGGCAATAAAGTGTACTTTGGTAAATTCACAGTTAAAGGTAACGCCAAAACACGTGATAAAGTGCTTCGTCGTGAGATGGTCATTTACGAAGGTGAGCTTTACAACGAAACTAAAAAGCGTGAATCTTTAGCCAACCTCAAACGTCTTGGTTATTTTGAAAAAGTAGATTTTGTTGCCAACACACCAAAAGGAAAATTTGACGTTCAAGACATTGAGATTCAAGTTGAAGAACGAAGCACTGGAACTATTCAGGTGGGTGCAGGTTACGCCAGTGTTCAAGGGTTTGTACTAAATGGTCAGGTCAACCAAATTAACTTATTTGGTAAGGGGCAAAGATTAGGTCTTACCATTAACTGGTCCAAGCAAGAGCAGCTTTTTAATCTTAATTTCACTGAGCCATATTTATACGACACTGAATGGGAAGGTGGGATTGACCTTTACAGAAAAAAACGAGACTTACCCAACTACGCTGAGAAAAGAACGGGTGGTGGTGTTCGTTTAGGTCACCCATTAGCTCCTTACTTACGAGCCATTGTTGGTTACAAATTAGATGACACTGAGTTATCTCCAAACGATGACATCTTGGCTCCTGAATTATACCCGGTTGAAACAACCAACGGCATCACTAGTGCTGTGACCGCTCGTTTAGTTTATGATAAACGAAACGACCGCTTTTTATCGACAGATGGTTTGTTTGTTGACCTCGGGGTTGAATACGCAGGCGTCGGTGGTGACAGAAAGTACACCAAAGGCTTTTTTAACTTAAGATACTTCCAAAACTTATTCTGGGATGTGGTTTGGCGAAACAACGTGAACTACGGAATCATTAAAGCGAATAGATCTAATGAAGACCCTCCATTTGACCAATTGTTCTTGTTAGGTGGTGCTAATACTCTTAGGGGTTATAATTGGTTCAATGTTGGTAAGAGGGAATTTTCTCAAACCTACAAAGATGCCAACCCAGACACCGATGGAAAGCTTGCCTTTGGTGGTACACAACAGTTTTACTATCAGTCGGAAATTCAGTTTCCACTCATCAAAGAGGCGGGTGTTCTTGGACTTGCTTTCTTTGATATTGGTTACGCCGATGACAAAATTGATTTAGATGACCTTAAGAGTGACTTTGGATTTGGCTTTAGATGGTTCTCGCCTGTTGGGCCTCTTCGCTTTGAGTGGGGCTTCCCAATCAACCCAGACAAAGACATTCACGACGACTCGGTGAAGTTTCAGTTCGCTATTGGGTCGCCTTTCTAACTTTTCTTTGCAATTATTTCGAGACAATGCTGGGTGGGTGGTATGACCCATAGAGGTTCCAGCACTATCTTAAAAGAATTGCGTGGGTTGTCGTGCAGCTTGTTTGTTTAGGTTTATTTGGGCTTTGGTTGCTTACTGTTGTACTCTTTGATGTTTGGTATTTTTCAGGTGAGTTGGGTGGTTTTTCTTGTTTTTACTTATCTTTAAAATCTTAATGTTTATCATAGTTTAAAAAAATGATCGGATTCTCTGTTAAAAGTATGTAAAGCTCTTGAAAACTTATTTCTATGTTATATATATAGTCTCTAATCTATTGTAATATATTGAAATCAACACTTTTCGTGTGTTTTTAATTTATCAAAATGAGGTATTAAATGAAGCTACTATCACTATTGTTTATCGTTTTTGGACTTGCTTTTTCTGTGCAAGCTGCTGATATGAAAGTGGGTTGGATTGATATGCAAAAAGCCATTCAATCATCAAACGCTGGTAAAAAAGCCAAGGCGGGTCTTGAAAAAGAGTTTAAAAGAAAAAAACAAGCTTTAGAAAAAAAGCAAAAAGACCTTAAAAAAATGTCAGAAGACTTACAAAAGAAAAAGTTAGCTCTTTCTGAAAAAGCATTTATGCAAAAACAGCAAGACTTACAAAAAGAATTCATGAAGTTTCAAGAAGAATACAGAAAAAGCCAACTTGAAATTCAAAAGAAAGAAAGTGACTTAACAAAACCAATTCTTAAGAAAATTCAAACAGCCATTGATGGTATTGCAAAATCAAAAGGCTATTCTTACGTGCTCGAAAAGTCTGAGCAAAGCGTGATGTGGGCTAAAAAAGATCTCGACATCACTGATTTGGTTATCAAAAAAATTAATAAGTAATCCATGCAAGATTTTAAATACGACATCAATCAAATCAAATCCATTTTACCTCACAGGTATCCATTTTTACTTATCGATCGCATTTTAAAGATTGAGCCAGGTGAAAATGGGTCTCGTGTTGGTGCCAAAGCAACCGCTCTTAAAAATGTGACAGTCAATGAGCCATTTTTTAATGGTCACTTTCCAGAAAACCCAATTATGCCAGGAGTGTTACTTGTTGAAGCCATGGGACAAGCTGGGGCTTTGGCGTGTGTCGGAGAAGACGACCTCGGTAAAGAGTTCAAGGTGATGATTGCAAAGATTAATTCAGCAAGGTTCAGACAGCCTGTTGTTCCAGGTGACCAAGTGATTATTGAAAGTCAAATCAAGAAAGACCGAGGCAAAATGTTTGTCGTCGAGTGCACGGCAAAAGTAGACGGCAAGCTTGTTGCCGACACAGAGCTGTTAGCCCAAGTACTTATTGGACCTCAATAAAAGGACATAAAAGTATGAGCCTTATTCACCCCACCGCGATCATTTCAAAAGACGCCAAAATAGGAGCCAATGTTGAAATTGGCCCTTATGCTGTTATTGAGGGCGAGGTTGAAATTGGTGATAACACCATCATTGAACATCATGCCAGTGTTGGGAGCCGTGAAGGGTGCACTGTCATTGGTAAAAATAATCGCCTGTTACCAAGTTGTGTGGTTGGGGCCATGCCGCAAGATCTCAGCTACAAAAACGAAAAAACAAAAGTGATCATTGGTGACAACAATGTCATTCGAGAGTTCGTTACTATAAATATTGGCACTGACAAAGATGATGGCATCACCCAGATTGGTGATAGAAATTTACTAATGGCTTATTGCCACATTGCCCACGACTGTAAGATCGGTAACTCAAATGTCATTGCTAACTGTGCTCAGTTTGCGGGGCACGTTCATATGGATGACAACATTGTCATTAGTGGCGGCTGTTTGATCAATCAGTTCACTAAAATTGGTCGTGGTGCATATATCGCTGGTGACAGCTCAGTGAATAAAGATGTTCCACCTTATGTGATCGCTCAAGGCAAGTACGCTGTGATGCGTGCTTGTAACAAAGTGGGCTTAGAGCGTTCTGGTTTTGATAAAAGTGAGATCGACAATATATACAAAGCCGTTCGTTTGCTGATCAAAGGCAAAGGAACTCTTGAAGAAGCCATCGAAAAAATATCGAGTGAGTGTGAGCCCTCTGAAAACTTAAATTA
>JAHDFM010000007.1:0-19582 GCA_020628165.1 Bdellovibrionales bacterium | reverse complement strand
TCTCCAAAAGTTTGGGCTTGGAAAAAAGGGCGAGTCAAAACCATCAAGAAAGTCATCGATCATATGATTGTGCTCTTTCCATTTGAAGTGGGGTTTTATAAGTCCTATGATTATGACGTCGATTTTTTAGGGCATCCACTGCTTGATGAATTATCACCTAAGTTTAAAGATCCAGAATATTTCAGAAGAAGTCGCGAGCGTTACGGAATTAAGGCTGAAGAAAAACTCATCGCTTTGATGCCGGGAAGCCGTAAATCAGAAATTGAACATCATTTGCAAGTGCAGTTAGACGTGGCTGAGACTCTTTATAAGGAAGATAACAGCTTGAATTTTAATTTGTTAGTAGCTCCAGGAATGGACAAAGAAGAGATGCGAGCCAAATTACCACGCTTGAACTTTCCACTCACGATAGTAAAGGATGAGCCTTTTGATATGATTCATATGTCCGATGCTGTTTTGGCGGCTTCTGGTACGGCGACTTTGTTTGTGGGTTTGCTTAAAAAACCAATGGTGGTGATGTATATCATGAAACCACTTACGGTGTTTTTAGCTAAGATGATTGTTAAGTCCATTCCATTTTTTGGTATTGTGAATATCATTATGAACAAAGAAGTGAGTCGTGAGTTATTGCAACAGGATGCCAGCGTTGAAAACCTAGTTAAAGAAATGAAAAAAATAATTTACGACGAAAAAGCCATTCAAGCGCAAGTGGATGACTTGGCTAAGCTCCCAGCTGAGCTTGGCAACTCAGGTGTCACCGAGCGAGTGGCTACCTATATTGAAGGGCTTTTGACCTAAATGAAACAAGTGTTGTCACAACTTTACGGTTACGTCACTCAAAAAAGAAAAGATCTCTATGATCAAAATATTTTAAAATCAAGTTCACTATCTAAGCCTGTCATTGTGGTTGGCAATGTTACGGTCGGTGGCACTGGGAAAACTCCCTTTGTTAATTATGTCGTGAGCCTTTTACAGAATAAATTGCATAAAAACAGTGGCATCATTTCAAGAGGCTATAAAGGCAGTTACACTGGTGTTCAAAAAGTCGATGCAAGCCAAGCTGACGCCGCTTCCGTTTTTGGAGACGAACCGTCTTTGCTGGCTGCTTTAAACAGTGAAGTTCCTGTGTATGTTGCCAAGCAAAAGTTTGTAGCAGGGGAAACTCTTCTAAAAAAGGAAGTAAAAATAGATGTGATCGTCAGCGATGATGGTTTTCAGCATTTCGCTTTAAAGCGAGATTTAGACATTGTATTGGTTGATTGCACAGAGACTTTAGCAAATTACAAGTTGATGCCTGAAGGCCGCTTGCGCGAGTCTTTAGGTGGACTTAACCGCGCTGATGTCATCGTTTTTACCAAAAAAAATTGGGTGGCTGCCAATCAATTTTCGCGCATTGAAACTTACATTAAGTCTCACGTCAAAAATAACCGAGTTATCTTTTTATCGGCCCAATACAATATTGAGTTTCCTCAAGTTCCAGACGCTTGTGATGGATTGGTGCTAGTTTCATCCATAGCTAAGCCACAAAACTTTTATGAAACGGCAGTAAATAATAGTGACATTCCAGTTAAGAAACATTTTATTTTTAAAGATCATCACAAGTATTCGCAAGCTGATATTGCTGACATACTTGAATTCATGAAGCTAAATAAAAATTGTCAGCTCATCACTACGGAAAAAGATTGGGTGAAGCTCAAGGAGTTCAAAGAGCTCGAGGGGCAACTTCAATTGGTGAAGGTTTCAGTTGAATTAGATGATGAATCTCTTTTTGAAAGGCAGTTGAATGATTTATTTGCTTAAAAAAATCATTAAATTTATATTTTTTGTTTTTTATCTTTTGCCAAGGGGAGTGCAAAACTTTATTGGGGCTCTTTTTGGAGTGTTGTGGTTTGATGTGCTAAGAATTCGTCGCAAAATCATTATGAGCAACCTAGACATTGCCTTTCCACAAAAATCAAAGCAAGAAAAAGTAAAAATAGGCAGAGCTTCTTGCATCAACTTAGGAATGACTTATGTGGAGTTTATGCGTCTTTACTTTATTTCAGAAAAACACAAAGACGAATTTAAAATCATTGGAGAAGAGCATTTAAAAAAAGCAGAAGACAAAGGGAAGGGGATGTTTATCTTAACCCTTCATATGGGTAATGGTGACTATGGCTGTGCTGGTTTTTCCATGCTAGGTTACCCTATTGTGATGATTTCTAAAGTGTTTAAAATGAAATGGGTGAACGATGCTTGGTTCAACGTGCGCAAGCGTTTTGGCAATGAGTACATCCCGGTGCAAAACAGTTCATTGAAAGTGTTACGTCAGATTCGCAATAAAAAAAGAGTTGTATTTGTACTAGATCAGTTTTCATTTCCACCACTTGGCATTAAAACTAAATTTTTTGGCAAAGAAACTCGCAGCAATAGCGGTCTAGCAGTGTTAGCTCAAAGAACAGAGGCTCCAGTTGTGCCGATGTACACTTACCGCAATGACAAAGGGCAAACAGAGATTCATTGTTTGCCAGAAATTCCATTTGTTGAAAAAGAAAACAAAGACGCCACCATACTGCACATGACTCAAGTGTACCAAGATCAACTAGAAGTCATTGTCAAAAAACACCCCGATCAATGGATGTGGGTCCACCGCCGCTGGAAAAGCTACTAGACCGTCAAACTTGAGCACAGCGAAGGACCTATCTCGCAATTCTGAATTATGAGTTTAGGTCCTTCGCTTCGTTCAGGATGACGATACTATGCTCAAAATGAAAGTGAGTTTTGGCTCAAAACTTGCCTTAGTAAATCACTAAAATATGTAATTAAACGAAATGAGCGCAGACACCTAATAAAGTGACATTTTTTGTCACTTTGGGGACGGTTAGACAGCGATGGCAGAGAGTTTCTTTTTGGGGCTCAGGTATTGCTGTGTTTTTTTTCTTAAAAATAAATGATTGTTATTGGTTTTGCAGGAATGAGGTATAGAAATTAAATGAAATTATTGAACATACTTGCGATAGCTTTATTTTTTTCAAATATATCTCTAGCGCAGAGCCTGTGTGAAAATAAAATTCCAGGTGGTGATTGGGTTTCTAGTTCAACTTTAGCTGAACTTAGGCAAAGTGTGATTGAAGCTGTCGTAGATTTCTCTTCTCAGTCTTGGGATATTAATTCAAAAGAACTACAGGTTGCATTAGATAACGGATGGACTGAAGAGCAGTACCTGGGCATGAAAGATCAACTTGCTAAAGTTCGAACTCTCGTTCAAGACCAATTCATTATCCCAGATAGAGTTGGAATTCTAGCAAAGGGTCATACTGATTTAATGCAAGTCATGGTTAATGGAAAGGTTTTAGTTCTAGCGCGTTCCTTCGCGCTCACAGACAAATGGGAGCGAGAAGATCCCGATCATATTGTGGCACTATGGGTTCACGAGTATGCTCATACAATTTTTCTAACTAATATAAGAGCACATTCGCATTTCTCTGGTCTGTACCAAGGTTATGATTTGTCACCAGAAGCTCAAAAGTCGATCAAAGATGATATGGCGGCCTCGGCGACTGAACAAGACCCATTAAAGGCAAAAGAGTTAAGAGATTCCGCCATTCAAAGGCTTACGGTCAATGCACAAGCAACAAAATTTGAAATCACCGCCCTTCCATATAATGAATTATTTGCGGACCTTGTTGCTGTTGTTTTTAATGGTGATGAAAAAGCCATTTTGAAAGGGATAGTAGATCATGAGCATATTGTTGATATGTACAATAGGATAGACAAACATAAAGATTCTAAACCGGAACTCGCTGCCCAATTAGAAGATTTTATTCAAAATTTAAAGAGTAGAGATTTCTCACAAGAGATGATCGCAGAAACTTGGACCAGAGATGAAGAGCATGCTTTCTTTGGCCCAGTAAGATTTCACTTATATCATAAGTACCTCAGGCATGCTCCTTACAATCAAGAACCAGCAAAAATATTGCAAGTGGTGTTCGAAGTTATAGCTTCAGAGCTAAAAGAAAAGGTGGAATATCTTGATAGTATCAATAAGAAGAATGTTGCAGATTATGGTGTCAGCCAAGCAAATATTGATTTTATCAACGCCATAGATGAAGCAATGGCAGTTGCTTTTCCTTAAGTCTAATCACGACAAAATATTATTTTAAATAAATAAATTGTTTCAAATAAAGCGTCTTGAACGACGCACCGTCATCCTAAGCAAGTACCGTCATCCTGAGCGAAGCAAAGGACCTAAACTCAAAATTCAGAATTATGCGTTAGGTCCTTCGCTTCGCTCAGGATGACAGATTTTTTCACTCAATAGGTTTAAGACAAGCACCGACGTATGACTAGATTCTTTATCTATGAAAATACTTAAAATAATTTATTTAATACAATGATCAGTAGTAAAAATTTAAATACAACAAAGGAATGCAACATGCGTTTTTTACTGATCGTGGTTTTATTTTTCACACCCTCTTTATTTGCGGACAAGTTTGCACAAAACAAAGCGAGCCAAGGCATTAACCAACCCTTTGTTGGAGCGCGGGCTTTGGGTATGGGGAATGCCTACACGGCTGCTGTGAACGATCATAACTCTATTTTTTATAACCCTGCTGCTTTATCACGATTAGAGGATTGGGGCTTGCGGTTATTCTTAGCTCCTACTCTTGATTTAGACATTTTAGATTTTATTGATGAGTTCAACGAAAAGCTCGATGACGACCCAACCATCAATGAAGTGGATTCACTCATTGAGAAATATGTCGGAGAGTTTTACCATGCTCGAGTTGTTGGTCCATCACTCATATGGAAGAAAAAAAGATGGAGTTTGGCTTTTGTTCCAATCAATATGCAGTTGAATTTAGCTATCAACGGCGGGCTCGGTTATGAAATCGCAGTAGATATGCATGTGGACTCTACATTAGCTCTCGCCTATGCCGGAGATCTTGATTGGCTTGGGCCAGATCATTGGTTGTCTTACGGCTTTACTGGCAAGGTGATCAACCGAGCAAGCATCAACGAAAGAAAAGTCAGTGTTGACCTTGTTGATTCTGATGAAGATGTCATCGATTTAGAGAAAGACTCTAAAGAGGGAATGACTTTTGATTTAGATTTTGGTTTGCTTTGGACGCCAAAAATTTCAAGCGGATCGGTGTTTAAGTATTTTGAACCAACATTAGCTCTGTCTGTAAAAAACATTTTAGATTATGGCTACCCAATACAACTCGGTTTGATCTCTGAGGACAAAGAAATAGAGCCACTTAAATTAGGGCGCCGAATTGATGTTGGCACAAGCTTTTTATTGCCTTCGTTCTGGGTGTTCACACCGCGCTTTGCTTTTGATGTCAGAGACATGCTTCACGATAAGTGGACCTTTAACAAAGGATATCACGCAGGCCTTGAGCTTTATTGGGAGATGAACAAATACTGGAAAGGTCACTGGAGTGTAGGTGTTAACCAGGGTTATTTCACGGCAGGGTTTGGTGGGAAACTCGGTTGGTTCCAACTGGATATCTCCACTTGGGGAGAAGAGGTCGGAACCAAAAGTGTGCGACGTGAAGATCGTCGCTACATCGCAGAATTCAGTATTGATATTTAAAGTTCTAAAAGAGCAATCAAAGCTTCACCAATCTGGGCATCAGTTCCGCCACCAGATATTGCTGCGTTGACATCGGCACAAACTTCCACGTCTGTGATACTAGCATCCTCACAGTATATTCCGTACATGCTTTGTGCGGAAGCACCGATGGCTTCTTCGCAAGTCGGGTCAGAATCGCAGTTTGAAAGCATTGTTGTTAAGTCACCAGTTGTTAGTGGGTTGCTCTCACTGACGTTACCAACACGAGCAATTTGATCAACGAGCACAGTTCCCATTCGGGCAGAGTCTGCGATGAATTCCAGGCCAGGGCTTTCAGTGTTAGTGCATACGGCTGCAGCTTCATCAGCTTCAGCCAAAGAGTTTAAAGAAACTAGCCCCATAAAGTGAGCTTCTTTTTCCGCATCTGTTGAGTTATCCATTGTATCTAAAGCGCTTGTGATCTTTTGGTTGTCGAGGCCTGATGTTTCTAGAGTGATTTTACACTTCAGCGTGTTCGCTCTCGGGGAGTCTAATGAAGATAAAAATTCGCTACATTGACCAATCTGTCCTGTGCCTGATTTTTCATTAATGCAGTTTTCAGCTTGAAAGAGTAAGTCATCTTCCTCGCTTTCACAGGCTGTGAGTGCAGTTATAAAAAATGAAGCTAATAACAATTTAAATAGAGTTTGTATCATAATAATTCCCATCTTAAGTTAGTCTTGTTGGATAAAAGTCTATTCGACAAAAGTAGAGTTTAAGTTTAGTGAAAAACTCTAAAAAAACAGGCTCTGTTAATTTTTTTGCCGAGCTAGCCAAGAGTTGGATAAATCGTTAAAATCATAGGCATGAACATAAAATTTTTGTTTCAAATTAGTACTGTGACGGCCTTGTGTTTGGGGTGTTCACAAATTCCTATTTTTAACAAAGAAGCAAAAATCAAGAATACAGAATTCGATCAATTAGTTAAAGTTGAAGAAGTTGAGGTTGTCTCAAATGAAGACACATCAAGCAATGCCGCTAAAACAAAAAAAAAGCTCCCAGCCAAAAAAACAGTCAGTTCACAACCAAAGAAAAAGGTAAAAAAATCAACCACTCAAAAAAAGATTCCATTAAAAAACACAAAGCCAGTTGACAAAAAAACTACAGAAAATAAAACAGTAGAGAAGCAGCCTGAGAAAATAAAAACGGCGAAAACTCCTAAAAACCAAGAGTCTAAAAAAGAAGTGAAGCAAATACAAAACTCTAAAAATACTATTTCAGCAGACAGCCTCAAAGACTCTCCTTTTCAAATTGGTGAAAAAACAGTCATCGAAGTCAGTTACTTGAACATGACGGCGGGTTACTTAACTCTTGAAACGAAAGGCATTGTTAAAGTCAATGGTCGTTATTCTTACCATTTCAGAGGCTCTATCAAATCTAGAAAATTATTCGCTTTTGTGTACTCTGTAGATGATGTGGCCGACACATACGTAGATATAGAAACACTCAACCCGTACTCCCTTAATTTTAAAGTGGTCGAAACTAAAAAAACTAAAGACAGCAAAACGTTTTTTAACTGGAAAACTAAAAAAGCCACCTACTGGAGTCGTAAGGTGAGAAAGGGGCGCAAACCCAAAGAGGTGAAAAAAACTTGGGACCTTAAAGATGGAGCACAAAACTTTGTCAGTGCTTTATTTTATTTGCGAACGATCGATTTTGCCAAAAATAAGAAGTTTACCTTTCCACTTGCGGATGAAGGGAAAAACGTCACTTTGAAAGGGCGAGTTCTACGCAAAGAAAAAATCGAAACCGAAGCGGGAACATTTGATGCTTGGTTAGTGGAGCCAGAGTTTCACATTGATGGCAGTTTAACTCCCGTCGGTGAGCTGAAGATGTGGTTCAAAGCAGACAAGCAACAAAGTCTGGTAAAGGTAAAAACAAAGTTAAAATTTGGTTCGATCATTGGTGAGGCTTCAAAGCTTGTAACTGGCAAGCACAGAGATATTAAAAGTTTAAGAAATTCAACGTCTTATCAGAACTATTAAAGAGTAAATTCAGGTTACCTCAGATAAGATTTAGGGCCGCTTCATTTAGACCCTATTTTATTGAAATTATTTAATTTTAGATTAGAATGCATGCAATCATTAGATGTTGTGGAAACGAGGTGGTTTATGTCTGATATCAAAGTACTTATTGTCGACGACGAGCAAGAGCTAAGAAAAAGCATTCGTGCCGTCTTAGTGTCTAAAGTGCAAGATAAAGAAATCACCTTTGCTGAAGCTGAAGACGGTTTGCAAGCCGTTGAAATGATGAGAGAGCAAAATTACGACATTGTTTTGATGGACGTAAAGATGCCTAAGCTCAACGGTTTAGAGGCACTCAACGAAATTAAAAAATTCAACACCAGTGCCTTCATTGTTATTTTAACTGCTCACAGCAACCTGCAAGATGCCGTTATCGCTATTAAAGCTGGGGCCTATGATTATTTGGCAAAGCCTGTGAACCCAGAGCAGTTGATGAATATTGTTAATAAATCTATTGAAACACAAGAGATGGTGACGAACCTTGCGATGTCGAATCCCATCTTTGACGATGATGTTGAAACGGATCTTGTTGGTTCGTCAGAAAAGATGAATCAAGTTTACGATTTGATTGGAAAACTTAGTCACGTCGACACCACTGTTTTGGTTCGCGGTCAAAATGGAACGGGCAAAGAGTTAGTGGCTAGAACCATTCATCAAAGCTCACCAAGAAAACATGAAGAGTTCATTTCGCTCGATTGCTCTTTGTTGAGTGATGAAGATTTTGAAAAAGAATTGTTTGGATTTGAAAAGGGAGCCTTTAAAGGCGCTGACACTAGACAAATCGGTAAACTTCAAATTGCAACTAATGGGACATTGTTCATTGATGAGGTGTCATCTTTAGGTTTAGAAATGCAAGCCAAGATTTTGTTGTACTTACAGGAAAAAACCTTCACGCCCGTTGGTGGGTCAAGGCAGCTTAAATCTAACGCTCGCCTTATTTTTTCAAGCAGCAATAATTTAGAAAAACTTATAGAAGATAATAAATTTCGAGATGATTTATTTTTTAAGATCAGTATTATGCCAATTTATCTACCGGCACTCAATGAACGCATTGAAGACATCGAACGTTTGACGGATAGTTTTATTAAAAAGTTCAACACTAAAAATAATAAAAATATTGAAGGCATTTCACAAGAGGCCTTAGAAACATTACGAGCCTACAGTTGGCCAGGCAATTTGGTGGAGCTACAAAACTGCATCGAAAGAGCCGTGTTGATTACAAACGGAACCCATATTGAGAAACAGTCATTGCCAGAACAAATACTAGAAAGTTCTGAAAACTTAGTAAAAGTGAATTACTCACAGAGCTACAAAGGCGAGCTTGATTTTGACTCATTCAAAGCCGGTGCCGAAAAAGAATTCATAGTGAGTGCCTTGAAGGCTAACAACGGCAAGATCAACAAAACCGTTGCCCACGCCAACATCCCCAAAAACACCCTGCTCCGCAAAATTAAAAAATACAACATCGATGTAAAACAATTCTATTAAATAGAGCGATGCCTCTTTTACTCAATAGGCAGCTTAATCTGAAACTCCGTACCAACATCCACTTCACTATTGATGGAAATAGAGCCATTGTGCAGCTGAACAAAGTACTTCACAAGATACAAGCCAAGCCCTGTACCTTTGATTTTATTTTTAGTGCTTTTTGCTCGGTAGAACTTTTCAAAAATATGTTTTAAGTCACTCGTATCTATTCCAGGTCCATTATCTTTGATGTTGATATGCACGTACTGGTCCGTCTCAAAAGTTTTGATTTCTATCACAGAGTTAGGGGCATATTTGAGTGAGTTCTCGATAATATTAAGAAAAACTTCATACATCAAAACGGTATCAGCTTCGATTAAAAATAGAGGGTCTAAATTGAGTTTAATAGTATTCTGGCGTTCTATGACCATGAACTGCAAATGAGATAAAACCTTTTCGATGATCTTGTTGATGTCGACAGGTTTTTTTTGAATTTTAAAGTCCTTGGCCTCTACTTTGGTGATTTGCAAAATAGACTGGATGTACTTATTCAAATGGTCTGTTTCTTTGCGAACGGCATGAATGTCTTCAATCAAGTGAGTGTCTGGAGTTACGGAGATAATACGGTCACAAATCCCTTGTATTTTAGCAATGGGAGTTTTTAAATCATGGCTGATAAGGCTGACAAAGTTGTTTTTTAATTGTTGTGATTGGTTCTGTATTTTTTGCTCTTCTTCGAGCTTCCAGTTTTTGTTTTCTTTCACGTTGAGTTGATAACTCAGAAAGAAGACATAAGTGGATGCCATTTGAATGATCGGAGCTAATACAGGAAGCCAAAAGTTATAATTATCAAATAAAGCTAAAGATAAAGCAGAGAGTCCTGCCGTTAACCACATTAGATAAGTTAAAGCCACTGATTGTGGGAAGTTGAACATAATAATAAGAGACAAAAACAAGATGGCAATCAAATAAAAGATATTCCAACTGATACTAAAGCTCTCGACCCAGCGTTTGTTTCTAATATTGTCGATCACATTAGCTTGGATTTCACTCACATTCATTTTGCCAACAGGAGTTTCTTTAAAATTATCACTTAGAGTTTCTGTCCCAATAATGACAGTTTTTCCCATAAGTTGTTTTTTGTTCAGTGTAGTGTCGTCTGTGAGAATGAGGTTGTGAAAAGTGCCAGAAGGACCTCTAAAGTTTATAAACTTACTTTTATCTATAAAAGAGCTGGGAAATGATTTTTCTAGAATGTTGAGCTTGCCATTGATGGATTTGTAATAGTCTCGCACTTGTCCATCTTTATCTTGAATGAACTCACTGCTATAGATGTTAAGGTTTGAAAAACTAAAAGATGGAGCTGAGTTGTTATTCGTCCAGAAAATTTTTGGATTTTCAAAAATACGGTTTGAGTTTCCTAATAAAAGCCTTTTGTCGAAGTTGATATTAATTATAATTTTATCAACTTGCATGTCCAAAAGTTTACTCAATAAATTTTGCCAGTAGTCGATGTCCCATAAGATGGAAGAGTCTTTATTTTGGTTTTCTTTTAGAAACCAATTTTTTAAGCGATTGTCTCCAAGAAACGCAACATTGTTGGTGTTAATATACATGAGTGTGATATTCTTATCGAAGGTTTGTTGACCGCGAAGTTGAAAGCGTAAGTCATAGTTTTGATCTCTTACAAAAAGTATGATCGACAAGCCAATTAAAAAACTAATGATGGCTCTGAGCCAGATTCCCTTAGCCTTTAAAATGATGTTTATAATTTTTAGAGTCTTCTTAGTGTTAAACACTGCTAACGCATAGCATTAGTGTTTGCTGAAGACAAGCTCTATTCTTACAAAGTGTGTTTTAAAGGTGGCAGAATGCAGATATTTAATGGTCTTGAAGACTTAACAAAAGGCAACAAAGGAGTGGTGTTAACCATTGGCAACTTTGATGGCTTGCATTTAGGACATCAAAAACTTATTGGTGAAGTCGTCAATTACGGACAAGAACACGATTTAACCACTGCTTTGTTAACTTTCTCTCCACACCCTGCAACAGTGTTGTCTGACAATTACCAAGAGAAGCGTTTGCAGTCTGAAAGTGAATTTTTGCAAAAGTTAAATTCACTTTACTTGGATCAATTGGTTGTTCATCCATTCACAAAAGATTTTGCTAAGCACTCCGCAGAATCATTTATAAGTTTGATTTTAAGTTATATGAATCTTAAGTGCCTGATCATTGGTTATGACTTTAAGTTTGGAAATAACAAACAGGGTGATTTTGATTTTCTAAAAAAGATGGGCGAAGAAAAAGGGTTTAGTGTCATTCAAGTTTCTGAACTGACTCTTGAGAACAAAACTGTATCGAGCAGTAATATTAGAAATTTTCTTGGGCTTGGTGAATTACCAAAAGCTAAAACCATGTTAGGTGAAAACTTCACCGCCAAAGGTGTTGTTGTGCATGGGGAAAATAAGGGCGCAAGCCTAGGCTTTCCAACTATAAATGTGAAAACTGAAAAAGAACTATTTTTGCCTAAGGGTGTTTACGCCACAAAAGTTAAAATTAAAGCTGAAGTGATTGAAGGTGTTGCCAACTTTGGAGTTGCGCCTTCTATTAAGAATGAAAAGCAACCGGTTCTAGAAGTTCACTTATTAAATTTTGATCAAGATGTTTACGGCAAACCTGTTGTCGTTGAGTTTGTTCAATTTGTGAGGCCTGAAAAAAAGTTTGCAAACATTGATGCCTTAAAAAAACAAATTCAAGACGATATTCTTTTTGTAAGAAAGAACACCTAACAGCAAAAGGTCCTTCGCTTAGGATGACGGATCTTTATTTCATTTAGAAAGTTTCATCTCTAGACCATTGTATAAGTAAACAAACTTTTAACAGATAAAATCAGACCATCGTCTAGTTACAAAAATTGTCACCAAGTAGTAACTTATAGTATTATTAAAAGGTAAAGAATTAAGGAGAATTCTTTGGCAGCAAAAAAAGGACTTGGCGAACTTCTAGTAAAAGAAAACCTAATCAGTTTTGAAGAGTTGCAAGAAGCCAAAAAAACTCAAAAATCAGAAGGTGGTCGTTTGATGACGGCCCTTGTACGCAAGGGATTTGTCAAAGAAAATGATCTATCTGAATTCCTTGCAAAAGAGCATGGCCTGCCAAGCATTGATTTAAGTGTCTTCGACGTTGATCCTGAATTGATCAAGCTCGTGCCAAAAAGAATCTGTGAAAAATACATGGTCTTTCCTGTGCAGAAGGTGGACCGCACTCTTGTTGTTGCATTTTCTGACCCAAGAAACATGTACGTGAAAGAAGATCTCACTCTCATCACCCGTTGCAAAATTGAAGTGGTTGTCACTAGTGAAGCCTCCATTCAAAACGCCATTGAAAGTTATTATGAAAGCTCTAACCGTATGGACCGCTTGGTTCGTGACTTAGATGAGGAAGTCGATCCAAACGTAGAGCCAGAAGTTGAGGCCATTGATGGCACTCAAGGCCAAGACGCTGGCCCGATCATTAAATACGTGAACGCGATGCTCACTGAAGCGATCAAATCAAAAGCGTCTGATATTCATATTGAGCCCTACGAAAAAAGATTGCGTATCCGCTTTCGCATTAACGGTGTCCTTATTGAGCGACAAGAACCACCGCCAGCGGTGGCTTCAGCAATAGTCTCTCGTATTAAAGTCCTCTGTAAAATGGATATCTCAGAAAGACGTTTGCCACAGGATGGTCGTTTAAAAGTGAAAATGAAAAGCGGTGGTAGCATTGATTTTCGTGTGAATTCTTTGCCGATGATTTTTGGCGAAAAAGTGGTACTGCGTGTTTTAGATAAATCAAACCTTGAAATGGATTTAGAGAAACTTGGGTTTAGTCCGGAAGAGTTTAAAATATTCACCGAAGCGATTTACGCACCTCAAGGAATGGTTCTTATTACAGGCCCGACGGGGAGTGGTAAAACGACTACGATTTATTCTGCCTTATCAGAGCTTAATACCTCCAAAAGAAATATTTCGACTGCTGAAGACCCAGTGGAATTTAACCTAGATGGAATCAATCAGGTTCAGATCAACTCAGAGATTGGCTTTGATTTTCCTTCAACATTACGAGCCTTTTTACGACAAGATCCAGAAATCATTATGGTGGGTGAGATTCGTGATATGGAAACGGGAAAGATCGCTTACAAAGCGGCTTCTACCGGTCACATGGTAGTGAGCACATTACACACCAATGACGCCGTCTCGACCATCATGCGTTTATTAAATATGGGTTTACCTCCGTTTATGGTGGCAGAAGCGACCAGTGTGGTTGTGGCGCAAAGGCTTATGAAAGTAATTTGTAAAAACTGTTCAGAAGATTATACCCCTGAAAAAAGTGTTTTGATTGATCTTGGTGTTTCTGAGGAAGATGTAGACTCTTACGAAACTATCAAACGCTCCAGTGGTTGCACATACTGTAACGGTACGGGAACACAAGGACGACGACCAGTTTTTGAAGTTTTTAAATTTTATGAAAATATCACGGAAGCTATTTTAAAAGGCAAAACAGCCCAAGACATTAAAAAAATAGCCGTCCATCAAAACAAAATGAAAACCTTGAGAATGAATGCTCTCAAAGCCATGAAGCAAGGGCTTGTCTCCGTTGAAGAAGTTTTAAATACCACAGTTAAGGACAATCTATGATCAGTTTGCAGCAGTTGTTGAAGTCTTGTGTTCAAGAAGAAGCCAGTGATTTGCATTTAACACAAGGTTCAGCTCCCGTGTTGCGCATCAACGGAAAACTGGTCAGAGTAAAGTCTTCTGCCTTAAGCGCACAAGATGTCAAGAATCTCGCTTACTCCGTGATCACCGACTATCAAAAAAAAATATTTGAACAAAAAAAAGAATTGGACTTTGCTTTTTCAATTAAAAAAGTGTCTCGTTTTCGCGCGAACTACTATTATCAAAAAGGTTCAATTGCCTGTGCATTTCGTCGCATTAATTTAAAAATTCCAACCTTTAGTTCATTAGGGCTTCCTGACATCGTTGCGAGTATCATTAACTACCCACATGGTTTAGTTTTAGTCTGTGGTCCTACAGGAAGTGGTAAAACAACAACCATAGCTTCTTTAATTAATGAAATTAATATGATTCGTAAGGGCCACATTGTGACTGTTGAAGATCCTATCGAATACATTTACAGTCATGGCAAATGCATCGTTAACCAGAGAGAGATTGGCTTAGATACCGATAACTTTGAAATTGCAGCAAGACAACTGTTAAGGCAGGATCCCGATGTTTGTTTGATTGGTGAGTTGCGAGATAGAGAAACTGTTGAGTATGCCCTGAAGCTTGCAGAAACGGGCCATTTAGTATTTGCAACGTTGCATACGAACTCTGCTCCAGAAGCTGTCCATAGAATGGTGAATATCTTTAGCGGTGAAGAAAAAAGCCATGTGCGGGTCTTATTGGCTCAATGCTTGAATGCCGTTGTTAGCCAAAGGTTGTTGCCAGGGATTAAAGGCAATTTGACAGCTGCTTGTGAGTTTTTACAAGTGAACACAGCCGTGCGCAATTTAATTCGTGAAGATAAAATTTATCAAATTTACAGCGTGATGCAAACAGGACGTGAAAAGTCTGGAATGGTCACCATGAACAACTCGCTAATGTCTTTAATTTTAAAGCGTAAGGTTGATCTTAAAGAGGCCTTCTTGTACTCACCAGATCCTGAAGAGCTCGACAATATGTTGAAGAAGGCGGGAATCTAATGCCTGTTTTTGTTTTTGAAGCACGATCCTCAGATGGTATGCTTAGGCGTGGTACGGTGACTGCTGAAAACATGCTAGAGGCCAAAGTTAAATTAAGAACGAGTCAACTTGTTCCCATTAACGTGCGCCTAAAGAGCCAAGTTAGTATTTCAGCTAAAAAAAAATCTAAAAAAATCAAACCTAAAGAGCTTCAAACATTCACAAGGCAGTTTGCCGTGCTCACAGGCGCAGGTGTTCCGATCGTGCAAGGGCTGCAAGCACTTAACCGTGGCGGTGGAGGCAATCCCGTTTTATATGAAGCCATTGAAGATATTTTAGAAAAGCTAGAGCAAGGTAAAACCCTTAGCGGTGCTATGGAAGACTATCCAACTATCTTTGACAAAATCTACACGCAACTGGTGGCAGCTGGGGAGACCAGTGGATCTCTTGACTTGGTATTAAATCGATTAGCTGAGTACATAGAGAAGGCCAATAAATTAGCTGGTAAAGTGAAAGGAGCTTTGGTTTACCCGGCTGTTATTTTAGTTGTGTCTGGAATAGTGATTTCAGCAATTATGATTTTCGTGATTCCAGCTTTCACAGAAATGTTTGAGTCATCAGGGCAAGAGCTGCCAAAACTCACTCAAATTGTCGTTCTACTGAGTGATGGCTTTATTAAATATTGGTATTTAGTTTTTTCAGTGTTCATTGGTATTCCTCTCATTCTTAAATCATACTTCAGCACAAAAGAAGGAAAAAGAAACTTTGATTCCATCATTTTGAAAGTGCCTTTGATGGGATCGCTAGTTTTAAAATCATGTGTGGCCAGATTTACAAGAACTCTGGCTATTCTGATCACAGCAGGGGTGCGACTAGCAGATGCTTTAGACATTGCGTCTGTGACAGCCGGTAACTTTGAAATCGAACGCGTTCTTATCATAACAAAAGAATCCATCATTCAAGGTAAAACTTTCTCAGAGCCTTTAAAAAACTCCAAACTCATTCCTGAAATGGTCTCACAGATGATTGGCATTGGTGAAGAGTCTGGGAATTTAGATATCATGTTAAATAAAATTGCTGATTTTTATGAAGAAGAGGTGGAGACAGCTGCTGACACACTGACGAGTCTCATTGAACCATTTATGATGGTTTTTTTAGGTGGGATCATCGCGATTCTTGTGGTGGCAATGTACCTTCCTGTCTTCAATATGGCTAATACAGTTTCGGGGTAATATTGCAACATTTAAAAGTGATTAAGAATCAAACTGAATTTCACACTCCACAAGGCCAAGAGGGTAAGTACTTTTACACCTACATAGCTCGCCTTGGGTTTTTTGTATTTTTATATTTGTTCTTTAGTTTATTACAAACGACAAACAGTCATTTTATCAACTCTGATTTTAACATGTATGCCTACGGGGCACTCAGCTTTATATTTTTTAACTCAGCCTTTGTATTTTTGAGTTGGAAAAAGCTACATACAAACTTTTTGTATAAAACATATCTGTCAGTAACAGATGTTGTGACTGTCTTTTTATTTATACAAATGTCACATTATTCACCATCTCAGTTTGTCTTTATTTATTTAGGAGTGATTATTTTTGCTGGGCTTTTACTAAGCCTTGAACAATCCTTATTTGTCGCTGCTCTCACTTGTTTGCTGTTTAATGTGAACCTCATCGCTTTTGATCCAATGACACCTGCGTTGAGCTATCTGATGAATAATTTCTCGTTTGTGCTGACGGCGTATCTGTCAGTCAGTTTATCCAAACATTTGTCTGAGTTAAGTCAAAAGATCAGTGTGCAAAGCAGTGAGATCACAGAGATCAAAAACTTGAATTCATTAATCATTGAAAATATCTCATCGGGAATTATCACTACAGATAATGAAGATCAGATTCTTACCTTCAACCACAGCGCAAAAGATCTTTTTAAAAGCATTGATATTGGTAAAAACATCAGTGATGTTTTAAATATCAACACTAAGCGTGTGAATGACAAAGGACGCTATGAACTCTCTGAAGATAACAATGGTGAAAAAAGAATCATTGAAGCCATACAGTCATCTTTGTTTGACGATCGAGGCATCAAAAAAGGTGAGATCTTTTTATTGCAAGATTTGACCAAGATAAAGAAGCTTGAATACGCAGCAAGGCAACAAGATAAGATGGCAGCTGTTGGTCAATTAGCAGCTGGTATCGCCCACGAAATTAGAAACCCTTTAGCCAGCATCAGCGGCAGTGTGCAGCTGTTAGAGTCAACTTCAAACGACCCTGAAAACACAAAGTTATTTAAAATTATCATCAAAGAAATAGATCGATTGAATAACCTTATCACTGAGTTCTTAGAGTTTGTTCGCCCTGACAAAGTCAATGAAGAGCCCGTTGATTTAAATGTTTTAGTTCAAGAAATTTTGAATATGGTCAAATTCAACAAACAACTGAGGCAAGATGTCAGCCTAGAGACGAATATGATCTCAACGCGTTTTATTCATGCTGACTACCCAAAGTTAAAACAAGCATTACTAAATATTATCATCAATGCCTATCAAGCCATGGATAAGGCTGAGCTTGCAAAGCTTTCCATCAGTACTCACAACGAAGAAGACAAAGTGGTGTTGCAAATTTCTGATACGGGCAATGGTATAAAACCAGAAACTCTCAATAAAATCTTTGAACCCTTTCATACAACAAAAGCCAAAGGCACAGGCCTTGGTCTAGCGATCACTCATAAAATACTTGAAAACCACCAAGCTAAAGTTTTTGTAGAAAGTAAAGTGGGCGAGGGAACAAAATTCACCATTGAATTTCCAGGTAAGGGAGACTTAAAGCCAGAAGAGGCCAGGGCCGTTAAGATTGCTTAAAATATTACTAAATTAAAGCCTTTTAGGTTTAATGAAGCAAACACAAACGCCGATATATGTTTATAAAATTTGAAAAGAAATGCCTAAGTTAGAAATGTAAAACTGAGGTTATGTTCGACCAAAGGAGAGTGTATGAAGCCAAGAATACTTGTTGTTGATGATGAAGAATCTATCAGAGAGTTTCTTGAAATAATGCTGAAGAAGGAAGGTTATGAAGTGACCACTGCAGAAGACGGGCAGAAGGGTCTGGACCTCACAAAGAAAAAAAGTTTTGATTTGATCATTTCAGATTTACAAATGCCAAACCTAACAGGAATGGAGTTCTTAAAAAAAGTAAAAGAAAATGATCCTAGTATGTTATTTATGATGATCACTGCTTTTGGCACAACGGAAACAGCTGTTGAAGCCATGAAAGTGGGTGCTTATGATTATATCACAAAGCCTTTTAAAATTGATGAAGTAAGAATCAATATTGCCAACGCTCTTAAGAGCAAAAACTTAGAAGTAGAAGTTAGGCAGTTAAAAAGAGTTTTAAACCAAGAATATAGTTTTCAAAATTTAGTTGGTAATTCAGAAATCATGCACAAAGTGTTTGATATGATTAAGCGCGTGTCACAAGCCCCAACAAATATTTTAGTAACGGGTGAAAGTGGGACCGGTAAAGAGATGGTTGCTAAAGCCATCCACTTCAATGGGCCATTGAAAGACAATCCGTTTGTACCGGTGAACTGTGGTGCTATTCCAGAATCTTTGATGGAATCAGAAATGTTCGGTCACAAGAAAGGCTCCTTCACAGGGGCAGTCTCTGACAAAACGGGTCTATTTGAAGCAGCCAACGGTGGCACTCTCTTTTTGGATGAGATCGGTGAACTGCCAATGTCTATTCAAGTGAAATTATTACGTGCCATTCAAGAACGTAAAATTCGTCGAGTAGGTGGCATTGAAGACACTGATATTGAAGTTAGAATCATCGCTGCAACTAACAGAGACTTACAAAAAATGGTGCACGAAGGAACTTTCAGGCAAGATTTATACTACAGATTGAATGTTATCAATATTAAATCACCTGCCTTGAGAGAAAGAGGTGATGACATCGATATCTTAGCTAAACACTTTTTAGAAAAGTGCAATAATAAGCTGGGCAAATCAGTGACCTCTATTTCTGATGAGGCCATGATCATACTTAAAAAATATAACTATCCAGGTAATGTGCGTGAACTTGAAAATATTATTGAAAGAACGGTGGCCTTAGAGGCAGGCGGAGTTATTTTGCCAGAAAGCTTACCTCCGTTTGTAAACACAACGACAGGGCGTAAACTAGCATCCAGTCATGAGATCGAGATCGGCGATGATGGCATTGATTTAGATAAGATTATGGGCCAAATAGAAAAAGAGCTCTTGATCAAAGCCATTCACGCGGCTGACGGTGTTAAAAAAAGAGCTGCAAAGTTATTAAATATTTCTTTTCGCTCGATGCGCTACCGAGTTGAAAAATTCAGTCTAGGAACTGCCGACGACGAATTTGAAGATGTTGGCTAAAAAAATTACCAGCTTAAAAAATGAAATGAATTAAACATAAAACCCCATTCTAAAAAGATGGGGTTTTTTTATAGTCCTAATTATAAATATTCCACAAAAATATAGAAAAATGAGCTAAAGCAAAATGGAAGGGTGTCGACACAAAATGTCAATGACCACATTCTATATTGGTATTGCACAGCTTTGGTGAAATTATAAAGCGGTATGCAAAATATCTTTAAAACTTTAGATTCAAATTCAATAACTCATATCTTTCTAAGATTGATCCTATTGGTATCACTTTTAATGACTTTTCAATCTAAGGCTATAGAGGTTCCAAAACCTCTCAAGTTAGAAAGTGGAAAAAAAATAGTCTTTGCTGATTATTTAAG